>JBDTSJ010000070.1:0-106676 GCA_039931205.1 Acidobacteriota bacterium
CTTCACTCGCTGGACGTCCGGTGCGCCCCGGGCAATCGCCGGCCGGCGGACTGTTGTTTCCATTGGCGAAGGGACGCGCGGGGGATGATGCTCCCGCCTTCGCGATCGAGATCCTTTATTCGTTGCGCGATACGGAGTGGCTCGACAAAGGACGCGCGGCGCTGGCGCTACCGATCCTGGACCTTCCGATTTCTCGCACCGGGGTCGTGTTCTACTACCCGCCCCTCTATCGCCTGGCCGTGGATCCCGGCGCATTTCGTGTGCAGGCGTACGAGGCTCCCGTGTCCGCAGTGCTCAATGCGGCGGTGTCACCGCTGGATTCCAGCGTCGATAGCAGTGAGCTTGGAGGATCGGCAGGACCTTCTTTGGCGGCACAGGCTCTGGTCGACGGCTACCGGAATCGCACTGGAGGACGTAGGGCCGCGGCGGCACTGCCGGTACGCGTGACGTTTCCCTCCGTGGGTCCCTCCGCGTTCCTGAGCGCGGAATTGACGGGCGAGGGCAAGAGCGCCGTGATTGAGTTCGAATATCAGCAAGACAAGAAGGGCGGCGTGCGATGAAAAACTTCTTCGTGGGTTCTCTGTTAACAGCGCTACTGGCCGTCGCGCAGAACGTGCCGGTTCCCACTGCGGGAAATGTTGCTTTACCGCTGGACGAATACAACGCTCTAGTGGAGCGGGCGGCACGGCCTCCCCAGGCTCCGGATGCCCCGCCCTTCCGGCACGTCCTGAAAAGCGCCGAGATCAATTTAGCCGCGCAGGCGGATTCGGTTTCCGGCAGTGTGGTCATCGAAGGAGAATTGCTTTCGACCGGCAGGTTTAAAGTCCCTTTGGTGACCGGCATGATCGTGACGGACGCGCAACAGAATGCGATGGAGTTGCCGCTGGAGCAGGAAGCAGGCGTCCACTCCGCTCTGTTGGCGGGACCCGGATCGTTCAGCGTTACCCTGGCCACTGCAATCCCCCTGAACATTGAGACAGGCCGGGCTTCGTTCCAACTGCCGGTGCCCGCCGCGGGTGCGGTGCGGTTGACGTTCACAGTACCGGGGTCGCAGACGCTGGTCAATCTGAGTCCGGGCCTGATCACGAATCGCGCGTCGAACAACGGGCGCACCGTCATTGAGGCGGTGCTGGTGCCGGGACAGACCAGCACGATCTGGTGGTCGGCGCGCTTGCCTAGTTCCACCGCTCCCGCTGCTCCGAAAGAGGTTCGCTTTCTATCCGACGTGAAGACTCTGCTTTCGGTCTCTGAAGCGGAGCTAGTCGTGGCTGCGCTGGCGGAGATCACTATCGTGCAAGGTGAGCCAACCCAGTTTCGCATTCAGATTCCGGCGGGTCATGAGCTGACAGGCGCCACCGGACCCACGCTCATTGGCACCGAGGTGCAATCGAATATGGTTGTCATGACGGTCGGCAATCCAGCATTACGAAGCCACTCTTTCTTGCTCTCGCTGGCCAAAGCCAACACCGCGACGAAAGCGGAAATCCCGTTGGTCACTTTTGCGGACACGCAAAGGGAAACGGGCGAGGTCCTGATCGAGGGCGAGGGCGCGATGGAGTTGACAGCGACCGAACACGGAGGCTTGCGGCGGATGGACTTTAAGGAGACCAGTCCATATCTGCGAAGTCTGGCTGGGACGACGTTGCATGCGGCGTTCCGCTATCAGAAGCGGCCCGCGGAGGTTCCCTCCGTCGGACTGGAGTGGGTACGATTCCCGGAGACCCAAGTGCTTTCGGCGGTGGCGCAGCAAGCTGTGATCACGACATTGATTACCAGCGAAGGACGTTCCCTCACGGAAGTAAAGCTCACCGTGAAAAATAAGGCCCAGCCGTTCTTGAAACTGGAATTGCCCGCCGGCGCGACGATCCTGTCCGCCGATGTCGCGGGCCAGAAAGTGAAGCCCGTCGAAGGCACGGATGGCAGCCGGGTACCTCTCCTACGGCCGGGGTTCCGCCCACAGGATTCCTACGAGGTGTCGTTTGTGTTCTTGCACGCCGGCGCTCCGTTTGCAAAAAAGGGCGCAGGGGAGCTTACCCTGCCGAAGATGGATATTCCAGTGGGAGACATGCAGTGGGAGGTGTTCCTGCCACAGCAGTACAAAGTCGCGAGTTTCGCGGGCGATGCGCTGTCGGCACTGCTCTTGCCGCGTTCCGCCGGAGCGGATGCGCGAGAGGAGATCGTGAACAATGCCGCGAATCTCCGCATGCCACTCGCCATGGCTATGATCACGCCGCTGGGGCCCCTGTCGCCCGGACAGATTGGCGGGCAGGTTGCAGACTCTTCGGGGGCGATGGTCACCCGCGCCAACGTTGAAATTCGCGCGTGGACTACGGGAGCCATCTATCAAACCGTGACGGACAGTCGCGGCCGCTGGATGATCCCTAACGTCGCCGCGGGCCGGTTGTCCGTAACCGTCAGCATGGCGGGCTTCAAGATGCATGTTCGACAACTGGACTACAATCCGATGCGAGCCGCGGCAGTGGATGTTCTGCTGGAGGTTGGATCAAGCTCGGAGTCCGTAACGGTCATGGCGGCCGGATCGTTGCTCAAGACAGAAACGGCGGAGCTATCCCGAAGGGTCACGTCTAGCGACGTTCAGAGCCTCCCCGTACTTCAAGTTCCTTCGGCGAACGCGCTGAACCTGCAGCAGCGCGTCGCAGGTGTGTTACCCATCGCGGTCAACGTGCCGCGCACGGGTAACTCCTACCAATTTGTACGGGCCTTGGTCCTGAACGAAGAGACCAAGCTTACCTTCAAATATCGCCGTCAGTGACTTGCTTGGGGGGCTTACGCGGGCCGGTTGAGGGGGGGCCGGTCCGCGCCGGGAGACATAAGTCTCTATTCGCAAGGCACTTACGCATCTGGTACCACGTAGGCCGGAGTACTAGTTCAAATATGGCCCACTAGGGTGTATAACTAGTTTCCCGAGGAGGTACCCAAACATAGACTAGAGACCTAGCAGATGCGGTCAGTAAAAGCATCGCTCGAGAAATAGGTCCACATGCTCAAGTCCCTTAAGGGTTATCTCCTAGTTGCCACTGGCGCGCTTCTATTGACCTCACCAGCCCAGGGAGCCGGGATTTCCGCCGTTGCTACCTTGGATGGAGGCAACTTTCTGCAGGGAGGCACGGTTACGAATACCTCCGTCGCCGACATCATGATTGGCGTCATTTACACACTGGGAACGCCGGGCGCCGGGATCGCTACGTGGGATACCGACGTGGCCGGTGGCACGGCATCGGATTTCCTGTCCAATCCCAGATGGTTCCAGACGGTGACGTTCAGCGGGCTGGCGGTTGCTCCAGGGGATAGCTTCAGCTTTAGCGGCTTGGATATTGACTTCATCATAGCCTTGGCCCCGCTGGATATAGAGGAGGGCATTATAGATAGCACGGGGACCACCTTGGCGCACGCGACGATCACCGCTTTATTCGCAGCCGGCTCGGTTTCCGCCCCCTTGAATGAAGCTCCCTGGGAGAACTCCCAGCGTTTGGAATTGTTGGCGGCAAACGATGTACCGGAACCGCGGACAGCGCTGCTGGCGGGGCTGGGGTTAGTGGGTATCGGCCTGTACTCGCGCCGCCTGCACTCGCGCAACGTCGCAGTGTTCCTATAGCCCTCTGAACAAGATTTTAGAAGATCAAGGAGAAGGTGTTCGAAGCGACTCCGTCGAAAACCACGCTAGCCTCTATCCGACCCTTGCCCCGCAATGTAGCTGGTAAATTCACGACCAGCTGATCCAGTCCAGGGTATTGACCCTGCGCTCCTGCGAATATGGGAGTTAATCGAGTATCACCCAACGTCACGCTGACGGCGTTCAAGTCGCTGCGATTTCGAAAGCCCGTGCCATAGAGAACCAGACTGATGCGATCCTGCGGTTGCCCAAAATCAACCGCGCAAGGAGAATTCCCACAGTCGAACAAATTCTGAATGTTTTGGCTATTGTTCGGCCGCGTGAGAACTGCCTGTGCCGCCGGCACGCCCGCCGTGAACGCCCCCATGATGAAAACACCCGGCGACAACGAAGCCAGAGGCACTTTCGTCACCGCCCGCCGTCCATCCGGCAGGATCACTGTAACTCTGCCCGCCCCGGCCGCCAGACTCGTGGGCACGACAAAACTCACCTGGGTTGGCGCAGCGTAGCTCAGCAATGCAGGCTGATCTTCGCCACCCGCATCGGCCACCAACACGGTTAGTCCTCCCAGTTGAAAAACGGGGGACTCTGCGCTCACTGCCTGATTCGCCAGTGCATCGGAAAACAGCGTCACGAATTCGCCGGAAGCCAGAGGTGGTGCCTGGTAGCTGGCCGCGTTCAAGAAGTTTCCCGATGGCAGCGAACGCTGCGGACCCTGTTCCACCGATAGCCGGCGCACAGTAGCTCCGTCGTCGAAATAGACATCGCCAGAATCGCTAATGGACAAGGACCCCGGTGCTAAAGTCGCATCTAGAGCGAGCACGCCATCGTCGTCGGTGAAGGACACAAGCAGGGGAACAGCCCTCCCCGCAATCGTAGTGATGATGCCGTCTCGGGTCACCATCCGGATTCCATCTCGATCGCTAATATAAACAACACCGGCCAAGTCCACCGCCACGCTGGACGCCTGCAAAAGAACCGCCTGAGTGGCCAGCCCGCCTTCTCCCGCAAACGTTCGAGGAATGGCTCCCAGTGCTCCCGCGACGGTGGAGATGATGCCGTTTGGATCCACTTTTCGGATGGTCCGATTGCCGGGATCGGCGATGTATAGGTTTCCGGACCGATCCAGGGCCAGCCCCGTGGGAAACGTGAGCTTTGCCTGTGCGGCCAGGCCGCCGTCACCCGCGTATCCCACCGGGTCAGTGTTCGGAATCCCGGCAAATGGAGAAGTCTGCCCATCTGTATTAACGCGAAAAACCTGGCGCGCCACCGGGTCCGAAAAGTAGAAATTTCCCTGCGCATCCCGCACGCCCCTGGCATCGCTGGCTCCGCTGTTAATCCGAGCGTCCAAAATCTTGCTGAATTCGCCCACTGGCGACAATCGTCCCGTTTCGCCGCGAGCGTTCATGAAATAGAGATTCCCAGCAGCGTCATCGGTGATGCTCCCGATGGCCTGTGGGAACGGAAGGTTCAGCTTCTCCACACGGCCGTTCCGAATTCGCGACACGCCTGTGGAATTCCAGAGAATCAGATTTCCGGAACGGTCGGCAAAATAAGCCTGGCCCCTGCCCGAGAACAGCCCGAAGGATGGATCGAGCACGGGCACATAGCCCAGAACCGGAGTCGAATCCTGTCCTGGTCCCGCGATCACCCCGATGCTATTGCGATAAAAATTGTCGTTGAAGAAGAAGCTAACAAACACCCTGCCGCTAGGATCCACCGCTACCGACGACATCGACTGGAAGGACGTCGCACGGTAATAGCGACTGATCTGTCCGTCACTCGAAATCCGGCAAATTTCGGGAAACACGCTGGACAAAAGAAACAAGCTGCCGTCAGCCCCTACTGTGATGCTGTCAATCTGACCGGGAAGTTCTACTTTTGTGGCAGAGCCTACGACGCAATTCCCTGTGGACGATCCAACTGGGGTTGCAATTCCCGCATACGTTGAAATTCGTCCCGCAGCGTCTACTTTTCGAATCCTCCTCTGATCGGTGAACGGGGACCCGAAGAATCCGTCCGTTGCGATGTAAATGTTGCCCGCGCTGTCCGCGGCCACGGCCTGCGTGTTCCCCAGCATGGCCTGCGTTGCCAATCCGCCGTCTCCGCTAAATCCGTTGGTCCCGTTCCCCGCGAATACCGAGACGCCCCCTTGCGCAGTCACCTTGAAAACCTGACTGCGTCCCCGGTCCCCTAAATACACCGAACCAACGGAGTCCACCGCCATCGACTGAAACTGAGCCGTACCCGGCAGGAGTCCCACCGTGCGCAGAATCCCCGACGCGTCGATTCTGCGCACCGTGAAATCCTGGTAGGCGGTGGTGGTTTCGAGGAAATAGATCGATCCATCCAGCGCGGCCGCTAATGGGAACCTTCCCGCCTGGTTGATCGGCCCACCTGCGGGATTAATTGGCGATCCCTTGGCCGGTCGTCCGTCCTCAGTCCGCCCGTAGGTCCCGTTCCCCGCAACCGAAGTTACGGTGCCATCCAGCTTCAATTTCCGGATGCGCCCCGAATCCACGAAGTACACATTGCCCGCCGCGTCACTCGTTAATCTGGTTGGAGCGAAGCTCGTCGTCAGGCGAGCCGGGGATTCCTCCTGGATGCTCGCCAGCACCGGCGAGGAACCAACAACTGTGCTGACGATGTAGCGCGGCGCCTGTCCGGAGGAGATCGCGGCAAAGGCCAAGAAGGTAGCTAATCTGAACATTTCTTCCCCTTCAAAAAAGTCTGCCTTCGCTCAGTCTGGCAGCAGAATAATTTCGATTTCTTGCCGATCTGCGTGCCTTCCCCATGCATACGCAGAGACAGGAATCGCGATACCGACAGCAGCCGCGGTGACTTGCAAACCTCGATTGGCCGGACGGCACGGTCCAAACAGGGAGTCGCAGTCTTGCGCCGCAAGATCCAGGACACCTCCCGCGATAATGCCCCCCAAAACCCCAAATATGCCCCCAAGTATCCGTCCACGAATGCGCATGTGGACTAGCCTCAGACCAGCGACACTCTCTCTGGAAATCTCTGCCGTGCCTTTCCTGTAAGTCGGATGAGAATTCGAGGTCACCTGAAGCGTTAGCCCCGACGCTGCCACCGATGTCACCACCGCTTGGATACGCGAGTGATCTTTCAGCTCAACCACCACGTGACGCCCGTCGAGGGCACCCGCAAGTTGGTTCCATTTCAGCGACAACGGAGTTGGCGCCGCAGTCAGGGAACTCGGTACGCAAACGAAGGGGAGCAGGAGCAGAGCAAAACGAGTCAGGCCTTGCATGGGGTATTCCCTTTCAGCGACGCCCAGTGGGAAATTAGGACTTGCAGCCCGCAGGACAAGATCCTATTTTGTGGGAACCCACCGCGTATTGCAATCGTCGCCTCACTACGCGCCGCCCCTGCCAGCGGTTTCGCGGGGACCAAGGTGCGACTTCGCCTTTCACGGGGTAGTCCTAGCAATTGAGTCTCCGTGCTCGCGCCATGGAAATCGTTCCCGTTGTGCAGTAGGCTCGCGTGCAGTAGCCTTGATAAGAATGATCCAGGATTTGGCGCGGCGACGCTTCTTGGCCGCATTGGCAGGCGGCGCGTTGTATGCCCAGGCTCCCGGCCGCGTGCTGGAGAAGCGCGACATGATCGCGCGATCGACACGGCCGGAAGACCTGGAAATGCCGCTAGCCGGCTTCGCGGACGAGATCACGCCGCTGGAGCATTTCTTCGTTCGCACGCACGTCTACACTCCGGCGGTGAATGTTGGCGCGTGGCGCCTGCAAGTGGACGGAAGCGTCGCCCAGCCGCTAACGCTCTCACTGGACGAGTTGCGCCGCATGCCTTCCACCGAAGTGGTGAGCGTTTTGGAATGCGCGGGCAACGGCCGGGCATTTTATGATCCGCCCGTCGCTGGCCTGCAATGGCGAAACGGAGCCGTAGGCAATGGCCGATGGCGCGGAGTGCGTCTGGCGGACGTCCTGAAGCGCGCCGGCGTGAAATCCGGAGCCGTCGAGGTTCTGTTCGATGGCGCGGACGTGCCGCTCGGGAGAATGGCGGATTTCAGACGGTCGATTCCACTGCGCAAGGCTGTGCATCCCGATACGTTGCTGGCCTATGAGATGAACGGTGTGGAATTGCCGCAGCAGCATGGCTTCCCGTTGCGCGCCATCGTACCCGGGTGGGCGGGCGATTCGTGGGCAAAATGGCTGACCGGAATCCACGTGTTGCAAGCCGAGGACGACGGCTACTGGATGAAGAGCGCATACCGCCATCCAGGCCGGCCCGTTGCCCCTGGCACCGTCGTTCCGGCGGCCAACATGTCTTCGGTAACAAGCCTGCGGGTAAAAAGCGTGATCGCGTCGCCACTCCAAGGGAGCAGCGTGGAAGTTGGAAAGCCGCTACTCATTCGAGGCGTCGCGTGGAGCGGAGATGCGGGCCCCATACAACGCGTGGAGGTGAGTGTGGACACGGGCCGCCGCTGGGCGGTCGCGCGATTTGTGGACAAGCCGACGCGCTGGGGTTGGCGTCGATGGGAGTTCGAATGGACTCCCACTGCCGAGCGTTTTCATTCCATCTTCGTACGCTCACGCGACGCCGGCGGTGAGATGCAGCCCGCGGCTCAGGAATGGAATCCTTCCGGTTATCTGTGGAATGTAATCCCTCGCGTGGACGTAAACGTAGTGCGCAGTGTCTCCTCGTCCGCAACACCTCCCAAGAGCGAAGAGAAGTCCTTGCCACCGGCGCCGCCTCGATTTCAGGAGACGTGCATGCTGTGCCATCAGGACGACGTGATCCGGCAACAACGGCTAACCCGCGCGCAGTGGGATCGGGAAATTACAAAGATGACCGATTGGGGCGCGCCAGTGGCCGCCGGGGATCGCGAGACGTTGCTCGATTTCCTGGCGCGTAGCTTCGGCAATTAACGGCGAGTATACTCCTTGAGAGAGGAGTACGGCATGAATCGATTGTTCCCAGGGGTTCGACGGAGGCTCGCTCCCTCGGTTGGCGTGCTTATTTTGACCGCGATGACAACGGGCGCGGCGCAAGCGGCCGATTGTGACCGCGCGTGCCTCAAGGGCATGCTCACCAAGTACATTGACGCGATGGTGGCGCATGACCCGTCACGGCTTCCCTTAGCTACGAACGGGCGTTTCACCGAAGATTCGCAGAATCTGAACCTCGGCGAGGGACTGTGGAAGACTGTGACCAAGAAGGGTGATTTCCGGCAGGACTATATCGACCTGAAGCAGCAGATCGCGGCCTCGCATGTAATGTTGTTCGAGGAGGATGCCCAGATTCTGTACTCCGTGGTGCTGCGGGTGGCGGACCAGAAGATCACGGGGATCGAAACACTTGTGGATCGCATCACGCCGACTTCTCGCTTTAAGCCGGATTCGTTGGAAAAGCCGCTGGGGGGAATGAGTGAGCCTCTGCCCTCCGGCAAGCGAATGCCGCGCGCGGAGATGATTCGGACCGCGCTGCTTTATCCTGAGGGATTGCGCATCGGCAGCTTTGTGGATGCCAAGACGCCGTTCTCCAAGGAAGCCTACCGCGTAGAGAATGGGACCTTCATTGCCGGCGTAGGAGGCCCTCGCCCCAACTCCCCCGCCATCCTGACGCAGAAGATCATTTTGCACCCCGACGTAAAGGCGAGCGTGGCCGCAGTGGATGAAGAAGAAGGCATCGTGCTGTTATGGATGAACTTCGGCGACACGAATTCCTATGGCCCAGGAAATGCGCTGGTGACGTTTGAGGCGTTTAAAGTTTGGGCCGGCGAGATTCACGCCGTCAATGCATTCTTCCGTATCCTGCCCAAGGAAACTCAGCGCGGCTGGCCCGCCGCGGAGTAGCGCCTAGGGCTTGATCACTTTGACCATGTAGTAGGTCACGCCACTACTAGGGACTTCCTTGAACCAGTGAGGTGTTCCCGCGGGGATGGTGATGAAGTCGCCTTTCTTCAATTGGTGGACCACTCCGCCCTCGATACTCGTGCCGATCCACTGGCCCGCCTTGGTCATGTTGCCGCCGATCATCTTGCCACCCGTGACAAAGGTCGCGCTGCCTTCGGTGATCAGAAAGATGTCTGTTTCTTTCTCGTGAACTTCCACTTGTCCAGGACCCGTGCGGCGCGCGCCCGATGCTGTATAGTCCCCACCCTTGCTCAGGCTTCCTCCCTTGGAGAACGCCTCCGCAACTTTGGCTTGGTCCACGTAGGTCGCGGGCTCTTGCGCCCATATAAAGGACGCAGCGGCGGCGGCCAGGATCACGGTCAGGAATGTCAGTCTCATGGTTTCTCCGTCTTCTTTGCCGAAGTTTGCTGCCCGGTCAGAGCCTCGCGAATGATCGCCGCGGCCTGAGGATATTCTTTCTTGGCGTTAGCGAAAAAGACTCCCTCGGCCACCATGAGCGGTGTCCACCCGAGCTTGGTCTTCATGTCGAGCTTCGCGCCTTGATCGATCAGGTACCGCACAATCGAGGATTGTCCGGATATCACAGCTCCAATTAACGCCGAACTTCCGCTCCAGCGTGGATCCCCGACTCCCAGGTCCACCAGCTTGTCGATGTTCAGCGGATAATACAGCAGCGTGTAGGCCGTCTCGCCTTCCATCGCATAATCGCCGAAGTCTGCTTGCGCATTGATGTCATTTCCCAGCGAGTGCGCCAGCTTCACCGCATCCAGGCGTTCCGCTTCCGAGAGTCCAGCGAAGGGACCGGGAGCCTCGCCCTCCCAATAATCGAGACCCGCGGCCGCCATCAGCGGCGTGATGCCCGCCTTGCTGGGCATCTTCGGGTCCGCACCCGCGGCCAACAGCACGCGCATCAAAGGAACGTCCCCGTTCTTCGACGCAACATAGAACGGCGTCGCGCCGACGTAGCTCAAGAAGTGCCGGCCAAGCTGGATGTTGGGCGGATTGCGCGCGGTGCCGCCTTCCTTGCCGAAGCGGCTCTCCATCCAGGAAATGCGCACGTTCGGATTCGCACCCTTCTCCAGCAGCTTCTTCGCCAGATCCAGCGCGGAGAGATTTCCGGTAGGAGGTGGCGGTCCGTGTGGTGTGTTTCCGACGCCCGCCGCACCATCGGTCCCCGGCTTACGCAACCACGCGATCGTGTGGAGCGCCGAACCACGCGGATCGGACGCGTTCGGGTTGGCGCCGTGATCCAGCAAAGCCGCTGCCAGCTCAAAATACGCGTTGACTACAGCCATGTTCAACGCGCTGGTGCCATCCGGTGCAACATCGTTCACATCGGCGCCGTGATCCAGCAGCGCTTGCGCAGTGGCAATGTGACCATTGCGTACGGCGAAAAGAAATGCCGTCAGCCCGCCCTTTGACTTGGGCTTCAACGACGCGCCGAACTCCACCAGCATCTCGGCGGTGGCGGTGTTGCCCTCGGACGCGGCCCACATCAACGCGGATTGTCCGCGATACGGCTCGGCGGTGTCGACTTTCGCACCCTTAGAGAGCAGCAGTTTCACAACATCCACGTTCCCCGCAAGCGACGCAGTCATCAATGCGGTCTGGCCCTCTTCGGCCGTGCTGTTCGGATCGGCTCCCGCCTTAAGCAAGCTCGCCACCATCGTCACATTCCCGTTCAGGCACGCGAAGTAGAGCGGGGTGATGTTGTAACGCGTAGCTGTCTTGACGTTGGCTCCCGCCGCGATCAGTGTGTCCACCAGCTTCGCGTTGTTGCGTTGGGCGGCCCAGTGCAGCGCAGTGGAGCCGTCAGCTTCGGTCGCGGAAACCTTAACTTTGCGGGCCAGCAGGGCGCGCACGGCGGCTGCATCCTGACGCTTCACCGCCTCTATCAACTGCATGCTCAACTGCGTGCCCAGCTGCGTGCCCGGACGCGGGTCCGCGGCACTCGCGATGCAACCGAAACATAATGCGACAAGGACCAAGCGATGCAGGAGCATGGTAACGGGTCCAGTATATTACAAGTACAATTGCAATATGCGATTTTACCGGCCCGCCCTGTTGGCGATCGTTATCGCGTGTCTTGCCGTCGCGCAGCCGGCGCCGTTGACGCGTCCGGCCTCTGCATCCTCTTTATTTACCCGCTATTGCCTCGGCTGCCACAATGACAAGTTGAAAACCGGCGGACTCGCCATCCAGGTGGCGGACCTCAACCGCATCCCCGCCACTGCCGAGACTTGGGAGAAGGTGGTCGCGAAGCTGGAGAGCCGTTCGATGCCTCCCGCGGGCGCTCCCCGGCCTGATGAAGCCACTTACGGGACCATGATTCGAAATCTGACCACGGAACTGGATCGCGCCGCTGCGGCGAATCCGAATCCGGGCAAGCTCCCGCTATTGCATCGGCTCACGCGCACCGAATATCAGAACTCGATTCGCGACCTGCTCGCATTGAACGCGCTGCCCAAGGAGAATGAGATTTCCTATCTGTTGCCGCCGGACAACGTGAGCAGCGGCTTCGACAATATCGCCGACCTGCTGTTCATGTCACCAGCGACAATGGACCGTTACCTGGATGCGGCCCGCAAGATTGCGAGGCTGGCGGTGGGTGACCCAGCCATGCCGGTGATGGTCAACATTCATCGCATGGACGAGGAACATCCGCAGGATGCGCGCGTGGATGAGCTAGCCTTCGGAACCCGAGGCGGCCTGGCGATTCGCAGCGACTTTCCTGTCGACGGCACATATGTGGTCAAGGTTGAATTGGCCGCCCAACCCCGCGATCTTCAGGAACTCGAGATCACCCTGGACGGACAGCGCGTGCAATTGTCGCGTCTGGGCGAAAATACGGCCGGCGGCAGAGTAGGTAGAGGCGGCCCCGCAGCCGCCCCTCTGGAATTCCGCTTGCCCCTCAAGGCCGGCCCCAAGCTCATTGGAATCGCGTTTGTGCAGCACAGCGACGTCCGCGACGAATCGACTCTGCGCCCTCGCATGCGAAGCCGGGGAACGCTTCCCGCCATCGCATCGGCGACCATTTCGGGTCCCTACGACGTCACAGCAGCGGGCGATTCGCCTAGCCGCGGCCGTATCTTTATTTGTAAGCCTGCCACGCCCGTACAGGAGCTGCCGTGCGCGCGCCGGATTCTTTCCGCGCTCGCCAAACGCGCTTATCGCCGCAACGTCGCTGAGGCGGACCTGCAGGACCTGCTGCCGTTCTACACTGCGGGCCGCGCCGAGGTAAACTTCGATCTCGGCATTCAACGTGCGCTGGAGCGGCTGCTGGTCAGCCCGCAATTCCTGTTCCGAATCGAGCACGCTCCGGCCGTTACGGGTCCCATAGCGCCCATCGAGCTGGCCTCGCGGCTCTCGTTCTTCCTGTGGAGCAGCATCCCCGATGCGGAGCTGCTCGAAGCCGGCATCTCCGGACGCTTGGCGAATCCGCTGGTGCTGGAGCAGCAAACACGCCGCCTGCTGGCCGATCCGCGTTCCGCGGCGATGGTCACCAATTTCGCCGCGCAGTGGCTCTACGTTCGCGACATCGATGCAAAGGATCCCGACGAAATCCTGTTCCCGGAATTCGATCAAACTCTCCGAGCCGCCATGAAGCGCGAGACGGAGTTGTTCCTGGACAGTGTGCTGGGTGGGAATCACAGCGTGCTGGAACTGCTGACGGCAAACTACAGTTTCCTGAATGATCGGCTTGCCCGGCATTATGGAATTCCAGGAATTCAGGGCAGCTACTTCCGCAAGGTTACCTTCCCTCCGGACAGCGTTCGCGGAGGGCTTCTGGGACAGGGCAGTCTGCTGACGATCACATCCTACGCGAATCGAACCTCGCCGGTTTTGCGCGGCAAGTGGGTATTGGAAAATCTCTTGTCCGCTGCGCCCCCTCCGCCGCCGCCGGATGTGCCTGCATTGAAGGTCGAAAGCTCAGAGCCAGGGAAATTACTTTCCATGCGGCAAGCTATGACACAGCATCGCGCCAACCCTGTTTGCGCGTCCTGTCACGCGCGCATGGATCCCATCGGGTTTTCGCTGGAGAATTTCGACGCCACCGGTAAATGGCGCGACGCCGATGACGGGGGACCCATCGATTCCTCCGGGGCGTTCCCGGGCGGCACGCGCTTTGAGGGCGCCAGTGGATTGAAGAAGGAATTGGTGCGCACTCCAGGGCCGTTCTATTCCACCGTGGCCGAACGCTTGTTGATGTATGCCGTAGGGCGCAACCTGCAGTATTACGATGCGCCGTCCGTACGCGCCATCGTGCGCGGCGCCGCGCCGGGCAACTACACCTTTGCATCATTTGTCTTGGGAGTGGTCAAGAGCAAGCCGTTCCGTATGCGCGAGGCGCCGGGCAAGGAAATAGTCAGGTAAGATTCAGAAGGAGGCGACGATGTTCGTTACCAGGAAAGCTCTTTCTCGGCGGACAATGCTGAAAGGTCTGGGGACCGCTGTGGCGCTGCCGTTTTTGGACGCCATGGCGCCGGCGCTGGTGGCGATGTCTCCCGCGCCGATGCGCTTCGGCTTCCTCTATCACGCCAATGGCGTGATCCAAAAACAATGGATTCCCGCGACTACGGGGCGCGACTTTGAACTGCCGCCGATCCTGCAGCCTTTCGCGAAGGTGAGAAACAGCATCAGCGTGATCAGCGGACTGGCGCACACGCAAGCGGACACCTTCGGCGATGGCACCGGCGATCATCCACGCGCGTCGGCGGCGTGGCTAACCGGCGTGCATGCCTATGACCGCACGCGCCCGGGTGTGGAAGTACGGCTGGCGACAACAGCGGATCAATTGATCGCCCGCCAAGTTGGCCGCGATACGCGCCTACCGTCCCTGGAAATGTCGGTGGATTACCCCACGCAAGGCGCTTGCGATTCCGGCGATTGTTTCTACATCAACACCATCTCATGGCGCAATGAGACTACGCCGAATCCCACTGAGACCCATCCGCGCGTCATCTTCGAGCGTCTCTTCGGCGACGGCGGTAGCGCGGAAGCCAGGCGCGCCCGCATGAAGAATACGGGCAGCATTCTGGATTCGATCGCCAACGAAGTCGGTCGACTCTCGAACACGCTGGGGCCCGGCGACAGAACCAAGCTGACCGAGTACCTTGACTCGGTTCGCGAATTGGAAATCCGCGCCAAGAGCCCGGAAGCGCAACCTTCCGATGAGATCGAACTGGCGGAGCGCCCCACGGATATCCCGGACACATTCGATGCGCACACGAAATTGATGTTCGATCTGCAACTGCTGGCGTTCCGCACCGACACCACGCGGGTGTTCAGCATGATCATGGCGCGCGAGCTCAGCAGCCGCACGTTTGCGTTCATCGGGGTTCCGGATCAGCACCACGCCGTTTCCCATCACCGCAACGATCCTGACTTGATCACCAAGAAAGCCAAGATCGATATCCATTTGGCGGCGCTCTTCGCCTATTTCCTGGAGAAGATGGCCGCCACGCCGGATGGCGATGGTTCCCTGCTGGATCATTCCCTGATGCTGTATGGCAGCGGCATGGGCGACGGAAATCTGCATCGCCATTTCGATTTACCCACGTTGCTGGCGGGCAATCTGGGGGGGCGGGTGAAAAGCGGTTATCACCACAACTACCCGGCCAACACTCCGATGTGTAATTTACTGCTCACCCTGCTGGACAAAGCGGGCGTGCGGATCGACAACTTCGGAGACGGCACCGGGCGCTTGCGGCCCGACCCTCTCTCCGTCTGACTCCCCCGCCGATTGGCGCACGTCTCTAGCGCATTACCGAAAGCGCGGCCGTGGCTTCAGGCGAATGATGCAGAGCCGCGGCGCGCAACAGGCGCTCCGCTTCCGTGCGATTGCCGAGATGCTGCTGAATCGCTCCGGCATGGTACAGCAGCCGCGCATCGGAAACGCCGGTGGCCAACGCCTGTCGCATGCCGGCTTCGGCTTCTTCATATCGTCCCAATTGCGAGAGCGACCACGCCATGGCATCTCTGGTGAAGATGTCGTGACGGCGATCCAGTTCCGCGGTCGCTATCAGCAAAGCTTTTTCGGGTTGGCCAGCGACGTCGTTATAGTACGCCACCAGTTCATGGTTCGCATTATCAGTGGAGCTTGATTCCGCCAGCGCGGCCTTCTCAAAGTTTGCGAATGCGTTCTGCGCGGCTTCCGTGCGGCCACTGAGTGACAACGCCATAGCCAACGCATACAGGTTCTCGGCATGGGGAGAAGCCTTGTAGCGTTGCTCCTCAAGGGCGACAGCGTCATCAAAACGGTGCTGCGCTTCGCGAACCTGGGCCAGCGTGCCCAACGCGTAATGGTAGCCAGGAAACAAGTCCAACGCTCCCGTCGCGTAAGATTCGGATTGCTCCAGGTTGCCGGAGAGCAGATGTAAATGCGCGACTTGAGTCAATAGCCACGCCCGATCCTCGACTTCCTGGAACGGCGTCGCGTTGTAGGCCCGCTGCATCAAGTCGATGGCTCCCGATACATCACCGTGCAGTTCGCGCAGGTAAGCGGCACGAGTGAGACCGGGTATATTGCCGGGACGAAGGTTCAACATCCACTGCGCGGCATCGATGGCGGCCGCATAGTTACCCAGTTCGGCATTTGCGTCTGCAAGATAACCGTAGACCGTCAGGTCATCCGGTGTTTGTTTGTTCAGTGCCTTGGCGGCTTCCGCGGCGTGGGCAAACTCATGCCGCCCTAACATCAGCCACACCTGGACTTTCTGGCTCTCGAAATTGCCAGGGGAGAGTTCCAAGGCGCGCGTCAAGGTATCTTCAGCCTTTTTGTAAAAAGCGACGTCCGAAGTTTCTCTCGCGCGCCTGGCGTAGGCCATCGCGAGACTGTTGTGGTATGGAACATGGTCCGGAGTTTTTTCGATCTGCTCCTGGGCCTTGCGAATGGAGCGTTCAGCCGGGGATTCCGTCAGCGTTGCTTCGGCGGCGAAGCCGGAGCTGGCAAGCGTCAAGAAGGTAAACAAAGCAATGGTGCGCATAAATTCCTTAAGAAGTTCCAAAAGAAGGTGGCCCCGCTCTTGGAGCCACCCTTGTATACAAACTACTGAACGGGGCACATTCCGTTCGGGAACAAGGTGGGACAACCACCCTGCCCAGGACCGGAGTGGGCGCTATCGCGACCGCTGTATGCAGGAGCCACGAAGGGGAACTTCGAGGACGGCTGCACTGCTGGAGCATTTACGCCATCGCCGATCCGCGTATCAAAGCGCTGACCGACCAACGCTCCCGCCACCACGCGAGCTGCGATGTCAGTGACATCGTCATTGAGACGGCGTCCATTCGGGAAGCCTCCAAAGTCTCCCGCTAGAACACCCAGGCGTTTTGCGGCCAGGGGTGAAGTCGCCGGAATGCCAAGATTAATTCGCAGCAGGTCCGCCACCGCGCCTGTGTCACCCGCCCCACATGCCGGGCAGATGGGAGGGGCATAGGTTACCAGCGGCAGCAGGTCCAAGCGTGGAGCCGGAGGTACGGGAATCCCGATGGAGGCGAAAATCTTAGCCAGCAGAGGATCCACCACGAATGCCGCGAACTGCGAATCATTCTTCGGATCATCCATGCTGAACTTGTCTTTGGAACCGGTCCCAATCAACAGTTCGTTCACCAGAGGATTTCCCATCCGTTGCACTTGTGCGAATTTACCGCTGATCTTGTCTCCGTTTTGCAGCACCGAGACGTTTTGGCGCGAAGTGGCTCCATACGTGCCAATAACAGCGTTTTTCTCGCCGGCCGTGTGGGTTTTTCCGTCCGCGGTCAGCATCGTCATGGGAATCGAGAGCGCAATGCTGTTGACGTTGAAGCCCGCCAACGCATTCGGCGCGATGTTGCGGCTATCATCGGAATCGTCCGACTGACGCAGGACCCCGCCCCCCGCCGATTGGCGGAAGTTCAGCGAATCGAATGCCGCGCCCAGATCGATAAAGAAGGGGTCCGCCACCGTGCCGGCAAAAACGCTGATGTTATTGGGCAGGTTATACACGCCTTTGGCCCGCAGCGCTTCATAGTTGGGCATGGTGCGGGGTCCAACATTGGATGGTACGGCATACAGCGTTTTGCCGTTCGCAATGTCCGTCTTCGTGTTCCCCTTCACCATGGTCACAGTGTAGGTTTGACGGAGGTTCAATCCCTCTGAACCTGGTCCATCCAGCGCACTGATCGCCGGGATTCCCAGCAGTCCGCCGACGAAGCCCGTGAACACGCCGGGAGCGCGAATTTCGGTCTGAAAACGAATCTCAAAAGTGACGTCTTCCACGCCGTCGCGGTTGTTATCAACTTTCATCTCATAGAGGATGCCGGGATCAAATGGAAAATAATTAGGACCGTTGGAAGGTTCCAGGAACGGGTCCACGTTCAGGATCATCACCACCCGGTCAGGGCGTTCTGGATCCACAAAGGTGTACCAATCCGTGATGTCGGCCTTCTGATCCAACGCGGTTATAGGAGCCTCACGATGGCTGGCGGCGTCGACAGAAAACGGTCGAGTCGCGAAAATCAAGCCGGTTAGTGCAATAGAGAGTAGTTTTTTCATAGTCACAGGCATTTTCTCCAGGGCGTATTTAGTAGCCCCTGCTGGGAGTACGTAAGTGCTAAGGTCCTGGATTTGGCCAGCGCTATTTTTTGGCGCCGCAGTACAGCGGGCGAGGTACGACAGAGGCGCGCCTTAGACGTCCTGGGGAATCAGGCCCTTAAATCGGCATATTGGGGGTTTCCCGCCATGAAAGCCGCCACGTAGCCGCACATGGGAACCACTTTCAATCCCCGCGCTCTGGCAGACTCCAGAACTGAAGAGGTCAGCCGCCCGCCGATTCCTTGTCCTCGCGCCGCTCTGGGTACTTCGGCGTGAATCAGGTAAAGCGTCTGCCCTTCCAGGCGATAGTCCAAAAAAGCAATTCCGAGGGGTGTCGCCATTTCGAAGCGCCGCTTTAAGAGATTGTCCTCGACGGATTCTGGAGTTCCTTCGGTACCTGTCATCATGCTTCCCTCTTGGCTTCAGAATAACGCTCCCAGTCGTACGAAGGCGTGGAGCACAGGCAGTGATACTTTAGATACCATCGACCCAATGGACGAAGCCGACCGATTCCCCAGCCTCCAATACTTCTCGACAAATTACGGAATGGCCAGGGACCGGTTTCGCGAAGCCACCCGCCGCACACAAGGACATCTTATTTCGCTGGAGATCGCGGCAAAAGGGCCCGATGGCGAGGATCTGACGATTGACATCGCATGGTTCGGATCTCCCCAACCGCGTCGTATCTTTGTCCATTCTTCCGGCTTGCACGGAGTGGAGGCCTTCGCTGGCTCCGCCATCCAACTGGAATGGCTGGAAGAGGGCATGCCCACGCTGCGGGAGGATTCGGCCATTGTGTTGGTACACGCTCTCAACCCATACGGAATGGCCTGGCTGCGCAGGTTCAACGAAAACAATGTCGACCTCAATCGGAATTTCCGCGACGATGGCGACTTTGCGATTGGGGAGTTGCGGTACTGGGAGGCAGTGAATTCACTTCTCAATCCTGCCACTCCGCCCAGCAGCGACGGATTCTACCTGCGCGCCGCGTGGCTGGTTCTTCGCCATGGCATGCCGAGCGTGCGTCAGGCTATAGCCAGCGGTCAGGACCGTAACCCCGGCGGCCTGTTTTATTGTGGCAACGCCCTGGAAGAAGGCCCCTCAAAGTTTCGCGCCTTCCTCCAGGAACGCCTCGCGGAGAGCGAGCGTATCGTCGCCATCGATGTCCATACCGGGCTCGGAAGATTTGCTACCGATCGGTTGCTTGTCGATTCGAAAGCCGGCCCCGCGGACATCATTCAAAATATGCGTGCCGTGTTCGGAGATCGGGTGGAGGTCCTCAACAAAGAGGGTGTTGCCTATGAAGTTCGAGGAGCGCAACAGGATATGTACGTCAAGTCATTCCCGCGAGCCAAGATTCATTTTGCCTCGCACGAGTTCGGCACCTACAACTCCCTCAGAATTGTAGACGCCCTGCGCGCGGAAAACCGGTGGCATCTTCACAGCGGCAGAGCGGCGCCAGGAACCGGGCCCCGGGAACTCCGCCATCCCACCAAGAGGGCGCTGCTGGAGGCGTTCAATCCCAGTGATCCAAAGTGGCGCATGACGGTTCTTCAAAGGGGCCGGGAAGTACGTCATCAGGCCTGCGCACTGACCTTCGCGTAAACGGGAAGCCCAAACCTAATCGCTTGATTTCCTGCGTGTCCGGCTGTGTGCGACTTTCGCCTCCCCGCCGGTCCCGCCGAACGCAAACGCCCAGGCTAGGATCACCAGCACCGGATTCGTATCCCAATACATTCCGGTCGCGATGATGGCCACCAGCAGGTGGGGCGCGAAAATCCACCCGAGGATGTACCACAACCCGAACGAGATGCCCGAGAAGAACAGCATGGTGATACGAGGGAAGAACGCGCATCCCAGCAGGAACAGCAATCCGTGTTGTGTCCAAAAGTCCATCGGATTCGGCCCAGTATAGCGAGTAACGCGCTTACTTCGCGGCCCTCGCCGCGGGAGCCTCGGGGCTGGCGAAATCGTTAAGGATCTTCCACGAACCGTCCGCCTGCTTCTTATACACAATCAGGTAGTTGCCTTTTTCCAGCATGGGCGCCTTGGTCTTCGCGTCACTCGCGGTTACCGCATACGTGCCCTTCACATACCCGATGTCGCTACCTAGACCAGCTTCGGCTCCGGTTGCGCTGAAGTCCAGCTTGAAATTCGGGTCGGTAAAGGCGTCCTTCAGGCCGCTACGGATTGCCTCCTTGCCCCGAATCGCGGGAGCATTCGGCAGCACGACGGTAGCGTCGTCGGCATAAAACGCAGCCACCTTGTCCGCGTCTTTGCTCTTCCAAGCGGCCAGCGACGAAGCGTCCAGATCACGAAGCACCTTTTCATCCGCGGCACGCGTGTCAGGCGCAGGAGGCAGCGGCGCTTGCGTACAGGCCGTCAGGGACAGGACAAAAATGCAAGCGCAAGGGAGTATAGCTCTGTGCATCAGTATTTCTCCTTTGAAAAAGAGTAACACTACGCCGCGATGCTTGCCCGCACACGCGGTGTCGTACTGATATGAGTGGTGAGCGCCGCTGGAATCGAGAACCGCTCTTCGGTCTTCGTCTACTGTGGCTCTTCGTCAAGTGCCTATAGATAGCGCGAAAAGGGATTCATGCGGCCGCGAGCCGTGGAGAGCAGGTAATTGCGAAAGTCGAATCCGGACCACGCGCTCCGCCGAACAAAGTAACCTTCAGAATGGACCGGCGCTCATCTGAGGTGACATTCGCGGCGTGGCCATGCCAGATTGCGCCCTTGAAGACATTCATCGTACCGGGTTGTCCGCACGCCCACACTTCGCCTAAATATTTCCCCTTTGTGCCGGAGAGGTGATCACACGGAAGATCGCAGGTATACGACGCGGATACCAGGCGGATCGCTCCATTTTCTTCCCGAAAAGGATCGAGTATGAGTATGAATCCAACTAAGGACGCATCGTCAGAGCCGCGGCGTGCAGCTCTTGAGCGGGCGTTCCCGCTCTGAGGCTTCTCATTAAGAACGAACTGCGTTTGAAGGGTCCTCCGATGGAGTGACCGCACGCCTCAAGGAGCGGTGGAAAGAGATAGATGCGGTCAAACACGGACCCGCGATTGAGCAAATCTAACAAGCGGGTCGTGGTGCTTCCGATACTAACCTTTGCTCCGGACGCCGCGACCATCACTTCGTCATACGCCGCAGTTAGTTGGTTGAGTTGATCGCCTGAGGCTGTTCCTGGAATCGTAACAAAACCTAGTTCGGCAAGTTGCCTAACCGATTGGCTTGGCAAGGTAGTGCCGCGGCGGATTTGTTGGAAGTAGTCATCCACCGCGTCAGAGTAACACTTTGTGACCCAGGAGGTCGGGCGTGGAAATGCTCTTTGCTTTCCACAATTCGCGTCCTAAACACACGGGCTCCCCATCGGCGTTTTGCAGAGCGGACGTGCGCGGCGTATTCAGCTCTTGCCGTTTAAACGTCCACTATGAGCAGGTCCGAACATTCTAACCGTGGCTTCCACACCACCTTATTTATCAGCATAGACACTTCCTGGTAAACCATAGGAAATGAGTTCGCCATCTTGGCGAGCAACGTCGGCACGGATCACTGGAACAGATCGTTGAGCTTGGACCACTCTCCTTCAAACCGTTTGAGTAATCGCTCTTTGGGAAGGGCAAATTCGGGAAACTCTAGATCGAACTGCGCGAGGCTCTCAGCATTTGGCGGCAAAATAGACAGGCCAAGGGAGTTGACAAATCCATCCGCTCTTTCAAGGGCTATACTCAATTTGAGGTCCCCGAATCCGTTCTGGAGTTCGGCTTGATGATGATTCGCAACGACCTTGGTGAGTGCATCATCGAGTTGCCAGCGCGTTGTGGCCATAGCGGACAATTCGGCGTGGTCGATCCCCAGGATCTTACGCTCGCATTCCATTTGAGGATCTCCGCTCACGGCTCTGAGTGCCAGGATCTGCTCATGCTCGCTTGGGCAGTTGAGGGCAATCAGCAACTCCCCCACGTCGTGTAACATCCCAGCCACGAACGCCTGGTCCGAGTTCTCAACCGGGATCTCGTCTGTCATCAACTCCAGCAGAGTGGCTGTGGCAAGGGAATGGAGGTTGAACCGAAGAATGGAGAACAACCGCGAGGTATTCGTGCGGGAAAACAGATTTGTGATGGATGCGCCGACAATAAACTTCCGTAGCAGGCCAACTCCCTGGATTGAGATCGCATCGCGAAGTGAAGTAACTGGCTGAAAACGCCCAAATGTCGCCGAGTTGGCGGTCCTGAGAATTCGCGCGGAGAGTGCAGCATCTCTCTCCGCGATGTCCGCCAGTTCGCCAATGCTACAACTCGCCTTCGATAAGACGCGGAGCATCCGCATCGTAAGCGGGGACATTTTGGGCAAGCTGTCGACAAGTGACCGATACTTGGGGTTCATCAGGGACGCTCTGTTGTTATCGATTTTGCGTTGATTAGACGGTGTGTCCTAAATAGCGCAGCTCGAATTTCACTCTCGTTTTGCGGGAAACCTTCCCTAGCCATTTGCAGGTGATTTGGGGCCGTACCAAGGACTGGTATCTTCCAACCCCTTGGCAAAGTCCGTTGAGACCCGAATCGCACCCGCCAAAGGATGACCGGCATCATACCCTGTCATTCCAGGAAATGCAATTCCGGCAGGAAGTGTAACCCCGGGCTGGCCCATCGCAGGCGTCCAAGTGTACCCTTCGCCTTCGCGGATGCGCATGGTCATGTAAGGGTCCTGCCTCCAGATCATGATGTCATAATCGACAAGATACCCCTTCTGGGCCAGTTCTTTGCCCTTTTCCACCCGTTCTTTGAGGTCGTCGATTGTCCGGAGCACCTGAACCTCTTTAGGCTGCTGGGCCCAGTAAGCGTCAGTTTCGTTTGTGATCGGCGGTACCGCAATGCTGACTTTCGGCTGAGTCGCTGCATCCACGGTCCCGGAGTACATCATGCCGCCCACTGCCGCCGCGCTTGTTGGCGCGACTGGCACAGGCGTCTCTCCCGCTACCGCCTTGTCTGGATCCGTGATAGTAACAACAAACTGGTGAGAGCTCCCACTCTGGCTGCCGGAGGCCGCAATATTAATCTGCAGATGGGATCCTTGTGGCGTTTGGTTCAAGAATCCCTCGATGGTTGCTGCCAGCTGTTGTGCAAATGAATTGGCCGAATTGGAAGATGTTGCTGAGGAATTCAGGCTCATTCTTCGGGACGGATCAGGCGCTGATGTGCTAATTTGCAGGGGCAAACTGCCTGTGGGCGAAATCATGATAGATCGCCTCCGCCGAGCGGTCGTAGCCGTTGATTTCGTGTCCCTGGAAGCGCGAGAAATGAAGCCCGCTCTTGCGGCTTGATTCCCGGCTCCATTTCGCCGAGGCGGCGACTGATTCGCGAGAACCTTCTTCGCGCCTCGAACTCACGAAGACGACGAGCAATGCCCGTCATCACGAATATTGGTGAGAAGAAGTTATACATGAACTTCGAAAGAGCAGTTTCAGCGCCGACGGCACCCCTGTCGAATCTGGTGTTTGGCGTCAAGTCTGCGGCACAATCTTGACCTCCCGTCCAAAACGTGACGAGGATTGGGCGGAAGGACGAGGATTGGGCTGAAGAAGGTTGGGCTCGGACCTTTTGAGCAGCCGGTTGTAGTTATAAAGCTTTTCAGCACCAAGCCGATTAATTCCATATGTCCACATTGGCTGGCAAAATCCGTGCAATGTTTGAAACGCAGGAACGCCTGCGGGCCTGGTACGACAATTATATGGCGATCCTGTGCTCCGTAGAAGGCGCCGTGGTGCGACTGAGCGACCAACAGCCCACACCGGTGCGGGAACAGCTTTATGCAATTCGCGAAGCCCTAAGTCCCAGTTCCAAGTCTCGATTGATTAAGGAACAGGGAGCTGTCGCCAAACAGACGTTGGATGGCTTCACACAAGCTCTATTGGAAGGGCGAAGTCTGCGGGAGAAGGAATTTAAGAGGGTTATCCGAGTGACCGCCGAAGCTGGGGCAGCAATGATTCGAAGCGGAAATACACATGCCGAGGAGATTACTCAATTTGCCGCCAGAGTTGAACAAACTTCGTGTCTGGAAAGCGTCGTGGAAATCCGTTGTCAAATGGCGAGCCGTGTGGCTGAATTGAATGCAGTCGCGCGCCGTATTCAGGATGAAAGTCAACAGCATGCGGAAGCTCTGACTCGCAAGATGCAAAAGATCGAAGAGCGCCTAAAAGCAGCTGAGGCCCTTACCGAGACAGACCCGCTAACCGGGCTGGGTAACCGACGGCTATTAGTGCGCATTATCGACGAGGCGATCGAACGAAAGATACCATTTTGTCTGGTGCTGCTGGATCTGAACTCCTTCAAAGCGGTGAACGATCGATTTGGACATGCCGAAGGGGATCGACTGCTGAAGGCAGTAGCGAGCGGTCTGGCGGGTGCCGTCCGCGGAGGCGATGCCATCGGCCGATGGGGGGGTGACGAGTTTGTCATTCTCTTGAAAGACGTCGATTTGGCAGGCGCGCAAGCTCGCTCAGAGCAAATCCAAACAAAAGTATTTGGGGAGTTCATGCTGCAGCGGTACGGCAAAGTAAGTCGGTTCGCCGTCTCGGCGTCGATCGGCACCGCGGAGTATCGGGCGGGAGAATCGTCAGATGAACTATTTGAACGCGCGGACCAACTGCTGTACGCCGTAAAACGGCAACGCCATGAAACCGTGCTGTCCGTTACGTCGCCCAGACAGGCTTCAAAGCTGGTCCGGATCGCCTAAGGAATCGGAATCGGCTGCATCTCCAAAGTAGGCTCGCTGCTGGTGAATTCGGAAAGAATCCGCGCCACGTAACTGCGGGTTTCTTCGATCGGCGGCACACCCCGATATTGATCCACTCGAGCCGGCCCTGCATTATAGGCACTCAAGGCCAATCGTACATCGCCGCCATACCGATCCAACAATTGGCGCAGATACTTAGCTCCCGCTGAGAGGTTCTGCTGCGCGTCCATTGGATTCGAGAGTCCTAGATCCCGGGCGGTTGCTGGCATAATCTGCATTAGACCTAAGGCGCCCTTGGCGGAAACAGCGCAGGGTATAAAGCCGGACTCTGCGTGCGCGACAGCGCGCAGCAGGTCGGGTGAAACACGCTGTTGGGAAGCAGCGCGTTCAATCTGCGGATAGAGCTCGCCGGCGGGCACTGGGACGCAAGCGGTGCGGACCAACTTCGGCGCGACGACTGAAGATAGATCCCAGACAATAGGAGCACTTGACCGCGCCACTTGCACTCGCTGCGACTGCACCCCTTGATGTAGCCGCTGCGACCGGACTTGAACATTGACGGACGCGAGCTGCCGGCGTACAGAGGCCGCCATCCCACTGCGCGCCCGCTCTTCCGCATTTATCGATGGTGCCGCTGCGTTGCCCGAAGCCGAGAAGTAAACCACCAGAGAAAGGAGAACTTGCGGGCGAGAACTAGGCGACATAACCATCGCCACCTCCGCTGTCGGACGAGGCTCGCACAGAGATCACACCCTCCTGCTCCAGTTGGCGAATAACTGCGATCACTTCCTGTTGAGCTTCTTCCACATCCTTGATCTTTACGGGTCCCAACGCATCCAAATCTTCCAGCAGCATCTCACGAGCGCGGCTGGACATTTTCTTGGTGAAATGCTCTTTGATTTGGTCGCTAGTGCCTTTCAGTGCGAGGACGACGGTTTTGCGTTCCACGCGGCTGTTGATTTCCGTCATAGCCATGTCGTCCAACTTGACTACGTCGTCGAAAACAAACATGACCTTGCGGACGCGATCCGCGGTTTCCGGGCTGGATGATTCAATACCTTGGAGGATCTCTTGGCTGATGCTGGGGTCCAGTCTGTTGCAGAGGTCCGCGACGCTCCGGATTCCGCCGTACGCCTCACGATTGACAGCCTCTTGCTTACCGAATCTCTCCCCGACGGCTTGTGCAATCTGAGAAACCACCTGAGGGTCAATGTCTTCCAGTTTCGCCATCCGAAGTGCAACTTCTATGCGCGTTTCGACGGGCAACGCTAAGAGCAGTGAAACCGCTTGAGCGGGCGGTAAATGAGAAACGATCAAAGCGATTGTCTGAGGATGTTCGCCGATGAGAGACCGTGCTACCTGAGCCGCATCGGACTTGACCAGTGGCTCAAGCATCGCAAATGCGGCTGCGGCCGGCGCGGCCACTTCCGCCAGCAGCTTCTTCGCACTATCCACGCCGAGGGCTCGATTGAGCATCCGCTGCGTAAAATCCATACCGCCCTTGGTTGCGTCACGCGCATCGGTGCTCCGTTGGTAAAACTCTCGCAGAACTATCTCAATCTGGTCGCCGTTCACCTCATCGAGGTGTGAGATCTCCTCCGAAAGACGTTTTACCTCAGATCTAGACAGCTGCTGCATCAATTCTGCTCCGGCTTCTTCGCCCAGCGTAATCAGGAGAATTGCTGCCTTGCGGAGTGTTGGTATTGTTTGTGTTGCGAGTGCGCCAGCCATGATTCCTCTCAGAGTTCAGCGGACCTAGCAGTTACCTCGCGTGATTCGCGAGCCAGTTTTGCGAGGAAGAGATCCGATGCGAGCGCGTCTTCTTCCTTGGACAACTCAAGAGTCCATTCCGATCTGCGTCGTACTTCTAGGTTCTCAAGCAGACGAACGCTGCGGTGACCGGCGACAACTTGTTGCCTTTGCCTTTCAATTTTCGCGAACAGTGTTTTGCGGCTTGGTTGCAAGCGGTCCCGCTCCTGAACCAGCGAATGCATGAATCTGACCAGCGTCTGCAGCTCATAGCCGGTGACCACCGGTAGGGTCTGTAGTTTCATTTGGCTTTCGGTTGCCTTTTCACGGAGTTCGAGCAAGCGTTGGTCCAGATCAGCAAGCTCCTGGAGAAGGCGCAGGAGTGCCAACTGTTCAACCGACAGTTTCTGAATAGACCACTTCGTTACGCGAGAGAGTGGAAACTCAAACTTTTTCACTTACGGGGTATTCGGCAGTCGCGGGGAAGGACTATATGGTGATCGGCTTGCATAAGGGATGGAACGAGCTCCATGGAACCCAACTCCTCTAACATCACAGATTTCGATTTTCGCCAAATGGCCACCCAACCCTGCGCAAACATGCGCGAGTTCAGAAACCTTCAGGAAGAGTGTGCCCGGAGGTTGGGCACGGGACTCTCGGCTTACCTCCGTAAGCCGACTTCGGTAATGTTGCAGAACGTCCGCCATATAACGTGGGCTGAATATTGCGCGCAAGCGAAGACTCCCACCTGCCTTCTGGTCACGAGCCTGAGTCCGCACCCAGGAATAGGAACTGTGGAATTGGCCCCATCGCTAGTATTTTCAGCACTCGCGGGACTCTTGGGAGACAACGAAGAGACACCTTCGGCTGCTTCGCGGGAGTTAACCGCGATCGAGCGGCGGTTGCTGGACCGACTGTTCCATTTGGTGCTAAAATATCTGCGCGAAACGTGGCCCGAGGACGGGCCTAGTTTTGCATTGGAGTCCGTACTAAGTGAAATTAGCACAGTGGGCATCGTGGGGCAGGAAGGGATTGCGCTGGTAGAGTTTGCTGTAAATGGTGAGGGACTGAGTGGCTTCATTTGCCTTACTGTGCCGGCACGATTTGCACGCCCCCGGCGCCAAGAATTTGGCGCGGATGAGGTATCGGGGCCAGTTTTACGAAAAATGGGCGACGGCAAACAGATCCTCCGGCGAGTTCAGACAGGAAAGGTTCGCGTCGAAACCGTATTGACGGGGACAACTATTAAGATAAGTGACCTGGCAGATTTGGAGCCGGGCGACGTGTTGGGTCTGTCTCAGACCGTAACGACCCCTTTGTCCTTGCATATCAACGGGGCCGAAGCCTACACGGGGTTCATTGTACCCGCAGGCCAACGAAGGGCATTTGCGATCCAGGCGCTCGGCAAGCGCGAGCACGAGGCTGGCAGATTGACATCATGAACCATGAAACTCCAGAAGAAATCCATTTAGCATTGCTGCAGGCTCTTCCCGATGGGATGTGTTTCACGGACCTACGCGGCACGGTGCGTTTCTGGAGCGGCGCAGCTGAACAGATTACTGGATTCTCTGTCGCCGAGGCGGTCTGTGCGCAGCACCCGGAAGACGTTTTCTTTCTGAGCGATCCGGACGGTCAAGCAACTAGGCATATCGAAACGGGCATCGACACGCCGGGCAATTATTTTCTGAGGCACAAGGATGGTCACTCGGTGCCAGTATTGGTGCGGCGCCTTCCGGTCTCCAGGTTAAACGGGGAGCCCATGGGATTGCTTCACCTATTCACGCTCCCGGCAGGATCCATAGCACGTACCGAGGCGCAGCGCGAAGGGATGGCGAATCTGCTTGAGCAGCACGAATCCCGCCGGGGCGGAGTCCTGATCATTCAGATTGACGCGTTTGAAGACATCGTCAAGCGCTTCGGACCGGAAGCATCTGAGAAAGTACGGGATCTGGTGGACCGGACAACGGCCGTCTGCCTGAAGGACGGCGACGCCAGCCGGGAACTCAAGGACGGTGTTTTCCTTGCCTCTGTAGCGACTGCTTCTCTCAGCAGTCTTCAGGACGTGGCGGACCGAATTCGCCTCCTGATTCAATCAGCCCGAATGCGCTGGTGGGGAGAACCCGTGAAGGTGACAGTCTCCGTCGGTGGAACGCTAATTCATCCACGCGATGCGCCTGCCGACGCATTACGCCGAGCTGAAGAGCGCTCCCTTGTTGCGCGGGAGGCCGGCGGAAATCAGGTGGTACTCGAATAGCGTTAGTGACGAACTTCCGCGGTTTCTTCCTTAGGCTTTTCGCCTCCCGCCTGTTCGCCGGCCGGCCCCTCAGGTCTCTTCGTGATCACGTTGTCAATCTTCCGGACCAGGATCGAGATGCGTCTATTGGAAGGATCTTCGGGAGCATCTCGCTTGCGTAGTTGCTGGTCCGCGTAGCCACGGACCTGAGTCACCTGATCCATGCGAAGGCCATGCTGCTGCATCAGTCGCCGAGCAGCGTTGGCTCGGTCTGTAGACAGCTCCCAGTTCGAGTACTCGCCCACGCGTGAGTAGGGACGCGCATCCGTGTGTCCTTCAATTACTACCAGGTTCGGTAAGACGCCCAATTGTTCAGCCAATTTCGCGAAGAGGTCCCCGCCTAAAGGTGAAGGCACTGGGCTGCCGCTGCCAAAAAAGATGCCGGCCGCGCTCTCCAGAAGCTCAATGCGCAAGCCCTCCTCCGTTACTGTAATATTAACGTAGTCCTTCAGTTTGTCGAAGTCCCGGACCTGCTGACTCATCGCTTTTTCGATCTTTTCTTTGAGAGCGTTCAGGTCGTTTTCTTCCACTTTCAAAGCCTCGCCGATGCCAGCGGAAGTTGTACCGGCCAGCTTCCCGGCGCCGGACGGATCCTGGAAGTAACCGCCAACGGCTTTCTTCACCTGTTCACTGGCAGAAAGCAGCCACAAGACGATGAAGAGTGCCATCATCGCGGTGACGAAGTCTGCATACGCCACCTTCCAGGCGCCTCCATGGTGGCCGCCATGGTCCTTAACCTTTTTGATTATGATGATCGGCTCTACGGCCTTTTGCTTGGCTGCTGACATAGCGTCGCCCTATTTCTTCGCGCCGCGACACGTGTCTTCTAATTCCTTGAACGTCGGACGTAAGTCCGCTGGTATGGATCGACGTGCGAACTCCACAGCCAGGATCGGAGGGCTACCGTGCAGGAAAGGCAAAATCCCTTGACGAAGACATTGGAAGTACTGTGCGCGGCTCTCATTACACTTGGCCATGTTCGCGGAGATTGGTCCCACGACCCCGTAACACAACAGAATGCCGAGAAATGTTCCTACAAGTGCAGCGGCAACCTTATGTCCGATCTCTTCAGGCGGACCGCCCAGCGCGCTCATCGTAATGACGACGCCCAACACCGCGGCCACAATGCCTAAGCCAGGCAAGCTGTCACTGACCGTGGCAAGCGCTTGGACTGGGGCCTGGTCCTCGTGCTCTACAACTTCAAGGTCTATTTCCATCAGATGGTCTAGTTGGTGATGGCTCATGGCGCCTGCCGAGTACGTACGGATCGTATCGCACAAAAACGCGACGGCGGATTTGTCCTGAAGGAATTTTGGATATTTGGAGAGCACCGGACTTTTTTCAGGGGCGTCCACTTCGGCTTCAATGGCCTGAACTCCTACCTTTGTCACATGACTGAAGAATTCATAGAGCATCTTTAGTGTCTCTACAAAGTATGGGCGGCTATATGGAGAACCTTTCAAGGCCCTGAGCACTCCGCTGACAATACCCTTGATCACGCGCATAGGGTTCGCGACGAGAGCCGTTCCAGCCGCGGCGCCACCGATAATCACTAACTCGGCGGGTTGCATCAGCACCATCAAATTGCCCTTTTCCATCATATACCCGGCCAAAATGGAGCCGAAGACCACGAGAATTCCGACCATCATCATCATGTCTTTATCTGTCCCTTTTTCTTGTATCCCGCGCATTCTGCGCGTTCCCACTCTGCTCGAACATGGCGATCCCATCAGCAACCAACTGATGCACTTCATCCGGATGGATCTTTATGATGCCGTGAAGTTGAGGTGGTAGCGACGCCATTGCTTCCGCAGGCGTTCGGACCATGGACGGCACCACAGCCCATCCCAACGAATCGGCGAGGCTGGCTGCCACCTTGACGACTTCAAGGACCGTAAGGGGATCACCACCCCGAAAAGGATCATGATGATATAGGGTTACGTCTTGGAGTTCGGGGGAGAACTTCCACTTGTGAGCAATCCATCGACCCGCCTCGCAGTGGTCCACCCCGAACCGTTCGATCTCAAGGCTTCGAAGCTCCACCGCCTGCTCGGCCGCCAACGTCAGGACTTCTGTATAGGCCTGGGGATGCAAAGCCATCAATCCCAGACATCCGACGTCATGCAGAAGTCCAGCGAGGTAGGCCGCATCCTTCATCACATTTTGCTTGCGACGGTCTTCTGCCGGGGTCAAGAGTTCGCATATGACAGCAGTAGCGAGCGAGTGACGCCACACGCGGGCAAGCGCGCCACGCTGCAGAACGCCGCCCAAGTACAGCCGGAGCGAAACGGCAATCGCGAATGATCGCATGGTCCCTCGCCCGAGCAGCGCGGCTGCGTGCTGAAGGCCGTAGATTTCCTGCGCCCTGGCGAAGCGCGCCGAATTGACGGTGCGGAGCAGCTCTGCCGCAAACATAGGATCGCTCTTGACAACAGCCATCAGTTCGGAAGGTTCAAATTCCTCTTTAGCGAGCAATTGTAGAAGCCGGGCAGCGGCCGCGGGAAACGGAGGGAGACTATGCAGTCCCCACGCTTCTGAGAACGGCGCAACAGCCATTGGCTTGATGGTTAGAGACGACATGAGTGTTTCAGACCGGGTATCGACACGCCAACGATGTTTTACAAAGTCAAATGGATAAATCGAAAGGTTTCCTAAAACTTTTTGGAATTCGTGGAGAGTGGGCCGATACTCTGGCTGGAGTCACCTATGAATACCAACGCCCTTTATCGCAGCGACGACCCGAACTATGAGCCGAGACAGGCGCAGGTTGCAAGTCCCTGCGCGGAAGACCGCGAATCGTTACTGGAGATGAGTTCTTCGGAACTACAATTCATGCAGGAAATCACTCTGCAGCAGATGCGCGAAACCAAGTCGGGTACGGAGTTGCTGGTGTTGGGACGGGTTTGGTACCGTCTGGAGCAAGAACGTAGGCGGCGAAAAGCGGAAGTGGCGGCCCTGGAAAGTATGTATTTTGGCCGGTAGTGCGCTATTCGGATTCTAAGGTCGAATTCTTTTCCCTAAAAGCACATGAGCGTGCCGATTCCTCCAATAGAGGCTCCGGCAACTAACCTTATGAGCGATTTCACTAGCGTTCAACCGGTCCATTTCGAGAATTTGTCGCTAAGCACGGAGAAGTCGAACCAGCAAGAGGCTGCGCGCGTTCTGCGTGCCGTACTGCTCCTAAACCGAACAGAGTTTTCGTCAAGGAACCAAAGTAATGGCAACGTTTTAAAGTTTGCCTATGATTCCTCGACGAAGCGTTCCGTCGTCAAGGTGGTGGACCACGTGACCGGGAATATTCTCTATCAGATGCCATCGGAGGAGGTTCTTCGATTAGCGGCAGATGTTCGCAAGCAGCAAAAGGAGCAGTTGGCCGGATGCCAGGATTGCGGCGGAGAGAACACGGCATAATGCTGCTCCGGTATCCCACCGAATCTTAGCTATGGCCCTCGCGCTGACACTAAAATCGCAGGAACGCATGATCCTGGGGGGCGCCGTCATCCGGAATACGGGCCGCCACACAGCTCACTTGATGGTAGAGACGCCCGCGCCGGTCTTGCGTCAACGCGACATCCTTCCCGAGGAGAAAGTCCGCACGCCGTGCGGGCATCTTTATCTTGCCGTTCAGTTGCTCTATTTGGACCCCACAAAGCAGGACCAACTTCAGCAGCTCTATCTGGACTTAGCCCAGGAGGTGGTAACGGCGGCCCCCAGTTTGGCTGCAGTCCTCAAGGAGGTCAGCGTATATGTAGCAGGTGGCGATTACTACCGTGCTCTGCAGATCGCCAAGCGCCTATTGAAGCAGGAACAGGCACTGCTGGAGCAGGCCGAGCCAAGAGTTTGACCCAATTTGCCGCAAAGCTCGAAACACTGTCGCGCCACAATCCTAATCTGTTGATTATACAAAAGTTCCTACTGGCATCCTGGTTGCTTATAGAGAAGTGATGAGTAACGCCGAAACGTTTGTAGCGGATGTTGAGGCGGTTCGTCTTGTTGAATGCGGGAAATACCGACTTCTCTCTCTAGATGTGTTCGATACCACCGTGTGGCGGACATTTCCCGCACCAACAGACTTGTTTTATTCACTCGGATATCATTTGGTCCAGCAAGGCCTCTTATACCCATACGTTTCGGCGACCAGTTTTGCCGGTGAGCGAATTGAGGCAGAACGAGAGGCTCGAACCAAAGTTGGCCGCAACGGTGAGGTGACTCTCGAGGAAATATACGAATGTTTCCCGCTCGGTCTCCTACGGTCCGGCACGATTCGAGCAGTGATCGACGAGGAACTAGCGTTGGAACGTCGATCCACCCACCCGGATCAGGATATCGTGGTGCTAATCGACCGAGCCGTGGCACGCGGAATGGATGTGGCCTTTGTCTCGGACACGTACTTCGACGAAAACCACCTGCGGGCCATTCTGCCGCGAATGTCGCGTTATCTTTTGACCTCCTGCTCTTTCCGGCGTCCGAAAGTTCACGGTCTTCACTCCGAACTGACCCGGATGGCCGGCGTGAAAGCAACTCAGATTCTTCACATTGGCGACAATCTGGAGGCGGACGTGAAGGGCCCCGCGCGCCTCGGCGTGCAGACTTTGTGGCGGCCTCGCTATCCGAAGCCGTACCTGGATGCCTTGCAGTCAGAATTGCCGAACGCCCGAAGTGAGCGCTCCGTATGCTTTTCACGACCGGAGGGCGATGGGGGATTGAACGCTGTCAGAGCGCAAAGCGTCACGGCGGCGAAGAATTGGCCCGACCCTTTTCGCTCCTGGGGATCTTTGGTAGCAGGCCCTCTGATGGCCGGCTTTGGCAAGTGGGTGGGGGAACGTTGCGAATCAGTGGGACTGAACACCGCGCTCTGCCTAATGCGAGAAGGCAGAATCCTCAGACAAGTGCTGACCCATTGCGCTCCGAATCTGCTTGCGCACGAATTCTTTGCATCCCGGTATGCAATGATTCGCTCCACGATCTTTGAGGGAGAAGTTGCTGAATTGGCGCAGTACCTTGCCCGGCCTCGCCCCGCGACGGCGCAAGAGTTGCTAGTTCCTCTGGAAATCGACCCCGCCGAAGCTGGTTTGAACGCAGAAACCTTAATCCATGCCGGATCCGTGGCGGATCTGGCAGAGCGAATCGCGGGCACGCCTGCGTTGCGGCGCAAGGCACGGCAAGCGTCGGCAAACATGCGAGGCAAGTTTCTGAGGTATCTGAAAAACTCCTTTCCGAATCTCCCGGAACGAGTCGCGATCGTGGATCTTGGGTATTCGGGTACCATTCAGAATCACCTGCAAGCCATCTTTGAGCACGAAGGAATTGCCTGCAGCACGCACGGCCTCTATTTCGTCACCGGCACAGGGATTCGCAAAATCCAGAAAAGAGGTTTTGCGGCGGAAGGGTTTATGGCGGAGAATGGCCAACCGCTGTCCATCGCGCACTCGTTTATGCGTTCGCCGGAGTTGCTGGAACAGTGCCTGATGTCCCCAATTGGTTCGACGACCGGTTATGACGATGAGGGAACTCCCATCCTAGGGCAACAACATCTGCCCGCTGTTCAACTTCAGGAGATTGCCGGCGTACAGGAAGGGTTGCTCGATTTCGCGGAACGGTTTGCGCGCGCTTCCTCCCTCCAATCCATCAGTTTTGCTGGATTGCGCCCATTCCTCGAAGCGATTCTCGTACGGGCAGTCACTCGGCCATCGCAGTTGGAGTTGAACGCCTTCGGTAACTGGGTTCATGACGAAAATCTGGGCTCATCGAAAATCCGCAGACTGATGACCGCGGAGCTGGATTCGGATTATTTATCGCACGCAACCGCTCACCAGTTGGCCAGCCTTTCCAGCGCCACTTCCTATTGGATCTTTGGCACTGCGCAGGCGCAACATCCGGTAGTCGGCGAGGCGGTGCGTAGTATATTCCTCCGTAAAACCTCGCCCGGAGCGTTCGAGTGTCCCGAAGAAGCGCGGACGATGTATTGCTTCTGGAACGATGGCGAAGCCCATAGGGCGGAATCGAAGTACACACTCTCCAACCGGAGGAGGGCATGGTCCCGCTTCACCCTGGAGGTGCGTCAGTCTGATTTGTTCGAAGTGGGCTTCGCGATCGGTGCGCCGGGAGATTTGATTTCCATAACCGCCGTTGTTCTTCGACTGCACCAGCCGGGGCGTCCCGAAGAGGTCGTTCGCCTCTCGCTGGCGGAACTGAGCACGTTCGGCATGGATCCGCTGCAAGGCAGAACCGCAACCTATCTGGTTTCGGACATTGCAGGGTTCGCAATTCCCATTTCTACTGTCCGCAATTTCAGCGGTCAGGTGGAAATCGACCTGTTGTTCTCATTACTTCCCGCGGAGGAACCGTGCCTCTCCTGATTCATACCATGGCTGAGCTCTCGAGCCTGATCTTTCCCGCTCTGGAAGTGGCGAACTGCAAGACGGTGACCGAAATCGGCTCAGAAGGTGGGGCCATGACCGCCCAGCTCCTGAAGTTTGTGGAACGTCGCGGCGGTTGGATGACCAGCGTCGATCCATCTCCAAGTGCCACATCTGAAGCACTCTTGCGCAGCACTCCTTTTGGGGTCCTGTGCCGGGACATCAGCTTGCGAGCCCTGTCAACCAATCCGTGCTCTGACGTTTACATCGTGGATGGCGACCACAATTACTTTACCGTGCTACAGGAACTGCTGTGGATTGAGCGTTTGCAGAAACAGGAACGGAAACCATTCTTCGCGATTCTGCACGATGTCGGATGGCCATGGGCGTACCGGGATCTCTATTACAACCCGGAACTGATTCCGGAAGAATCGCGCAAGCCTTTCAGCTGGAACCGCGGATTAACATTGGATAACCCCGGAACGGTTGCGGGCGGCTTCCGCGGGTGTGGTATCTGGGCCTGCGCGTTGGAAGAGGGGGGACCAGAAAATGGAGTTCTCAAAGCGGCGGAGGATTTCCTCGCGGCCCGAACCGGCTCCGTTCGGATGGCCGTGGTTCCCGGGGTATTCGGATTGGGTGTGATGTACGCTTCCGATGCTGCGTGGAGCGACACTCTGCAAGCTCAACTGGCTCCCTATGATCGGAATCCGCTGCTGGCGAAGCTCGAACGCAATCGAATCGAGAATTATCTCAGGGTGATTGAGCTGCAGGACGCGCAATCGCAAGTGCAACAGCAAGAGGAGCCCATCCATGCTGGCTGACTCCGTTACAGAATCCATCCTCCCCTCGGGAACAGACCGCGCCCTGGAAGCAACCTCACAGTTGCTTGCAGAGGGAAAATGGCGCAAAGCCGAGAAGGCTTGCCTGCAGATCCTGGAGCACGGTAGCGTTCCAGGCGCGGCTTGCTTGTTGGGTCAGATTTATGTCGCTTCGGGCCAACCAAATCGTGGCCTCGAATGGTTTAAAAAAGCTCGTATTGGGGATCCAGAGAATGCCACGACCCACTTCGGGTGCGCCGGTATCCTGCAAACCAACGGTGATGCGGCGGGCGCCGCAGCGGCTTGGATTGCCGGGATCCAAGTGGACCCCACATACCTTCCCGCTCACCTGGGGCTATCGGACACACTTCTAGCGTTGGGGCTGTTTGACGCCGCCATGATCGCCGCCCGTCAAGCCCTGCTGGTTGACCCAAATAGCGCCGATGGACAGGATCGATTGGGACTCGCTGCGGAACTGGCCGGTAACCGCGGCGAAGCTTTGACCGCGTTCGAGCGAAGCATCGCATTGCGGCCCCAGTCGCCTGGGACCCTCCGAAAGCTCGCAGCCCTGCAAATTGCAGAAGGCCACGAGGCAAAAGGCCGGGAACTGATTGAACAGGTCATCGGCTTACAACCGAGGAATGCGGGTTTGCGTTTCGAGTACGCGTTGGTTCTGTCTCAGCTAGGGAACCGCACCCTTGCCGTCGCACAACTCCGCGAGGCGCTTCGCCTTCAGCCGCGTTTCCCCGAAGCGCTCAGCAATCTGGGCTTGTTGCTCCGCGCAGAACTGCGCTTTTCAGAAGCGGAGAGCGCTTATAAAAAGGCCTGCACCCAGAACCCGGCATTTGCTCCCGCTTGGAACAATCTTGCCAATCTTTATGTCGAACTCGTCCGGCTTGACGATGCGGAGCGTTGCTACACCAAGGCCATCGCGATTGACCCTGACTACGCCGATGCACATACGGGTCGTGCGATGTTGCGCTTGTTAATGGGCCGATTGGAAGAGGGATGGGCCGAATACGAATGGCGGAAGCGTCAGGCTGGGTATAAGAACTGTGCCTTTGTGCAACCAGAATGGGACGGGTCCAACCTTGAGGGTCGAACGATTCTCCTACATGCGGAACAGGGTGCTGGTGACACGATTCAGTTTATCCGCTACGCGCGACTCCTGAAAAACCAAGGCGCTCACGTGATTGTCCAATGCCCCGCTTCGCTAAAGTCCCTTCTGAGTTCCCTTCCGGAAGTGGATGCGGTGTTCTCCACCACAGCGGTGCTTCCCGCTTTTGATCTTCACGCACCGCTCCTGACACTCCCCCGATTATGCGGTACGGATCCAAATTCCATTCCGAATGAGATACCGTATTTGCAAGTCGCGGCGGGAACCCCCATACCGAACGACCTTCTAAAGACCGACAAGCTGCGTGTGGGTCTGGTATGGGCCGGCAATCCAAATCACCACAACGATCGCAATCGATCGATTCCCTCGGCGTCGCTGGATGCGCTGCTTGGGATCAAGGGCACACGCTTCTTCTCCCTTCAGGTGGGTGGCGGCACACCACCGGCAACCTGGATCACTTCTGTAATCGATCTCGCACCCGTGCTGTGCACCTATGAGGAAACAGCGGCCTGCTTAATGCACTTGGACCTCCTCATCACAGTGGACACATCGGTGGCGCACCTAGCCGGCGGCCTGGGTCGTCCCGTATGGATGGCACTTCCCGCTTGCAATGATTGGCGGTGGTTGCTTGATCGGAGCGATTCGCCATGGTATCCCACAATGAAGATCTTCCGGCAGCGCACTCCCGGAGATTGGAGCGAAGTCATTCGCACCCTGGAGAGCGAGTGTCGCGTTCTTGTAAGTGAGTTTCTAGCAAATACAGCGATTCAGGAATGAGTTAAAAACAAATGAACCCATACGAGCAAATGCAGAGGACCGAACTGGAAGGCCGAGAGTTGGAAGCGTCAGTGCTGTCACGTGCCGCAAACAAGCTGAACCGCTGTGCCCAAAACTGGGATCATCGAAATTCTCCGGAAGTCCGTGAGAAGTTTGAGGACGCCTTGGCATTCACCCAGCGCCTATGGACGTTCCTGCAGGTGGAAATGACTAACATTGAGAGTTTGGTGCCCGAATCCGTTCGCAAGAATGTATTCCAGCTGAGTTGCTATGTGGATCAGACAATTGCGACGTTGTACTCCGGGGGATCCCTAGAGGATCTAAAATCTCTAATTGACGTGAATCGTGAAATGGCGGCGGGCCTCTTGGTGAACCGGCCCGATATGTACGATCAGAGTGGCGCGCGTGCGGGTACCGGCCTCGGTATTACAGGGTAATTAGCCACTATATTGGCGTAATGTAAGAGTACTACGATAACCTCTCATATTTTGCGGTAATACCTCCGATAGATGCGTATGGTTATTGTCGGGTATGCAGAATCCGCCGATTCCTTCTGGGGATCCCTGGAAGGTGTTCATATTCATCAAGTTACGGACGTATCGGAGATTTCCGGGGGGGTCGGCGCCAACGATCCACGCGTCGTCGTTATTCGGTTGACATCTGAGAAGGACGTGGACGAAGTTCGTATTGCAGCGATCCGGCGAAACGCGCCAGGGTTGCCAATTGTTGCCTGGTTACCGCAAATCGATCCGGAAGATACGTTCCGACTCATGAACATCGGGTTTGACGGGTTGGTCACAGATAACTCGACACAAGAGCAGCGTGCCGACATTATCCAGTCCCTCCGGCTGACGCGGGAAGAATCGTTGCAACGCATCCAGAGAACCGAGGAGCCATGGCGGCGGTCTCTAGTAGGCGGCGGCAATTCCATGCGCATGGTGTGCCAACTAATCCGGCTGGTGAGCCAACGGCGTTGCACCGTTCTTATCACGGGCGAAACTGGCTCAGGTAAAGAAATGGTGGCTAAGGCGATTCATGAGGCCAGCCCCAGAGCAACGCAACCGATGGTTTCGATCAATTGCAACGCCATTCCAGGCGAGCTGCTGGAAGCTGAACTGTTTGGTCACGTCAAAGGCGCCTACACTGGTGCCTTTCAGAACCGGATCGGCCGATTCGAGCAGGCTAACAAAGGCACCTTATTTCTGGATGAAATCGGGGACATGCCCTTCCCTCTTCAAGCAAAGCTACTGAGGGTTCTGCAAGAGCGCGAGGTCCAAAGACTCGGATCGTCAGACTCCATAAAAGTAGATGTTCGCGTGATCGCTGCGACCAATGCCAACCTACATCGACTCGTGCAAGAAGGTAAATTTCGCCAGGACCTTTACTATCGTCTGCATGTAGCGCCCATCGAAGTTCCACCGCTGCGTGAACGCCTGGAAGATATTCCTATTCTGGTTTCTCACTTTGTGGATAAGATATGCCTGAATGAGCAGATCCCAGTTAAGAATGTACCTCGTGAAATCGTCGATTGCCTGCAGAGCATGCCCTGGCCCGGAAATGTTCGGGAACTGGAAAATACCGTAGAAAGTGCCATCGCGGTAAGCGGTGATCATCCGTCTCTCCGGATGGTGGATTTCGCCGCATTGTTCGGGAAGAGCTCGAACCAATCGCAGATGTTCGCCATGCCCGACGACGGAATCGACTACAACGCGGTGGTTTCGCGGTTCGAGAGAATCCTTTTGAGTGAGGCACTTCGCCGCTCGGGAGGCAGTAAGAAGATGGCCGCCTCGCTCTTGCAGCTGAAGCGCAGCACCTTCTCTGCCAAGCTGGACGTTCTCGGGATAAGTAAAGAGTCCGACGGCGAACAAGAAAGTCCGGAGAGTATCTACGGCTTGGCCCCGCAACCTGCATAGGAATTCGTGATTCGATTCACCATGATCGCGCTGACTAACGACAAGCATCTTCTTGTCCAGGAACGTGCGGAGGAAGTCATTGATCGCGTGGTTAAATTTCGTCGTCGAATCCTCGGGGACCGGGCAGAGCTTAGGACCCCTTTGGGGTCATTAGGCAACTGAGGCGTCAGATGGCAGAATCGACACATCGTGGGATCCCACCAACATCCCGGCTGGATAGAGGAACCATAGCGGGTTTACTTTGCGCGGTTGCGGGAATTATTGGCGGACTGGTCCTAGAACAAGGATCCGTTTCCGATATCGCACAAGCGACCGCTGCATTCATTGTATTCGGCGGGACCCTGGGAGCCGTACTCATTGGAACGCCATTACGGCAGGTCGTAGCGGCCGCGCGCGCCTCACGTTTGGTTCTATATGAACCACAACACGATCTCGCCGGAACGCTCGAGCAGTTGATTACATTCGCTACGAAAGCCCGCCGTCACGGCATCATCTCGCTAGAGGAAAATACAGGCGACACCTCCGATCCGATTCTTAGAAGGGCGATGGAGCTGGCGATCGACGGGGTGACATCGGCGGAGTTGCGCGAAATGATGGAACTGGATATCCAGGCGGAAGAATCGCGGGGCGATCACTTAGCGAAGGTCTATGAAACAGCCGGCGGGTATTCGCCGACTATTGGGATCATTGGCGCAGTTTTAGGACTTATCCAGGTAATGAAGAATCTGGCCAACATTGATGCGGTCGGCCACGGAATCGCGGTGGCATTTGTGGCAACCGTTTACGGAGTCGGAGTAGCTAATCTGCTTTTCCTTCCGGCGGGCGCCAAGATTCGCAATCATTCAACGCGCCGCATTGAATCGATCGAACTCATCATCGAAGGTGTCGCGGGCATCGTGGAGGGAATGAATCCCCGCATGTTACGGCGGAGGCTCGATCCACTAGTACGAAGTGAGGGCGCCGAGGACCCGGATGCTACTGTGGCGGCGGAAGCGGCCAGCGAGACTGCCTTGCTATGAAACGCCGCAAAACACTGCATGAAAGGGTGAGTCACGAACGGTGGATGATCTCTTATGCAGACTTCGTTACTCTCTTATTTGCCCTCTTCGTGGTCATGTTTGCCAGTTCACAGGGGGATCGAAAAAAGGTCTCTGAGGCTGTTCGCCGGGCATTCAGCGGAGAAACACCAAAAACAAGTGCTATCCTCGGCGGCACCGTGGACCAGGTTGGAGTCGGAAATGCTATGCGGAATGGGCCAGGTGGAAGCGAAATATACACCCCAGTGCAGCATTCGGGCGAATTGCTCCCTTCACTGGAATTCCTGGATCGTGAGTTAGCGAAACAGATTGCCGAGGGAAGAGTTGCGATACACATGGAAGCTCGCGGCATGGTTGTGAGCTTACGGGACGCAGGATACTTTGTTTCCGGGAGTGATGAACTGGCGCCGGAAGCCTACCCGGTATTAGATAAGATCTCGGAGACAATCCTGAAGACCGCCAACCCGATCCGGCTGGAGGGTCATACAGACCTTGTGCCAATCCACACCGCTCGCTTTCACAGCAACTGGGATCTTTCGACGGCGCGAGGAATAGCTATGTTGGAGGCGCTGCAGGCACGTTTCCATATTCCGATTGAGCGTATGGCCGTCGCGGGTTACGCTTCCAATTTTCCAGTCGCAGAAAACGACACCGTGGAAGGCCGCGCCAAGAACCGGAGAGTCGATATCGTAATACTGAGCCAATCCGGAAGCGTCTCCGTACCGGAGTCCCTACCGTCCGGGAGTCCCTAAAGGATCAGGCAGCTACTTCCGGACAGGCTCAGGAAACGTCTCCATCTTCAGTTGCAACGCCAGATTTTCCAAGTGTGCTGCCGTTTCGCTAAGCTCAACCGTCCGATCAGAGTCTTGTCGCAGGAACTGCTGGATGTGCGGCATAGTTCGAATCGTGACGTCCAGCTTCGGGTTGGATCCAGCCAGGTACGCCCCTAACTGGATCAAGTCTTCTGAATTCTGATACGTTGCCATGGCCTCGCGAACCTTCTGTGAAGCCTCCTTGTCGGAGGCCGAAGCGACTTTGGAAGCAAGTCGGCTAATCGAATTCAGCACATCAATGGCCGGGTAGTGGCCCATTGATCCAAGTTTCCGGGAAAGAATGACGTGCCCATCCAGGATCGATCGCGTGGCATCCGCTATGGGCTCGTTGAAGTCATCGCCTTCCACTAGGACGGTGTAAATCCCTGTAATGGAACCCTTTGTGAAGTTTCCCGCTCTCTCAAATACCCTGGGTAGTGTCGCAAACACGGACGGAGTATAACCCTTCTGGCTAGGCGGTTCGCCTGACGCCAACCCGATCTCCCGTTGTGCCATGGCTAGACGAGTCACCGAATCAACAATCAAGAGTACGTCCTTGCCCTGGTCACGGAAGTATTCGGCGATTGCAGTTACGGTGAAAGCAGCGCGAACGCGCAAGGGTGCCGGGCGGTCGGAGGTGGCAACGACTACAACAGACCGCTTGAGTCCCTCGGGGCCAAGTTCATGGTCGATAAACTCCCGCACTTCTCGATTGCGTTCACCAATCAATCCGACTACGGTGACCTGCGCCGAACTATTTTTAGCTAAGCTGCCCAAAAGGACGCTTTTCCCCACGCCGCTTCCGCCAAAGATACCAACACGTTGGCCCTTGCCGATCGGGAGCAGTCCATCAATGGTTCTGATGCCCGTGGTCAATTGCTCGGTAATATGACGACGTTCCAAAGGATTAGGGGGCGCGGCCTGTAGCGGATACTGTGCCTCGGATTCTATGGGAGGCAGACCATCCATTGGATTTCCGAAGCCATCCAAGACACGGCCCAACAATCCCGGCCCGACGCGGACAGATGATGCACTGGGTCTGGCGGTAATTGTATTGCCGGCGACTAAACCTTCCACTTCCTGCAGCGGCATGGTCAAGACATAGCCATCACGAAAGCCAACCACTTGGACGGGAATACGGCCGTGATCACGGGTCTCAATTTCGCATACTTGCCCAATCGCCGCGTGAGGGCCCTTGGATTTGATCAGCAAGCCCGACATCTCCGTTACTTCACCCGTGAAACGCAGTGGGTCGATTTGTGATACGTGATTCAGCAGTGAGGATAGATTCAGTCTAGAGGGCACGCTCATCGGCTGCCTTCCAGTTGATCTGCCAATCCGCGTTCGATCTCCGATAACTGAGATTCGATTCCGGCGTTTACTGCTCCATGTTGCGTCTCAAAAACGCACCCGCCCAGACTTAGAGTCTCATCGCTCACCACCTGCACCTTCCGGCGCCCGGTCCGGCTAATCAACAGCTCTTCAATACGGACGACCATTGATGGGTGCACACGCACCCGATGGACGTCCTGATCTTCTAAGCGTTCCAAAACCACAACGATGATGCCGCCCAGTGCATCCGGTGAGATTAGTAGTTCGCGATGGAGAATTCGTCTCGCAATGGCCATTGCCAGGCGTAACACGTCACTTTGTGCTGAATGGAACAACGCTGCCCGTGTGGTCGCTAGTGACTCAATCGTTTCACCAAGTTGCTCTAGGACCCCTTCGACTCTGCTCTTCTTGGCCACGGACTCGCCGTCGCGATACCCACGGTCGTAGCTTTCCTGAAGCTCCCTCTCAGCTACGAATGGAGCCTGCGAAGCTGCCAATTTCCCGATAGACTGTCCGTTCCATAGGTACGGGACGGAAGCGGGACTTCCTTTTGTGACTCGACTGGAAGGCATCAGGAAGCCTTGCCCTCTTCAAGCAGCCAAGTCCGCAACGTCTGGGCAGCCAAATGCGGATTCTGCTTGACCTCTTGCCGGAGGTATTTCGCGAGAGTATCGCTCTTCGAAATTGTTTTGGCCGGGACACGCAACGATTCGAGCAAACTTTGCTCCAGACGGGCCAAGTCTCCTGTCGACAGGTTTTCAATTACGCCGGACGCCGCCGACAATTGGCCAGGCTGTCCAGTTTCGCCCGCAGCGACTAGAGCGACCGCTGGTTTCTTCCCTCTCCTCTTGAACATCCAAAAGGCGGTCCCCAGCAGGATTACGAAGACAGCGACGAAAGCTCCCAGTATCTTGGGATCCTTAAATCGTTCTACAACGGATACGGGTGCGGTTGGGCCAGGAGTTTGCCCTGCAGGCGCGGAAGGCGGATCCTGATGCAAGGAGTTCGTAAACGGAAGTGTTTCCACGGTAATCTGGTCGCCGCGCTCCATGCTGAGTCCTGCGACGTTGGTCACAAGGTTTTTAATGACTTCGATCTTCTCCGGCGGCGGCGGGGTAAATACAAGGCTCGCCTCGGAGCCGTTCCCTTGCCACTTGCCATCTTGATCCAGCAGAACAGCAACGGTAACTCGTTTAACGGTTCCTCGTTCCTTATCCACATGGCGAACCGTACGGCTCGTCTGAAAGGTCGTGCTTTCCGTCTTTCGCGTAACCCCCGAAGTTGCGGCAACGCGGGCAGGCTCATCAGGAAGATTCGCTTGTGTTCCAGGCACGCCCCCTCCCGCGCTTTGAGAGTTATTGGATTCCTCAGTTCGCTGGGACGATGCCATCACCGAATTATTCGGATCCCACTTTTCTTCGCTCTCCTGAACGTTTGAGAAATCCACATCGATCGACACGCCGGCGCGATACTTATCGAAGCCTAGTACAGGATCCAATGTTTGCGTCAGCTTGTTCTGCATATCACGCTCCAGCGCAACCCGATACTCCATCTGCCCTTCGGGAGCGGATGCCGTTTCCGTCTCGCTGCGTGGCCTGTTCAGCAACTGCCCATTGGAATCCAGAATCGTGATCTGCTTAGGGGAAAGCCCTTCTACAGCGCTTGCGACGAGGTTTGCGATGGCTGCTACATTCTCAGCTGACAGCGTGGTGGATCGCCGCAAATTCAACAGCACCGCAGCCTTCGAGGGTTGGCGATTTTCGGTAAACACGGATTCTTTGGCAAACGTCAGATGAACTCGGGACTTTTCCACCTCGTTAATCGTGGCGATGGTACGCTCCAATTCCCCTTCCAGCGCGCGCCGGTAGTTGACTTGTTCAGCAAAATCGGTGGTGCCGAAATTTTGAGAATCGAACAACTCGAATCCCATCCGGCCGGTCTTAGGCAGTCCTTCACGGGCTAGAGAAAGGCGGGTCTCCGCCAGTTGCTGTTCGGAGACGAGAATCGTTCCGCCGTTATCCGCGAGCCGGAACTCGACACCGGATTCACGAAGCTTTTGGACGGCATCCGCCGCTTCTCCGCTGTCTAATCCTCGGAAAAGAGGCTTGAAGTTCGCCTCATGCCGCCAGGAGGATAACCACATCAGCGCACCGATGAAGCCCACTGTAGCGAGACCGATGGAAATGCGCTGTGACGCAGACATCGTGCCCCAAATCCGCTTAAACTGTTCCATTTACCATTCCTAGGAGTGTGAAGATTCAGGAACTACTCGGGCATGCGCATGACTTCTTGATACGCTTGCACCACCTTATTGCGGACTTGCATAAAGAGTTCGAAGGACAGGTCGGCACGCTGAACTGCCATCGTCATCTTGTGCGTGTCCGTCTCTTCTCCCGACAAAAACTGGTCCACGGCGGAGGTGGCCGCCGATTCGTTCTGCGAAACTGTTCGAACAGATTGCTCCAGCAATGCCCGGAACATGTCCGTCGAGCTATTACCGCTGGGGGTCGATAGCGGATCACGCCTAGGAATTGCGGTAATTGGGGGTAGCGAACTGGAAATAGGGTTCATGGAATTTACTAGCGCAGCAGGTCAACGGAGCGTTGAATCATATCTTTGACGGCACTGATCGCCGCAACGTTCGCCTGGTAACCGCGCGATGCGTTCAGTAGATCGACCATATCTTCCGCCGGGTTGGAGTTCGGAAACGCGACGTATCCCTCTTTATCCGCATCGGGGTGACCCGGCAGGTACCGCCGCTCAGGTTCTCGTTGATCGACGGATACATTGGCGACACGTACGCCGACACCTTCCAGGGCCGATTGAAAGCGTGATGCGAACGGAGAAGTCACGGTATCGGAAGTAAAGACGGCATCCTTACGACGGTAGGGTCCGCCTCCGGCCGTGCGGGTAGTCTCGGCGTTCGCAATGTTTTCGGCAAGAAGCTCCGCACGGGTGCGTTGGGCTTCCATGCCGGACGCAGAGACGGATAGTGCGCTTAGCAGACTCATTGATTCTTCCCTTCATTAATGGCTGACCGAAGATGACGGATCTGTCCACGCACCAGTTGGGAGGCGATGTTAAACCTCATGTCATTCTCCGAGAGCATGCGGGCTTCGCGGTCCAAGCTGACATTATTTCCGTCGTTCTTGGTGACCAGCCCTCGCGCTTCGATAATCGTGGGGGCTCCTGAACCGCCGGTTGCCCGCTGCAGTTCCGCTTCAAAATCGACGTCTTGTGTCTTATAGCCGGGGGTATCGGCGTTGGCAATATTCCGCGCCACCAACTTCTGGCGAGCACTCAGAACATCCATATAACTCTCGAGCCGGGATGAAATTCCGTCTAACATCACCTAACTCTTTCGCAATTCACTCACCAATTCGTGAGGAATATTTGCGGTTTTGTTTTCAGTAGGTTAGGATTTGCGGCGAGCCAACACTTTGTCTTCAACCGTGGAGTGAGACAGAATTGCGGCTCTTAACTGACGATGTTGAGCGCTGTCTGAGTAAGCTGATCGATCACGCCGATCACCTTTGCGGCAGCCTCAAAAGCACGCTGGTATTGCAGAAGCTCAACAGCGGCCTGCTCAACGGACGCTCCCTGAACATTCTCGCGGAAGGTCTGTGCTTGCGCCAGGAGTTTGGTTTGCAGATCCAGTCCGTTGGAAGCGTGGTTTAGGTCGGCGGAAGAACGCGAAGAGAGCGCGACTAGAAACTGGGAATAGGACTGTCCATCGATCTGGTTGGCCCCGGCAACAATGTTCGAAAGACCGTTCGCAACATCAGGGTTGCCGGTGATAGCAGCCCCTAGATCGGCGGCCATGTAAGAGGGGTTTACCTCAAGGCTGCGAGCTACATCCGTTGGACTACCGTTGTACTGAAACAGGGACGATGCTCCCCCCAGTGCGCTATTCACGGAGTCCGCGATGCCCTGGGCGAGTCGGTTCAGGTCACCCTGTTGGTCCCCGCTTCCCAGCAGGGTCGGTAGGAATCGGTTCGAGTAATCCAGTAAGCCGCCCAGTTCGCCAGAGCGAATCGACGATGAAATATCCGTGCCCGTGGAGTCCAAAATGTGGATCTGTGCCGCTGCGTCCGGAAATGCCGCATTGGTTGCAGGGGCTCCGTAGGAGACCGACAGGGGGAACTGCTGTAGGCCTTGTAGTAGCGGCACCTCTCCGTTCATAAGGATGGTGAGGCCGCCGTTAGGTGTCTTTTGAACCGAGATCGGCACAAGTTTGGACAAGGATTCGATGCCCGCGTAGACCTGCGCCTCCGCTGTCGGGTCGCGTTGTCCGTCGGCGTTCAATTGAGCATTCCATTCTTGGATGCCCCGTACCAGACTGTTCACTTGATCCACTGTCGCATGGATTCTGGACTGAGCCATCGCCGCGCCCTCTTGCAAAAAGTCGGCAGTTTGAGAGATAGTGGTAGCGAATTCCCGCGCTTTTTCCACGACCTTCTGCTGACTTACTGGGTCGCTGCCACCCTGTAGGAGTTTACTGAAACTCTGGAACAGGTTCTTGAGAGCGCCCTGGATACCCGTACTGCCGCTAACGTCGTTCAACCCTAACACTTGACTTACGCCGTTCGCCGATTGCGTGAAAGTATCGAAGAATCCCTTTTGGCTGGTCTGCGACGAAACGGCTTGCTCCGCGTACAGGTTACGCGCGGTTTCCGAAGTCGCATGGACCCCGCCGGCCAATCCCCGCGAAGGATCAAAACCGTCTGAAGTGAAGCTCACATTGCGCCGTGCGTATCCAGCAGTACCAGCGTTAGTCAGATTCTGTTGGGTAGCAGCCAAAGCTTCTCCAGTCGCTCGAAGTGCGCTTACCGCATTTCGCATCCCATCAAAGAGGGTGACCATGGAATTATCTAAAACGCGAGTTCCAAGCCGGAGGGGGAATATCCGACCACAGCGGTCGGATCCAGTTGCTCCACGCCGCCATCCAGCGCAATACCGTATTTTGCAACGGACTGCAGAATAAGGAGTTCTTTCAGCAACGCTTCAAGGCGGCCATGAGTATCTGCATCCAAAGGCTCCGGACGCGGGGCAAGCCCCGGTTGCAAGAACGCTGCGGCAGCATCCAGCTCAAACTCACACTCTTCCAAGCCGACCGACAATAGCACCAGATCGGACGCGCGATGAACACAGGTTTCGGCCTCGGTCAGCCAATCCTTGGAAGTGGGAACGTTCGAATTTCTATCCAGCATAGGATGCCTCCGCATTGGTATCGTCATTCAGAATCGCTTCGCTCACTTTCGCCATATTCGGCTGGTAACCGCCGGATTGAAACTGGCTTGCCAAACGAGAGACTCGTTCTAGGCGGCTATGCATCGTTGTCTCCACCAAGCGTGCGGCCGTATGCGCCGCATGAGAGATGTCCACCCTGTCCAAGCCGACTTGCCGAGCTGCAAAGCCGCGCGCTCCATTGCCGGCGTCCAAGCGATCCGCTTGGGCGGCCCGTTCGCTTCGATCCGTAGAAACATTCTGTCCGCGATTATCAATCTTCATAACGCACCCCGACTGCCGGGTTCTTCCACATCAACCAATACATCGGCCAAACTCTGGATTTTATCCATAGTGATTGTTGGGGGACCAAGTAGGTAGTCCAAAGCCCGCTAAAGTACTAGAAAAAAAGATTTTCCAAAACTCCGACAATGCGCGATACACCGGTTGAGAGTTGCGGCAGTTGAAGGCAACCTCAAGCGGTAAGAATACCGCAATCTAAAGGAGAACCTGAGAGAATCATGAATAACATCACACTTACTGGAGCCATGCGCTCCAACCTGCTGTCGCTCCAAGGGATCAGCCAAGACGTCGCGGTCACCCAGCAGCGACTGGCGACCGGAAGGCGCGTCAACTCGGCTGCGGACGACGCTTCGGCGTATTTTTCAGCTCAACAGGGCTACAACAAGTCGGAAGCACTGAATTCCTTGAAAGCCGCGATGGGCGAAGGCCTTCAGAAGATCTCAACTGCGTTGACGGCCAGCCAGACGGCCACCAGTGTTTTGAAGCAGATGAAATCGCTAGCCGATCAGGCACTGGCCACCAGCGATACCGCCACTCGTACCAACCTTCAAGATCAATACAACCAGCTGCGTACTCAGCTCACCAGCATCACGCAGAATGACGCCAACTATAAGGGCACCAACCTCTTGAGCGGAACGTCCGGCAATGATCTGACGATCAACTTCAACGAAGACAACACCAGCAATATCACGATTTCGGCAACGGACACGACAGCAGCCACTTACACGCCCGCCGTAGCCGATTTCTCCTCGACCGGCGGTATCACCACAGCCCGCGACGCGGCCTCGGACGCGACGACCTCCTTCCAGAGCTTGGCAACGACGCTCGGTTCGTACAGTAGCTTCATCAAGACTCGCCAGGACTTCACCTCGCAGCTCAGCAACATCTTCCAGACCGGCGCTGATGATCTGGTCAACGCCGATCTCAACCAGGAAGGCGCGAACATGCTGGCCTTACAGACCCGTCAGCAGTTGAGCGTCACCGCGTTAAGCTTGGCGTCTCAGGCCAACCAAGCTGTTCTCAGACTCTTCTAGGACCAGGTTCTGGAATGAAAAAGAGGGGGGTGGGAAAAACCCACCCCCCTTTGTCATATAATGCCGGCGTTTAGACCGGGAGAGAGAACTGACGCGAATGTCTATTGCTTCAGATTGAGAGTTTCCATCGTGAGCTGGTCCAACGTCGTGATCACCTTCGAACTGGCTTGATAGCTGCGCTGATAGGTGATGAGGTTCGTGAACTCCTGGGCGATATCGACGTTAGAGGATTCAAGAGCGTGCCCCACGATCGAACCGCCTGCCCCTAAACCGGGCTCCCCTGGAGGCAACAAGCTGGTATCCGCAGTCGCGCGAAACGCGTTGTTTCCGACGTCCAACAAAGAGTCTGGATTCTGGACCACGGCAAGTGCGATTTGCCCGATCTGACTCTCCAGACCGTTTGTAAAGGTGGCGATCAGCTTTCCATTCGTACCGATGCGGACATCGGAGAGCGTGCCAGCAGGACTGCCATTCTGGGTCAGTGCCGAGATTGCCGATGCCTGGCTGAATTGCGTGAATCCTGAGAGACCACCAGCGGGCGGCGTTCCCGCGGGCGGAGTCTTCCAGACGTTCCAGGTAATCTCCGCTAGGTCCGAAATCCCGCTTTCAGCTGTAAACTGAACTCCTGAGACTTTGATATCCGCTGCAGTAGCCGGGTCCAGAACGCCGTTTACAAAAGAAAGCGAGTTTACCGATAGCTTCGAACTAAGATCGGCGCCATCCTGGACGGTAGGATCGGTTGTGCTGAGAGTAAGATCCCAAGTGTTGGCCGTCGCGGATCTTGTCGCCTTCAAGGTGAATTGATGTCCGCCCCCCAGAGAGTCGAAGATCTGTAGAGGAATCGAAAGGGACTTGCCTTCGGCGGACGACGCATCCAAATTGGCGGAGATATCGAAGCTCGTGGTCGCAACGGCAGGGATCACTGTCCCCACCGGAATAGAAATGTCAGTCAGCGCTCCGGCCGTATCCACCTTCCCGGTGGTGGGATCCACATTCCATCCCTGAACCTTTGCGCCGCTGGCGGTTACTAACAGTCCGCCGGGCGAGACGTGAAAACGGCCGTCGCGAGTATATTCAAGCGCCGATCCCGGCGCACTGGTTGAGGCACTGGAGTTGATCACAAACATACCGTTTCCCTGAATTGCGGCATCCAGGGCATTTCCCGAATTGCCAACGGACCCTTGAGAAAACTGTCGGCTGACGGACGGCATCCCAACGCCGCCTCCAGTTTGTTCCGCCGGGCTCCCGCCTACGCTCTTGATCAATTCCTGAAACGCAACGTCTGAGCGCTTGAAACCCGTCGTATTAATATTCGCGAGATTGTTCCCAACGGCGTCGATCGCGGTGGCCGAAGCCTTCAATGCTGAGAGTGCGGTTTGAAATGTTCCCATGGATCTCCTTTGTCCCTTCTTACGGTTGTTTGCTGTGAGCCGCTGCTGCTTCCGCGGTCAATTGCGGAATCACGATACGCGCCAGGCCCAAACCACCTCGTGCAGCAAGTGCAGAGGCGAACTGTTCTTGAGCTAACTCCATTGCCTGCAGACCAGCACTGTCTTCCTCGCCCGTCCCAAGCCATCCGCCACCCTCGCTGGATGCCGACTTGAGCATTTGGTGTAACAGCAATCCTTCAAACTGCTGTGCTGCCGATTCAATCTGGCGCAACGTGGGCTTCTTCGGTTCATCCGAGACATTGCTGAAGTCGATTGCTTGAAAGCCACCACCTGGAGAAAGGGGATCCATTTAGAGCACCTCCAAATCTGCGTCCAATGCTCCGGAGGCTTTAAGGCTTTGCAGGATCGCTATGATGTCGCGCGGAGTAGCGCCGATCGCGGTCAACGCCCGAACCAACTCTTCCACGGTTGCCCCGTTCGGCAGGGGGATGCTTTTAGCTTTTTCCTCGCCCACGCTCAGGGTGATTTTCGGCACCACTTCTGTCGTGCCGGTCGAAAACGGACCAGGCTGCGATACTTGGTATTCGGTCTGCACTTCCACGCTTAATGCACCATGCAGAATCGAGGTCGGAGCGATCGAGACATCCCCACCAATTACAATGGTGCCGGTCCGTTCGTTGATTACCACTCGGGCAGCCCGATCCGCGTTTACCTTTATAACTTCTAAATCCGCAATGAATGTGCTGGTGCGGCCGCTGTATGATTCGGGGATTCTCACCTGGACGGTGCCGCTGCTCTCAGCACTAGCGATCGACACGGCGTCTTTTGCGAAGGCTTGATTGATTTCGTTCGCGATTCGTTCCGCTGTTGTGAAATCGGCGCGATGAAGCAGCCATCGAACGGAGCCCTCGGGAATTACGGAAGGTGCCGGACGCTCCACGATTGCCCCGCTGGGAACGCGGCCCGAAGTCGGATGATTCAGCGTCTTCGACGATCCCGAGGACGCGGCAGAAAATCCACCGGTCACCACCGAACCTTGCGCGCTCGCGTAGACTTGGCCATCCAAACCCCGTAGTGGACTCACGATGAGGATTCCACCTTGCAGATTGGTGCTGTCGCCGATGGTAGAAACGCTCACGTCCACATTCATGCCCGGCCGCGCAAACGGCGGCAGACTGGCTGTAATCATCACCGCCGCAGTGTTCTTGGCTTGAATCGCGGTGGGGGAAACGGTTACGCCCATACGTTGCAGCATGTTCGTAAGACTTTGCGCCGAAAATACAGTCTGGCGGCGATCTCCGGTTCCATTCAGACCGACGACCAGTCCATAACCGACCAACTGGTTTTCCCGGATCCCTTCAACGCTGGCGAGATCCTTAAGACGGGTTGCATGGAGCGGCTCCACCGCTACCACCAGTAACACGCTGAGCACTATTACAAGAGAGCGACGCATAATTTTATAAAGGTAAGATTCCCATGAGCAGGCGATAAAGGATGAACGGCCGGCGAATCGCGTCCGCGACCACGCCCTTGCCGTTGATTCGTACCTCGAGCTGAGCGAGGTGGTCAGAGAGAACGGTGTTATTGGCCAAGTCGTTCGGACGAACAACGCCACGCACCGTTACCACTTGGCGCTCCGAATTGACCTGAACCTCCTTCGTGCCTTCCACTACCAAGTAACCATTTGGCAGCACATGGGTGACGCGAGCAGCCAGCGACGTCGAAATGGACGTTTCCCGCCCCGTCGAAGCTGCCCCATCAATGCTGGAACTGCTGTTCAGGCCTGCAAGGTTCGCCAGCGGACCCGTGGCTCTTGTGAGTCCGCCGATGGCATCTACGCCGGCCTTTAAGGACGTTTGACGGCTGGATTTGACATCACCGCTCGAAACCGCCGAAGCTTGTTCGACGACCTTGATGATGACCAAGTCGTTGACCGAGCGCGAACGTAAATCACGGGCCATGTCAGCGATCTGAGAGTCGGGGTTATAGAGGGAACCAGGAAACTCGGGCCGTGAATTTATCCCCGCTTCGGTTGCCTCGCGGACGTAACGGTCCAGGGGGGATTCCACTAGTGCACGCTTGTCCGCGCCAAATACCAGGACACTTCCGAATAGCCCCAAAATCATCCAAATAGGTTTCATTGACCGATCTCCACTACAACGCGGCCCGGACCGTTCACACGGGCTGCGAATATTTTCTTACTCTCGGGATTCCTCACCGAGATCAACTCGCCCACTCGCCCAGAGCCCAGCGCCACAACGGGCACTGTAATTCGCAAGCGCCCGGAGCGAAATTCCGCCAACAGATTTGAGCCATTCGAAATCAGGATTGGTTCCGCGGTAGCTTCATGATTCAGTACGGAGCCTGTCCGCAGTGTGCGCAGAGGCGCTCGGCCCACAAAGTCCGTCAGATCACCTGTCGCGTGTTTTGCAAAAGGAAATCCCAAATACGTCTCCTCGCGAACTTGCCTGGCAAGGATAGGTTGACCCACTTCCAACCGCTCCGTGGCGACAACACGCTGGCATTCGGCGGTGACCCGCACGACGGCCCAGATGGAGAACTTACGCTCCCCCTCGCCCCGCACGAAGCCTCTCCATCGTGAGGAAGCATTCACACTGCTTGGCGCGGTTAAATCGGTCAGCGCAAACTCGATTTCGCCCTCCGGGGCCGGAAAATGGCTGATCTCTAGAATTTCGATTTCTGCTTTGACGTCGCCCAGTGCCAGCCGCATCGCCGCCAAAATATCTTCGGCCGCAAGCGTCCTGCTGGGGCGAGGTTCGGCCGCGAGGCACAGGGTGATCGGCACGATGCAGGCAACGAGAGTAAGAATCGAGCTGCGCATCTTATCGCGTCAGGTTATTGGCGTTCTGATACATTTCGTCAGCAGCCTTAACCACCTTCGAGCTGGCTTCATAGGACCGTTGGGCGATGATCAGGTTGACGAATTCATCAACCACGCTAACGTTCGACTGTTCGGTGTATCCCTGCATCAGTTGTCCCAGTCCTTCCTGGCCGCCCGGATTGCCAACAATCGCGTCACCCGAAGCGTCGGTGGTTTGGAACAAGTTTCCACCCAAGCTATTCAGCCCGGCTGGGTTTGCGAAATTCGCTAGTTGAAATTGTCCGGCCTGCTGTGCGGCACTCTGCCCTGCTTGGAGGAAGCTCACGGTTCCATCGCGCGCAATCGTTATCGATTTTGCGTCCGGCGGGATCACGATCTGAGGATCCAATAGATTTCCATCGCCTGTAACCAAGTTTCCGTCGCGATTCAAGTGAAACGATCCAGCTCGTGTGTATCCGAGTTCTCCAGAGGGCATCCGGATTTGAAAGAATCCCTTGCCTTCCACGACCACATCCAACGGATTGCTGGTGGAGACGAAATTGCCTTGGGAAAACAGGATTTCGTTCGACGTCGTCCGGGTTCCAAGTCCAACTTGCAATCCTGTAGGTACGACGGATTGCTGACCGGCGGCCGCACCCGGCTGCACCAGACTCTGATACATTAAGTCCTCGAACTGGGCTCGTCGGGCCTTGAAACCGGTGGTGTTGGCATTGGCCAAATTATGAGCGATATTATCCAGGTTGGTCTGCTGGGCGCTCATGCCGCTCGCGGCGCTATATAGGGCTCGAATCATGAATCATGTCTCCTTACGAATTGACTTTTGCGACTTCTTCCATCGCGCGGCGGTTCATCTCCGAACCCACGGTGATGGCCTTCTGAAGCATTTCGAACTGACGCATCACGGAAACCAAGCGAACGGCTGCCTCCGACGGCACTGCGTTTGAAGACTCGACGACACCCTGCCTCAACTCGGTCGCTTTCGCCGCACCGGGGGGGGGCCCGGCCTGAGGTGCCTGAAAGTAGCTCTGCCCGACTTTCGTCAAGGTGGCTGGGTCCGCAAATTCGACAATTGCAATCTGGGCAACAGTCGCTCCCTGTTGCTTTACTTCACCCGAAGCACTGATGGACAAAGGCTGAGCAGGATCCACTTTGATCGGTTTGTTCTTTAAGTCCAGGACCGCGCGATCTTCGGGCCCCAACAGGTCGCCTGAGGAAGATAGATGAAGACTACCGTTGCGCGTATAGAGATTGCCGCCCGGACCCCGGACACTGAAGAATCCAGGTCCATTCAATCCCAGGTCCAGTTGATTACCTGTAGGTTCCAAAGTACCCTGCGAAAAATCGGTCCAAGAGTCGCGTAACCACGGCTGCTGGGTAGGACCGGCTTTCGTCGTCGAGGCGTCCCGGGAAGCATAGACGGTGAATACCTCGCGATCCGACTTATAGCCTCTGCTGGAAGAATTGGCCAGGTTGTTGGCCAGAAGTTCGAGGGCCTGCATGCGGGAACGCATGCCACCCGCAGCCACTGCAGTGAGATTGTCCATGGTCTTTCGAGCTTAGGGGATGCATTTGCCATACCAGAGTTCCGTTGCAGGTCACTTCCTTATTAGTGCAACATCAGTATCCGTGGAAACCGCAAGACGGTTTTTGGACCCTCTCGAGCAAATGCGTCCAGAAAATGGCTCAAACGTGCCGATACAATAGGTTTATTTGTGGCCCGACACGTGCAATGCAGAATGTTTCATGGCCACATCTGTACAGAGTCTTCATACGGCAGCTCCGCGTCCACAGACCCTCAAGTCTTCGGCGAAGCAGCCGCAGAGTGACCGCTCTTTCGCGTCTACCTTCCATGTTCAGCTAGCGCAAGATTCGGCGAACCAGGGAACTTCCACATCGCTAAATACGAAATTCATCGGATCCAGTACGCTTTTCGAGATTGACCCAGAACGGATGGGTGGGTCACTGGCGGACGTCATGATGCAGGTGGTCATTCCGAGATCAACTCCGGCAGCACGGAAACCGATCGAGATGAAACCGCCCGAGACGGCTGCTAAAACGCAAGAAGTCGCCAAGACGCAAGCCGAGGAAGCACGCGCCGAGACCGTTAGAGCCAAGGTCCAGAAAATGCGCGAGATTGAGACTCGCTACGACAGATCAGCCGATGCGTCGCGATCAGCAGAAGAGCCTGTGATGGCTCAGGTTCTCAGCCATCATGATGTGCAGGCTCTGCGCCTCAGATTTCCATTTGTCTTGACACCCGAGGTTCTAACGACCTCCGGAGTTGAAAATTCCGCTGAAGCCGTTGCCTTGGCTTCGTATGCCGCGATGGATGCAGTCGGCGAAGTGGCCAATGGCAATCCCATTACGGCCGACACCTTGGTATTTCAACTCACGATGGAAGTGCCAGGTCAGGGAACCGCGATCGAACCCCCTGCGAATGTGGACAGGCCAGCGAAGCAAGCAGTTCAGCCGGGCGGTTCGGAGAGCCTCGACGTTCTGAGCATCCTACGGGATCGCGAGGAAACCAGAATAAGTGTTTCCCCAGCGAACGCAACGATGAAAGATCCCCAGGGACAAGAGCAAGCAGAACCCCGCCCGCTTCCGCCTGCCACCGACGCCCTCGTGAGGGAGACGGTGGCGCCATCTCCACAAACAGTCATTCCGGCTTCCGTTCAGCCAATCGCTTCGCGTTCGGAGACTCCAACTGGAACGCCGCGTCCCGCGGTTGCGCGCAACGCGGAACCTGCCGCTCTAACACCGAAGCCCTTGGCCACTACCCTGCTCCAGAAAATTGGCATCGTGGTTCACGGAACAGGACAGTCTGTGCGCTTGGATATTCGCCAAAATATGGGACAGGTTCGCGTCTCCGTTCATTCTGACGATACGGCCCTTGCCGCTCGATTGCGCGATAGCCTGCCGGAGTTATTGAGCAGACTGGATGACCAAGGGTTAGAAGCGCGAGTCTCATCGATGCTGAACACGCCGACTATGGCGCCCGAGAAGACGCTCACTGGCGGGGATGCCAAACAGAGTCCGGAAAGCTGGACGCAAGATCCTACAGAGCGACAAGAACAGCAGAAACACTCGCATCGCCAACGCCGAGTATTAGATTGGGAACTGCAGCAAGAACTTTTGAGTTAAGAAAGGAAAATATATGGCATCAGCAATTTCACCAATAGGCAACTCCCAGACCACGGATCCGGCGGCTTCGGCAACCAAGCCCGCAGCGGATGCCAGCGCATTGGGCAGCAAGGACGTGTTCCTTCGACTGTTGGTCTCGCAGATCAAAAATCAGGATCCTCTGAATCCAATGGATAGTATGAATTTCGTGACTCAGTTGGCGCAATTCAGCCAACTCGAAGCGATCCTCGGCATGCGAAGTGACTTGCAAGCTGTAGTGCAAAGTGCGGTATCTGCCGAACAAGGTGGAGGCACGGCAATGCCGTAGCCACATCACAAGCAAGAAAACGACAATGACCCAAGCGCTAGAAACAGTTCCTGAAAATGAGGTCGCAGAAGAAGAAACGGCCCCGCATTTGGTGGAAGTCCCTTTGCAAGTCGAGGCGATTCTCGGCACGCTGCGGATGACATTGCGAGCTATATCCTCACTGAAAGTAGGCGAGGTCCTGCAAACTTCCAAAGCGGCGGGAGAGCCGATGGATCTCAGGGTGAACTCGGTCCTCCTCTCGGCCGCAGAAGTCTTTCCCCGGGGCGAAAAGCTCGACCTCCGCGTGACGGACATGTACTTCCAGGATTAGGCTTCGGAACATTCCATTTATGGACGATTTGTATCGGCAGTTTATAGGCATTCTCTTGGTGCTGGCCGCACTGGTGGCGCTGTTATGGTACGCGCGCAAGCGCGGATTTGCACGCCTTAACCTCCCCGGCGGCGGAACGGACCGTCTGGTCAAAGTATTAGAGCGGGTTCCGTTAACCCCGCAGCATACGCTCTTCGTAGTGTCGATCTCTGGACGAACTTTGGTGATGGCCTCCTCCCCCGGATCCTGCCAGGTTATTACCGATCTGTCTTCCAGCCCCCAGGCGCTGCCGGATGGAGTTCTTTCCCGATGAAATTGATATTTCTATCAGCCGCTTCGGCCGGCTTTGTCTCCGCGCAATCAGTAACCGCACGAGGCACCACTGCGAATGCCCCGCTAAATCTCTCCGGAACGAACCTCAGCTCGGCGATGCAGATTGTTGTTCTGCTCACGGTGTTGACGTTGCTGCCCACGATCATTACGTGCTTAACACCGTTCCTCCGGCTGTCGATCGTTTTTCACTTCCTTCGTCAGGCCCTGGGAACACAAACCGTTCCCTCCAATCAGGTCTTGATGGGGCTCTCTCTATTCTTGAGTCTGATCGTCATGCAGCCCGTAATGACCGACATGTATACCCAAGCTTGGCAGCCGTACGAAACGAATGCGATCAGCATGGATCAGGCCGTGCAAAATGCTTCCGTTCCGCTTCGCAACTTCCTTCTGAAATTCGCCCGCGAAAAAGATATCCAAGTGATGCTCGAGGTCAGCAAGACTCCCGCACCGGCAACGCCGAAGGATCTGAAGCTTGGCGTCCTAGTTCCCGCCTACGTCCTATCCGAGCTAAAAGTTGGCTTTCAGATCGGTGCCGTATTATTTCTGCCGTTTTTGATTATCGATTTGGTGGTTGCGTCCGTGAGTCTTTCGCTGGGCATGGTCCAACTTCCTCCCGTAATGATTTCTGCTCCGTTCAAGATCCTTCTCTTCGTCGTCGTCGATGGATGGTCGCTTTTGATCGGTTCACTTATGAAGGGACTCATGCAGCCATGACCTCCGCTCAAGTTGTCGAGATACTTCGTGACGCCCTGATGGCTGCATTCTGGATGGCGCTACCCATGCTAGCCGTGGGCTTTGTGGCCGGCATCGTGATGAGCTTGGTCCAGGTCCTTACCTCGATCCAAGATACGGCGTTCGGTACCGTTCCACGCCTTCTGGTGAGCTTGGTGTCTATGCTCGCTCTATTACCGTGGATGGTTCACAGAAGCATGTCGTACACCATCGATCTCATTCACAGCCTGAGCCAGTATGGGCACTGAACTGCCAAATCTCACTTCCCTTGCCGCTGGCTTTGCGTTGGTCTCCGCACGCGTAACGGGCGCGTTCTACTTCATTCCATTTCCGGGGCCCGCTCGTGGGGCGACCATGGCAAAAGTGGTGATGATCCTGGCAATCACGTTTTCTCTGTATCCCTTGTGGCCCTTGGTCGATCCAAATGGACCACTTTTGGGCCTCACCATTTTCGGAATCCTCAAAGAGGCTGCAGTTGGCTCCTCCCTGGGTTTAGTCGTGGCGCTGGCTGGTGAGTGCTTTTCCTTCTGCTTTCATCTACTGGGCCTGCAAGCCGGATATTCCTTCGCGTCCACCATCGATCCAACAAGCCAGGCCGACTCGACGGTGTTGGAGTCGCTTGGCCACTTGGCTGGTGGCTTATTGTTCTTTACCACCGGTCTGCACTACCAAGTTATTCGCGCCTTCGCTATTAGTCTGGAGATGCATCCGGCAGGTACATGGACTCTTGGTGCGGCCATGATCCCGGCGGTCCTGTCACTGTTTCAAGCAATGCTCTCGGCAGGCGTCCGCTTGGCGTTGCCTGTCATGGCATCCCTCGTATTGATTGACTTGGCGTTGGCCCTTGCAAGTCGAATTACCAGCCATTTGCAGTTGGTGATGCTGGCATTTCCCCTAAAGATGATCACCTCTTTGCTCCTGATCGTCTGGCTATTGCAATTTCTGCCGGCCATCTTCACAGACCTGAGTACGCGTGGTTTGGCTGTAATTCGCCACGCGATGATGTTGTAGCAAGGCGGCTCCAGAGTGTCCGATCAAAGAACAGAGAAAGCTACTCCCCGGCGGCTTCAAAAAGCCCGCGACAAGGGGCAATTTCTCTCCTCCCGGCTACTGATTGGGGGTCTCCAATTTACCGTCGCCACCACGTTTTTCTCCATGTTCGCCGGTGGATGGACCATCCGGGTCGCCCAAGTGCTGGCGGAACTCATGCGCCGGGCCGCAAAGGGGCAGCTCCACGCGCAGCAATTGATCGACATCACGCGAGCCATCTTCATCCAGATCGCTTTCCCCTTAGCGGTCGGCGGAATGGCGTTGGTAGGGTTGGCTCTGGCGTGCCAACTTTTTGTCACCAAACTAGGCATCAGTACTGAAAAGTTGACTCCAGACCTCTCCAAGCTCAATCCCCTGGCGAAGATCAAGGGAATGGCCCGGGAAAACACCATGTCCTTTCTGCAAGGCTTAGTCTTGATCCCTTTGCTTCTGTTCATGGTGTTTTGGATGTTCCGCGACAACCTGAATATGTATATGTCGCTGCCACGCATCAGCGCGGCTAAGGGCTCTGTTCTGGTGGTAGGTCAGATCCAATCTTTGCTCTGGAAGGCCAGCAGCGCATTCCTTTTATTCGGCCTTCTAGACTACGTCCGAGAGCGCCATCGTTACGCAAAGAGCCTGCGGATGACCAAGCAGGAAATCAGGGATGAGGTGAAAGACACCGAAGGAAGTGTCGAAATGAAGGGGAAAATCAAGCGTTTACAGCGCTCCCATCATCGGCGCCGAATGTTGCAGGAAGTCAAGACCGCCACTGCGGTTGTAGTCAATCCAACCCACTATGCCGTTGCGCTTCGCTATGATCCGGCCGCCGGCGGAGCTCCCGTGGTGGTCGCAAAGGGCAAGAATCTGATCGCGCTGCGCATCCGTGCCATCGCCACAGAACACTATATTCCGATCGTCGAAAATCCCCCTCTCGCACGCGGCTTGTATTCGGCGGTCGAGGTTGGGCATGAGATTCCTGAGCACCTCTACCGTGCAGTTGCCGAAATTTTGGCACACGTTTTCAAATTAATGAACAGTTATCGGGCTGGAAATGTTCGGCAATGAAATTGCTCTAAACGTTTCTGACCCATTGTGTTTAAAATGACTCCTTCCCCTCAAGTGCGGCGATGCTAGGACTGTTGCGGTCCCCACGGCTAACGGAATTCGCCATTCCCGCAGCGGTGCTCATGATCTTGATCGCACTGATCGTGCCCTTACCGGGCTGGCTACTCGATCTGTTGTTAGTCGTGGACATGACCACGTCACTCATTGTAATGATGGTGGCAATCCACGTGAAGAAACCTGTAGATTTCAGTGTATTCCCCACAACGTTGTTACTGCTGACGCTGCTGCGTCTGTCTCTAAACATTTCCGCGACACGCCTGATCCTGATGGATGGAAACACTGGTACGTCCGCCGCTGGATCCATGATCGAAGCCTTCGGAAGTTTCGTAGTAGGCGGCAGTTACGTGATTGGAACGATCATCTTCCTCACGTTGATCGCGATCCAATACGTAGTCATCAACCATGGAGCGGTCCGTATTTCTGAAGTCACGGCGCGCTTTACCTTGGATTCACTGCCTGGAAAGCAGATGGCCATCGACTCGGACTTGAGCTCCGGAATCATTGACGAGCTGGAGGCCAAAACGCGGCGCAAACAGTTGTCCGCGGAGTCGGAATTCTATGGCGCGATGGACGGAGCTACCCGGTTTACGCAACGTGATGCGATCGCGAGTATTATCGTCACCGGTATCAATATTATCGGCGGGTTTCTCATCGGTGTTTTGCAGCACGGCATGCCTCTCAGTCGAGCGATCGAGACTTATACGGTCCTGACAATCGGAGACGGACTCGTAACCGTGATTCCCGCGCTGATGGTATCCATCTCGGGAGGCTTGATCGTCACTCGCGGATCGTCCGATGAACAACTCGGGGCGCATGTACAGCGCCAAATGTTTGGAAACGGCATGCCTCTCATGCTTGCGGCTGGAATGCTCGGGATGCTCGCGCTAATTCCTGGCTTACCCAAGCTGCCGTTTATAATCATCGGCGGAGCCGTTGGCGCACTCGGCTGGAACATTGAGAAACGCAAACAGCAAGATGCAGACGCACCCGCTCCAGCTCCCACGGCCACAGAAGTAAAGGAAAGCATGGAAGGCCTTCTCCGGGTGGATCCCATCTCGATCTCCCTTGGCCTTGGACTCGTTGGATTGATTCAAGGTGGATCCGATTCTCCGCTCTTGAAGCGCATCAACGGGGTTCGGAAACAACTGGTTTTAGGACTGGGGTTCCTATTGCCCCCTGTCCGCTTTGTTGACAATGTGCGTTTGCGCCATCGCGAATACGCCATCCTAATCAAAGGACACGAGGTCGCCCGCTTTGAGTTGAAGCAAGGTTGCGATCTGGCGGTCGCCAACGAGCCGGATCTTCCGCCTCTGGAAGGTACAGAAACAAAAGAGCCGAGCTTCGGCATGCCCGCCATCTGGACGCCTGCCTCCCGCTCTCTGGATAGCAGGTCGGCCGGATACACCGTCGTAGATCACGTAAGCGTCCTGTGTACCCACTTGATGGAAGTAGTCCGCAGTCACGCGCATGAGCTCTTCGGCTTACAGGAAATGAAGAAGCTGCTGGACTTGATGGCCGTGGAACATCCGAAGACAGTGGAGGAAGTTGTTCCAAAACTGCTCTCCCTCTCGGTGATTCACCGTGTCTTTCAGAATCTGTTAAGGGAGCGTGTCTCCATTCGAGATGCCGTAACGGTCCTGGAAGCTGCCGGCGAAGCCTCGTTGACCACGAAAAACGTTGTACTGATCACCGAATATGCCCGTCAAGCGATCCGCAGGTCCGTCGTGGAGCCATTCCTCGACCGCGAAGAAAACCTCAACGCCTACGTTCTGGACGCGGCTTTAGATGATTCGTTGTCCGGCTCAGTTCAACATGGCGATATCACCAGCCATTTGGCATTGGCTCCGAATACAATTCGCGAGTTCATGAATCGCGTTCAGGAAAAGGTTGGTATCCCAAGCACCCCCGTGGCGGTCCTAGTATCTTCTGGCACGCGCTATTTCCTGCAGCAGATTGCTGAGTCGACCTTACGCAATGTCTTCTTTCTCTCACATAGTGATATTCCCCCAGCTACCCGTGTAGTAAGCCTAGGAATCATCCGATGAAAACATATAGCGCGCTGCAGGAGGCAAGATTGTTTCTCCGTCTAAAATTTGGGGCCCAAAAGCAAGCATCGGCCGTCATGGAAAGAAGTGAGATCCACACGACCTCGAACGAACCGCAACTGGTTTCCTCGCCTGTTGCAAAGACGGCCAATGTGGCAACTGTAGAGCGACCGCGGAACAACGTTCCAGCGGTCTCGCCCTCGATCCCGCCTCGTGGGGTTCCCCACATCAAGACATACCGTGTCACTGAGATGCGCGAGGCGATGATCGCGGCACGACGCGAGCTCGGCGACGACGCCATTCTAATTCAGTCCAAACGGCTGGGTCCGGCAGAGGATGACGGTCAGCGGTATGAGGTTACTTTTGGCGTCATCGGGGCAATTCCTACGCCCACCCCGACAATTGCCGCCATCCCGGAAACCGCAATCATGCCTGTCGCCGTAGAAGGGCCCCGCGCCGAACATCCGGTGGTCGACCCACCCTGGACTCGGGAATTGAGGTTGCTCCGTCAAGAAATGGCCGACTTGCAGACGATGCTGATTCGACAATATTGGGAGCCCGGCTTTAATGCAGCTCCTGGCCGGAGGTCATCTCAATTAAGAAGCAAGCTTGTTCAGCACGGTGTCGACGCCGATTTGGCATCCGATTGGGCCTTGGCGCTGGAAGATGCTACGGATCACGCTAGTGATGAGGAATTCACGGCGGCGACCCTGGCGGAGTATCTGCGGTCCCGGGTACAGGTGGATGCTTCTTTAGGGTGGGATGCATCCCAAGGCAAAGCATTCATGCTGGTCGGTCCTGCAGCGTCCGGCAAGACGACCGCGCTTCTGAAACTGGCCCTGGAATTCGGGATCAAACGTGGCCGCCCGGTGGAAGTGTGGTACCTGGACAGCAGAGGATCTGGAGTGGATCAGATTACGCAAAGCTTCACGCAGCTGTTGAACATTCCGTACCGCAATTTCCAATCGGCGGCAACACTTGTATCAGGACTCGCCAAGATGAATCTGGCGGACCGCCTGATTTTGATCGACACCAACCCCTTGGACGAAGGATCATCCTTGGATGAGGGTGAAGACCTGCCAGCAGTTCTTCAGGGGCCGCACATTAGTTGCCATTTGACCTTACCGGCCACCTGGCATCCGGCTATGTTGCGGCGTACGGTCGACAGGTATGAAGTGTTTCAACCGACTCATCTACTGATCACCATGCTCGATCAGGCGTGCGTCTTTGGCTCCATGCTGCAAGAGCCATGGCGTACCCGAAAAGCACTCTCCTTTATTAGCGAAGGCCCACTTGGTCCGGGCCAGATTCGTCCGGCGAGTTTGGAATATATTCTCAACAGAATTGACCACGCGATTCCCGATTACGCGACCTAGCGCATCTCCGTGGCCCAACTACTGCAACCAGTCGACACAATTGCGAGCGCCCGGCTCACCCCCGAGGAGCGGGAAGGACTAATCCTTCAGTGTATGCCGGTGGTTTATGCGATCGCGCGCCGGATGATTGCTTCTCTGGGTGCCGACGTGGCCTTGGAGGATCTGGTATCCGCGGGCACGGTAGGTTTGATTCACGCGGTCGACAATTTCGAGCCGGCCCAGGACGTGAAATTGCAGACCTACGCAGCCCACCGTATTCGCGGCGCCATGCTGGACAACTTGCGCGAGAACGACTGGTTCCCTCGGCGTCAGCGCGGGCATCTGAAGCGAATGCAAGAGGCCATGTCTGCAGCGCAGGCAAAACATCAGAGTTTTCAGGTCTCGGATGATGACGTCGCCGCTGAGTTGGGCGTTTCCGTGGATCAGTATCGCGAGACGATGGCCTCTCTGCCGGTTACACGTGTCGTCAGCCTCGAAGAAACCACTCAGGACAGTGACAACAGTTTCGAGCCTTCCTGTGGTGAAGACCCGTCAGAGATCCTGGAGCGGGCTGAAATCGCAAAATTACTCGAAAGCGCGCTGGGACGGCTGCCCCAAGAGGAGCAGTCGGTGCTGGGCTTGTACTACGAGCAGGAAATGACGCCCCAGGAGATCACGACCATCACCAAACTTCCTGTGAAGCGGGTCTACCAGTTGAAAGCGCAGGCTATCTTGCGGCTCAGATCGGACTTAGGTCGCCGCCTCCTTCGAAGAACGAAGACATGAGAAAAACAAACAACCTCTCTAAACTTATTCAGCTGCTCAGTACGGCCTTCGCTAAAGAGAATCCCAAAGCAGCTATTTCGACCCTTGAACAGCTGGGGGCGTCGGACGGAAGCCAATTGTTGTGGCGCCGCCTATCCTTCGAGGGCCTTCCGGAGTTTCAGCTCTGGGTGGGGGCCGCCGCGAAATCGGAGGCGGAGGCAAGTGCTGCCGACATGGCCTTGTCCAAAGTGTTTGAAAGGTTCGCTGTTCTCTTAAGCGACAACTTGGCCAAACCTGTTGCTAGCCACAAACTCTCCGAGGTGACCTCTCTGCCGGACGCCCACGGAGAATTCCTAAAGATAACCGGAACTACCATCGGCGAAGAACTGCTGGTCATCATTCCCGAGGAGCCAGCAGCTTGGCTTGCAGCTCATGGTTCCCCCGATGCTAAAACCTCCAACCGGTGGCCTGTGCTGGATGCTCTGATGAACATTGAGCTTCCCGTACTCATTCGATTGGCCTCGAAGGAGATTCAACTCAGCGAGGTTCTGAAGTGGGGCCCTGGATCGCTTGTCGAATTTGAAGCTGGGCTGGCAGATCCCGTGGACGTGATTGTGAATAATCAAGTAGTCGCACGAGGTTCTGTTGTCCTCACCGATGGTTGTTACGGGGTTCGAGTCTCGGAGGTCCTTCCTGGTAGACAGACTGTTGGGGCTGAAGCGTCGGTCTAACGGCTAGAACCGCCCGATACAGCGACGCGATCCGCACAGGTGGGAACCATCGCGACAGCGCCCGAAACCCGCTAACGCTGGTGCCAACGCGTAGCCAGAAGTCCTTCCTCGTGACCTTCGCGTCTGAAGGTTAAGGGCGTCTGAGAATGCGACAGTTCACTATAGGTGGTGTATTAGCACGGACTGGGCCATTGTCGGGATACAGCCCGGGTGGGTTACACAAAGCGAGCGCTGACGACCAAGATCTGCGTGGTTTCTCCTCCCTTGTTTTGCCATTGTCGTGCCAAACCTTGACGGATGGAAACTGCATCTCCAGGGTTTAATAACTGTTCCGATTGATCCCCAAGTGTCAGCGAGACAGACCCAGACAAGACCAATGCAAACTCTTCATAAGTTCCCGACACCGGTCGTTTGGCACTCGTGCCTCCCGCGAAGAGCGTGACAACGACCGCCTCCAATTTGCTTCCTGGAGCGGAGTGAGCCAATGACTCAATATTGGCCTTGGACCATTCTGAGTTAAGTCCAAGACGCCCGTCGGCTCTCACGACATTTGATGCGCCGTTCTCTGTCGATTGAAAAAATTCACCCAGTGTCACCCCCAAGGCCAGAGCGATTTTCTCCATGGAGGAGATTGATGGAGAGGCCTGTCCGTTCTCTACCTGAGATATGAAGCTAGGGGAAAAATCGCACTTCTCGGCGAGTGTACGGAGAGATATGTGGCTTCGTTCTCGCAATCGACGCACAGCCTCGCCTAAGTTCGCTTCTATCATGTGATGTCTTGTTTGTAACGCATTGATTATACTAATTTTTTCCATTGGCAACAATTATTCCGTGGAGCTAACTTTCCCCTTTGAAGGGTGTTAAGTGGTACTTTACAAGCGTTCTCTTCTGATGTACTCTGTTGGGGGTGGAGAACGTGAGCTTTTATATTTTGGAGCAGCTAGCAGCGGCGAACTCGCCAGAATCTCGAAGCTGGAACGTACTGGTCCTAAACGAGAAATGGATCTATCCGCACAAATGGGCGGCCGAGGAAATATTGCAAAAATGCCAACCGGATCACGACGACGAGTTTCGATGCCTTTATCGCGTGCGCGCTATTAGCTCGCACGAGGCTTTGAACATCGCAGTGAAGGTTGAGGATATGCGCTCGCGGCCAAATTGGGCTGGAGCCTTAAGCGGAGTCCAGTGATTCCCGGACGGCCAACTCGAGTCGCGGTAGGTCTTCCCGTTTATAACGGAGAAGCTTATGTGGCGCAAGCCATCGAATCGGTCTTGGCGCAGACCCATACAGACTTCGACTTTCTGATCAGCGACAATGCTTCCACGGACAGGACAGGCGAAATCTGTCGCACTTATGCGGCCCGCGACACTCGCATTCGGTACCATCGACACCCACACAACGTTGGTGCCGCGCCGAACTTCGATTTCGCATTCGAGGGCACTTCCAGCAAGTACTTCGCTTGGATCGCGCACGACGATTTTTGGGCGGCTGACTTTCTGAAAGAGTGTTCCGCCGCCTTGGATCGGGATCAGAGTGCTGTCCTCGCGTTTACACAAGTTGAGGTCATCGATGAGAACGGCACGTTTGTTGAGAACTTTCATATCGATCATCAACTGGGTTCGTCTAAAATATCCGAGCGTGTACGCGATGCTGTGACGTTGCGCCACCGGGCTTTCGCGGCTTTTGGACTCCATAGATCCGAGATTCTTAAAACCATCCCACGACTGCTGCCTTTCGTTGATTCAGACCGAGCCATGCTTGCCAGGCTCGCCGCACGCGGCTCCTTCCATCAAGTTCCCAAGCGCCTTTTTCATTCGCGCATCCATTCAGAGCGATACAGCAGCCTTTCGAGTTCGCCTCGATCTCAAATCCAGTGGTTTGACACCTCCTCTCGACCGCGCTTAATCTTCCCGAATTGGAGATTGTGGTATGAGTATTTTCGGGCCGTTCAGCAGGCACCGCTGCCTCTAACAGAAAAGATCCGAAGCCATCTTCAGGTTGCTTTCTGTCCCGCGAGAGCCCGATGGTTTCGTAGGCGGTTGAGATTTGATATCACCCGCGCCGTTCGCGAGTGTCTGGGTTGTTAGAAATGCAGTTGTAGTGCACTCTGAGTGCCGAACCTGAGCGAGTCTGCCCGAACAGAAACAATCCGCTCCGAGTTCACGCGTCTTATTGCGGTGCACCGGGGCCGTTGAGCTGAACGCCCGTTCAGAGGCAAGTGCGAGAGTACCTCTAACACATTCGCCGGCAACTGAAAAAGGCGGACATCGCGAGATCGGCCCTGGAGATTTCGTACCCGGCAGTGCATCGAACACAGCGCCTTCGCCGACCAAACCTTCCAAACAAGGGCACACGGCCCTTGAGTTCGCGGAGCGGGATTTTGCATTTCTTACAGGTCAGAAGGTTTAAAAGGCTCCAGGGAAAGCTCTCAGCAGGGATGAAAAAGCAGAGTGAGTGCGCAGCACAGCTCTCACTATAACAAAGTGACTGAACTTCTCAGCCAGGAGGATGCGCCAGCTATCGCGCCAAAAGTCCTTCCCATTGAGGGCCAAAAGGACCTTAGGTCACGGCGCCCCGAGGGGGGTATCCTCTAGCACGGACGCACGCCCGAAGTAAATCTAGAGGAGTCACAGCGTTCCGTTTGCGACGCGATGTGGCCGTTGATACTATTGAGGAATTCATGAAAAAGGCCCTCATTACAGGAATCACCGGCCAGGACGGGTCATTTTTGGCGGAACTTCTCATTCAAAAAGGTTATGCAGTGCACGGAATTGTGCGGCGCGCCTCAACGATTAATACTGGCCGTATCGATCACCTTTATGCGGATCCGCATGAATCGTCCGCGCGTATGTTTCTGCACTACGGCGACTTAACGGATTCCAGCGGATTGCGCCAAGTCCTGGAACAGGTCCAGCCCGACGAAATCTACAACCTGGGCGCGCAATCCCATGTGCGCGTCAGTTTCGATCAAGCGGAGTATACAGCAGACACCGTGGCGTTAGGCACCTTGCGCGTACTGGCGGCACTCCACAATTACGTCCACAATACGAAGCGCGCGGTAAAGTTCTACCAGGCTGGTAGTTCCGAAATGTTCGGGGCGACGCACCCGCCTCAGAGTGAGAGTTCCCCGTTCTACCCCCGTAGTCCTTATGCTGCCAGCAAGGTAGCGGCCCATTGGTTCGCCGTCAACTATCGCGAAGCCCACAACTTATTTATCGCCAATGGCATCTTATTCAATCATGAGTCGGAACGGCGTGGCGAAACGTTTGTAACGCGCAAAATCACCCGTGCCTTAACCCGTATCTCGCTGGGATTGCAAGAAAAGCTGTACCTCGGGAATTTGGATGCGAAGCGCGATTGGGGCTTTGCTGGTGACTATGTGGAGGCCATGTGGCTGATGCTGCAGCAAGAAACCCCGGACGATTATGTCGTCGCGACCGGCGAGGCTTACTCGGTGCGGGAATTCTTGACGGAAGCCGCCAGCGTGCTGGGTCTGGATTGGACGAAACACGTGGAGCTGGATCCACGCTATTTGCGGCCTACCGAGGTGGATTATCTCTGCGGCGACGCAACCAAGGCTCGTGAGCGGCTGGGCTGGGCTCCCCGCGTGACCTTCTCGGGGCTAGTGAAGCGTATGGTGGAGCATGACCTGGACCTAGCCCGGCAGGAGTTGACTCTGCGACAAGCAGGATATCGAAATGCGCACAGCGGCATTTCGCAGTAGTCGGGACAATGATGAAACCAAATAGTCGAATCTATATCGCCGGCCATCGCGGCCTGGTTGGGAGCGCTATCTGTCGGCGCCTGACGGCCGATGGCCATTCAAACCTGTTAGTCCGAAGCCGGAGTGAACTGGATCTGACCCAGCAGGCTGCCGTGGATGCGTTCTTCAAACAGGAGCGCCCGGAGTATGTGTTTCTTGCCGCGGCCAAGGTGGGCGGCATCGCAGCGAACAGTAACTATCCCGCCGATTTCCTGCGCGACAACCTGCTGATCCAATCGAACGTCATCGACGCGGCCCATCGCCATGGCGCGACCAAACTACAATTCCTCGGTTCTTCCTGCATCTATCCGAAATTTGCTCCGCAACCCATCCAGGAGTCAAGCTTGTTAACCGGGCCACTCGAGCCCACCAATGAGTGGTACGCCATCGCAAAAATTGCTGGGATTAAGATGGCGCAGTCGTATCGCCGGCAGTACGGCTTTCCTGCCATTTCGTTGATGCCGACCAATCTCTATGGTCCGGGTGATAACTTCGACCTGGAGAGTTCTCACGTGCTCCCGGCGCTGATGCGCAAGTTTGATGACGCCGCGCGCAACAATGCCGAGGAAGTAGTCGTGTGGGGAAGCGGCACGCCTCGCCGTGAGTTCCTGCACGTGGACGATCTAGCCAGCGCCGCTGTTTACCTCATGCGAAATTATGACTCAGAGGAAATCGTCAACGTGGGCACCGGCGTGGACCTGACCATCGCGGAGTTGGCAGCCATGATCCGTGACGTTACCGGGTTCAAAGGGCCGCTGCGTTTTGACGCAGCAAAGCCAGACGGTACGCCGCGCAAGTTGCTGGACGTGTCGCGCTTGGCCGGCCTCGGATGGTCCGCGAAAATCCCCCTGCGCGGAGGTTTGGAGAGCACCTACGAGTGGTACAAAGCCCGCCCTTGATCGAATAAAGCCTGGTGCGTCGGTGGCCCCTGCGCTTGCGCAGGAAACGCGCCAATAGCGAATAAAAAACACTCCGGCCAACTGACGCAACGACCCACGTCGGACCTCCGAGAAATACTAGCAGCATATGACCGCCGCCATGATCGTGGCGGCCTTCATAATTTCGCTTTCTTCGCATCTTGCCAGCAGCGTCGATGTCTATGTCGTCGCTTGTCAATGCGGTCAAGGCGCAATCTATGGCTCGCCGGGGCGCGCTTCGCTGGCAAATTCCCTCTGAGGAGATTTCACAGCATCCCGTGTAGAGGCCAGGCTCCCCAACCGGTTCGCGCTGGAGCACCAGGAAGCCGCCCCGAGTTCTCAGTTAACTGGACGCTCAATTATCATGGTCTAAGAAAGGTAAGTCTTCGTTAGCAAGGCTTGGCTTAGGAAGTGCCGAGACCTGACCTCGTGATTCAAATGGAAGAACAACTGTGGGCCAAACTCTTGGAGGGACTTCACGATGAGGAGATGGGACTCCGCAGTAAGGTCCAGGCGTATGAGACTGCAAGAAACCGCGAGGAAGCGTCTGATTGGAAGGCAGAAGAAGTCGCGGCGGCGGATGCGCGGGGACTGCAAGTATGGATGAAGGTTTACGTCACAGCGGCACTGAATCGTCTTGCGGAATTATGTTGGCCACCCAAATCCCCAGAAGTGTTTGAGGAACAGATGAAGGGCGCGGTCGTTTCGCTTCTAGATCACCTCCCCGCCTACCTGAGCGACGAAAGAGGCCGCGAAATGCTCGACTGGGCCTGGATTCAGAAGGCAGCGAATCGCGAGGCAAGTTCCTTAATAGCTCAAATGAAGTCCAAAGGTGACCTGTCGACGCCCCCGGTTGCGCAATACTACCCAACATGGAAGTACCACTGGAACCTCCCGGGAAAAATAGTTAATAGCCCTGAGGAAGAGGTGTTGCTTCCCGGCGGATGGGGAGATTCGGCAGATTTCTCCCCTTACCAAGCGCCCCGACTACCACGCGGCGATCACAACGCCCTCTTGAAGTGGGTTGACAAGTGGAATATTCCCGGGCTACGCCCCGACCACCGGATCCTAATACAATCGGCTCTCAGCAAGGCCCATGTGGCATTTTTACGCACAGATGGTTCGGATAGCTCGGGAGTGGCATCAATGGTGATGGCGTTTGATGGAATCGCGAAGGTGCTCTTCGACGGAAACCTGCTCACAGAGCCAGTTCTCGAATCCGATATCGCATCTTTAGTGTGGGATTCTGCGATTGCCGGCGGCTGGTGGCGTTATGCGTCCGAAACGCCTAAGTCCATCTTCCCGACACGTCTCGGTCACTACTGGGTATGGTTGGACGAGAAGCAGATTTCGCCGGAGTTGTTCTTGCCCGAACGCATCCTTTGGCGGAGCAGGTTACTCGAGGTTTCTGTCGCACCAATTTCGGCTCCGACGCCAGCGCCGGCTATCAACACAGGAAACGACCTCGCTCAAATCACTCGAAGTCGGGACGGCGGATTTGATCACACTACGTGGGAACACGTCGAGATCACGCTGATTAGCGACGAAAGGATTCGAACGAAAGTCAAGGAAGAAGCTGACACTCTCAACTTCGCCGAGATGGGTTTCGAAGATCGAAGGAATGGAAAACCGGCTCAAAATTGGGCTGTACTTCTGGTGCTGGCTCGCACCCGGGGCAAAATCTCAGACTCCACTGCCAATAGTAAGGAATGGCTCGCGCTGGCAAAGCGAATCGAACGAACGCGCAAGGCTCTTTGCAAACATTTTCGAATAAATGGCGATCCAATTCCATACACCAAAGGGGTGGGATACGTCTCTCGCTTCAAAATCAGCCGTGCTCCAGCCGCCGACAGCTGACGACAAGTCGGCGTGCTCACGGATTTTTTCAACAAAATCTTTCTCCCCTGAATTCAGCCACTTAGCGTTCCGTCTTGGGACCGCCCCTGGTTTTCACCGACATGTCGGCGAATTAGGGTATATGAACCCTACACAACCCTTCGAGCGCGCAAGTCTCGCAGGCGAACACCTACAAAGCTTGCTCAATGAACGTGACGTGGCGCGCATCACTGGGCTGTCCGTAGCTTCCGTCCGACGTTGGCGCCTTGTTCGACAGGGCCCAAAGTACCTGAAGATTGGCTCGGCTGTCCGATACACGCCGAACGCTGTTCGGGAATTCCTCTCCACCAGGCCTACCGGCGGGGGGGACAATGCGGTGGAACAGTAAGCGAGCGGAGGACGTATTGGCACCATCGCGACTGATACGGGACCGTGTTGATTGTCGAGGAGGATGCCTAGTACGGCCCGGCGGAAGTGTCCTGGAAATTCGCGAACAGGATGGGCAGGCCACAATTAGACGGGAGGCAGCGAGCGAACCAAACCTTCCCCCAGCTCTGCGTTGCGGGGCTGCCCTAGTTGATGAGGCGGATGGCCTGATTTGCAGTGAGTGCCAGTCGGCTTCCGCGGTCGACTGGCAAGAGACACGATCAAGATTGACGCGGCATGCCTAGAGCTTATCCACCTGGACCCGTGCCCATACCCTCGGCGGCGGAACCAGATCCGCACAACCTATTCGACCTCGACACTGAGAGAGTCGTAATCGGTACGGTGTTGATTGATGGCTACGAATCATATGACTCAATCTCGGGAGTCCTTACAAGCGACAATTTCGGGATCCGAGCGCACCAGACGGTCTGGTCATCCATCCAGCGGCTCGCGAGCGAGACCTACATTGGAATGGACTCGGTAGCACATGATCTGGACGAGCGCGGGCAGTTGAACTCCATCGGTGGTTTACCCGCACTGATGGACCTCCACACTAGCGGCATCTCCGGGCTACGCCTATCTGGCTTTGCTGAAACACTACGGAAGAAAGGGCGTAGGAGGCGACAGCTTGCATTACTAGCACTGATCCAGAAGAGTATCGAGCTTGGCGAAGACCTCTGCCCGGCGTCCGTGGACGAGCTTGTAGCCCTTTCAGAGCGCTTTATCGGACACAGCAGCATCAGGATTGAGGATTTGCCACCGGTTGGCGAATTCGGAGAACCAGTTCGCTACATTATCGAGCCCGAGTTGCCCGTGGGCGGGCTGATCGCACTCACCGGTGATTCAGGCAGCGGCAAGAGCACTCAGGCGACCGCATGGATCCGCGAAGCTATCAAGCGTGGCCGGCCATGCCTCATCCTAGATCGGGAGAATCCGCGAGTTGTGGCATACGATCGGATGACCCGGTTAGGGATTCACGATGGACCAGCGTTGAAGTGGTTTGGCGGCTGGACTCGCGAGGGCGCACCGGAGCCGGATTCTGCGAACGTCCGCGATTGGGTTAATGCGTGCGATCCCAAGCCGTTAATCGTCGTTGACTCCTTTGTGGCCTTTCTGGATGGCGACGAAAACAGTGCTACGGATGTGCGCCTGTTCATGCACAAGTGCCGAATACTAGCAGACCTGGGTGCGACCGTGGTCGTCATTCACCACGACGGAAAGTCAGACAAAGCTCGCGAGTTCCGAGGCTCCAGCGACTTCAAGGCCGCAGTAGATCAGGCGTTCCACGTGACCAACATTAGCGGGGATCTACGGCTGGACCGGCTCCGGTTGCATTGTTTCAAGAGCCGCTATGGGTTTACCGGGGATGTAGTTTATCATTACGACGATGGGCGGATGCTCCGCGCCAAGAGCGAGGCTGCACCCCCGACGCAGGCAGAACAGCTGACAGAACTCCTGCGGGCTAATCCGGGCATCGGGCAAAAGGCGTTTGAGGATCTCGCGGTCAAGCACGACTTAACCCGCAGCCGCACCCGTGACTATCTCGACAACGGCATATCAGTTGGAACCATCGTTAAAGAAATAGGCAAAAAAAACCAGTTCAGACACTACCTGCGGGAGCGTCAAGATGACTAGCGCCGAGCTTGCCCGAATCGCCGCATTTAGCCGACTCGGTGGCAAGCTTGCCGCGACTCTCGTTGGGACTAGCATTTGCTGCGCGCCGTCGATTGATAACACGCCGCTTGCCACTCTGCCGCTCGGTTCCCCAGGTTGTGGCACGCTGGCAAACAGAACCAGTCTGCCAGTCTGCCCCCCCTTAGAAGGGGGGGCAATGGCACGTTCCAGTTCGGCAGGGCGCGTGAACCGTTCGGGTCCATTCCGGACGACGGTTCGCCTGAGCCGATCAGCTGGCTCAACCTATACACCGGGTGACCAAAGGTTCATGATAGGAAGGCGAAGCCCAACAAAAGACGAGGTCCTCGCGCGAAAACTAAGAAGTGATAGAGGTCAGTGCCCAAAGTTGTTGATTCAGAAGCGCTATTTGGCGGTCCGTACAAAAAACGCAAGAGATATTGCGCCATTTTACTGATGTTTTCGGAAAATCTTGGAGATCTATGGGCGGCTATGGTTCCGGTAGAAAGGGCTCTCGGCCACACGCTGAAAGATGCCTCACGATCGATGCCGCGCTGTGGACACGCAAGGGCGTCATACGAGCAGCCCAGAGTAAGACCGGACAGTGGGTTTGGGTGCAAAGCGGCAGGATAGTATATTCCGTAGAATACACGATCGATACATGCCAAATTCCTCCAAGGTTGCGCTTGACCTACCGGTTGAGCGGCACGGGTCAGCCGTTAGACTGTAGGATCCGTTTGCAGACCACGCGACCCCAATTTGGCGGATTACGGTGGTGGCTCACATGCCCGTTACTCCTGAGCAAACGCCCCTGTGGTCGGCGAGTCCAAAAGCTCTACCTTCCGCCAGGCAGTCGCTATTTCGGGTGCAGACATTGTCATGCGATAACCTACCTGAGCCGCAAGGAGGCCATAAGAAGCCGTGCGTTGACCAAGACTCAGGCGATTCGAGTTCGGCTGGGTGGGAGCGCCTCGACCTGCGAACCGTTTCCCGCAAGACCCAAACACATGTGGAATCGGACCTACCAACGGTTGCGTGATCGTGCTGAACGCGCGGAGTTACAATCTTGGAATCTCCTCGGCGATTGGCTGAAACGCCGCCAGCAGAAGAGGAAGGGCTAACTACATATTCGGAGCAGTCCTGGGATATTGTGTTAGAGATGAAAGAGGCTGATCAACGTTGATCAACCAATCTGTGGCAGAGAAGGGTGGGAGTGATGGCGGTGTTCAAGCCAATGCGTAGCGGGAAGACGTCGAAGTTCTTCGTCTGCGAGTTTAATTACCAAGGCAAACGATTTCAGGAGTCTACCGGCGCTACGACCAAGACCCTTGCCAAGGAGTACGAAAAACGACGCAAGGCTGAGATGGAGCGCGCTGCCGCGGGTTTACCGACAAACCAAAAGTCTCAGCGCATACGAACCGTCTCGGATGTGATCACGCCGTATCTGGCGGGCTATCGGCTGAACCATCGTCCCAAGAGTGTTCTTTCTTCTACCGGGCGCCTCGAAAAGGTAAGAAGGTCACTGGGCAATGTGGTGCTCTCAGATTTGACGGACGAGCGTATCGGCGACTACATCCGTGAGCGCCAAGCGGCCGGGATTTCGGGGCGCACCATCAACATGGAGCTCGGCGAGCTTTCGCGCGCCATCGGGCGCACGTGGCGCGAACTGTGGCCACGCATCAGAAAAATGGAGGAGCGGAAAGATGTGGGTCGCGCGTTATCGCCGGCAGAGCAACGAGCGCTACTAGATGGACTCAAGAATCGTCGCACCCCACACCTGGGCACGCTCATACCGGTATTGCTGATGACCGGGATGCGGGCCGGCGAGGCGCTCTCGCTCACGTGGCACCAAGTCAATCTATTCGACCAAACAATCCAGGTCGGCAGAGCGAAGACATCAAACGGAACGGGCCGCATCATTCCTATCAATGATGATCTGGCCATCATTCTCGCGGCACATCGTGGGTGGTTCACAGGTAATTTTGGTGAACCGCAACTCGACCATCACTTGTTCCCATGGGGAAAACCGGTTCCAGCCGATCCAACGCGACACGCCACTGATATCACCTGGGGTTGGGACGCCCTTCGCAAGGACACCGGAGTATCCTGCAGATTGCATGATCTCCGGCACACCTTCGCCACAAACATTTCCGAGAACGGCGCTTCCGAATCTACAATGCTGGCTTTAATGGGACACGTCAGTCGATCCATGCTCGAGCGATACTCTCATATCCGGATGGCGGCAAAACGTGAAGCAGTCGCGGGGATCTTCCTTCGGCCGCGAACACGCGGAGGGGCTGGGGAGAACGAAAACCCCGAGGGAGTCCCTGTGAAAGTCCCTGTACTTGGCGGCTCAGGCCCGATTCAGTGAGCTGCAAGCCGTTGATAAGAATGGTGAGCGCGGTGGGAATCGAACCTACAACCTACTGATTAAGAGTCAGTTGCTCTGCCAATTGAGCTACGCGCCCTGACCGGAAAAAACAAACGTCGCGCGGGGGATGTGCGACTCACTTATTGTACATTCAAATCGGCAGTTCCGCTACTTCTACCTGCGAGCGGTGGCCTTCCACCACCACAATGCCGCTTTCCGTGACGTGGTAAAGCTGGCGGTCGCGCTCCAAATCGAAGCCGATGGTGGCTCCTTCGGCGACATGCACGTTCTTGTCCAGAATGGCGCGCCGCACGCGTGCACGGCGGCCGATGTCAACGTTGTCGAACAGCACGGAGTCCTCCACAACCGCGCCGGAATGCACGCGGACATTGCGGCCCAGGATGGAACCGCGCGCCATACCGCCGGCCAGGATGGTGCCTCCGGCAACGATGGAGTCGATGGCTTGGCCCCGGCGGCCCTGGTCGTCGAAGATAAATTTCGCGGGAGCGTCGGAGTAGCCGGCGGTCCGGAGAGGCCACTGGCGATTGTACAAATTCAGCGCGGGCACAACGGCGCGCAAGTCCATGCTGGCATCGTAGTAGGCTTCGATGGTTCCGACGTCGCGCCAGTAAGGTTCCTGTTCCTCGGGATCGCCGGGAATGCGGTTGGTTTGAAAATCGTAGGCGTAGAGCTCCGAACGTCCCACCATGGAAGGCAGAATGTTGCGGCCGAAATCGTGGATGCTATCGGGATTCATCGCATCGGTGTTCAATTCCTCCAACAATGGCCCGGTGGAGAATATGTAGTTACCCATGGACGCCAGCACCTTGGTAGGATCGCCCGGCATGGACGGCGCATCGGGATTCTTTTCATGAAAGGCGACGATGCGTCCGTCGGCCTCCGTTTCAAGCACGCCGAATTCGGAGGCCCATTTCCGGTCCACCGGAATCGCGGCCACCGTCGCCTTGGCCTTGCGCGTCACGTGGAATTCGATCATGTGGTGGATGTTCATGCGGTAAATATGATCCGCGCCGAAGATGGCCACGTAATCCGGAGTGGCCTGCTCAATCAGGTTGATGTTCTGGTAGAGAGCATCGGCGGTGCCGCGGAACCAGGTCTCTTCGATGGAACGCATCTGGGCCGGGACGGGAATGATGAAGTGCTGCTTCAGCAGCCCGGTGGTGGCCCAACCTTCGCTCAGATGTTGCAGCAAACTCTGGCTGCGGAACTGGATCAAAACGTAGGTGGAATAGATACCGGAGTTGATCAGGTTGCTGAGCACGAAGTCCACGATGCGATAGCGGCCACCGAAGGGCACGGCGGGTTTGGCGCGTTCCTTGGTCAAGGGAAAAAGCCGGGATCCCTTCCCGCCAGCCAACACAAATGCTAGTACGCGCGCTTGCATGGTCACATTCTGGCAGATGGCACGAGCGAGGTGCAAACGTGTATTCCTATAATTAGGAACGAGTTCGACGTGGAACAGAATCCCATCTTGGAGCGCCTGCGCGAAAGGATCTACCGCTACGCGGCATCTAAGATAGCAAGGGAGGCCGCGGAAGACGTGGCGCAGGAAGTGCTGTTAGTGTTGCACGAAAAGTATAGTTCCGTAACGCGGATTGAGGAATTGGTACCGCTCAGCATTGAGATCGCGCGCTTCAAGGTTTTGGGGGCGCGGCGCAAGATGGTGCGGCGGGGAGAAAATACCCAGGTATCAGTGGACGATTTGCCCCTGGCGTCGGCGGGTCCGGACCCGTTCGAGCAGGCCGCACGCAGGGAGCAACTGGAGCGCCTGGAAGCCGGGCTGGCGGAACTGGGCGATCGGTGCCGGGAATTGTTTCGGTTGAAGCTGGAAGGGCTGACGTTTCCGGAGATTCAGAAGCGGCTCAAGGTGGATTCACTGAACACCCTTTACACCTGGGATTTTCGGTGCCGCAAGCAGTTGTTGGAAAAAGTGGGCGGCGGATGGGAGAAGCAGCGGTGAAACGCGACGAGGTCAGGAAACTGCTGGGCGGGTATGCCACAGGCTCGCTTACCGAATCCGAGCGCGCGCTGTTGTTCGATGCGGCTTTAGAGGATCAGGATTTATTCGATGAGCTGGCCGGAGAGCAGGCGCTGAAGGAGTTGCTCGAATCGCCCGGAGCGAAGAATCGGCTGCTGGCTGGATTGCGGCCTGGCGACGCGAAGCAAGTGTGGTGGGCGCGTCCCTGGTCCTGGGTAAGGGGGCCCTGGGCAACGGCGGCTGGATTGAGCATCGCTGGGGCGTTGGTGTGGGTGATGATGCCGCGTGTAGAGACTCGACAGGCTCCGTTGGAGGTGGCCCAGAGCAAAGTATCGGCCGTGGAATCGGCGCCAGCTCCGTTGGCTGCGCCCGTTGCTTCGAAGGCCACAGGGCGAAGCGCGCCGGTGGCGCAGGAAGCTCGCAAGGAGATTGCTGCCGCGGTACCGGCTCCGATTGTTGCACTGGCACCGCCTCCGCAACTGCCACCAGTAGCGCGACAAGCAGAGGCAGCCAGGGCGGCGGGGCTGTCGACCGCAGAGACGGTGACCGTGACGGCTGAGACCGCATTGCTGAAGACCGAGGCGGCGGCGCCAGCGGCCCAGTTGCCGAAGGCTGCACCTCCGGACTTGCCTATATTGGCGCTCGGCGGTGCGGCGAAGGGCAAGGGTGGCGGCGGCGCCGGGGGCTTTGCGGCCGACGGCGCTGGCGCCAGAAGCAACATCGTGGTGAATGGACAGCCTAACAACACGGCAGCGCTTCGAATCGATGGCCAGATCGCAGCCGTAGGGGCCAACGCATTCACTTATGCCGTGACGACTCAGGGGACTCTGCGGGTTGTGCCTCTCCAGAATGGCGTTCTGGAAGTGACGGCGACCGGAATCGCGCAGCCGCTGTTTCCTAGGAATCCGGTGGTTTCCGGAACAGTGATTGAAGTCTCGGTGCCGCGCCAGGCGCAGGAAGTGAAGCTGGATTTCGGCAGCGCGGGAGCGGTTTTGCCGGCTACGGAGCGCAGCGCGGAGTTATCGGGGACCGTTCCGCTGCCCGGTAGTGAGCGGGTGGTGCGAGTGATTCCCGCGCGCTAGTTATTTTTTGAGGTCGACGGTGGAAGCCAGCGACTCGACGAAGGCTTTCGAGATGGGCCACGTTCCGGTGACTTCGGTATCCTTGGCTTCAAAACGGCCGGCTACCAAGACTCCGCTTAAATCCGACTGACTGGGTGTCATGTTCTCGCGCGCGATCATCTTGACCAGAAGGTCGGTCACTTCCGAAAACTGCTTCACCATCTTTGTTGCGGCGTCCGGGTTCCGCGTTGTGACTTGCATCTTTAGCTGGAACGCACCACCGGTGGGCGCCGGGCCCAGAGCGAAGGTTGTCGCCACAGCTTGTGTCAGCGGAGATAAGAACGGCCGGGTGCCGGGCGCGACCTTACTGAGATCGGTGAACGCGAACGGCGGGGCGGAGATCCACACGCCGGCCGTGGCGGGGATGCGAGGCGGCGCTTGCCAGGAACCGGGCGCAACCATATCTCCAGCGGTGGCTGTGCGGGACGTCGCAATCGCTAACACGTCGGAACGCGGCATGTAATAGGACACGTCGCGGCCTTTTTCGGTGCCGGGTGCGGTGCACAGGAAGCGGTCGCACTTGCCTTTATGCGCCGGGGCGTAGGCTTCGAGTTTGCTCCAGGTGAATCGGCCGCGGGCGGCGTAGTACACGTCGCCGTCGCGGAAGGCTACCGCCAGAGCATCCAGATCCTTGCGGTAATCGAAGCCGGACTCTTCTACGAACTTCTTGTAATCGGGGTCCTCCTGGGCTTTGTTGCCGGCCAGCAGGTCCAGCACGCCAGCTTGGCGAAGCAGGCCTACGTCTATGTAGACGTGGACGGAACGGTCGGGGGGCAGCATCTCCACTAAGCGGGCTGCGTTGTAGGGACGGGTGTAAAACCAATAGGCGGAAACGCCCATCAGGACGCTGCCTACGATAATGAGGGGGATCCACTTCCTCATGGCTTCGGCAAGGCGGACTTCGGGAAGGCGGCCTGGGAGGCCGCCGCAGGCTGAGAGCCTGCCCCACTTAGGTTGGTGAACAATTTAGGCTGTGACCTTTTCCGCAGCGCGGGCTTTTTTCCAGAGGGCGATGTAGGGTTTCAGTTCCTCCATCATCTTGGCGAAGCCTTCGGGGGTTAGGGATTGGGCGCCATCGCTCACGGCCTTTTCGGGGTGAGGATGCATTTCCACGATCAGGCCATCGGATCCGACGGCGACACCGGCGCGGGCTACAGCGGGAACCAGGCTACGTTTTCCGGTGGCGTGGCTGGGGTCGAGGATGACGGGGAGATGGGTTAGCTCGCTGAGGGCGGCTACGGCTCCGATGTCGCAGGTGTTGCGGGTGACGGTTTCGAAAGTCCGGATGCCGCGCTCACACAACATCACGTCAGGGTTGCCGTGGGCAATGATGTATTCGGCGGACATCAGCAGTTCTTTCACGGTGGAACTCATGCCGCGCTTCAGCAGAATGGGGCGGCCGCACTTCCCGAGCACCTTGAGCAGCGAAAAGTTCTGCATGTTGCGCGCGCCGATTTGGAGCACGTCGGCATATTCGGCCACCAGGCTGACGTCGTTGTCGCTCATCACTTCGGTCACGATGCCGAGTCCGGTAACTTCGCGGGCCTTGGCGAGCAATTTCAAACCTTCCTCGGCCATGCCTTGGAAGTCGTAGGGCGAGGTGCGGGGCTTGAAGGCTCCGCCGCGAAGCAACTGGGCGCCGTTGCGGGCGACGATCTCGGCCGATTCCAGGATCTGTTGTTCACTTTCGACGGAGCAGGGTCCGGCGATGGTCACAAAGTCGTCGCCACCGATGATGACCTTGCCGACCTTAATCTCGGTTCGGGTGGACTTGAACTCTTTACTGACGAACTTGTAGGGCGCGGAGATGCGCACGGCCTTTTCGACCTGCGGCATGGCTTCCAGCGATTCCAAACAATTGGTGACGTCGCCGGTGCCGACAACGCCGATCACTACACGCTCTTCTCCATCGATGGAGTGAACTCTGTAGCCAAACTCTTCGATACGTGCGCGAACTTGCTCCACCTCTTGCTTGCTGGCATGGCGACGCATTGAGATAATCATGGGCTTCACTTTTCTCCTCAGGCTGAAATCGGCTGCTAAAAATAAATGCTAAAAACAAAAAACCCACTCTTTCGAGTGGGTCGGCTTAAAACTAAACTCGGCAAACACCCACTCGTTCGCTCAGCCGGTATGAAACCGGAACCAAAATCGAAACGAGTTGGTAAACGAGCGGGTCATGGAAAATAGAAGTATACCACACGCTGGCAACTAACGGGGAGGTGATTTTGGGTTCGTTCCGTAAATTTGCGGTGTTTTTAAATCGGGCGACGGAGCGAGAGGCGGGTTCGTTTTGGACCGGTTGGTGGCGGGAAAATATTGAAAACACATTAGAACTGCACGCGAGGACAGCATGGTGTGAGGGGGTGGGCACGGTTTTCAGAATATTCTGCTCGCCGTTGTGATGCTAGTTTTCCGTGGGTGGCTGAACGCTCTCGACTACCAACACCTGGAGCGAGCCTTTGGCAGGCTCCAGCTTTAGTCCCCACTGTTCTCGAACGGCGGTGAAGATGGAGGGCCGGGGGGAATCCGGCGCGACCTGACCAGGACGTGCAGGGGCGAACTCGAATTCCAGTTCCAGCTTGTACCGCCCGGTGAGCCCGGTGCGATCCTCGACGATGCGTCCCAAGGCTGGTTGCGGTAAGGACAACATCTCCGCCACCGCAAACATGGTCACGCCTTCGAGGAACATTCCCGGCGATCGAAAGAGGGCGGTGCAACGGGGTGTTTTTGGATCGTCCTCATCGGAAGCAGGTTTACGGCCTGCGCAGGTGCCATCCCAATCCTGGACCTTGGGTCCGAGTTTGCCGTCGCTACGCGCCGGAAGCAGCGCGTAGACGTCGATGGGCCGGGTTTCATAATGCGTCTTCAAGGCAAAGCGTTCCTCCAGTAGAGCCCGCAGCATGAAGCGGAATTGGAGTTGCGTCGGGCTGCCCTGCGCCTGTCCCTCGATGGTATAGCGGTCCTTGTTCATCCAATCCGGACCGCCCGAGACGGATAATGCCGTGCTGAGACCGTTGCCGTAGGCGTAATAGATCAAGAGCCGCAGGGTCATGTTCTGAAATGAAATACGCCCTGGACCGGTGGGTACGACGCGATTACCAACGGCGTTGGGAGCGGCAGGCTTGATGGTCGCGAGTTCGAATTGGAGCGCGGGTTGGGCGAACGCGGAGGCTGCCAGGAGAATGAAGAGAATGGGGCGGGATAAAGTCATGGTTTGGTGTCTGTGCGACAGGTTCTCATCGGCTATTTCTGCTTGGCGGCGATGGGGGCGCGCTTGCTTTGGGGCACGGATGAGGGCGGCTGTTTGGCGCTGGTTAGACGGGTCTCCAGGCGGGCCGCGTCGGCGGGGCGATTTAGGGCGCGGAGGAGGTTGGCGTACTCGGTTAGGACGAGTTTGAGCGTGGGCGCGTCCGGGGGGGCTGCGGCGTCCAGGACGGTGAGGGCGCGGCGATAGAGGGGCTCGGCTGTGGACTGTTTATCTTGGGCGACTAGCAGGAGGGCCAGGTTGCGGAGGCTGAGCACGTCATCGGAGTCGCGGATTTTCAGGGACTCGGCGTAGTGCTCGGAGGCGGGAAGGTATTTTTCCAGCATGGCTTCGGTGACGGCGAGGTTGTCGTAATTCCTTGCCAGCAACGGATTGCCGGGGCCCAGGAAAGCCAGATAGATTTCGAGTGTGCGGCGGAAGGCTTGCTCGGCGCCGGCATACTGTTTTATTCCGAACAGGAGCTTGCCGATCTGATCCAGGGTTTGGGCTACGTCGGTGTGATTCGGTCCCAGGTTATATTCGCGGATCGCGAGGGCTTGGCGGAGGGAAAGTTCGGCTGGACCAATGCGCTGCGATTGGACCTGGCATTGGGCCAAGTTGTCGAGGGAATCGGCGATGCGAAGATCCTCCGCGGTGTAGGCGGCGGCTTGGATACGGATGACGGTTTCCCAGACGGCGGCGGCCTCGTCCCACTCGCTTTGGGCCTGGTAGATGCGACCCAGCAGCATGTAGTCGCTGGCGAGGTCGGGATGATTGGGTCCAAATGCACGCGTGCGGAGATCGATGGCGATGTTGGCTTGCTGCGTGGCGGCAGTGAATTTCTTGTCGGCCATGAACACCTGCGCCAACTGATGCCGCGTGGGGATGGAGGCGGCCGGTTCGTTGTCGGCATCCAAGCGGAGTTCGAGAGCTCGCTCATAGAGTGCTTCCGCGCGCGGGAGTTGCGCGAGGGCGATCTTGGTTCGCGCGAGGGTTTCCAGGTTGGCGACGGTTTCTTCGCGGGCCACCAGGCGTTCGAGCACTGGATCGGCCAGGGCAAGGCGGCCGGTGGCGCGGTAGAGGGCGGCTAAGGCTCGGAGGGCGGGGGCGGTTTCCGATTGGGCGAGGGCGCGTTGGAGCAGGGGCTCTGCTTCGGTCCAGCGTTGTTGGGAGAAGGGCTCTTCCCAGGCAGAGGGGGTTTGCGCGAACGCGAGGGTGGCAAAGATGGCTGTCCATACGACAGGTACGGCGAAGAAGGGGAGTCGCATTCCTGCATCATATGCGATTGCGTCTATAATTGCCGCATGCGATTTCTCACTGTGGCTGTGTTGGGCCTGTTACTCGCGGGGTGTGCGGAGAAGAAGGCGCCGGTGGTGGTGCCGGATAACTTTCATGTGAGGTTCACGACGTCGGCGGGGGATATTGTGGTGGAGGCGAGGAAGGAATGGTCCGCGCGCGGGGTGGAGCGATTTTACGAGCTGCTGCTGATGAAATATTTCGATGAGGGACGCTTTTTTCGGGTGGTGCCGGGGTTTATCGCGCAATTCGGAGTACACAAGGATTTCAAGACGCACGGGATCTGGCGGGAGCTTTTTATTCTGGACGACAAGCGGAGCGATAACCGACAAGCGGAGCGATAACAAGGTATTGAGCAATGTGCGCGGGACGTTGGTGTATGCGCAGAACGGGCCGAATACCCGGGCTACGGAGATGTTCTTCAACTTGAAGGATCAGCCGTTGCTGGATGAGCAGGGCTTTGTGCCGTTTGCTCGGGTGACTGAGGGGTTGGATGTGCTCGACAAGTTGTATTCGGGTTACGGAGAGATGCGCCCGACGGGGCGTTTTATCGATGTCGGGCGCGTGGAGGAAGGGGCCAACGCGTATCTGGTCCCGCGGTTTCCTAAACTGGACTTTATTAAGAAGACGGAGATACTGCCTTAGTTAATGGCGAGTAATTCGACTTCGAAGATTAGAGTGGCTCCGCCCGAGATTAGCGGCGGGCTGCCTTGGTCGCGATAGGCGATATCGGAGGGGCAAACTAACTGGGCTTTGCCACCAATCTTCATTTTCTGCACGCCTTCGGTCCAGCAGGGGATAACTCCGCTGAGGGGGAACTCAATGGGCTCTTTGCGTTTATAGCTGCTATCGAATTCCGTGCCATTGAGCAGAGTGCCGCGATAGTTGACTTTCACTTTGTCGCTGGCTTTCGGAGATGCTCCGGTGCCTACTGTCAGGTCGCGATAGACCAGGCCGGAGGGGGTGCGGACGGCTCCTTTTTGGGTGGCGGCTTTGTCGGCGTACTCCTTGCCGCGGACTTTTTCTTTCGGGACTCTGGCTTCGGAACGGGCACGGGCGAGGGTTTCGATCTTGGGTTCCCACGTGGCCATCTCGATGGCGGGCTTTCCGGCGGCTCCATCACTGATGGCTTGCCGTACGATTTCGATTTCGGCGGGAGAGAGGTCGAAGAAAGAGCTTAGCTGGCGAGACATGGAAAGGCCGACGGCGTAGACGGTCTTTTGTTCGTCGGTGGTCAGTTTGACCGCGGCAGCGACGGGAGCGGCAGCGGCGGCCGGCGCGGTTTCCGGCGTAGCAGCGGCCGGCGCAGGAGCAGCAGCAGGCTCAGGGGCCGGGGCGGCAGGTTCGGATTTCTTGGCATCGGCGGCTTCGGGTTTAGGGGCGGAGGAACAGCCCACCAGCAGAATTCCCAACGATACGGTGGCAACAACAGAGAAACGTCGCATTGCTCTAGACTAACCCACCGTCGATGGGGGCGCTGCCTTGACGAGCGGGGCCGGGGTGAATATAATTGAGTAAGTACTCACTTGATGTCAGTTCCCCCTCCCAGCACTCCCTCCCCGGCGCCTCGCGTTGAGGCGATTCCGGCCGCGGGTCCGGTTACACGGCGACGGCTTTCGTCGAAGGATCGGCGCAGCCAGTTGTTGGCTCACGCGATTGAGTTATTTGCGCGGCGCGGTTTTAGCGGAACGCGGACGAAGGACATTGCGGCGGCGTGCGGGGTTAGTGAAGGAATTCTTTTTCGTCACTTCGCCACTAAAGAAGACTTGTACCACGCGATTCTGGAGACGCACGCGGACGAGGCGGGCTCCAAGGAATGGATGCTGGAGATGAAGCGCTGGGCGGCGGAGCGCAACGATCGCGAATTGGTCCACTGCCTGGTCACGCAAGTGATCAAAAGTTTTCGCGAGGATGCGGCATTTCACCGGCTGATGATGTACGCGTGGCTGGAGGGGCATTCGCTGGCGGACATGGTGCATCAGCGGATGGGTCTGCCGACGTTCGATTTCCTGCAGACGTACGTGACGGGGCGGCAAAGCGAAGGCGCCTTTCGCGCGGGGGAGCCGGGGGCTATGGTGATTGCGTTGTATTCCCCTGCCCTGCAATACGCGATGAGCAAGTACGTTTTTGGGATGGAAGTATTTCACTTGGCGGATGCAGACGTCGCCGGTGAGTTTACGGAATTGTTATTGGCTGGACTGTTAGTTCCAGCGGCGCAAGTAAAAAAAGCAGTACGGAAGAAGAAGAAAGTTAGGTCCTTATGATCGTGCAGCGCATCCAATCTTTTATGGTCCGGAATCCTAAGTTGTTAGCTCTTGTAATCACATCTTTATTCACATTCGCTTGCGGGCGCTCTAATCAGGAAGCAGCCGTGAACGCCAGTACGGAAGCGAAATCTGTCACACAGACCCCGACGGTGGCGACGATTCGAGTTTCGACGCGCGAGGTATCGGCGTCGGTGCAGGCCACAGGAAGTTTCGCGGCTCAGGAGTCGTCGGACGTGGCCCCGGATAGCCCTGGAGTGATTGTGGCGACTCCAGTGGACGTGGGTAGCTTCGTGCAACAGGGCCAATTGATCGCGCGTCTGGACGACCGGGATGCGAAGTTGCGGTTGGACCAGGCACTGGCGCAGCAGCAGCAGGCCGAAGCTGGCGTGCGCCAGGCGCAATCTCGAATTGGGTTGGGCCAGAACCAGGCCTTCGATGCGAGCACGGTTCCCGAGGTATTGGGCGCGCGAGCAGCGGCGGAATCCGCGGCAGCGCAAGCCAAACAGGCGGACGCGGACGCGCAGAGGTACGCCAACCTGATCGCCAGCGGCGACGTTTCCCGCAGCGCTTACGAACGGGCCAAGACAGCGGCGGAGACGGCGCAGGCGCAGGCGAACACGGCTCGGCAACAGTATGAAGCGACATTGAACAATGCTCGTCAGAATTTCCAGGGAGTTGCCACGCAGGAGGCATCGCTAAGCGGCATTCGCGCGCAGGTGGCGATGGCTCGCAAGGCGGTGGCCGATGTGGAGATAAAGGCTCCGTTCGCGGGCTATGTGAGCGCGCGGCCGGTGGCGGTGGGTGAGTTTGTGGGTACGAACGCGAACATCGCGACGGTCCTGCGAATTACGCCGATCAAGCTGCAATTGCAGGTGCCGGAGACGTATGCTCCGCAGGTGAAGGCGGGGCTGCCGGTGGAAGCCGAGGTGTCGGGTTATCCGCAGCGTGTGTTCCGCGGCAAGGTCACGGCGGTGAACCCGGCGGTGGAATCGAATTCACGGACGTTCGTGGCGGAGATTGGTTTTCCGAATACGGATCTGGCATTGAAGCCGGGGATGTTCGCGACGGCGCGGGTGGTGCTGCCGGGGATTTCGAAAGGGATCTACGTGCCGCGCCTGGCGGTGCTGACGGATGCGACGACGAATTCTTCGCAGGTGTTCATGATTCGCGAAGGCAAGGCTCGACTGGCGGTTGTCCAGTTAGGCGAGCAGGTGGGCGATCTGGTGCGCATCCTTTCCGGAATCCCGGAGGACGCGGTGCTGGCTACGGATCATTTGCGAGACCTGTATGACGGCCAGACCGTGACGGTGGCTGAAGGGAGCGTGCCCAGTGCATAAATTAGCTGCCATATGCGTAAAGCGGCCCGTATTCGCCACGATGCTGGTGCTGGCGCTCACGGTGGTGGGCGCGTTTTCCTATTTCTCTTTGGGCGTGGACTTGATTCCAAAAGTGGACGTGCCGACGGTGGCCGTGATCACTACAAATCCGGGGGCGTCGGCTGAGGAGATCGAGACCGAGATCACGAAGCGGATTGAAGACGCGGTCAATACGATCAGCGATATCGACGAGCTGCGGTCGACCTCCGTGCAGGGCATGTCGACGGTGACCATCGCGTTCACGCTGGACAAGAACGGCGATGTGGCGGCGCAGGAAATTCGCGACAAGGTGAGCCGCGTCATTCCCGATCTGCCGGAGACGGCGGAGACGCCGGTGATTCAGAAATTCGATCCCGACGCGCAGCCGATCATGCAGATCGCGGTGTCGGCGGCCAGGCCTCTGCGCGATGTGACGGATATCGCGGACCGGCAAATCAAACAGCGCCTGGAGAACGTAAAGGGCGTGGGCGAAATTCGCATTGTGGGCGGACTGCGGCGGGAGATTCGGGTGTGGGTGGACCCGGCTCGCATGCGGGCTTACGGACTGTCGATTTCCGACGTGGCGAACGCGCTGCGTCAACAGAACATGGAAATGCCCGCGGGTAGCGTGAACGCGGGCGCCAATGAGCTTACGGTGCGCACGCTGGGCCGGTTGGTAGATCCCGAACAGTTTAACGAGATCGCTATTGTGTCGCGCGGACCCTACGTCGTGAAATTACGCGACATCGGGCATGCGGAGGATTCGATCGAAGAGGCCAAGACGGCGGCGCGGCTGAATGGCGAACCGTCGGTGACGTTGATTGTCTCGAAACAATCCGGAACGAATGCGGTGACTACCGCCGACGGCGTAAAGGCACGGCTGGCGGAGATCGAAAAGGGTCTTCCGAAAGACATTCACGTCGAGATGGTGCTGGATCAGTCGGTCTTTATCAAAGCGGCGGTGGAAGCGATTCAGGATCACTTGATTGAGGGCAGCATTCTGGCCTCGGTGATCATCTATGTCTTCCTGGCCAACATTCGGACGACGTTGATTGCGGCGATTGCGATTCCCACGTCCATCATCTCGACCTTCGCGATGATGGCGGCGATGGGCTTCACGCTCAACCAGATTACGATGCTGGCGCTGACCTTGATGGTGGGCGTGGTGATCGACGACGCGATTATCGTGTTGGAGAATATCTACCGCTTTATTGAGGAAAAGGGTCTGCCTCCGATGCGGGCGGCTATCGAAGGTACGCGGGAGATCGGACTGGCCGTGATGGCGACTACTTTGTCGCTGCTGGCGGTATTTTTGCCGATCGGATTTATGGGCGGCATCGTGGGACGGTTCATGTCGTCGTTTGGATTCACGGCCTCGTTCGCGATCGCGGTATCGCTGCTGGTCAGTTTCACGCTGACCCCGATGCTGAGTTCGCGCTTCCTGAAAGCTCCGGCGGGTGGCGGCGGACACAAAGGCAAGTCGTCGAAGGACTCGAAGTTTTTCAGCTTGATCGACCGGGCTTACACCAGCATGCTGACTTGGGCGATGCACCATCGCAAGACGATGGTGGGCATCAGCGTATTGGTAGTCATCAGCATTGTCCCGCTGTTCATGATGGTTGGAAAAAGCTTCACTCCCGTGGATGATCGCGGCGAGTTTATCGTTGGCGTTCGCACGCCGGAGGGGACGTCGCTGGCGGCGACCACAAATGTTGCCGAGAGGATCGCACGCGACATTCGCGCGCTGCCGTTTATCATCGCGACGCTTACGACGGTGGGCAACGGCACGGATCGCGCGGGGAATAACGCCAGCATCTACGTCAAGATGACTCCGATGGATACACGCGACATCACGCAACTACAGATGATGATGCGCACGCGCGAGATCTTCAAGAACTATCCGCCGGATCTGCGCACCCGAGTGGGCGTACAGAGCTGGAACGGGACCGCGGACATTCAATATTCCTTGAGCGGGCCCGATCTGGACAAGCTGGGCGCGTATTCGCAGAAGCTGATGGAGGAATCGAAGAAGATTCCGAACGTGGTGGACGTGGATACGTCGCTGATTTACGGCAAGCCGGAACTGCGGGTGGAGATCGACCGGCAGAGGGCGGCTGACTTGGGCGTGCGCGTTTCCGATATTGCGCAGGCCTTGAATACGCTACTGGCGGGGCAAGTGGTTTCGACGTTCCCGTCGGGCGGTGAACAGTATGATGTGCGGCTGCGGGCCGCGCAGGAGTTCCGTACCAGCACGGACGCCTTGAAGCAGCTCACTGTGGGTGCGAACCGCGGGGGCGGCGGAGGCGGCGGGAACAATAATGCCAACAATAATGCCAACAATGGCGGAGGCAATAATAACGCCAACCAGCCGGTCAGTTTGGATCAAGTAGTGCGGCTGAAAGAAGGCACGGCTCCGTCGAGCATCGAGCGGCTGAACCGGCAACGTCAGGTCACGCTTTCGGCGAACGTGCTGCCGGGCGGCTCGCAAGCCGATATCGTGACGTCCATTGACCAGGCCGCGCAGAAGCTGGGAATGACGGCCGACTATAAAGGCGCCGCAGCCGGGCAAACACGTGAGCTGGCGCGCACCGCGTACTATTTCATTCTGGCTGTCTCACTGACGTTCATCTTTATGTATATGGTGCTGGCGGCGCAATTCGAGAGCTTCCTGCATCCGTTAACAATTCTGCTGACGCTGCCGCTGTCGGTGCCGTTCGGCATTCTCTCCCTGCTGATCGCCGGGCAAACGGTGAACATCTTCAGCGGACTGGGATTACTGCTGCTGTTCGGGATCGTGAAGAAGAACGCGATTCTGCAAATCGACCATACCAACAATTTGCGGGAGCAAGGCATGGGGATGTATGAGGCCATCATGCAAGCGAACCGGGACAGGCTGCGTCCGATTCTGATGACGACGATGGCGCTGGTGGCGGGCATGCTGCCGGTGGTGTTGTCGAACAAGGTGGGCTCGGCTAGTAACCGGTCCATCGGCGTGTTGGTGGTGGGCGGGCAATCCTTGTGCCTGCTGCTGACATTGTTGGCGGTGCCGGTTTTCTATTCCTTACTTGAGGATTTGAAGCAATCCGGATTCGTGCGCGGCATTGGGAATGGGCTGCGTTATATGGGCAACCGTTTCCAACCGGCCAGCGCGGCCATGCAGAGAAAGACGGAAGAGGTTTAGATGGTTCGACGGATTGCGTGGCGGTGTTTGGCGGCGATAAGTTTGGCGGTGACGGCGGGAACATTGTTGGCGCAGGAGGGGACTCGAGTCCCGCCGCCGCGCGATTTTGTTCTGCCGCCGCGGGTTGGGATTGTGGGCGAGCGTCCGTTGACGCTGGAAGAAACGCTGGCGATGGCGCTTTCGAACAATCGCGACATCGATATTTCGCGCATTGACCAGCAGCGGGCCGATTATGGATTGCTGAGCGCGCAGGGCGTGTTCGACCCGCGCATAGGCGGCGTGACGTCGTTCCAAAAGAATGTGCTCCCCGTGTCATCCAGCTTAGGCGGTTCCACGACGGGGGCGGTGACTAACAAGAACGGCATTGTAGATCCGCAATTGACGGGAGCGCTGCCGGGCGTAGGCAGTTCCTATCAAGTGGACTTGTCTTCGTCGCGCACCACGACGAACAATTCGTTCGCGACGTTGAATCCTCAGTATCCGACGGCATTGACGTTCAGCTATACGCAACCTTTGTGGCGTGGCCTGCGGTATGACGACAATCGCCGGCGCATCGAGGTGGCGAAGAAGAATCGCTCATTGACGGACGAGCAATTCCGGCAAAGGGTGATGGAAGTGGTGACGCGCGCCGAACAGGCGTATTGGGATCTGGCGTACGCGTACGGGAATCTGGCCGTGCAATTGGAGGCGGTGCAGATCGCGCGGGAACAGGATGGCAGCAACCGCCGGCAACAGGAGCAGGGTCTGCTGGCTGCGATCGACGTGGTGGCAGCACAGCGCCAGATGGCAACCTTCGAGCAAGCGGCGTACATTGCGCAGGAAGGCTTAACTACTTCGGAAAACACCTTGAAGACGTTGATTCTTGCCGATCGCGACGATGCTCTGTGGTCCATTGCCATTGTTCCGTCGACGCCGGTGAATGTGTCGCCGCCGGTTATTCCTTTAGCGGATGCGATCAGCGAGGCGCTCTCCAGCCGTCCTGAACTGGCGCAGCTGCGTATCAATCGAGACATCAATCGCGCCGACAATAAGTTTTTCCACGAGCAGACGAAACCGCAGGTGGATCTTGTCGCGACGCATTCCAACGCGGGTTTGGCAGGCGCCCAACTGCCGCCCGCGGCGAGTCCCTTTACGGCCGGCTTGTCGGGATTGACGGACCGGCTGAATCAGCTTTCCACGCTAGCCGGATTGCTGCCACTGCCGAGCGGTGGGGGCACCACAAGCACTGTTCCGCCGATTCTGGTGGGCGGATATGGGCAGTCGCTTTCGAATGTGTTCGGCGGAAACTTTCCTACGACCCAGGTGCAGCTGCGTATTTCCATTCCACTGCGGAATCGCACGGCGGAAGCCAACCTGGGGAACAATGTGGTGGAGGCGCGGCGGATTCGCGACCAGCAGCAGCAGGCCGAGCTGGCGATTGAAGCGGGCGTGCGTAACGGAATGCAATCGGTGGAATCGGCGAAAGCGCGGCTGGGCTCCGCTCAGGTGGCGCGGGCTTCGGCGGAAGAGCAATACGAAAGCGAGCAACGCCAATTCCGCGCGGGCACGTCGACGTTGTTCTTAGTGCAGCAGAGGCAGACCGACATGATCACGGCTCGCAGCGCGCAGAGGCGGGCTGAGTCGGACCTGGGGAAAGCCATCGCGGCCTTCGAACTGGCCACGGGCCGCATCCTGCGGGTTCACAATATCGATCTTAAGTAGGCGTCGCGCCTTATACTGGCAGCATGGCCGCGCGCCCATCCTCCACATTTCTGCGAACGGCGGGATATGTGGGCGTGCTGTTGGGCTGCTTTGCGGCAGGGATGCTGGCGGGGTGGAACCAGCTGGCGCGGCGCGTTAACAACCAAACCTACGATCTGCTGGCCAAGCCCGAGGCCGGCATGAAGGCTGTGGAGGCGGTTATCGTCGCCATCGACGAACCTACGCTGCGAGAGATGGGCGAGCTGCGGAACCTGCGTCCCATCGTTACGAAAGCTTTGCGTAAGATTGCGGCCGCCAAGCCGCGCGCAGTGGCGGTGGACTTGATTCTCGCGGGGGCCACGAATCCGGAGGACGATCAGGATCTGGAAGCTGCGTTCCGGGCCACGCCGAACCTGATTCTGGGCAGTTCGGTGGCCAGCAATCGAGCGTGGGAGGATCCCCTGCCGCGTTTTGCCGAGGCCGCCGCCGCGGTGGGGCATGTCCATTACGAAGAAGATCGATCCGACGGAGTCAGCCGGCAATTGGCGCTGGAGAACATCTTCGCGGGACAGCGGCGCTGGGCCATGGCGCTGGAAACATTTCGCGTGGCGCACAAAGCGGAAATCGTGGAATCCCCCGAGGATCTGGAAGTGGCGGGAATACGAATTCCAGCGGCTCGACTGGATGAAACACGGCCGATGTTCATTCGATTTCTGCCGTCGATCCCCACGGTTTCGGTGCTCGACCTGGACCAGCATCCCGACCTGCTGCGGGACAAGGTTGTATTTCTCGGCGTGACGGCGTCGGGAGCGAATGATCGCCGGACGATCCCTTCGGTGGGTACCGTTGCGGGCGTGGAGGTCCACGCGCATGCGTATGAGACGCTGCGGCGCGGGGAATTTCTCACGGAGGCGCCCGACAGTACGGTGGTGGCGGTGTGTATTGCTTTTTCGGTAGCGATGGGATTGGTGTTCGCTTACTTTGGCGGCTGGCGACCCTACGTGATTGTGCTGCCGGTGTTGGCGCTGGCGCTGTATCTTCCGGCGCTGTTTCTGATGCAAGGGGTGGTGTTCCCGTTGGTAGCTCCCGCAGCGGTGGCGTGGCTGAGCGCGGCGGGGGCGGCGACGTATCAACACTTCGTGGTGCGGCGGAGTTTGCGGCAATCGGAGTCCGACAAGGCTCGCTATCAGCAGGCGATCCACTGGGCGGCGCACGAAATGCGAACTCCGTTGACGGCGATTCAAGGCTCCAGCGAATTGATGACCCGCTACAAACTGCCGGAGGAAAAGCGCGGGCAGTTGAGCGAGATGATTAATTCGGAATCCAAGCGGCTGGCGCGCATTATCCAGACGTTCCTGGACGTGGAACGCCTGGCCGAGGGCAATATCGAACTGAAGCGCGAATCCTTCGCGGCCTCCGACGTGGTGGCGGTGTGCATGGGGCGCGTAGCATCGCTAGCCGAGCGGAAGAATATCGCCATGACGCTGGACAGCCCCGTGGACGGGACACTGGTGGGCGACCGCGAGCTGATGGAATACGCGTTTTACAACCTATTGACGAATGCGGTGAAGTATTCCCCGCCCGACACGCATGTGCGCGTGAAGAGCAACCTGCGCGGTAGCGAGCTGCGGCTGGCGGTGCAGGATGAAGGGATCGGCATCGAGGCAAAAGAGGTGAAGAAGATCTTCCAGAAGTTCTACCGAACCAAGCGAGCGGAAGCGTCTGGAGAAGTGGGCACGGGCATCGGGCTCTCGATCGTGCAGCAGATTGTCACGCACCACGGAGGGCGCATGGACGTGACCAGCACGCCCGGCAAGGGTTCCTGTTTTACTATGATACTGACGGCTCAGTAGGAGAAGCACCGTCCACGGTCCACTCATGCATAAGTTGTTACTGGTTGAAGACGATCAAGCCGTGCGCACCACGATGGTGACGTGCCTGGAGCTGGAAGGCTACACGGTGGACGCCGTTGCGTCGACGCGCGAAGCCATGGCGCGGCTGGCGGAGCACACGTATCCGATTGTGATCTCGGACATTTATTTGGATGAGCACACGGGCATTGACGTGCTGCAATCCGCGCGCAGGCAGAACCCGGAATGCGCGGTGATCCTGATGACAGGGCGCGGCAGCATGGAGACTGTGATGGCGGCGACGGCGGGCGGCGCGTTCGAATATTTGGCGAAGCCATTCGAGATGTCGCATATGGTGGAGACGATCAAACGGGCGGAGCAGTCTTTTACTGTTTCGGAAGACGATGACGAGGCCGAGCCGATCAACGACCTGCCTGATACTGAGATGATCGGCAGCTCGTCGCGCATGATCGACATCTACAAAACGATTTCCCGCGTGGCTCCGACAGATGCGACGGTGCTGGTGGAGGGGGAAACCGGCACGGGCAAGGAATTGATCGCGCGGATGATCCATCGCAACAGCCGCCGGGCGCAGCAGGCCTTTGTACCGGTGGATTGCGGGGCCATCGCGCCGTCGTTGCTGGAGAGCGAATTGTTCGGCACTCTGAAGGGCGCTTACACGGGAGCGGATCGGGACAGAATGGGCGTGTTTGAAGCGGCCAACAACGGCACCGTGTTCCTGGATGAAATCGGCGATATCGAGCATGGGTTCCAACTGAAGCTGCTGCGCTTTCTGCAGGAGCGCGAGATTCGTCCGCTGGGGTCGCCGCGCGCGAAGAAAGTGGACGTGCGGGTGATCGCGGCAACGAATCGCGATGTTCAGAAGCTTGTGGAAGAGGGCAAGTTCCGCGAGGATCTGTGGTATCGGCTGAACGTGGTGCGCGTCACGGTGCCGCCTTTGTGTGAGCGCGCGAGCGATATTCCGCTGCTAGTGCATTATTTCCTGAAGCGCTACAACGAACGCTATCGGCTGGATACACGGCTGGTGGATTCCGGGCTCAAGATGATGCAGCAGTATAGTTGGCCGGGGAATATCCGGCAACTGCAGCATATGATGGAACGCTTGACCATTCTGGCTGCCGGCAATCGCATCGATGCGGACGCGGTGCGGGAAGCGATTGAGCAGATGGATTCGCGCGAGGGCGCCAGCGATAGTCTGGCGGATACGGAAGCGGAGCAGATTCGGCGGGTGATGGCGGCTACGAATGGAAATAAGAGCCGCGCCGCTAAGATTCTGGGGATTGAGCGGAAGACGTTATACCGCAAATTGGATCGGATGGGGCTGTAAGCGACAAAGATAGGCAAGCGGGGCAGTGAGTTAGAATGAACTGGTGCAACCAGAGACGGCCCTTCAGCTCGCCACCACCCAACTTAACCGTGTTCGCCGCGAAATCGGCAAGATTATCGTCGGCCAACAGGAGGTTGTGGACGGTGTCCTGATCTGCCTTCTCGCCGGCGGGCATGTACTGCTGGAAGGCGTCCCCGGACTCGGCAAGACGACGCTTTTGCGGACACTTTCGCGGGTTTTGCACTTGAAATACTCGCGCATCCAATTTACGCCGGATCTGATGCCGGCCGATATCGTGGGGTCGGCGATCATCGACACGGAGGGGCACACGAAAGGTCTGCGCTTCCAGCCGGGTCCGATTTTCGCCAATCTTGTGCTGGCCGACGAAATCAATCGCGCGACGCCGAAGACGCAATCGGCGCTGCTGGAAGCGATGCAGGAACACACCGTCACCAGCGGCACGCAGACGCATATTCTGGATGCTCCGTTCCTGGTGATGGCGACGCAGAACCCGATCGAAATGGAAGGCACCTATCCGCTGCCGGAAGCCCAGCTGGACCGGTTCCTGATGAAAATTCTGGTGCAATATCCATCGCGCGCGGACCTCAGTACCATCGTGGAGCGCACCATACAGAGTCACGAAGCATCCGTCGAAGCGGTGCTGGATCACGGCGAGATTATGGGATTGCGCGACATCTGCCATCAAGTGTTGATCGCGCCGCATGTGCAGGACCATGCCATCGACCTGGTGATGGCGACCCAACCCAGTTCGCCTACAGCGCATGAGTTGACGCGCAAGTATATTCGCTATGGCAGTTCACCGCGCGGTGCGCAGTCGCTGGTGGAATGCGGACGCGTGCTGGCGCTGTTCAACGGCCGAATGCATTTATCGGTGGAGGATATAGACGCGGTGGCCGCCGCGGTGCTGCGGCATCGCATCATTCTGAATTTCGATGCGCACGCGGATGGTGAAAACGCGGAGACGATTCTTGCGCGCCTGATTCCCAGCGTGAAGGCCACCTCGCCAACGTCAGGAAGCGTCGCCTCACGTGTCTGAGCCGCTGCTGGATTCCGCGTTACTGGAACGGTTGGAGAGGCTGACCATTCATTGGCGCAAGTCGCTGCCCGGCCTGGTGGGCGGCCACGATACGTCGCGTTTCGGGGGACCCGGCCAGGAATTCCTGGACCATCGCCAGTTCCACCATGGGGATGATCTGCGGGCTGTGAACTGGCGCGCCTATCTGCGGCTGGAGAAACTGGTATTGAAGATGTTCCAACTGGAACCGCGCGTGCCCGTGCGGATGCTGTTGGATGTGAGCAAATCGATGTCCACGGGAAAGTTCGATTACGCGCGCCAGCTGGCCGGTGCGCTGTGCTACGTCGGCCTGGTGCGGCTGGACTCGATCACGATTCAACCCTTCAGCAATAAACTGCACGACGCATTTCAGGCGGGGGGCGGGCGGCATCGGTTCCAACCGGCGATGCGGTTCCTGGAGGGTTTGGAGTGCTCCGGCGAAACCAATTTCATGGAGAGCTCGCGGCAGTTCATTGCCAAGTTCCCGCAACGTGGGCTGGTGTTCGTGGTTTCCGACTTTCTCACCGACGGCGAGTTCGAAAAGCCGGTGCAATTCCTGGGCGACTTCGGGCATGAGATCGTGCTGCTGCAGGTGTGGGCTCCGGAGGATCGTGAACCGCCGTGGGAAGGCGAACTGGACCTGGAAGACGCCGAGACCGGCCAGCGCGTGGAACTGTCCTTTGACCGCGTGGCTCGGGCGCAATACACCGCCGCGTTTGACGACTACGCCGACCGGGTCCGCAATGTGGCCGAGCGGAATGGCGGGCGCTACCTGGGGCTGCCGTCATCCGTTCCGGTGGACCAGGCTATCTTTGGACCACTTGTTACGTCTGGAGCAGTAACTTAAGTGAATTTCCTGAACCTCGGCCTCGGCGAATTACTGGGATTGCTGGGTGCAGTCTCGGCCGGCGTGGTGGCGCTGTACCTGCTGGACCGCACGAAGCGCCATCAGATAGTGTCTACGATGCGGTTTTGGATCGCGGCCGGTTCACGGACGGACCTGAAACATCGCAAGCGTATTCAACAACCGTGGAGCCTGCTGCTGCAACTGCTGAGCCTGGCGTTGTTGCTGATCGCGATCGCCGGTCCGCAGTTCGGCGTGTTCGATGGTCCGGGCAGCGACCACGTGGTGGTGCTGGATACGTCGGCGTGGATGGGCGCCATCACCGCCCAGGGCACTTTGCTGGACCAGTCGAAAGCGAATGCGCTGGCCTACCTGCGGACGCTGCCGCGCCGCGACCGGGTGATGCTGGTGCGAGCGGATGCGCTGGCCACGCCCGCAACTGCGTTCGAGTTGGATCGCGGGATTGTGCAGAACGCCATCCAACAATCCCAAGCGGGCGCGTCCGGGCTGAATCTGACGTTGGCGCTGGATTTTGCGCAGCGAGCACAGAGCCTGCAATCGGCGCGTCCGGGCGAAATCGTTTTTATTGGAGCGGGGCGCGTTAAGGAAGAGGAGGTGAACCTACGGGTTTCGCCGACCAACCTGCGCGTGATTTCCTCGACCGCGCCGGTGGAGAACGTGGGACTACGCAAAGTGGCTTTGCGGCGTTCCACCACGGCGCCGGAGAGCTGGGACATTTTCGTGGTGGTCCACAATTACGGGACCAAGACACGGGCAGTGGATTTGGCGCTGCAATATGCGCAATCGCCGGCGGGAACCCGCCGGATCACGCTGGGTGCAGGCAAAGAGGAGGAGGCCGCGTTCAGCTACAAGGAGAAGACCGGAGGCTTTCTGGAAGCACGCCTCAACGTCCGCGATTCCTTTCCGCAGGACGATCGGGCGGTGGTGGAAGTGCCTTCGCAGACGGCGCTGCGCGCCATTGTCTACTCCAGCGATCCGCAAGCGCTGCGATCCTTGTTCACTACGAATCCGGTAATGGAAACAGAATTTCGGGCGCCTTCCGCATACGACCCCGCCGCAAAAGCGGACTTGATCGTGCTGGACCGGTTCGCGCCCCCGAGCCCACCGCGTACGCCTGCGATCTGGGTGGAGCCGCCGGCAACAGGCTCGCCGATACCGGTCCGCAGTGTGTTAACCAACGTCGCACTGGAGCGATGGAGTCCCGATTCCACGCTAGGCGCGGGCATCTACACACGAGACGTGACGCTGGATTCGACCGAAGTATTTTCTCCGGCGGCAGGCGATATCACTGTCGCCGTGGCAGGCGGGGGACCGGTGATCGTGGCTCGCGAGGGAGCGGTAAAGCAACTGGTGATCGGGTTCAACCCGGGGCGCGGCTCGATGAAATACGAGCTCGCCACTCCGTTGCTGATCGCGAATGCACTGCGCTGGATGACGCCGGGGACCTATCGGCGATGGGAGTTGCAGGCAGGCACGGTGGGCAGCACGATTGTTCCTGTCGAAAAGAGCACGACGGCCGCGGAGGTGCGCGTGTTGGACGACTCCAACCAGGCGCTGCCCTTTACTGTTGAAAACGGATTGCTGCGTTTCTTTGAAGGAACGCCGGGCACGGTGAGGGTGCAGATAGGCGATCGCGAACTGGTTTATTCCATGACGCTGCCGGATTTGGGCGATGCGGCATGGAAGGTCCCCTCGCGTGCGGCAACGGGAATTCCAAAGACAAGCCTGGCCGGGTCCACGACAACCGATGTGTGGCCGTGGCTGGCAATCGCCGGAGCCTTGGGACTGCTGGCGGATTGGATTCTGTTTGGGCGCACGCGGGCCGTGCGGGTGGGCGCCGGCAAGTCGGCCAGTCTCGGCATTCCGTGGAGAAAGGCGTCATGACCTTCGATCGCAGTTGGGTCCTGATGATCGCGTGGATTCCGCTGGCCTGGGCCGCGTTTGAGTGGCCTCGCACCGCGCGCCGGGTTGGGTTGGTTTTGAAGGCTCTCTGTTTTGTGGCGGTGCTGATTGCGCTGGCCGAACCGAGCATCATGCTGCCGGAATCCAAGCTGGCGGTGGCCGTCCTGGTGGACACGTCGGCCAGCACGTCGAAAGCGGATCTGGATCGCGGTTCCGAACTGGCGCGCAATCTGGTGGGCGCGCGTGGACGCAACTACATTAACGTGATCCCGTTCGCGCGCAGTACGCGCGCTCTATCGAAGGCCGAGAACAAAAATCAAATACAACTCACGGCGACCTCCGGCGAGGCTGGCCGCGCTACGGATCTGGAAGCCGCGGTACGCGAGGCGATCGCGTCCTTACCGGCAGGTCTGGTCCCGCGCGTCGCGTTGATTTCCGATGGCAAGGAAAACCAGGGAAGCATTGCGCGCGCCGCGTGGCAGGCACGCCAGTTGGGAATTCCCATCGACACGTTCGCATTGTCCGGACGTTCTAAACCAGCGTTACGTCTGGAGACGGTCAGCATTCCCCCATTTGCGTTCACGGGCGAACAGTTTCCTATCGACCTGGTAGTTTCAGCTCCCGCTGCGACCCAAGCCGAAGTGGAGCTAGCCGCGGAAGGGCAGCCGCTTGGCAAGACACAGATCTCGCTCTCCGCCGGCGAAAACCCGGTGCGGTTACACACCAGCTTGAATACGGCAGGAGCTTTGGAGCTGACCATCACGATTCGTCCGGTGGGATCGCCCGAGATTCGTTTCGATCAGACGGTAGTTCTGCGGCGGCCTAAAGCGATTCTGTTCTCTGGGGACACCGAAAGCGACGACAAACATTTGGTGGGCGTACTCAGCGGTGCGCAGTTCGAAGTGAAAGCGTCCAACGCTGTGGGCAACATCCGGCTGAGCGACTACCAATTGGTGATCTTCAATAACTGGGATCTGGAAGGGCTGCCGGAGCCATCCAAGAAGGACGTCGAGGAATATGTGCGTCTGGGCGGCGGCTTGCTGGTCATTGGAGGCGACCGCAACACATATACAGAAGAAAAGGCGGCGGAGGACGCACTGGAGCGTGCCCTGCCCGCGAAGCTGGCGCCTCCGCGGTCCCCGGAAGGCACGGCGGTCACGCTGATTGTCGATAAGAGCTCGTCCATGGAAGGGCGCAAAATGGAGCTGGCGCGGCTGGCCGCCATCGGCGCGGTGAACAATTTGCGGCCCATCGATCAGGTCAGCGTGCTGATGTTCGATAACACGTTTGAATGGGCGGTTCCCATGCGCAAGGCGGAGGACAAGGCTTTTATCAATCGCTTAATCGGCGGGATCCGACCCGACGGTGGAACGCAAATCGCTCCGGCGCTGGCGGAAGCCTACGTGAAGATGCGGCCGGTGATGGCGGCATCACGCCATATCGTTTTGCTGACGGACGGAATTTCGGAAGAAGGCAATAGCATTCTGACGGCGAACAATGCGAAGAACGAGAAGATTACGATTTCCACCGTGGGCATTGGGCAGGACGTCAACAAGGCGTATCTGGAAAAAGTGGCGGCGGCGGCCGGGGGCAAATCGTATTTCGTATTGGATCTAGCCCAGTTGGAGCAGATCGTGGTCCGCGACGTGATGGAGCATACCGGCGCCACCACGGTGGAGCGCCAACTGAAACCCGAAGTCACGAAACGCGTGGAAATCCTGAACGACGTCGGCATGGACACGGCGCCGGAGCTCAAGGGCTACGTGCGCTTCATCTCCAAGCCGACCGCCGAAACAATTCTGGCGATTGACCACGAAGATCCGCTGCTGGCGCGTTGGCAGTATGGCCTGGGCCGCTCCGCTGTATTCGCCTCGGACGCGAAATCCCGCTGGGCCACGGATTGGATTACGTGGAAGGGGTTCGACAAATTCTGGACAAACGTGAGTCGCGACCTGCTGCCGCACGCGCAGTCCGGCGAAACTACGGTGCAGTACGACAGCGCCAACGGGGAATTGGTGGCCGACTACCGGCTGGGGCGCGGCGTGCGCGAGCCTGCGGTGATACCTCCGATCTATGTCTTCGGCCCGGGCGGATTCCAGGAGCCGATCGCGGTCAAGAAGATTGCCGCGGGTACGTATCAGGGACGTTTGAAGATCGGCGGGCGGCAGGGATTGTTCCGCGTTCTGCCGGCGCAGGAATCACGCGAGTTTCCTGAAACCGGACTCTACCGGCCCGAAGCGGAGTTGGAAGAATACGGGTCAAACGAAGCGCTGTTGAAGCAAGTGGCGGAGTTTACGGGCGGCCGCTTCCAGCCGGAACCCGCGGCGGTATTCAGCGGCACGGGAAAAACACTGGACTCCACGATGACACTGTGGCCCGCGTTTCTGGGGCTGGCAGTGCTGCTCAGTTTGATCGAGCTGGTGCTGCGCAAATGGAAGGGCGTCATGAACCGGGCCTGAAGTCCGGACTACTTCTTGCGGGTGAACAACATCCCGCTCCAGATTTCATTCACCGAGCAGATCTTGTAATCCACCAATCCCACGGCGAGCGCGGATTCGCGGATGAAGTTTTGATTGATTCCGCTGCCCGTGTTTTTCTTCTCTTTGGGCTGTAATTTTGGATAGATGATCCAGAGGCGGCTCTTGGCGGTGCGAGCGCGCATGGCCGGGAGCTCCGCTAGAAACGACTCGCTCTCACGAACGAACCACAACATCAGTGGCGGCAGGTCGACGGGTTCTTCTTCAAACGAGGCGCCATCCGGCAGGACTCCAATCACTTTTTCGTAGGACGCGGGTGGATCGAACACGGCGACGCGCAGGTGTTCCTTAATCCCCAGTTTCTGAGCCACGGTGCGGCCGCTGTAACTGTCCATCATGCGCGTGGGCTGGACAGGCGAGGCAAGCGGCTTCACCCGTTTCAGGACGCCGATTAGCTTCGCGCGCGTGGTGAACGTGGCGTCGGGCATCTCCGTGCGAATGCGTTCGACTTTGTCGGTTTCACCATCCACGAAAACAATCGGAAGATGGCGGAGCGTTTTGGTGTAGCGAATGCCGGCCGCTGCCTGCCGGCCGTGCGATGGCATGCGGGTTAAGTCGATCACCACGGCCGCAGGAGGCTTGCTCCGCATCGACTGGAAATTGCCCGCCACCTTGTCCCCTGGATAGTCGACTGCGTAGCCGCCGTTGCGCAGCGTTTCGAGCAGCGGCTGGGCCTCCTCAGCCTTCCAATGAAACACGCGAATGCGGGGAGCGGGCATATCCTAATTTCTAAACTATCAAGGTTTTAACAAGTAACTCTGCAACGCGCTCAACTTATCCCGCGCCGCACCGGAATCAATTGACTCCGCTGCCATGCGGACGCCATCGAGTAAATTCTCCGCCAAACCCGCCGCAACCAATCCGGCCGCTGCGTTCGCCAGGACAATCTCTCGCGGAGCACCCTGCTCGCCACTAAGGATGGCGCGCACGATGCGCGCGTTGTGCTCCGCATCCCCGCCGGCTAGCGCGCCTAATTGCGCGGGTTGCAGGCCGAAATCGGCGGGCTCCCATACATGGCGCTTCAGCTTCGCTGCGCACACTTCGAACACATCGGTGGGGCCGGTGGTGCTGATCTCGTCCAGTCCGCTATGCCCATGCACTACGAAAACCCGTTTCGTAGTTAACTCGCACAGAGCATCCGCGATCAGGCCTGCGGCGGCCACGGACGGAGCACCGATCACCTGCATTTGCACGCGCGCCGGATTTGCCAGCGGACCCAGCAAATTAAACACGGTCCGCATCTTCAGCTCGCGCCGCACTGGCTGCACATGCTTTATCGCCGGATGGAAGGCGGGGGCAAACAGGAAGGCGATGCCGATTTCGCGCAGCGAGCTCGCCGCCTCCTGCGGACTGACCGTGACTCGAATGCCGAGGGCTTCGAGAACGTCGGCCGCGCCGGTTGCGCTCGAAATCGAGCGATTGCCGTGTTTGGCAACGATCGCGCCGGCTCCCGCCATGACAAATGCGGCCGTTGTAGATATGTTGAATGTGCCGGAGCCGTCGCCGCCTGTTCCGCAGTTGTCGACAAGATCGACGCCGGCGTCCACGGAAATCATGTGGGCGCGCATGGCACGGGCGAAGCCTGCCAGTTCCAACGCCGTCTCGCCTTTGGTACGCAGGGCAGTGAGGAAGGCCGCAATCTCGACGGGCGTGGCGGCGCCATCCAGCAATACGTTCATCGCCAGACGCGCATCCTCGGCCGACAGATCCTCGCGCGCCGCGGCGCGATGCAGGTAAGGCAAAAGAGACATGTTATCCTAAACAATTACAGCAATTAGTAACAACGAATTTCCCCAGCTTAACACCTCAGTCAAAAATGAAGATCCACGAATATCAGGCCAAGGCGCTCCTGGCTCGTCACGGAGTTCCTGTACCCCGCGGTGAGATGGCGCGCACAGTTGCAGAAGCCGAGAAAGCCGCGCGGAACATCGGCGGCAGCGTTGTTGTGAAGGCGCAGATCCACGCAGGCGGACGCGGCAAAGGCGGCGGCGTCAAAGTCGCCAAAGACGCCACGGAAGCCCGCGAGATTGCGAACCAGATCCTGGGGATGCGCCTCATCACGCATCAGACGGGACCCGAGGGCCGCATCGTCCAACGGCTGCTGATCGAAGAAACGCTGCCCATCGAAAAAGAACTCTACCTGGGCATCGTACTGGATCGGGGCAGTGGCAAGAACGTCTTCATGGCCTCCGCCGATGGCGGCATGGATATTGAAGAGGTCGCCGCCAAGACGCCTGAGCGGATCCTGAAAGAGACGATCGAACCCGGCGTCGGACTCAGTCCGTTCCAAGCCCGCAAGCTGGCGTTCGGCATCGGTATCCCGGCGGCGTCGATGAACGCGGCGGTGAAAACCATGATCGCGTTGGCCAAGGCGAATCAGGAACTGGATGCCACTCTGGCGGAAATCAACCCTTTCATCCTGACTAAGGATGGCGGCGTGGTGGCGTTGGACGCGAAGATCACGCTGGACGATAACGCCATGTTCCGCCACAAGGATCTGGCTGAGTTGCGCGATTTGAACGAAGAAGATCCGCTGGAAGTGGAAGCATCCCGCTTCGGCCTGAACTACATCAAGCTGGACGGCACCGTGGCCTGCATGGTCAACGGAGCTGGACTGGCGATGGCCACCATGGACATCGTCAAATTCGCGGGCGGAAGTCCGGCCAATTTCCTTGACGTGGGCGGCGGCGCGAACGTGGAGCAAATCCGCAACGCCTTCCGCATTCTGCTTTCCGACACTGCCGTGAAAGCAATCCTGATCAACGTATTCGGCGGCATCCTGCGCTGCGATACGCTGGCCACCGGCGTCGTGACCGCGGCTCGCGAGCTCTCCGTACAGGTTCCCATCGTGGTCCGCATGGAAGGCACTAACGTGGAGCAGGGACGGCAAATTCTCCGGGACTCCGGCTTGAACTTCACGGTGGCGGATGGCATGCGGGACGCAGCCGACAAAGTCGTAGCACTGGCGAAATAACAAAACATGAGCGTACTCGTTAACGAAAATACTCGCCTGCTGGTGCAGGGATTCACCGGTAAGGAAGGCACCTTCCACGCCGAGCAAGCTATCGCTTACGGCACCACCGTGGTGGGCGGAATCACGCCGGGCAAGGGCGGCCAGATGCATTTGGAGCGTCCCGTGTTTGACACCGTGGCGGCCGGAGTCGCGGCCACGGGCGCCAACGCCACGGTGATCTTCGTACCTCCGCCCTTCGCGGCCGACGCCATTATGGAAGCCGCCGACGCGGGTATTCCGCTGGTGATCTGCATCACGGAGGGAATTCCTCAGGAAGACATGATTCGCGCGTGGGCCTATTTGCAGGACCATCCGGGCACGCGCCTGGTGGGCCCCAACTGCCCGGGTGTCATTTCGCCCGGCAAATGCAAGATCGGCATCATGCCCGGACACATTCACCTGAAGGGCCACGTGGGAGTTGTTTCACGCTCTGGCACGCTGACCTATGAAGCGGTGGGCCAGTTGACCGGCCTGGGCATCGGGCAATCCACTTGCATCGGCATTGGCGGCGATCCTATCATCGGCACCACCTTCACCGACGCCATCACGTTATTCAACAACGATCCGGACACGCATGCCATCGTCATGATCGGGGAAATTGGGGGCAACGCGGAAGAGACCGCCGCCGCTTATATCAAAGCTCACGTGAAGAAGCCTGTGGTTGGTTTCATCGCCGGGCAGACCGCGCCTCCGGGCCGTCGCATGGGGCATGCCGGAGCCATTATTTCCGGTGGCAGCGGAAAAGCTTCCGACAAAATCGCCGCGATGCAAGCCGCGGGCATTGATGTGTGCGCTACGCCCGCCGACATCGGATCGAAAATCAAAAGTAAACTTTAGGACATTAGAACAGACTATGGAACGTACATTCGCAATCATTAAACCCGACGCCGTCGCCGCCAACCAGACCGGAGACATTCTCGCCATGGTGCAGAAAGCAGGCTTCCGCATCGCCGGAATGAAGATGAAACGCCTGAGCCAGTTGGAAGCGGAAGGCTTCTACGGCGTACACAGAGAGCGGCCCTTCTTCGGCTCGCTGGTAAAGTTCATGACCGAAGGCCCGGTAGTGGTCATGGTGCTGGAAGCTCCCGATGCCATCAAGAAATGGCGCGACACGATGGGCGCCACGAATCCCGCCAACGCCGCGGAAGGCACCATCCGCAAGACCTTCGCGACAAGCATCGAACGCAATTGCGCCCACGGCTCGGATGCTGCGGAAACGGCCGCGGTGGAAATCCCCTACTTCTTCGCAGCTACCGAATTGCTGTAGTTTTAAC
>JBDTSJ010000071.1:0-23131 GCA_039931205.1 Acidobacteriota bacterium
ACTCTAAACCCGCCTTTCTGATCCCTTCCTCAAAACCGGACATTTCTACTTGGCAGAGATTAGGACATTTCTATTTGGCATTGACAAGGAGTTGACTTCCTCTCCAGACCCTCTGGCTGCTACACTGTTGCGGTTGTGACCAACGATCAATTCAAGCAAATCGCCAGCCATTGGCTGACAGGGGTCGCCGTAGTGACCTCCAAGGCGGCGGACGGGGAACTGTGCGGAATGACCATGAGCGCCGTCACGTCGCTATCTCTGGACCCACCCCAATTCCTGGTCTGCATGGACCAGCGCGCAAAAACGCTTTCCGCCATCGAATCCAGCGGCGCGTTTTGCATTCATTACCTGAGCGCCGAGCAGCGCCATCTGTCCACGCATTTCTCGCGCCCCGGAGGCGACCGCTTTACCGACGTGCCCTACCGTGTCGGCTCCACGGGTTCGCCTATCCTGGACGGCACGATCGCGTACGTCGAATGCAAGCTCGCGAAGGTGCACCACGGCGGGGACCACTCCATAGTCATCGGTGAAGCAGTCCACGGCGAAGTGTCGGGCGGCCAGCCTCTCGCCTATTTCCACGGCGCCTACCGCCGCATAGCCGACTAGCCCGAGCTAAGTGGAAACCTACCGGCCAGGCGTACCCAACGCCGGCTTCGTACTGATCAAATGCTGCACGTCCCGATTGTTCTCATTGCAGGCATACTCAATCAATTCCGGCAATCCGTAAGACGCCTTCAGCGGCGTGATCATACGTTCCAGATTCCACGGCTTGGCGTACATCGCCGGATCGATCACGTCGTAATTCATCAATATCCCGTTAGGCTTGCGCGTGAATCGCTCGATCACCTTCATCTCATCGGTATGTTGATGCCCCGCCGTATCCAGCCAGGTCTTGTCATTCAGGCCAATCGTCTCCACCACAAAAGTGTCGCCTTCCCAATGCCCGGTGGAATCCCCCATAAAAGAGGGCTCCACACGCTCTGGATGCGGACGCCCGTCCGTGGGAATCACCCGCCACAGGCGCATGTATTCGAAGGCCATGATCACGTATTCCGGAGTCTGCAGAATTTGCATCGGATACGGCGACTGCATAATGCGCGGAACACCCGGGTAGTAACATAACGACGTCGGGTCGTCCTTGGAATCGTGGGTGCGGAACGCCTCGCGTCCAGCCGCTGTGTACGGCACCTCCGCCTCCTTGCCGTTCGCCGCCAAATTGGGAGTGTACGGGATGTTCCAGTAACCCTGCATGTCCGGCTTGCCGTCCGGCATGCGCGGGATGGCTTCCTGCGCCGACGCATAACCCACCATCAATACTGCAGCCACCGCTATATGAGCTAAGTGAGTAAGGCAACGCCCCATCGCACACCTCCGCTGTCCATTATAGGCCTTGTATGTCGACGTCCCGGGGCGGGCTCGCCAACCGCGCTACCGCGTAGACGTTCTTGTGGATGGACTCACAAATTTCCCGCAACGGCAGGTCATTCTCGTCGTGCCCGAAGGGTCCCTCGATCTCCACGCCAATCTCCTCAATGCCGAAAAACGTGTACGCCACAAATAGCACCGTGAAAACAGTGGCCCATCCAAACGTGTCGACCAGTGCGAACGGTAGCGTGAAGCAATAGACCACCAGCGCGCGGCGCAAGTGAACCACATAGGCGAACGGCAAAGGCGTCTTCCGAATACGTTCGCAACCGCCCACGTGGTCCACTAGTTGCCGGATATTCTGGTCCAGATGCATCTCCACGATGTCGGAGATCAGACCCTTCTGCCGCGCGGTGTGCAGTCCCGCCGTGAGTTGTTGCGCGCAATACAGCGCGAGATGCTGCGCCTTCAGGGCCGCTGTTTTGTCCTCGAGCGGCAGCTCATCCGCAGCCGGACCCAGTTCCGAGCCGCCCTGCAACGTGCTCATGGCGGCCCACGGAAATATCGCCGTCCAGCGCGCCAGACGATGGAACAGCGCGGGCTCTGTGTCCATCAGATGAACGCGCGACCCGCGCACAAAATTGCGGGAATCATTGACGATCCTGCCCCACAATTTGCGGCCCTCCCAATATCGGTCATAAGACGCGTTGGTGCGGAAGACCAGGAGTAACCCCAAGGCCACGCCTACTAGTGAGTGAATCGTAGCTGGTATTGCCACCGGCGCAACATTCACGTGCCATGCGACAACGGCCACCGCCCATGCGACGCACACCGTTACGCGGCCAAAGATCTCGACCAACAGCGTACCCCGGACATCGAAGAAATGGTCGAACCAGCGGTGCGGGTCGTACTGGATCATGCGCGCATGGGGCTCAAACTATCTGCAGGATTTCGCGGCTGCCGGTCAACCAAAGCTCCGTGTAGCCCTTCATTTTCTCGCGCAGCACGCCGTCGCTCATATATTGCTTCATGCGCATCTCGAACTCCCCGACATCCTCCGCTTCGTATTCCATAATCACGCGGTTGAACTCACCAGTGAGGTCCGTCAATATCCGATGATGCGGGATCTCCGCGGACTTGGCTGCATCCTTCAACTGCGCAGCCAACTTGCTGGCGCTGCCCGGTTTGGCGATGAAGATGTTTCTGACGACGATCATGGTTACTTCCTCCTGACTCACAAGTCTACCTTGTTATACTGGGCAACCATAAGAGGACTAGCAAATGCGAAAGTCAGGCTCGGGACTCGTCTTATTCGTGCTGGTTACGACTGCCCTACCAACGTGGGCGATCGAGCAGTTTAGTCCGCCCTCCACCACCGCTACCGTTCCGTCCCTCACACTTCGCCTCCTGGGGGACGGCTTCCTGCCGGGTGAAACGTTTCGCTTTGAGCCCCCCGGCGGTGTGCCCACGAGTGTCCCCGCGATGTACATCAACTCCCAGGAGGTTCGATTGACCATTCCGGGCAGTCTGCTCACCACTGCGGGGACAGCTTTTGTCCAATTGTTCGAGGCCGACGGCACTTCGGACGACCCCGTTCCTTACACCATCAATCCCCCGCCCCTGATCGATCTCAGTATCCTTCCGCAGGGCGCCTTACCCGATGGAACTCGCGGCGCTCCCTATGCGTTTCAGAACCGGGCTACCGGAGGCACCCCGCCCCTGCGCTGGTCGGTCACCGGCTCGCTTCCCGCGAACCTTACCATCACCGCCACTACCGGCCTTATTTCCGGCGTCCCACAGGCATCCGGCACTTTTAACTTCAAACTGATTCTCACGGATGCAGCCGACGTTTCAAACACCGTGGACTTGCGCCTTATCGTTAATGTCCCCAGTGGTCCGCTTATCATCACGACCACCTCGCCTCTCCCCGGCGCCAAACGAGGCGTGCCGTATGCAACGAATCTGTTGGCCTCCGGCGGTTCACCTCCCTATTCCTGGAGCATCATCAGTGGCGCTCTGTCCGGTTTGACGTTGGCTGCGTCAACAGGTGTACTCTCGGGAACGCCTGCCGCCGGCAACGTGACCTTTACAGCGCGCGTGACCGATAGCCTCTCCGCCGTGGCCACGCGAGATTACGGCCTGTCCGTAACCTTGCCTTCGGTGTCCTGCGAGGTTTCTCCCCGCAATTCGTTTCTGGCATCGCACCAGCCCAGGAATCATTTGGGCGCGCTGCCGCTCTATCCGGACCATTCCATCGGCGTGCTTGTCACCGCTGAGCAATCGCTCATTGCAGGCGCCACCGTCACGCTGGCGGCCAGCCAGAATGCGTTTGGTCCCGCCGGCTCGTTGCCCAACGCATCCACATCGACAGCATCCACCGGCCAAAGCGGTCTTGCGCGTTTCGTGATAAATCCGCAACAGACAAGTTCGCATGATCAGACAGATTTCGTCGCCAGCGGTACGTATGTCACGGTCCCGTTCACCTGCCAGGGCTCCGTAGTTACCGGCATGGGAGCCACTCTCGGTCCCCTCACCACGCTGGTCTCCGGCGCTGCTACCACGGCTCTATTGCGTCAGGTCAACGATGAAGTGATGGCCTTTTACGTAAACTTCAAGAGCGAGTTCGGCGCGTTGCGTTCCGCGGATCGCGCGTTGGCGGCGCGCCTCGATCGCGTCATGGAAACTCTCCTGCCGTCCCTGCAGGAAGGCGTCAAGGGAGCAATTCCCCGCCCTCCTAATCCGCGCGACGTGGCGGACATGGCGTGGATTCTCCAGCGTGTCAAAAAAAACGCAACGCCTGCGATGCTGCCCTCTATTCAGGCCCTGCGCAAAATGTTGGACGCCAACTTCACCACAGCGGGAGCCCAACAGCGTCCCGCCCCGGCGTTCTCTTTGGCCAGTAATCGAAGCCCCGCGGCTTACGGTCAGTTGCCAGTGGAGTTCGAAGCCAATACCGGTCAATCCGAATCGCAAGTCCGATTTCTGGCCAGAACTCCCGCCTACGGCATCTACTTGGGAGCCCGTCAGGCGTATTTTGTCGATCCACGCACTTCCTCCTTCGAAGTTGCTCCGTTCGCGATTCCCATGGAATTCAGCGGCGTCAACACGAAGGTTCAGCCCGAGGCCTTGCTCGCTGGCGTAAGCCACTACCTGCGGGGTCCGAATCCGTCGCAATGGCAAACTAACGTACAACATTACGGACGCGTCCGGTATTCCAATGCCTATCCGGGCGTCGACGTTGTTTTCCATAGCAATCAACAAAGTGTGGAATTCGATTTTGAAGTCGCTCCCCAGGCCAACCCCGCCAACATTCGCCTTCGCTTTCCGGGAGCCCAGCGTCTACAGCTGACCGCATCGGGCGCCTTGAACGTCATCCAAGGTGATGGAGCCATGCAGTTGCACGCACCCGTGGTTTACCAGCAAATCGCCGGAGTTCGCGTGGAAGCCACGGGAGCCTTTGTGGTCGGCAGGAACAACGAAATCAGCTTTCGTCTGGGCCGCTACGATCATTCGCAGCTGTTGATCATCGATCCGGTGGTGGAATACGCCAGCTACCTGGGCGGATCGAAAGGCGACGTCGCTGCCGGCATTGCGTTGGACGCGCAAGGCAACACCTACCTCACCGGCGGCACCCTTTCCGCCGATTTCCCGTTGGCCAAAACCACCGCAGGATCCATCGCCTCATTGGTGGACGCATTCGTGACCAAGTTGGACCCGTCTGGCAAGTTGATCTACTCCACGTATTTCGGTGGCAGTGACAACGAATCTGGATTGGGCATTGCGGTCGATGCGCAGGGCAACGCTTATGTGACCGGCCTGACACGCTCCCCTAATTTTCCGCGTGTAAACGCGCCGCAAGCAAAATGCACTACCGGCCTACAAGGGGATGCGACGGACGCCTTTGTTGCCAAGCTCGATCCCACTGGATCAAACCTGCTCTACTCCACGTGCGTGGGCGGCTCAGGCATCGAGGTGGGTCGCGGTATCGCGGTGGCCGCGGATGGTTCCGCCCACATCACCGGCTTCACTACCTCGAACGATTTCCCGGTGAAGAATGCGTACCAAAACGTCATCTCGCCGCCGGATAAAGCCAGTCAGCTCGATTTCCTGGGCACCGACGCATTCGTAACGAAATTAAATCCAGCCGGCAATGACTTCACTTACTCGACCTATCTCGGCGGCATCGGCGGCGACATGGGAATGGCGATAGGCGTGGATTCGGGCGGCGATGCATGGGTCACAGGCGTAACCTATGCTGCGGACTTTCCCATGCGCAACGCTCTGCAAGCGGCGAAGCGCGGACCATCGGATGCGTTTCTGGCGCGACTGAATCCCTCCGGCAATACACTGCTGTATTCGACCTTCCTGGGTGGCAGCGGCGACGACATGGCATTAGGAATGGCCATCGACGCGGCATCCAATATCTACCTGACCGGTACGACAAGCTCCGCCGACTATCCTCTGGCCGGCGCCGTCAAAACCAAGCTCGGAGATCCCCAACAACTGCTCGGTCTGGACGCCTTCGCCACTAAACTCACCGATCTGGGAACTCGCATAGCGTATTCCACCTATCTCGGCGGCGCCGGGCTGGACATGGGCTTAGCCATCGCGGTGGCCACCGACGGCAGCGCGTATGTTGTCGGCGGCACCAGCTCAACCGATTTTCCAGCAGTAGGCCTGTTGCCGCCAGCGGCGCAGAGCGGCGAGGATGCCTTCCTCGCGAAGCTGAGTCCGGACGGCTCCGCAATCCGTTTCAGCGGCACCTTTGGCGGAACGCAGGATGATTCGGCCACCGCCATTGCCGTGGATACCGCCGGAAATGCGTTCATCACCGGTCTTTCGAAATCACCAGATTTGCTGGCGACCTATGGCGCCACGCAACCCAACTCGGGCGGCCAAACGGATTCGATAGTCCTCAGGATCTCGTCCGCGGACGGCCTTCCCGGCATGCGAATTATCTCCGCCGCCAGTTACTCCGGCGTGGCGGTTTCTCCAGGATCGATCGCCACTGCGGGCGGACAAGGGTTAACCAGTGCCACCGCCACGGCAGCGACACCCGTTACACCTCTAGGCGGCGCCACGTTGCGCGTAAAAGACGCCGCCGGTGTGGAGCGCGAAGCCAAGTTATATTTTGTGTCGCCCGGTCAGATCAACTTCATCGTTCCCGAAGACGCGCAGACCGGCCTGGCCGAAGTCACCGTGCTCGATGCGGGAATCGCCAAAGCCAAAGGAACCATCCGTATCGCCAACGTAGCTCCCGGGTTTTTCTCCGCCAATGCCAGTGGACAAGGCACCGCTGCCGCACTCTACACGGTGGTCAGGGGAGCAACCCAATCCACCAACCTCACTTACCAGTGCGGAGCCACCCCAGGAAGCTGCACCGGAATCCCGTTAGGCGTGAGCGGATTCGCGGACTCCGTGTACGTTTCCCTCTACGGAACCGGAATCGCCAAGCGCACGGCCCTATCCGCCGTAACCGCCACCGCCGCCGGGATCAACATACCCGTGCAGTACGCCGGTCCACAAACCCAATACGCAGGCCTGGATCAGTTGAATTTGGGTCCCCTGCCCGCAACCCTGGCTGGCAAAGGAATCGTAGACGTGATCGTGACAGTGGACGGCGAGGTAGCCAACACCGTCACGTTAACCATCCAGTAACGCAGTGGGCAGACTTACTTAGCCCAGCGAGCCGACAGCGCTTTGATCCGCCGCAACGCTTCCTGGATATTCTCCAGCGAATTCGCGTAGCTGAATCGCAAAAATCCTTCGCCGTACTCGCCAAACCCACGCCCATCCAGGCAAGCGACCCCAGCATCGTAAAGCAACATATGCGCCAGGTCCTTCGAAGGAATCCCGGTATCCTTCACGTTCGGAAACGCGTAAAATGCCCCCTTGGGCAGCGTGCACCGGAACCCCGGAATTTCATTCAGACCCTTAACGATTGCGTCCCGGCGTTCCTTGAACTTGCGGACCATCATGTCCACATCGTCCTGCGGCCCTTCCAGCGCCGCAATGCCGGCCATCTGCGTAAACGTCGCCGTGCAGGAATTGGAGTTGCCCATCAGTTGCACCGTAGCCGCAACCAACTGAGGATTCATCACTCCATACCCAAGCCGCCAGCCGGTCATCGAATACGTCTTCGAAAATCCGTCCAGGATGATCGTCTTATCCAGCATCCACGGGAATGTGGCGATGGATAGCGGAAAGCCGCCTTCGTAGACAATGCGCGAATAAATCTCGTCGCTCAGCACTACGATGTCGCGATCCTTCAGCATCATCGCCAAGCGCTCAATATCCGCCGGAGGGAGGATGCCTCCCGTCGGATTCTGCGGCGAATTCAAGATGATCATCTTGGTCCGCGGCGTCAGACTAGCCTCCAGCACGTCCATGTCGAGAGCGAAACCGCGTTCTTCCACCAATGGAATCGCCACGGCTTTCGCGCCCTGAAATTTGATCATGGATTCATAGATCGGAAATCCAGGATTCGCATAGATCGCTTCATCGCCGGGCCCCAGCAACGCGATAATCGCGAAATACATGATAGGCTTCGCGCCCGGCACGATACATACCCGCTCCGGCCCAACTTCAATGCCGCGTGTTCGGGAAATGTAACGGGCGATGGCCGCCCGCGCGTCCGGCAAACCCTGCGTGGGACCGTACTTGGTAAAGCCCTCACCCAGGGCCTTCTGCCCCGCCTCAACGATATGCTTCGGCGTCGGAAAATCCGGCTCGCCGATCTGCAGGTGAATGATATTCTTCCCCTGCGCTTCGAGCGCCCGAGCCTTGGCCAGGACTTCAAATGCTGACTCGGCCCCAAGGCCGGCCATTCCGTGTACTAGTTCCATTTTTTGTGTATTGCCTGATTCTTTACATCAACGCCGTAGGCCGGCGCGTCCAATGGGAGCCCTTCTCTTTGGAAATGGCCTCCACGTCTTTCACATAAGCCGTAGCTTGCGTAAGAATGTGATGCAGGTCGTTGCCCACGCCAATAAGCGGGAAGCCCTTGTCGAGGAACTCACCCACGCGCGCCGTGCCAAACAGGAACAGCCCCAAGATCACATTGTTCTTCTTGGCCGCCGCCATCAATTTGTTGGTAGCTTCCAGCAGTTCCGGAGAAGTGTACATATCCGGGAACTTGTACTTTTCATACAACCCCATCGACATGCACAAATCGTTCTGCCCCAGGAACAGCAGATCCAGACCCGGTACGGCCGCAATCTCTTCGATGTTCTTGATGCAATCCGCGGTTTCCACTTGCAGCGCGACAATCGTGTTGTCATTCGCCGCACCCGCGTAACCCAGCAGCCCGCCCTTGTTCATGCTGCGCTGCGGGAAATAAACGGAGCGCGTACCCGCCATCGGATACTTGCAGCAACTAATCGCCTGGCGAGCTTCCTCGGCCGTGTTGATATACGGCACCAGTACGCCATCCGCGCCCATGTCCAGCGATTGCTGAATTCCGGCGCGATCTTGATAGCCGCTTACGCGCACCAGCGATTTCGCACCACCATGCGCGATTGCCGCCAGCATCCCTGAGAGCTTTTCGGTGCTCATGGGACCATGCTGCGTGTCCACTAACAGCCAATCGTAGCCACTATGCGCCAGTTGTTCGGCCACTGTGGGACTGTGCGAATTAAGGAACAGCCCTAACTTAGGACGTCCCGCGCGCAGTTGGTTTTTAAATTCGGCTCCGCTGAGCACTTCACTCATTGCAGTATGTTCTCCTGATTAACCGGGCGGCGGGATGCGTGAAGCAGTAAGGGGCGTCACGACTAACGTGGGTAACGCTGTCCGGGGTCTTTAGCAAGTATACAACGGCAAAGGCACTGTGAGCGTCCGTCTTCACGGCAACTTTGCAAATACCGACTTCGCGGACGCCCTTAGGTCCAGGGATTGAACACAGGTACCCGCGTGATCGCAAAATCGCGGGCGTTGCGCGACACAATCGTGAGGTTGTGCTCGATGGCCGTGGCAGCCAGCAGCCCGTCTATTACAGGGCGACCGGCGATACCTTTGCGGATCTCTCCCAGCGTCAACACGCTTAAATACAGCAACGATGGATCTGTCTCTTTCAACCACGCGACGACGCCATCGTTAGGCTTAGGCCGCGTATCTTCCGAAATGCAGTTAGTGTCGACCAGGAATCCGTTCAAAACTTGATATCTCGACTTCTGCTCTTATTGCGGCGAAGATCCAATTTCAACCCCATCAGTGGGGATTGGCGAAGGAAGTCGTGAAGGCTTTGTTCCTTCTCTGGTGGCCTCACCAACTTTTCATACTCCTCCGCCGGCAGCATGATCACGGCTTCCTTACCTTGCCGCGTGATGCGCTGCGGACCCTCGGTCCTTGCACGCCGGAAAAGCTCGCTAAACCGCGCCTTGGCGGTCTGGATTTGCCAGTCCGAATTTGGTTTCAATACAGGTTCGGTTTTCATGACTAGTCTGACTAGTTTTATGCTACCGCCTTCACCGATCGTCCGGATTCGCCAGCAGATACCCCGTCCCGCGCACCGTGCGAATCATCTTGCGTGCCCAGCCGTCGTCCACTTTTTGCCGCAAGTGCCGGATGTACACATCCACGATGTTGGTGTAGCCGCTATAAGCGTGATCCCAAACATGCTGCACAATCACGTTGCGGCTAAGAACGCGTCCGTGGTTCCGCATCAGGATCTCCAGAATGCTGAATTCCTTGGGTCCCAGATCGATCGGTTGGTCGCCACGGGTCACCCGCCGCCGGACGCAATCCAGAGCCAGCTCGCCCACCTGCAATCGCTCCGGGATGGCCTGCCCGCGCCGTAAAAGAGCCCGGACCCGGGCGAGAAGTTCCACGAACGCAAAGGGCTTGCAGAGATAGTCGTCCGCGCCGGCGTTCAACCCGCGCACACGATCGTCCACCGCGTCGTGGCCGCTCAGCGCCAGCACCGGAGGCGAGACCGCGCGACTGCGAATCTTACTCAGTAAAGAGACTCCTGGAAAACGCGCACTCGCCAGATCCAGGTCCAGCACCACCACATCGAACTCTTCCTCGCCAATCGCAGCCAGCAGTTCCAGCCGATTTGCAACAGTCCTGACTTTGTATCCCGCTCCCTCGAGTGTCTGCGTCAGTAACTCCGACAGCCCCAGGTCGTCCTCCACCAGCAGGACCCTTTTGGCGCAGGCCATTAACGCGCCCGCCGGACGCGGTAAACCGCCACCGATGGCATCCGTACTACTCGGCACATTCCGAACATACGCGCACGCGCGAAGCGCTCGCGATGCAGACTTGCGTAGATGTATCCCAGCACACGGCCTTGTTCCTCACAGACCAGCCACGGCAACGCCGGCAGTGTCTTCTCGACACGCCGCCCCCTCTCTTCGCCATCCGGCGGCTGCATCTCGAACGACGTCGGCGCGGACGTAACGAACGGACGAGAGATCCCGGGAATCGCCGCACCATCGGAGCCTGTGGCTAGACGGATCTGCGCGTCCATTTTCATAGCGTAACGAAACCAGCCAAGCGACAGGATCTGGACTACTGCTTGCTGGCTTGCACCCGCCTCCGCACTTCGTCAAAGAAATTCAGCAGGAAGGTCACGTGCACCGAGTTCTTCGCTTCGTCTGGCGTATAGGCCACAAGCCCCTTGCCGTCCGGAGCCAGATCGATGGGGCCGGGCACTTGCAAGTCAGACCAGCGCCGCGGCTTCCCGGCGGCAAAGGAGTCTCCATTCACAACGTAATCGGACACCATCAGGCGGTTGTCCTGGCCTTTGTAAAAGAGTTGCTTGCCATCGTGCGACCAGGCGGGACGCTCTGCTCCAGTATCGGAAACCTTCCATACTCCCGAACGCCCCGGCGGGAATGGCCGCACTAACACCTCGCTGCGCCCCAACTCGGCTGCCTCATAGGCGATCCACCGCCCATCTGGCGAAAATACAGGATCTGTTTCCAACGCAGGACTTTTGACGAAGACTTCCGGCTTCCCGGGTTTGGGATGCTCTGGATCGGTTACGTCCAGCGCCAGCGTCCAAATATCGAAACCCGTTTCTGCAGTCCGCTCCGAGAACGCCAGGTGCTTGCCGTCCGGAGAAAATGACCGGGGTATCAACTGGTTTTTGCTCTCCCACAACAATTGCGCCTGCCCCGACCCGTCGGACCGAGTCCATTGAAGAGCATGGCCCCCGGCGCTCTCGGCGTCAAACGCTATATGTTTCCCGTCGGCGGTCCAGACCGGCCATTGGTTTACATTGGTCTGGCCGGTGAAGGTAAGCTGCTTCGTCGTGCCGGAGACCCTCTCGAAAATCTCAACCTCCGAGTTGTTGGAATAGGCCAGGCTGCGGCCGTCCGGAGAAAGGCGCCATTGGTTATACAGTCCCGCGGGCAGCAGCGGCTCCTGCTTGCCGTCCTTGTCCAGCCACCGAAGGGCTGGGTACTTTAACTTGCCGCTCAGGTAAACGAACGCTCCGTTGCCGGCGAAGTCATACTGGCCTCCGGCGGAGTCTGGATTCCCCGCCACATCCTCCAGCAAGACTGTGGGCGTGCCGTGGACGGTCAGGCTGACCGCATCGAATGGCAGGCCGAGCAGCGCCCCTTGACGAACGTAGACCAAGTAGCCGCCCGGCAGGTAGCGGGCGAAGTAGCCGCTGGTTTGCAGCACCTTGATTTCGCCGCTCTTGAGCGAGAGAACCTCAATGCTGGAGTTGTCGTAGTTGGAGGCGGTCTTGTTCCCCATGAACAGCACGGATTGGCCTCCCGGCAGGATCTGCGGCCAGCGATGCGTGGCCTCCCCTCGTTCGCCCGGATGGGTGAGCGCTTGCGGCATGCCTCCCGTGGCCGGTACGCGCGAAAGGCCGGCGCCGGAATTGTCGTCCAGTGTAGCGATGATGTAATCGTCCTCGCCCCAAGCGCCGCCGCGCCCGGCGGGTGCATCGCATACGATGAACACCCCTCCGCCCTGCACCGAGACCTTCTTCAACTTGCCCCCGGCAAAGAACGCGATCCATTGGCCATCGGGCTTGAAGAACGGAGCTTCCGCGCGTTCAGTGCCGGCGATCAGCGTGGGTTGGGCTTGATCCAGACGGCGCGTGGCCAGCTGCGTGATTCCATTCGGACCGCGGACGGGAAACACCAGCCGAGTGCCGTCAGGAGAGAGCGTGGCCGTGAGCAGTAAACTCGTCACGGCATCCGGTCCCAGATCGACACTGAGGCGCATCAACGGATGCTCCAGCGATGCGGAAGAGCTCCAGACCATCCACCATCCGGCAACCGCGGCAACCGCGACCATCGCGACGACACCCACTGCGCCCCCCACCCCAACGCGACGGAACATCGCGACCGGGGCCTGCGTTGGAACCTGTTCGCTGGGCACCGTTTCCAGCAGCAGCCAAACATCGCCGATATCGCGCAGCCGCCGCTTCAGATCCTTCTCAAGGCAGCGCTTCAAGAGGGGTTGAATTGCGAGCGCCACGGACGTCCAATCCGGCTCCTCTTTCAGCACTGCCGCCAAGATGTCGGAGACGGACTTTCCACGGAAGGGGCGCTTGCCCGTGACCATCTCATACAGCACCACGCCGAAGGCCCAGATGTCGGCGCGCTTGTCCACGATCTCGCCGCGCGCCTGCTCCGGAGACATGTAGGGCGCGGTGCCCATGATGACGCCGGTTTCGGTCAGACCGATCGTCAGCGTAGAGGCCTCTTCCCCGCTGCCCTCCGAAGCCCGGCCCGCTTTTGCCAGGCCGAAATCTAGGACCTTGACCAAACCATCCGGCGTGATCTTTATATTGGCCGGCTTCAAGTCGCGATGAACCACGCCCTTCTCATGCGCCGCATCCAGGGCTTCGGCGATGGGGCGCGCGATCGTCAGCGCTTCAGCCAGCGGCAACGGTCCGCCTTTGATGCGCTCGGCGAGAGTCTGTCCCTCGACCAACTCCATGACCAGAAAGTCGGGGCCGATATCGTGCAGCGTACAGATGTTGGGATGGTTCAGCGACGCGATCACGCGCGCTTCGCGTTTGAAGCGTTCTCCGAATTGCTCGCGGGAGGTTTTGAGAGCGACTTCGCGCTTCAGGCGGGAATCGTGCGCCCGGTAGACTTCGCCCATGCCGCCGACGCTGATGAGACTGAGAATCTCATACGGGCCCATGCGGGTTCCAGGAGTCAGGGACATGGAAGACTGCCTGATTGTAGCGTACTGCCACGAAAGGAACGGCTACTGAAACGCAACGGTGACCACCGCGTTGGCGCGTCGATGCGTTTGGAGCCAGAGAAGGTCTGCGTTCAGCGGGCGCGTCTTACGCGGTAATCCTCCACCGATGGCATCCGGACTACGCGGCACATTTCGAACAAACGCGACCGCGCCCGCGCCCCGATCACGTCGCCCAGAGTTTTCCGGTGAACCGCTGTGCCCCCAGCCGTTGTGTAGGCAGCTTGGCCCGTGTCTTCCACATCCAGATTTGTAGTCGCGATCAGCGTCTTTTGGTGGTTGCAGCGATACGTGATGATGGACGTGACCGTGTCCTCCACCCACTCCGTCACCCGGTGCGATCCCAGATCGTCCAGCAGTAACACCTCGGCATCCATCGCCGCCCGGTAGGCTTCGCGGTCGGAGGAGCCGGAAGACGAATTGTACCCGGCACGAATCTTGTCGAGAAGATTCTGATAGTCGAAGAATAGCCCCTCATGGCCTTTCTCCATCACCGCCTTCAGCGCGGCGATCGCCAGGTGCGTTTTACCGGAACCCGTCTCGCCCACCAACAATAACCCCGGCCGATCCGCCGCTGGATACTCACGCACGAAGCTGCGGACTTTCATCATCACGCTGCCCAGACCCGCGCGCGCAATGGGATTATCCTGCGGAATCTGAAAATTGTCGAGCGAAGCGTGTTCGTAATTAACCGGAATGCCCGAGGCCTTGCGCAGACTGGCCGGGCGCGAAGCCACGGCGCAGCTGCAGCGCTCCGCCCCTGATAGCCCATTGCGTTCAATCACGCGCCAGCCTGTGCCACTGCAAATCGGACAAACTATTTCGGTCATACGTTACTCGATTACCACCAGCACATCTCCAGCGCTTACGGTCGCGTCGGCTTTGGTGCGGACTTCCGCCACGCGTCCCGCTTTCGGCGACTTCATCTCATTCTGCATCTTCATGGCTTCCACAACAACCAGCCCTTGCCCCAACTCCACCATATCGCCCACCGCGGCCAACACGCGGATCACTTTCCCCGGCATCGGCGACAGCACTTCCTGGCGCCCCTGGTTCGCCGCGCGCCGCCCCGCCGCGCGCAAATCGCGAGGATCGAACACCTCCATGCGCAGTGTCCGCCCGTTCACCGCAACCTCGCCCTTCGCCCCCAACATCACGCGGTACATGTGTGTCCCGATGCGAACCGCGAACCATCCCGGTTCCAATTCCTGAACCGAGTATTCCGCAGTGACCGGCGTAATCCCATCGCGGTCATACCGCAGCCGGCCGCCCTCAATCTGAATACGCACGGTCTCCCCGTTGACCAGCACCTCCCGCTTCATCGCGTGACCCCATCACGCCCGTCCGCCAACCACCGGCTTGCGACGTTTCCCACCGGCCTCTGTGCCTCGTCAGAACCGCGCTTCTGTCCCAGCGTCAATACCAAAGCCGCCGCAGCCTCCGCCTCCGCACTCAGCGGACCCGTCTGCCGCCGCCCAAAAAATTCATCCAGGAAAGAAGTCGACAAGCGTCCCGCCAGGAACTCCGAATCCACTAATATTTCCCGAAACAACCCTAAATTCGTCCGCACCCCCGTCAGAGAATACTCCGCCAATGCCCGGCCCAACCTCCGCGCCGCCCCTTCCCGCGTGGACGCCCAGGCACACAACTTGGCAAGCAAAGGATCGTACTCCATCGGTACCGTCCAGCCCTCATAGACTCCCGAGTCGAGTCGAATCCCCGGCCCCGAAGGCTCCCGCAAATGCACAATCTTCCCCGGTGACGGCATGTAGCCCTGCTCGGGGTCCTCCGCATAAACCCGGCACTCAATCGCCGAGCCCAACCAGCGCACGTCTTCCTGTTGAATCGTCAGCCGCTCCCCCGCCGCGATGCGCAGTTGCCACTCAACCAAATCAATCCCAGTGACAAGCTCCGTCACCGGATGCTCCACCTGCAGCCGGGTATTCATTTCCAAGAAGTAGAAATTCCCATCGGCGTCCACCAAAAACTCGACCGTCCCGGCGTTGGTATAGCCCGCGGCCTTCGCCACGCGAACCGCGGCATCCCCCATGCGCATCCGTAGTTCCGGAAACTGCCCCAAAATCGGCGCAGGACATTCTTCGATCACCTTCTGATGCCGCCGTTGGATGGAGCACTCGCGCTCCCCCAAATGAATCATGTGCCCGTGCTGATCGCCCAACACCTGTATCTCGATGTGGCGCGGCTGCAGAACCAGCTTCTCCACATACACGTCGCCGTTGCGAAACGCCCGCAGAGCCTCACTGGATGCGTCGCGCAACGCGCCCTCCAGATCCTCTTCGCGATCCACCCGTCGCATGCCCTTCCCGCCCCCGCCCGCCGAGGCTTTGAGTAACACCGGATATCCCAGCTTTCCCGCCGCAATCTTGGCCTCCGCACCATCGCGCAAGGCCGCCTCCGTACCCGGAACCACCGGAGCCCCCGCCCCAATCGCAATCTTCCGAGCCCCCGTCTTCGACCCCAACTGCCGGATCGCGTCCCCCGACGGTCCTATAAAGATGATGCCCGCGTCCCGGCAAGCATCCGCGAACTCGGCGTTCTCGCTCAGGAACCCATATCCGGGATGGATGGCCTCGGCTCCATGCCGCTGCGCGGCGTCCAGCAGCTTATCTATGCGCAGGTAGCTCTCAGACGAGGGCGACGGACCCAGATATGCCGCTTCATCCGCCAACGCCACCGCCAGCGAGCTCCGGTCTGCATCCGAGTAGACCGCGACGCTCGCAATTCCCTGCTCCCGCAACCCGCGCACCAGACGAACCGCGATTTCCCCCCGATTCGCGACCAATACCTTGCCGAACATAAGGTTGATTCTAGCAGTAGCCGCGAATTCTGAGCTTACGCCGGACCCGCTAAGTGGAGGTGTCCAGCATCGTGGAAATCAACGCCATCAGTCCTAATTCCGGCCTAAGACTCAGCCATCGCCCGGAAGATATTCCTGATTTTGTGAACGTACGTGTGCTGGCGCGTAATCTTTTGCTGGGCCGCTATCATCTCAATGGCATCTTTCTTCGAAAGCGACAGAGCATTATCGACCAACTCGGCGACCGATTTCCCAGGGACCGTGCAGTCCCCGTAGAGCTCCGAGAATTTTGGGACGTTGGAAAATCCTAACTGCCCGTAAGAAATATTCTTAAACATGCGACACGGAAGGTAGCCATGTTCCACCTGCCACTTTCCCGCAATCGCAGGGGCCACGCGGGACGCCCGGACGGCAGGAATGCTGACCCAGTCGGGAATGAATTTTAGATGCACAAACCGCAGAGACCTTTGTTTCAGCGCCGAGCGCAATTCCTCAATCTCCGGAAGATTGCCTTGATTGAGCGCGTTATTCCAGATCGCTCCTACCCAAAAAATGAACGGACTGCCGGAGATCACCGGAGCGCGAAATTGCTCCTCTGGAACGTTGGTCCCCCAGGCCTGATGCAGCGTTTTCGAGGGCTTGTCAAAATACGTGCTGGAATCCCATCGGTCGCTCGCCGCGGTGGCCTTGTTGACGTAGACTTCAAGGTTCAGCGCCTGCTTCCGATCCATCTCATGGCGCGGCTGGCGATCGTTGCCGTCGTATCCGGAATGCCCATAGCCGTGAAAACAGTAGTACGCGCCCGCTTGCAAAGGAGCCAGCGGATGGCCCCGCGTGCCGCGCCCCTGAACGTTGGACGTAATCACAAAATCGCCCGCCTCGATCATGCCCGGCTCGGAGGTAAAGTCCGTCCAGACTACCGGAATCCCGAGATGTCTGAATGTTTCGTAAAACCCCTGGTGGATGAAACGATGCGAGTGCCACTGCCGGCGCAGTCCCCAAATCACCACCTTGCGGTACTTCCTGGCGTATAGAATGGCTTCTTGAGAGGCTTTGTTCACTCGGGTTTTGTGGGGCTCCACGGAAGATCTTATTCCAGAATGAAGCGGTTCTGCGCGTCCCAAACGTACTAATTCAAAGGAGATATGTACTTGTACGAACGTTTATTCAGATCCTACTTCAAGGTGACAATTGTCGCGCCCCAGCCGCCCGCGTCACCGGGGGCGTCTTGAAAGGATGCAACGAAGTCGGTGCGAGCCAAAATACTGCGCACTAACTCCCTCCGGACGCCAATTCCGCGTCCGTGAATAATCCGTAAAGCTTTGAGCCCAATAAGATTGACCTGGTACAAATATTCCTCGACTACAGATTTTGCGTCCCCGGACGAAACAGTATGTAGATCCAGGACATCAGTAATGGGCAATTGGACAGGTTCGGCGTCGTCAAGCATAAGGGAATCGTCGTTCACCGGGCGGGACTATGGTCCCGGCCCTTCTAGAGGTTACACCTTAGTTTGGCCTCAGGGGTACGTGGCAGACCCCTAGGCTATCTTCCCTTAGGCCAGTTCCCTCGCGAGCAGTCGCGGTTAGAATTGGGTTTACCAGATTGGGTATTTCTATTTAGATGCTTTGCTTCTTGTGCGGAAAAAAGATCGGCTTCATTCGGGGTCTCCTGGACCAGCAGTACTGCTGCGTCAAACATCGGAACGAGGCTCGCTTGGTTTCCGCCCAAGCTGTCCGCGACGAAGACGACAATGAGTCTTGGGTCCTGGAAAGGTCCCGCAAGAAAGGGCTCACGCCGGCAAAGCCATCCACCAGCGGAATTGGCCAAAGCGCCACGGTCTTAGCGTTCCTGGCGGTGGGCGGGGCGATGCTGGGTGTATTTATGATGGGCGGTCCCAGGGCGGGCGCTGCCTTCCCCACGGTTTCTGCGGATCCGGGATCGAAAAATGGGATTCTGCAGCAAGCTGGCAATACCTTCAGCGATCTGGTGCGGGGCATTGCGCCCATCACTATGAAACAGAGCTTCTCCGGCGGCACATTGAGTTCGGCCGCCGGCAGTCTAGCTGACTGGACCTCGGTGGCGATTCGTGCCAGCGCTGACAAGATCGACGATCCGCGGGACTGGATCGGCAAAACCAAGACTTCCGCCAGCCTGCGCCTGTGGAAGAAGTCGACCATCATGCAGAACTACCAGATGGAGTTTCAAGCCCAACTGGAAAAGACCAGCTTGAGCTGGGCGACTCGCGCCACCGACGCGAACAATTACTACGCCACCAAGCTTTCCATCATTAAAGCGGGTCCTCTGCCCAATGCGGGATTGATTCGCTACACGATGGTGGACGGCAAGGAGACGGATCGCACGTTGATCCAGATTCCCGTGACGCTTAAGCGCAACGTAGATTACCGGATTCGAGTAACGGTGCAAGACGACCGCATCTTGACCTACTTGAACGGACAGTTCATTGGACGAACCATCGACAAGCGTTTGGGTCGCGGCGGCGTGGGCTTCTTCGACGATGCCGCGGACCCGCAGAAGGTCTCCTGGGTCAGCGTTTCAGAGCGCGACAGCTTCCTGGGCCGGATGCTGGCACACTTCTCCCTGTTCGTGATCCCGGGCGAAGAGTTGTCCTACTAATTAGGCGGCTTTTTTGAGCGCAATCTCAATCGGCATCCCACCGAAGTCGAGAACCAGTTTGAGATCCGCGCCTTTGACTTCGCCGGTGTAGCCGATGGTGAGCGGCATCCCGCCAAAGTCCACAGTTACGTTGAAGCTAACTTTGTTGCCATCAAGCTTTCCGTCGGCGATCTTGGTCTCCATCCCATCGGGGCCGGTCGTGGTGCCGGTGAGGGTCTTGCCGTCGGCTTTAAAATTGAAGCCAAGGGTGATTGCGCCGTTGGGGCTTTCAATGTTCCCTGACCATTTGCCGTCGATATCGGCGGCGAAAGCGGAGACGGCCGTCAGGACTAGGGCGGCCAGGATAAGGCGGATCTTCATGGACATTACCTCGTAGCTAAGATTATAGACTTGCGTGACGGTATGACGCGGCTGGGCGCGGAATATTTCATGTTTCTCAGGCTTGGATCAAAATTAGAGCAGACCGGCGCGCTGGAGAAGCGCGTTAGGGTCGGGGTCACGGCCCATAAAGTGGCGGTATAGCTCGGCCGGGTCTTCACTGTCACCGCGGGCCAGGATCTTGTCGCGATAATCCTTGCCCACTGCGGCGCTGAAGACGCCTTCCTTTTGAAACCGGGTGAAGGCGTCGGCGTCGAGAACCTCGGCCCATTTATAGCTGTAGTATCCGGCTCCGTAGGCGACCGGACTGGAAAACAGGTGAGTAAAGCTGGCGATCATGGCGTAGTCTTCCGGCAGCGTGGACACGGAGAATTGCTGTAGGATTCGGCGGGCGTACTCAAGGACGTCGCCGGATCCGTTCCATTCGCGGTGTAACGACAGGTCGACGAAGCTGAACCCCAGTTGGCGCATCTGGGTGTTGCCGGCGCGGAAGGTTTTGGCGCGCTTCATCTTTTGGAAGAGATCTTCGGGTAGAGGTTCGCCGGTTTGATAATGGCGCGCGAAGGAGTCGAGGGCTTGGCGTTCCCAGCACCAGTTCTCCATGATCTGCGACGGCAACTCGACCCAATCCCAGGGAACGTTGGTGCCGGCCAGGCTGCGGACTTCGACGCGGGTTAACAAGTGGTGCAGCAGGTGTCCGAATTCGTGGAAGATGGTTTCGGCCTCGCGGTGGGTCAGCAGGGCCGGCATGCCATCCACGGGCGGCGTCAGATTGCCGCAAATGAGACCGAGGTTGGGTTTGCCGTGAGTGACGTCGCCGGTGATCAGCGAATCCATCCAGGCTCCGCCGCGTTTATTCTCGCGCGGATACCAATCGGCGTAGAACGAGCCAAGGTGCATTCCGCTGCCCAGGTCATGCACCTCATAGGTCTTCACAGTGGGATCCCACACAGGCAGGTTGGTCTCGCGGACGTGGATGCTGAGAATGCGGCCGAAGATTTCGAACATGCCGTCGACCACGTTTACCAGAGGAAAGTAGGGACGCAGGGCTTCTTCGTCGAAATCGTAGAGCGCGGCGCGTTGTTTTTCGGACCAATAGCCGACGTCCCACGGCTGCAGCTTTTGTTTGGCGAAGGCTTCGAGCTCGACGTTCTCTTCGTGGAAGCGTTTCTCGGTTTTGAGGCGAAGGTCGTCGAGGAAAGATTGCGCGCGAGCCCCGGTGTGGGCCATGCGGTCATCGATCACCAGGTCGGCAAAATCGCGGAAGCCCAGGAGGGTGGCTTTCTCTTTGCGTAAGGCGAGAATCTTCACCAGCAATGGGCGGTTGTCGTGCGGATCGGCTGTGGCCCGCGTGCTGAAGGCGTGCCACATTTGCTGGCGAATCTGAACGTCGTCGAGATACGTCATGACGGCCATATAGCTGGGGGCCTGTAAGGTGAAGCGCCAGCCCTGTGCGCCTTTCGATTCCGCGGACGCTTTCGCCATGGCGACGGCTTGGGGCGGCAGACCTTTTAGCTGGGCCTCGTCCGTGACCAGAAGCTCCCAGGCATTGGTTGCGTCGAGGACGTTCTCAGAGAACTTGGTGGTCACCTCGGAGAGGGCCACATCGAGTTCTTCGAGGCGCTGCTTACCGGCGGGGTCTAACTCCGCACCGGCGCGCTTGAAGGAGTCCACCGTCTTGGTGAGAAAGCGGCGGCGGGTGCCTTGCAGCGACTTCCCTGCCTCGCTGGCGGCGTATTTTTGGATCGCCTTCCACAGGGGCTCATGCAAAGGGATGCTGGAATAGAACGCACTGGTCTTGGGCTGCACGGCGTTGAAGGCGGCGCGCAATGCGGGCGTGGTGGCGACGCTTTCCAGATGGCGGACCACATTCATGGCGTAGTCGAGCGGCTCCGTCAGGGTGTCGAGTGCGGTCAAGGGGTCGGGGCTGGCCGTGGCCGCCTCCAGTCTTTTGGCCGCGCGGGCCAGGAGCTCGTCGATGGCCGGCTCGACGTGCTCGGCTTCGATTTCATCGAAGGGAATCTGAAATTTAATTTCGAGGAGCGGGTTCATGAGGTTTTGGTTTTCGAACAAAATAGCTCAGCAACAGTGTTACAGAGACAGCCGCCAAGGTCCATTTAATGGAGCTGGGGCGGCGAATGGCGGTCAGCATCGTATCGCTGGTTGCACTGATCCGCAAGTCCAATATAGCGAGAATCGCGAGGTTTTCCAGGAGGTCGAAAACTCCCGCGGCCAGGCCGCAGATGGCGGCGGCGATTCCGGCGATCTGTTTCCAGCCGCCCTGGCGGGTCAGGAGCGCGCCGAGCGTGGCCAGCAGGAATGCGTAGGCGGGGATGAAGGCGAAGTCGATGTAGAGTTTGATGCGCATGGCTTCGCGGTCCTGGCTGGGGGCTTCGCCTAGCGTGAGGCGCAGGTCCTCGATGTCGTGGACTGTTTGGACTTCGATGTTCGGGTCGTCGAAACGCTGCGGTTGCGAGGCGGTGCTGAAAAAAGGTGGACCGGCTAGCAGCGCGAAACAAGCGATGGCTAGCGTGGCGAGCACCAGCGCGGCGCGTTGCAGAGGATCGCGCCAGCAGCGATGCAGCCGGCGCATCACATTAACCCAGAAGCTTCGCATTAACCCAGAAGCTTCGCAGCATCGCGGGCGAAATAGGTAAGGATGAAGTCGGCGCCGGCGCGGCGGATGGAGGTTAACGTCTCCATCATGATGCGGTCGTAATCCAGCCAGCCGCGTTCCACGGCGGCCATGATCATGCTGTATTCGCCGGAGACCTGGTACGCGCCCATCGGCACGGGGAAGCGGTCGCGAGCCTGGCGGATGAGATCGAGATACGGCATGGCGGGTTTCACCATCAGCATGTCGGCACCTTCTTCGAGGTCGAGCTCCATTTCATGCATCGCCTCGCGGCCGTTGGCGGGATCCATTTGATACGTGCGGCGGTCGCCGAACTGGGGGGCGCATTCGGCGGCTTCGCGGAAAGGGCCATAGAAGCCGGAGGCGAATTTGGCGGAGTACGCGAGGATGGATACCTTCTGGTAACCGTTCTTATCGAGGGCCTGGCGGATGGCTCCCACGCGGCCGTCCATCATGTCGGAAGGTGCGACGATGTCGGCTCCGGCGCGGGCGTGGGTGACGGCGCTGGCGGCCAGCCATTCGAGGGTCGAATCGTTATCGATCTCCTCGCCGATGACGTGGCCGCAGTGGCCGTGGCTGGTGTATTCGCAGTTGCAGACGTCGGTCATGACGAGCAGATTGGGATGGGCGCGCTTGACGGCGCGGATGGCTCGCTGCACGATGCCGTTGTCGTCGTAGTTTTCGGTCGCGAGTTCGTCTTTGTGGTCGGGAATGCCGAAGAGGATGATGCCTCCGATGGCGGTGGCGACGGCGGTTTCGCACTCCTTGACGATTTCGTCGATGGATAGCTGGAAGTTGCCGGGCATGCTGCTGATGGGTTTGCGGATGCCTTCGCCGGGGCAGACGAAAAGGGGGAGAATGAAATCGGCGGGCTCCAGTTGCGTCTCGCGGACCAGGCAGCGCATGGATTCGGACACGCGGAGGCGGCGCTTGCGATGGGTGGGGAAGGACATGCTTTCCTTATCATCGCGCATTGCGCATGGGGGGAAACGCATAATGGGCCACGGATGGACACGGATGGACACGGATAAAAATGGGTGAAAACGGGAACTGGCGGAAAAGATGCGGGTTGGGGGCGCGAGTTTTAAAAAACGGTGGGTTCGTTCCGTTAAATTCGTATG
>JBDTSJ010000072.1:0-93415 GCA_039931205.1 Acidobacteriota bacterium
ATAGGACTTTTCTAAATGGCACTAATAGGACATTCTCATGTGGCAGCGACACAAGAGTCTTCACGGCTTGCTACCAGGCATGGTTGGGGTGTATTCTTCTTTCGTGTCCTTCCGACCTGTTCGCAAAATTACCGGGATCGGCAACGTGTTCCTGGGCACTGAGTTGATGGATATCGCGGAGTACGACCTCGAGATCTACGAGGAGAATCCCGAAGACCACGAACATCACGGCGCGAACTGGACGCCTGGCGCACGGAAGATCGAAGGCACAGTGGTGGGCGAGTTGCCCATCCGGAAAGATCTGAGACTTCTTACGGAAGAAGGCTACTCCGTGAATTTCTACTTACGGGACAGCTTCGGATCGGTCGTGATCCTGGATCCCATGCTGGATAGTAGTGGCAAGCCCGTGCGTTAACCCTACTCGCTCAGCCCTTCCATCGAGTGACCAAACTTGGTCACTTGACTAAATATCGTTACTCGCGGCACGGTCACCAAACCTCTTTTCTCGTCTCGCCGTGGTGCGCGCAAGCACTTCCGGGATGGACCAACACCGCGAAAAGTAGCGACAGGGTTGACGTTCACGCGCTCGCACCCTCGGGGACTGCCAAAAAATCGCTCTTAGTACCCGATCAATCCGAGTGTGGCCCTATGCGTGCCCCAAGGAGGAGATTACCCGCCGCTACCCATCGTAGGGGTGGGGTGCGGGTGGGGTGATGTTGAAGGAGTATCGCGCAATGCCTGACGGTCAGCAGGAGCTTTCTATATCCGATATTGCAGCTGGGATGGCAGGCATCACGGAAGTGCGGAGCGAAGCGGCCCTGCTGCAGGCCGGGGCGCTGCAAGACGCGATTTTCAATAGCGCCAATTTCTCCAGCATCGCCACAGACGAAAAAGGGGTCATCCAACTATTCAATGTCGGCGCGGAGCGCATGCTGGGCTACACCGCCGGTGAGGTAGTGGACAAGATTACCCCCGCCGACATCTCCGATCCGCTGGAAGTCATCGCCCGCGCCAAGGCGTTGAGCCTGGAGTTGGCGACGCGGATCACGCCGGGGTTCGAGGCGCTGGTTTTCAAAGCTTCGCGCGGTATCGAGGATATTTACGAGCTGACCTACATTCGCAAGGATGGCACCCGTTTTCCGGCGGTGGTGTCGGTGACCGCGCTGCGCGACGATCAGGGGGGAATCATCGGCTACCTGTTAATCGGGACCGATAATACGGCGCGCAAGCAGGTGGAGGCTGAGCAACAGGTGCTGGACCAGCGCCTTCGCGACCAGCAGTTCTACACCCGCTCCCTGATCGAATCCAACATAGACGCGATGATGGCCACCAACGCGCGCGGCATCATCACGGATGTCAATCATCAGATGGAATACCTCACCGCTTCTACGCGCGATGAATTGATCGGTGCTCCTTTCAAGAATTACTTTACCGAGCCGGAGCGGGCCGAAGCTGGCATTAAACGGGTTTTGGGCGAAGGCAAAGTTACCGATTATGAGCTGACCGCCCGCGCACGGGACGGTAAGGAAACCGTGGTGTCCTGGAATGCGACCACGTTTCACGACCGCGACCGCAAACTGCAAGGGGTATTCGCGACGGCGCGCGACGTCACGGATCGCAAGCGCTTTGAAAGCACGCTGCAGCGAAACAATGTCGAGTTGGAGAGAGCCAGCGCGGTGGCTGAGAAAGCCAATCTTGCAAAATCGGATTTCCTCTCCAGCATGAGCCATGAGCTGCGCTCGCCGCTCAATGCGATTCTTGGTTTCGCGCAACTCATCAACTCGGATTCGCCGCCACCCAGCGCGTCCCAGGCGGCCAGCATTGACCAGATTCTCCATGCGGGTTGGTATTTGTTGGAGCTGATCAATGAGATCCTGGACCTCGCGCAGATCGAGTCTGGCAAGTTAGCTCTGTCCCTTGAGCCGACGCCTTTGGGCGAAATCATGCGAGAATGTCAGGCAATGATCGAGACGCAGGCGCAGAAGCGCGGTATCACGATGACATTTTCCCAGTCTGACGGCGCTCAATATGTCAGTGCGGACCGGACGCGGTTGAAACAAGTTCTCATCAATCTTCTTTCCAATGCCATCAAGTACAACCAGTCGAATGGTTCAGTAGTGGTGGAATGTACCGTTGTCCCCCCCGAAGGCGACAGCCCGGAACGTGTTCACGTGAGCGTGAAAGACGTGGGCCAAGGGTTGTCCCCGGACAAGCTGCTGCAGTTATTCCAACCTTTCAACCGGCTGGGACAGGAGCGCAGCATGGAAGAGGGGACGGGCATCGGCCTGGTGATGAGTAAGCGCCTGATCGAACTCATGGGTGGTGTGATTGGCGTCAGCAGCACCGTGGGTTTTGGAAGCGTGTTCTGGTTCGAGCTTAACTCCACTACCCCGCTGGTGCCGGGAGTGTTTGCCTTACAGCCGGCCGTTGCCCACGTGGAAGCCCACCCCGGCGCGGCGCTACGCTCAGTGCTTTATGTGGAGGACAACCCGGCGAATCTGCAGCTGGTTGAGCAACTGATCGCGCGCCGTCCCGATCTGCAGCTACTGACAGCCATCGAAGGAATTTCCGGCATTCAGTTGGCGCGCGCCAACCGTCCGGATGTCATTCTGATGGATATTAACCTTCCCGGCATCAGTGGCGTCGAAGCCCTCAAGATCCTCCGCGACGATCCGCTTACTGTTAACATCCCTGTAGTTGCTCTCAGTGCGAATGCCATGCCGCGAGATATCGAGAAGGGTCTGCAAGCTGGATTCTTCCGCTATTTGACAAAACCAATCAACCTCAAGGAACTCATGAATACGCTCGAAGCGGCGCTGGATTTGAACGGCGCGAATGGGAAATGTCCGTCGGGCGCGAAGCGCTGCGCCAGCTGACGAAAAAGCATGATCACTGCAGGCGATATTCTGGCCGCGAAAATTCTGATCGTTGACGATAAGCTGGCAAACGTGGAATTGCTGGAGGAAATGCTGCGCGTCGCGGGCTATACCGCGGTCCACTCCACAACGGATCCCAACGTGGTCTGCGCACTGCATGCGAAGAACGGCTACGACCTGATCCTGCTGGATCTCCTGATGCCCGGCGTGGACGGATTTGAAGTGATGGAACGTCTGAAGGAAATCGAAGGCGACGCATATCTGCCGGTTCTGGTGGTCACCGCCCAGCCCGCCCACAAACTGCGCGCGCTCGAAGCGGGCGCCAGAGACTTCGTCAGCAAACCGTTCGATTTATCGGAACTCCGGGCGCGGGTCCGCAACCTTCTGGAGGTTCGCCTCTTGCACCACCAGTCCAAGGCTCAGCGCATCGCGCTGGAAGAGACCGTGAAGGAACTGGAAGCAAGCCGCGAAGTGGTTCGTCTCAAAGCCGAGCAGGAACTGGTCTTGGCGCACAAGACTCAGGAAAGCTTGCTTCCCCGCGTCATACCCCAGTTTGAGAATTACCTGATCCAGGCATTCAACAAACCTACAGGCTTTGTGGGAGGGGATTTCTACGACTTTGAGCAGTTGAGTTTGGGGCAATGGCTGGGAGTTCTGGCCGATGTTTCCGGCAAGGGAGTGCCCGCCGCCCTTTACAGCGCCCTGGTGCTGGGCGCCCTCAGCATGGAATTTCGCTCGCGCACGGAATTGCATGAAGTCCTGAACCGCGTAAACAAGCTGCTGTGTGAAAAATCGCGGCCCTCCCAGTTCGTCACTCTGTTTCTGTTTCTGCTGAACCCCGATGGCACGGGGCAGTTTATCAGCGCGGGACATACGCCCACCTACGTGTTCCGCTCAGCTACGCGGAAGGTCGAAGAGTTAGTCTCCGATGGCTACATGTTGGGGATGTTCCCGTTCCACACCTATCGATCCCGCAAGCTGCGGCTCGACAAAGGCGACGTGATGGTGCTTTATACCGACGGACTCACTAAAGCGGAGAACCCGCGCAGTGGAATGTTCGGCCAGGAACCGCTACTGGAGATTGTCCAGCAATACGCTCCGCTGGGAAGTAAAGCGGTGCGGCAGGGGATATTGGACGGCATTGAGGAATTCACGCAAGGCATGCCGCAAACCGATGACATCACGTTCGTGGTGGTGGAAAAGCATCAGTAACGCGGTGATGCTATGATCGCGTGAAGATCGCACACCGGGAGGGTTCATGCGTACACAGGCGTCGTTCGGCGTTATCCCACTGCTTGCCATTTGGACGGCCGGCTCGGCCGTTGCGCAGATCACCAGCAACCCGATCCCCGAATCGATCGTGAAGCGCGGACTGGCCGTGGAGATCAAAGACCTGGTGCGCTTGCCGGATACCCGGGGCATGCGGCCGGCTGATCAGGATGTGACTCCCTCAGGCTGGGCGCGTGTGAGCTTTGTGAAGGAGCTGCCCGACGGCCGCCGCTTCGCCAACGACTCACGCGGTTTGCTGTATCTGCTGGATGGCGCCAACGCTCCAAAAGTCTACGCGAATGTCGCCGAGGCATTCCCGATGGCCGTGTACAACCGCTTGGAAAGCGGGTTCATCGGCTTCGCCTTTCACCCGGAGTTCGCGGCCAACGGTCTGTTCTACACAATTCACAGCGAGCGCGCGGCCGGCAATCCCAAGACGCCCGATTTTATCCCGATCGGCTACGCTGTGAAAGACGTAACCCACCACAACATCATCACCGAGTGGCATGCCGCGAACCCCGCGGCGAATACGTTCCAGGGCACGCGGCGCGAGCTGCTGCGGGAGGCCCATGTTGTTCAAAACCTCACCCATCCCATGGGAGCCGTCGAATTCAACCCAACAGCCAAGCGTGGTGATCCTGACTATGGCTTGCTTTACACCAGCGGCAGCGATCACGGGTTCAGCAACGGCGGCGGACCGAATGCCAGCAATCCCGCACAGACACAGCGCCTGGATTCGATCATGACCGCTATCCTACGCATCGATCCGCGCAGTCCCGCGGTGAGCGGCGGCGTGAAGGGGCTCGGGGATTACACCATTCCGATGGCCAACAAATTCGCGGCGGACGGCGATCCCGCTACGCTGGGTGAAATCTACGCCTACGGCTTCCGCAATGCCCACCGGCTCTCCTGGGACATGGACGACGGAACCATGTTCGCCTCCGACATCGGCATGAACCATATCGAGGAGATCAATATCGTCCGCAACGGCGAGAACTACGGCTGGATGCGGCGCGAGGGATATTGGGAGAACGGTCGTGCTCGGGGTGGTGAGCTCAATGAGTTGTTCCCGCTGCCGGTCGATGTTCTCGATGGACGCCGGAAGGATGGCTTCACCTATCCCGTGGCGATGTACGATCACGACGAAGGCTCGGCTGTGACCGATGGATTCACGTATCACGGACGCATCGCCGCGCTGCGCGGTAAGTTTGTGTTTGGCGATGTCCAGAGAGGGCGCCTGTTTGCGGCCGACGTGGCCGCGCTGAAGAAGGCCGACGACGGCATCCCGCGAACGGTGGCTCCCATAGAGGAGATCCAACTCTATGTGCGCGACGCCAGCGGCAAGCGCACGGATATATCGCTGCAGGAGCTGATCAACAAGACCATGGGTGCGACGATTACGCGCGCCGATCTGCACATTGGCCGCAGCCGCGACGGCGAGCTATTCATCACCTCACGGCAGGACGGCATGATCCGCACGTTGGTTGCCGACGATGGCGCTCCGGCTAGCCGGTAGATCGATGAGCAGGGAAGCCAGGCTCGGTTAGTCGCCGCGGGAAATCCGCAAGCGCTTCATCATGGCATTCAAAGTCGTCCGAGGGACGCCCAAGCGCGCGGCGGCCGAGCTGATTACGCCGCCAGTTTCCCGAAGCACGTGCAAGACGTAGTTTCTTTCGACTTGCTCCAGTGTCAGGCCTCCGATAGGTTCCTCGCCAATGTCCTCCAGTTCCTCCACGGGAGCGCGAAGCCGTGGGCCCACTGAAAGAATGACCGATCTCTCGATGAAGTTCTCGAGTTCCCGCACATTTCCCGGCCATGACCAGGCGGCCAGCGCCCGCATGGTGTCCAAGGAGACTGTTTCAATGGTCCGGCCCATTCTTGCGGCGTACTTCTTGATGAAGTAGCGTGCCAGCAGAGGTATGTCCTCGGGATGATCCCGCAGGGGGGGTGTGACGATGGGGAAAACCTTCAATCGATAGTAAAGATCGCTGCGAAAGAGCTTATCGGTCATCATCTGGCTGAGATTGCGGTTGGTGGCGGCCACCAGGCGGACATCAATGGGGGTTGTTTTGATACTGCCTAAGCGCTCAAACGCTTTCTCCTGCAAAGCCCGGAGCAACTTGGGTTGCAACTCCAACGGAATATCGCCGACCTCATCCAGGAATAGAGTGCCTCCGTTCGCCAGCTCAAACCGGCCCAGCTTTTGCGAGAGGGCGCCGGTGAAAGCCCCTCGCTCGTAGCCAAATAACTCGCTTTCGAGCAATCCCGTGGGAATGGCCGCGCAGTTCAAGGTGATGAAAGGCGCGTTCTTGCGGTGACTTATGCGGTGGATCGCACGCGCAATCAACTCCTTGCCGGTGCCCGTCTCCCCCAGAATCAGAACCGTGGCATCCGTAGGCGCCACGATTTCCACTTGCGCCAGAACCTGTTGCATGGCCCGGCTGGTTCCGATGATTTCATCGAAGTTACGCTGAGTGGCAATCAAGTCGCTATTCAAGTTCTCTAATTCGTCGCGTTCCAGTTGCAGGGCCTGGTGGGATCGGAGGAGCGTCTCTTCGCGCAGTTTGCGCTGCGTAATATCCTCCATGGCCAGCAGGATGAGCCCGGTGGGATTGACTTCGCGCCACAGCTTGCGGGCATTCAACAACATCGTGCGCCGCCCCAACCCAGGAAAATCCTTGGTCACCTCGAAGTTCTCGACGACAGTGTCCTTGCGCAGTACATCCTGCAAAAGCGTACGCAGAGCGGGAATATCCCATTCGCCGGATCCCAGCTGGTATAACAGGCTTCCTTCCGTAACAGTCGGGGTCACCTGGAAGGTCTGGTAGAAAGACCTGCTTGCCGTACGGACGCGCAGAGTCCCGTCCAGGACTAACAGGGGCTCCCGAATGGTCGCGACGATACTCCGCAGCGCAAGCGTACCGGATAATGCCTGGTATGCCGCCGACGCGAACTCCCCCAGCGTCGTCATCACGCGCGCATCCTCGGAGTCAAACTTGCGGTTCTGGTCGTGCGCGACAATCCACACCGTGCCAACGGCTACGCCACGTACGTGGAAGGGAACCAGGAGCGCCTCCGTGATGCGTGGCTCTACCTCGGCCAAGTACGTAAAATGGCGATCCAGATTCGTCATTAGTAGAACGGCGTCCCGATCCAAAACGGTTCCGCATGGGCTAAACTCGCGCGGCGTCGTACCCCACAGATGGGGGGCGAACTCGCCCGCAATGGCGTGCCAGCGGAATATCTTCCGCCCATCCTCTTCTTCCAATAAGCTGATTCCGGAGGATTGCGCCATGCACAAGTCCAATGCTGTATTGGCCAGCTGCTGCAGGACGTCTTGCGGGGAATTCGCCAAATTCTGCGCCAGTGTGACCAGTGCGCGGGTCAGAGCCTCCAGATTGGGCGGACGCGCGGGACGAGCAGCCAGTTCCTGAGTGCAGAGTACCCCTTCCAGGGGTATAGGCAGCTGCGGGATGACGTGAGCGATTTGCATGAGAGTCCTCTGGCGGGCCTACAAACGCTTGCGGCGCACGCCGCCGGACAGAACCTGGCGGCGGACGCCGTCTTAGTAACGGGGCAGGGTTACGTCGCGATCAACCAACTCAACTTCCGGCCCTTCCGCTATCTCAACAGTGGCCCCTAGGGGACACTCGACGCCTTTTCAGGGGTAAGGGGACCAATGCCAGTATGCCGTTTCCGGCCGCGGATGTATGTGCGATATTGCTCACTTAGAGCAATGAGCCGCGAATGGGCGGGAAGGCTCCTTCTTCTCCCCATTCCGCATCGGCTTTTCCGGACATGCTGTTTCCCTCCGTCTACGTTGTCCTCCATACCCGTGTGAGAGAATACCGGGGGAGGTTTTCCATGAAGAATCTAATCCTGCCGCAACTGATTCTGTCCATGACGGCGTTGCTAGGCTTGGTGGCCGTGGCGAATTCCCAACAGCCGCCGAACAACGCGCCCGGCAAGAACCTCGTGTGGGCCTATCCGGTTCCCGATAAGAATGCGCCCGCTGCGGCGCCCGACGGACCCAAGAAGCTGGCCGGCAGCTCCAAATCCTACACCCAGGCGCAGATTGACGATCAGTTCAATCCGCCGGACTGGTATCCGGAGGAACACGGCGCGCTACCTCGTTTGGTCCGGCAAGGCGTTCAGGCGCAGGCCTGCGGCTCCTGCCATCTCATGTCCGGGCACGGGCATCCTGAATCGGCAACTTTATCAGGCCTGCCAGTGGAATACATGGTTCGGCAAATGAACGATTTCAAAAACGGCTTGCGCAAGGACGCGACCATTCACGACGCCTCGCAGCGCGCCGCGCGCATGGCCAACATCGCCAGCGGCATTCACGACGACGACATGCGCAAGGCCGTCGAGTTTTTCGCCGCATTGAAACCTACCGCCTGGTACAAAGTGGTTGAGACGGATACGGTTCCACAAACCTGGGTGAATGGCGGGCGCATGCGCCTGCCGCTGCCGGGCGGCAAAATGGAGCCTCTGGGCAACCGCATCATCACTCTGCCGCAGGATCCGGAAAAGGTCGAAAGCCGCGATCCGCATTCCGGATTCATCGCCTATGTGCCGCGCGGCAGCGTCAAGCGTGGAGAGGCTCTGGTCAACACCGGCGGCGCGGGCAAGACCATTGCGTGCGCGATTTGCCATGGCGAAGGACTGAAGGGCCAGGGCGACGTGCCGCGTTTGGCTAATATTCATCCGATCTACATCGTGCGTCAGCTTTTCAATTTCCAAAGTGGCGCGAACAGCAGCAGCGCCGCCGCGGCCATGAAGAAGGTGGCGGAGAAGCTAACCGAAGACGATATGATCGCCATCGCCGCCTACGCGGCTTCGCTGCAACCGTAAAGAAGTTAAATATAAAGTCCCCGGCCAATCAGTGGGCATGCCCGCTTTGGCCCATCCGCTGGCCTAGCGTTTCCTGCGAGTTTCGACGGAATTCAGAATCTGCTGAAACCGCGAATCCGCCCGCAGCGCAGCCAAGCGGGTAGTCTTGCGAAAGTACTTCACCCGCTCATCGCCATTCCGTACCGCGCGCTCCAGCCACTCGATGCCCTTGGGCACATCACCCACCATCGCAAAGAACTCCGCGGTGGTGGCTGTAAACGGAAAAGCGATCGAGGCAAACTTCAATGTGCCCTCATCCATCGCCTGCAGCGCCTCAGCGCGCTTCCCTTCACCCGCCAGCATCATGGCCCACGCATGCTGGATCAGAAAATTGCCCGGGAAGAGCGGCCGCTTCTCCTCCAGCAACTCCCGCGCCTTCCCGGCTTCGCCCCGGTCCAGGTATGCGGAAACCAAGTACGCAACCGCGATGGGATGCTGCGGGGCCTGCTCCAGCACCTTCAGCTGCTCTTGCACCGCACCCGCGCTATCACCTTCCATGCGCAGCAGTTCCCCCAGCGTCATGCGCACGGCGCCTCGCAACGGATCGGCCTCCAACATTAGCCGCGCCAGTTCGATGGCGGCCGGGTTCTCTTCCGCCATGTGATGGGACGTCAGCCGCTCCATCCCGGCACCGGCGTTCCTCGGATCCTTCCGGAACAGCCGCTCCAGGCCTTCGACATCCGCTCTGTCCTTACGGCCTTGCGCGTAATAGATGATTGCTTCCAGCGGGATCAGCGAGTCGGGATTCGCTCCCTCCTGGCGCGCGCGCTGCAGTTCCTGTTCGGCTTGATAGGGCAAGCTGGTGTCGTTGGTATAACCATTCAGCAGGAGCACTACGGAGCCGAACGCATGCGCCACCATCGCTGCCGCGAAGTGCGGATCCGCCGCTAACGCCCGTTCAATGGCCGCGTGAGCCTTAGGTGCGTCATTTTGCACCCCCAGATAATTGGCAGCGAGTTCGAATAATTCGTTGGCTTCCTGATTCATCGAAGCACGCTCGCCTGTGCTGACAGTCTTCACCGTGCTTCCCGAGCGCTGCTGCCACGCGAAGACTCCCGCCCCAAGCACCGCGACCGCCACCGCCACCCACAACCACTTGCCCTGGCTGCGCACCATCTCGCGGCGAGACTGAGGATGAACTTCGGCCTCCAACGCCGCGCGAACCTCGGCCGCACGCTGAAACCGTTCCTCCGGCCGCTTCTCCAAACACCGCTCGACAATCGTCCGCAAGCCCTGCGGCACAGTGGCCGGAAGCGCAGGAGGAGTTTCCTTCAGAATCCCCGAGCTGATTTCCAAGGTGGTGTCGCCACGGAACGGCAGTCGGCCACTCAGCATCTGATACAACACCACCCCGAATGCCCACAGGTCGCTCCGAGCATCCGCCTTCGCGCCCTTCAATACTTCCGGGGAAAGATACGCGGGCGTGCCCAGCATGGAGCCGGTCTGCGTCTCCGTCCGCAGCGTCAAAGTCGCATCGGATTCGGCAACGGACATCTGCTTCGCCAACCCGAAGTCCAGCACCTTCACGTGACCGCGGCCCACAATCATGACATTGCCCGGCTTGATGTCGCGATGCAGAATGCCCTTGCCGTGCGCGGCTTCCAAGGCATCCGCAATCTGGATTGCGATGGGAACCGCGGCAGAGGCTTCCATGGGCTTGTTCCCGATGCGCTCCTTCAGCGTCTGGCCATCCAGAAGCTCCATCACCAGATACGGCTGCCCATCCGCTTCGCCCGTATCGAACACGGTACAGATATTCGGATGACTCAACGCCGATGCCGCGCGAGCCTCCCGCTCAAACCGCTCCCAGGTCGCGTGATCCCCATGCTGCACGATCTTGATCGCCACATCGCGCCGCAGCCGCGAATCGTGCGCCCGATATACTTCGCCCATCCCGCCCGCGCCAAGTGCGTCGACGATTTGGTATGGGCCGAGCTTCGTTCCAGGCGTCAGGCGCATGCTCACACGATTGTATAGTGTCTGAATCGAAACGGGGAGCTTGCTTGCGCTGAACAACCAGCGTGGATGTAACTACCTCAGTCGATGGTGCGCCGTTGCTCGCACTGGCAGCAGTCGCTGCAGCGATTGCATTTGGGGCATAGATGATTCGCGCACGTGTCCTTGGTGCAGTGGACGCACAATGCCGTGGAAGGCTCGCCGCAGATGGTGCAGGTGAAGGTTGCGATTTCACTCATGTTCTATTTGCCTGTACGGCGGACGGTGGGGATCTGATTCAACTGCCCTCGGCAGCGCTGGGCTTCCTGGTCCAGAATCGTAAACTCCTGTTCCTTCTGCGCCGCCAGTTCCTTAATGTACTCCCTCAGCCCGTCGCGATTGGTTGAGTTACCGCGCAGCGCGTCCAGCAGCAAATCGCCGACGGCCGGATTCTGATACTTACGAACCCCATCGATCAGAGTTTGAAAACTCGACTCCAGAGCCTGCAGCCGGAAATAGGTATCCAGCGCGGCAGTCAGTTTGCGCGGCTGGCTATCCAGCTGCGTAGCGGAGGCAGTCAAATACTGCAACTCCTGCTGGACGCTGTTCCACTGCTTTATATAGGTGTCCGGAGCCCCCTTGGCCACCCATTCGGCGGGCTTAAGCTGGTCCAGCAGAGGTTTCAAGCGCCCCACTTGCGACGCGAGGTCGGAGCCCTTGGGGATAGTGTCCCAAGCCGCGGACTGCGCCACCGCCGGGACGGATGCAAGAAGCATTAAGACGAGGACAAATACCTTCATATGCTTCCTTCTAGTGTAGTGGGGCAGGGACCCTGCCTGCGGCACTCTTATGGAAGCGCCGGAGGTCCAGGAGGAGGAGGCGGCAATGGTGCTGTGGTAGGAGGAGGCGGGAGGGTTGTCGTTGTATCGCCAACACCTCCGCCGATCGTGCCACCAGGACGGCCGATACCGCCCACACCGCCACCGGGCTGGGTTGCGACCATCACGGCTTCCATCCCCATTCTGACGACCTGGCGCATAATATTGCCCTTGTCGGGGCCTTTGGCAATGTTCTCGTCCCGATAAACGCGCACCGATTCACCCGCCGCCAGTACCCGCCGCCCGCCGCGCAGCGCATGCACTACCTCGACAGAACCCTCTTCTACTTCCACCAGCGTGTTTTCGTCGTTCTCGGCTACGGTGATATCGAAAATGGTCCCGCGCACGGAAATCACCGCGGTGGGCGTCAACACCTTGTTTGGATTCGGAGTGGTTCCGATGTGCTCAATCTGCACCCTTACGCGTCCCAGCATCACGTCCAGAAGGTCTTTAAAATTGCCCGGGTTCTTGCGGAAGACCACTTTGGCGTTCGGGAATACCTCAAACGTACTGCCGTCGGATACCGCGAAGAGTGCGTGGCCATCCCGGCCCGTGACGATGGTTTCCTGGACTTTGACGGTGTCGCCCACGTCAATCGCCCACTCCCGTAAATCTCTTAGAACCGAAACCCGTCCTTGCACCGTCTTAGCTGTGGCAGCATGCTTGGCACTGTCGGAGGGATGAAAGTTTTGGCCCAGACACACGAATGTAGCGACCGCCATGAGTAGCGGTACTTTCGTCATTCGTGACATCTTCTGCCGCATTATTAACACACTTCGACTGACTGTAGAAAGAACAGAAGTCCAGTCTACCACTAAATTGCACTTGCAAGAGGGGGGCCGTAGGACAAATCCTGAAGGCTGGCCGTCTGAAATCAGCAGCTTCGGAAGCGCGCTGCCGCCAGTTTGGGGAGCAAGCTGCCGATGGATAAGGATACAATGGACTCGTTCCATGGGTAACATTGCCACAACCCGGGCGACCGCAGTACTGGCGTTCTTCGCCGTGTCTGCGCCTATGGTTTTCGCGCAGGTCCCCCTACGTTCGGACTGGCGTCCGGTGGCAAGCTCCGCCGTGGACCTCGGTTTGGCGGATTTGGCCACCGGCGCGGTAGAACGGGTTTGGTACGCAGGACCCACGGGTCCCCTCCGCATCCTGACTGGTTTGGGCCGTTTGTACGAAACCTCCGATGCCGGAACCTGGCAAGGCGCGCCAGCGGGAACCACTGTTCCGCCCATTGCCGCTGGATCCGCCCGAACCCTTCCCGAGATTGGCGCGCAAGTGCGCAGCGCTTCGGGGGATGGTTTACGAGTCTATGCCTTCGGCCGGTTTGTCTACCGCTCCGATGACGGCGGACGAAATTGGGAAAACGTCACGGGAGACAAACGCGGTTCGATCATCGGCGACGAACTCCGCGACTTGGCGGTTTCGCCGGGCCGGGAAGACGAGCTAACGGTGGCCGGCGGCGCGGGCGTGTTCCGATCATTGGACGGTGGCCGCTCCTGGCATGGATTGAATGAGAGCCTGCCTAACCTTCCAGGAGCCCGTCTGCTAAGCGTACCGACCGGCGCTGTTGGCGCGCAATTGGAACTGGCCGGGGGCTTGGTTCTGGAATGGCGGCCAGGGGAGCGGCGGGCGTGGCGCGTTTCGCAGAATGCGAACTCCCAAGCAGTGTTCCAGTTGCGCGAAGCCTTTAGCCGTCAATTCGGCGTGGCAGTGACTGCCGTCACCGCAAGCGGAACTTACGTGTACACCGGAGACATCAACGGCCGCGTACGGGTCTCAACGGATTCCGGCCGCACCTGGACAGATTCGACCAATCCCCAGCGCGGGCGCGTGAATTCCTTCTGGGTGGATCCTGACGACGGGCGTTTCGCCGTGGCGGTTCTTTCTTCGCGACCCGGCAATCGCCTTCTGGAGCCGCAAACCGTTCTGCAGACCATCAATGGCGGCGGTGCGTGGGACACGGTATCCAGCGGACTTCCGGACACACCGGTGAACGGAATCGCTGCCGATCGCGCCGGCAACTTCGTCTATCTGGCAACCGATGCGGGCGTCTATTACAGCCGGTTAAGTTTGAATACCTTCGGAGCGCCGCCGAAGTGGACCGCGATCCCCGGCTTGCCCGCCGGGCGCGTCAGCGACGTGCGGCTGGACGCAGGCAATACTCAGATTTGGGCTGACCTCGAAGGCCCCGGCCTGTTTAGGACGATGGCTCCGCACCGTTCGAATGATCCGCGTGTAGTTAGCGCCGCGGATCTTGTCGCTCGTGCCTTAGCCCCCGGCGGTTTATACAGCGTGGCAGGGGCTCGCGTCGAATCCGCCACCGCCGGTGGGCAGCAAGTTTCCGTATTGTACGCGACCGATAGTGAATCGCAAATCCAGATCCCCTACAACGTCAGCGGCGCAAACATCGCGCTGGCCATTAGCGGTCCGCAAGGACGCCGCGACCTTGGCGCCATGGCCCTGCAAACCACCTCACCCGCGATCTTTGAACCGGAGGGCGTGCCTCTGCTGCTGGATGCGGATCTGGGCGTCTGGCTGGACAGTATGCACCCGGCGCGCAGCCGCATGCGCATTCAAATCCTGGCCAGCGGTTTAGGCCGCGTGCGTCCGGATTTTCCCGCGGGAACGCCCGCCCCCATGGAGAATTCTCCGCAAGTGGTGGAGCCAGTGACTGTCTATCTGGATCGCGAACCCGTGGAAGTGTTGCGCGCGGTGTTGGCTCCGGCGTCCATTGGTATGTATCTGGTGGAAATCGAAGTGCCGGTTTTAATCAACTACGGCATGGCCGACATCTATCTGCAGGTGGGCGGACGTGAGAGTAACCACGTGCGGGTGTATATTGAACCTTAAATGAAATTTTTGAAATACACACGCCTGCTTTTGCTGCTGACCGCTCTGGTTTCGATCCCCGCACTCGCGCTGCTGCAGGCGCAAGGGACCGAGAAAGACAAACTCGCGCCCTATTATCCCACCCCGCAATTAGTAGTCGACAAGATGTTGCAACTGGGCGGGCTCAAGGCGGGCGAGCATATGTTCGACTTGGGTTCCGGTGACGGCCGCATCGTGATTATGGCCGCGCAGAAGTATAAAGCGGATGCGACGGGCGTCGAGTTTGACGAGCCGCTGTACCGTCAAAGCATGGCTCGCATTAGTACTCTCGGCCTCAGCAAGCTGGCGCGCATCATCCACGGCGACCTCTTGCTGCAGAACTACGAGTCCGCCGATTTGATCACTGTATATCTGTTGCCTGTAGGCAACGGCCTGGTGACGCCCATTCTCGAAAAGCAGCTGAAGAAAGGTGCGCGCGTGGTGGCGCACGATTTCGAATTTTCGGCCTGGAAGCCTACCCGCACGCAGGATATAGACGACGACGGCGAAGGTCGCAGCCATCGCCTCTATCTCTATCAACGCTGACCCGATATGGTTCCGTACCGGGGGCGGTTGGCCCTTCGAATTGCCCGCTTAGTCCTGGCGATGGCCTGCGCCGGCTGGTATTTGCGCGGCGGGTACCCTCCCGTGTGGATCATGGCTCTGTTTGGCGCCTACACCGTCTATGCAGCCGGTGCGCTGCTGGAGATGCAGCACGAAACACCTCTGCGCGCGACCATCTCCGGCGTGGCCGACGTACTGAACTTCGCTCTGTGGGCGTGGCTGGCTCCGGAAGCCTGGACAGCGCCTCTGGTGTGCGCGTACGTGCTGGCGTCCAGCGTTCTCATGCAGAATTGGGTTCGTGCGGCGGTCACCGCGGCGTGCGTACTTCTTATCGCCACACTGGTCCCGCCCTCGGGCTCGGCACTGCTGCTGATGATCGTGGTGGCATTGCTGGGACTCGCGGCGGCCACCGGCCTCTATCGATTCTATTTGGAATATCGCATGTCCATGACGCTGCGCCACAACGTCATCATCCGCTCGCAAGCCCAAGGCGCGCGCGAAGCCGAACGCCAACGCATCGCCGCCGATTTTCATGATGGCCCTCTGCAGAGTTTCGTCGGCTTCCAAATGCGTTTGGAAATCATCCGCAAATTAATGGAGCGCAATACCGATACCGCGCATCAGGAACTGCTGCTGTTACAGGAGCTGTGCAAAGGCCAGGTAGCGGACCTGCGCAGCTTTGTCCGCAGCATGCGGCCTGCCGACGAGGGCATGAGTCTGGCGGCGTCCCTCAATCGCATGGCGGATTCGCTGCAGCGCGATACCGGCATCTCCGCGGTGTTCAACGGCGAAGAACTGCATGACCCGCAGGAGATCGAAGTTTCGCTCGAGATCCTGCAGATTGTGCGCGAGGCCTTCAACAACATCCAGAAGCATTCCGGAGCCACCCGTGTCACTCTCAGCGCCTCCCGCCAAGGGCAAGCCGTGGAAATCGGCGTGGAAGACAATGGGCGCGGATTCCCTTTCTCCGGTTCCTTCACTTTGGAAGAATTGGACGCCTTGCGTTTAGGCCCCATCAGCATCAAGCGCCGTATCAAAATGCTGGGCGGCGAAATGACCTTGGAATCGCAACCCGGTGACGGGTCCAAGCTGATTATGCGGGTGCCGTTTTGAAATGGGCCGTCGCCGCAATCGTTCTTACCTTCACCACCGGCTGCGGCCGATATGCGGATTTCGCGCTGCCTGCTCCGGAAGCAGCGGGACCTAAGGCGCCTTTCACCTGGACCGCGACGCCTGCGCCCGTCTTGACGCGCGGCGAAGTCAGTGACGTCCTGAACCCTTCGGTAGTTCGCTTTCACGATGTCTATTGGAATTTGTATTCCGAATACGATCAGAAAGCCTGGCACACCGCGGTAGCCACGTCTGCAGAAGGCGTGAGTTGGACCAAAATCGCGCGCGTACTGTCGCCGGACAGGGGAGGCGACATCGCTGCCAACGGCTCGGCACTGGTCGCCGGAGACCAGATCCTCTATTGGTATGAGACCGGCCACCCGTTGCGCATCGCCTTAGCCCGGTCGGGCGACGGCCGCACATGGACCAAGGACCCGCCGGAGGCATTACCGCTGGGTCCGTATGGAAGCTTCGACGAAAAGGCCGTGGCTGATCCCTATGTCATCCGCGCCGGCGAATACTTCTATATGTATTACCTGGGGCAAGACCGCGCCGCCCGCCAGCGGCTGGGAGTGGCGCGCTCTCACGACGGCGTCACTTGGGAAAAACTGCGCGCCAATCCGGTGCTGCAGTTGGAAGAGAATATAGGCGAGCCCGCTGTGTGGACCTCCGGCGGAGCTTGGTGGATGCTCTACACAGTTCGCGCCCGCGATGAACAGCGCCGCATCGAACTAGCGCGTTCCCCGGACGGCGTCGCATGGCAGCGCGTTCCCGATTTCAGCATCGCCGGTACCGAGCCGTGGAATAGCAAAGTGGTCTGCGATCCATCCGTGGAGCAGATGCCGGATGGATCTATTCGCGTTTGGTTCGGTGGCGGCGACGTTGCCAGCCCAGACCAGGAATTGCACGGCCAAATCGGTTTGGGCGTGTTGCGGTCCCGCTAAATCAGCTTCAGCAGCCGCGTAGCATTGCCCCACGTCACCTTGCGAAATACTTCCGGCGTGCACAACCCCTTCAGCGCCCCCAACGTTTCGCGAGCCACACACTTCCCCGCGATCAGCGGCAACGGATTCGTCTGCCCCGTGCCTCGCCCATCTGCGCACGGGCAGTCGCTGCCGAACATCACCTTATCCTGATGCCGCTTTAAAAAGTCGGCTGCGAACTCCGGATCGCGCGCCAACGCATTTCGCCCCGACGTCGCCGCAAGATCGGCCCACAAATTCGAATAATCCGTCAGCATGCGATCACTCAAGCCGCCGCGCCGGACGGTGCCGGTAGGGTACGCCGTGTCCGTCGGAACCTCCGTGCTGATGTTGGCCCAGAAGTTATCCGCGTGCCCGATGAACAGCGTCTTCGGAAATTCCTTCAACAAAGCAGGCAATCGGTCTAGCCCTGTGTTGTAGGTGCCGACACTCAGCTGCTGTGAGATCTCCTGGAAATGGATCAGCACGGGAACGCCCAGCTCGCCTGCCAGCGCATACACGCGACGCATCTCCGGACCATCCGCGGCCACCCGCGATTTCATCTCCCCAAAGCCCAGCGAACCGGCCATCACCGCTTTGCGCAGCGTGTCCATGTTCTGGTCCAGCGTATCCGCCCGTTGGACATTCACGCTGGTGAACCGCGCGAAGCGATCCTTCGGCATCGCCGCGGCCTCCGCGTCCTGAGGAGCATCTGTCAGGATCAGCGCCCGCGTGATCCCCGCGCCATCCAGATGATCGTAGTTCGACTTCACCTGCCGCCGCCAATGATGATGGATGTCGATCACCGGGCCGCCCCACTCGCCCGCCGTCTGCCCGCGCAGAGCCAGTGCCGAAACACCCGCCGCACCCGCCATCAAGAAGTTACGTCGATCCAGCATCTTCTTCACCTCGTAGCTTGCAAAGCCGTTTTAATAACCGTTTCGCGCCCGGAGCGCAACCACGCATCCCGAATCTCCAGATCGCGCATACCCGCAACGCGCCCTACCAGCAGAAATGCGTTGTACCCGTACTTCTCGCTTTTCCAGCGAGCCATTTCAACCAGGGCGTCCAGTTCATTTTCGCGCAGCCGGCTTATTGTAACCACGTCGCGATCTCGCGTCAATAATTCCAGAGCCCACAGGGCCTGCGTCCTGTCCGTCCACGCCACCGAATGCAGCAGTTCCAGGAACCAGCTGGGCGATACGCGTACCTTCGAGGACGCATCTGCCTGCGCAAGATGCCACAGCGCCGTCAAGCCACGGATCGCCTTCCCGCGCACTCCCGCGTCGCTGTCGGTAAGCGCCTCATGCAGGTCTTCCACGATCTCGCTTTTGTTCGGAGCGTAAGGCAGCAGCGACGCCGCGATCGCGCGGTGATATTCGTCATTCGATTCCCGCAGCACCTCGCGCAGCCCGTCGAGGTTCGCCCCCACCAGGGCAGGGAAACGCAGCTGAGCCGCACGAGCCGCGGGAAATGTCATCAGCGGATAGCCCTTACTGAGGTCTTCCTCAGTCTTTCCCGCCAACTCCGCCGCATGCGCCGCTTGCTCAAAACCGCGATAGGCGGCCAGTACTTCATCCGCTAACATGCTCGCGCCACCCGGCGCCGGACGAGTCTCGTAACGCTTCGCGCCGCGCTCTTCAATCCCTACGTACAGCACCATCTTGCCGTCGTCGCAGCAAACTGCCTCTAATCGAGCCGACAACACGCGGTCGATATCCATCAACCGTTCTTCGGCGTCCGACTTGGAGGCTGGAAGAAGCGCCCCAGCACTCAATCCCAATGCCTGACGTGCGAGAGATGGCGAGACTTGCCCCAATCCATAAAACTCAATCGCATCGATTTTGGGGATGCCAAGGACCGCCACTTGCGCCGCTAGCGTGACGCCAACCAATAGGAAACAGAAGACCTGCCGCATAGAACTTTGGACGCCTGCCCGCTGCATTCGGCTACGCCTGCTTTTGCGCTAGCTCGCCCAGCACCGGGATTATGAAGCGCTCCCGGCTGTATGCTTTATACATCAGGAACAGCCACAGCCCGAAGCAGAACGGCACGTAAGCCAACGTGACCAGCGTGAATAAGAGGTTCACCACGGGCAAATAGGCTAACACCGGCAGGCTCATCGAAACAGCGAACAGAGCCAGTCCCGTAAAAATGGACTGTAGGGCATGGAAACGGATGTTCTTGTTGCGATTGTAAGGCTCCAGCACCAGGAACAATACCCCGGTGATAAACCACAGCGAGTAACACAGCGCCGCGATGACGTTGTCATCCACTGGCGCCGCGATCGACGGATGCGCCGTGGCTGCCGGATTCGCTGCCGCGGTGCCAATGGACGCGCCGCACGAGGGACAGAACGTACCCGGTGCTGCCGAGCCGCATTGGGGGCAGAAAGCCATTCCTCAACTGTACAGCAGTCTAGAGGAAGTAATCCTTCATCTTGCCCAGCAACCCTTTTTCCTCCGGCTCATTTTCAGCCGGCAGAATCTCGCGTAGCTGTTCCATCAATCGCCGCTGATCACGGGTCAGCTTTTGCGGAACCTGCACTGCCAGGTGGACAAACAGATCGCCGCGTCCGCCGTGATTCAAATGCGGCACGCCCAAATTCTTTAGCCGTATTTTCAACCCCGGCTGCGCACCTTCCGGAATCTTCACGGTCTGCAAACCGTCGAACGTCAGCACCTCGATGGACGCGCCCAACGCGGCCTGCGCCACATTGACCGGCACGCGGCAATGCAGATCATACTCATTCCGCTCAAACACGGGATGGGCAGCAACGCGGGTGACGACAAACAAATCCCCCGCGGGCCCTCCGTTGGTGCCCGGCTGCCCTTCTTGCGTCAGCCGCAGTTGTGTGCCCGTATCCACGCCCGCCGGGATGTTGACCTTCAGCTTGCGTTCGCGCCGCAGGTAGCCGTCTCCGCGGCATTCCTTGCACGGACGCCGGATAATCTGGCCCCGTCCATTACACTGGCTGCAACTCCGCCGCACTTGCAGGAAGGCCTGTTGATAGATCACCTCGCCGCGCCCCTTGCAGATGGGACACGTCACGATGCCGTCCTCAGGCTCCGCGCCCTTGCCCTTGCAACGTCCGCACTCTTCCAGGCGAGGCACCTGAATATCCGCCGACAGTCCGCGCATGGAGTCTTCGAAACTTAAGTCCAGATCGTAGCGGACATCTTCTCCGCGTTGCGCCCGGTTGCGCCGTTGCTGGCGTCCGCCGCCAAACGCATCGCCGAAGCCGAACATGTCGTTCAGGATGTCGCTCAAATCCGGGAACCCGCTGGCGTCGAACCCGCCCGAGCCCGCCGCGCTAGTTACTCCCTGATGTCCGAAGCGATCATACGCCGCGCGTTTCTGCGCGTCGCTCAATACGCTGTACGCTTCCGCCGCTTCCTTGAACTTCTCCTCCGCCGTCGAATCCCCTGGATTGCGATCCGGATGAAATTGCAGCGCCAGCTTGCGATAGGAGGCTTTGATCACCGTGTCATTGGCGTCGCGAGTTACCGCTAACACTTCGTAATAATCTCGTCTGGTCTGCGCGCTCATGTTTACTTGGATTCTGCCGTCTTCGGTTGCACGGCTACCTTGACCATCGCAGCCCGCAGCAACCGGCCCTTAAAATTGTAGCCGCGCTGGAATTCGGCCAGAATCGTTTGGTCCGGCGCGTCGCCGGTTTCCACCATTTCTACCGCGTGATGCATATTCGGATCAAAAGCCTGCCCCTGAGAAACAATCGGCTCCAGCCCAAGTTTCTGCAGGGCGGCGGTAAAACGCTGATGGATCAGCTCCATCCCCTTGGCGTAGTCGTCCCCGCTGTTCTGCGCCTGCACGGCCCGCTCGAAATCGTCCAATACCGGGATCAACGACCGCACGGCTTCCATGCTCGCGTATTCGCTCAGCTCCAGCCGTTCCTTTTCCACACGCCGGCGGAAATTCTGGAACTCCGCATGCGTGCGCAGGACGCGGTCCTGCAGTTCGGCTTTTTCGGCTTCACATTGGCTGAGCGCACTGGCCGCGTCGTCGCCGGAGCCCTGCGGCTCCTCGTCGTTCATTTCTCTCTCGTTCGGTACATTTTCGCTCACATTCTTAGATTAACATTGGCGGCAAAACCGGTTCACTAGAAGTGCTCTGAGTCTCCTGGACTAAGGCTTGTTTGACCTTCCCGCAACGCCTTGATTTGCTCGTGGAGCAATTTCCTTGGGGTTCGAACGGACCCTGACGAGTCCATGCGCCGAAAACACCCCGCCCACGCTAGGGTTCAATTGCGCGCAGTAAATCCCCAGCAAGGGCAACGCACGGTCACTGCTTCTGCATCCTTATCCTCCCGCACTTCGGGCACTTCCATTTTCGCTGGCCGTGGTAGATGTGGCCTTTGAGTTCACGAAGCGGGATTTTGCATTTCTTGCAGGTCATGCTGAATCTGGCAGGATTTATTCAGGTCCTAGAGAAGTCTGGTGACCGGCGGCAGCCAAGGAAGCGGCGTTCTACGGCTCAATGCAACAGGCAAAGTAGTCGATGGGCAAATTCAGTTTTCTACGGTCTCAACATCTTAAGCTGGTAGAAATCTGAATCCGCAGTGGCGAGCAACTGTCGCAATCGGACTTCCACATCCGCCCCTTCAATTCGATTGGTAGTTCGGTATTCCCGAAGCAGTCGACCCAGCGACCGCACCCACACTGCCGAACGATTCCACTCGGGATCATAGTTCGTAGCCTCCTTCAGCATCGCAATGGCACGCTGGTGGTCTCCTGCGCGAATGAGAGCATCGGCCAAGGTGTCCTGGTAGCGGAGCTCGCCGGCACCTTGCGGAAACTTTGTCAACGCTACGGTCAAGATCGTCACGGCGTCCCCAACCTTACCCTCCGAGAGGGCTAGCTCACCCTGAAACCATGCCGCGAGAGGATTTTTTTCGAGTGGGATTTCTACGAAGGCCAGCCTGGCATCAGGTGGACGAAGGCGAGCCCAAACCGTCCACGTTTTTAAGGTTCCTCTTTCTCTGTCCATCCTGCGAGGCTTGCCGAGTTTCATCAATCGCGCGCGAGCGTCGTCCAAGTCATTTGCCATATAGGACGTATACGCTTGCAGGTCTTCGCGCAGCGTCAGGTCGGGGATCTGGTCTATCCACTGTCTCGCTTTCCTCACCTGACCCATGGCTAGATAAGCGTCGCTCAGGACCAAAGAATATGTTGTCGATTCCGGACGGCCCCGGAGGAACTGGCCGGCTTCGGCGGCGAAGTCTAATTCCTTGGATGCTGCCGCGGCGTTCTGCGGCCATGCGACGAAAAAGGGCATCAGCGGAACCTGCAGATTAACCTCATTTGGAGCCGCGTTCGCCATAAGCACCGTTGCCCGGCGCGCGTATTGCACCACCCTAGGTTTGCCTTTACGGTAAATGCTTTGTGCCACCCTCACGGCAATCGGGTAGTCATTAGGCCGCAACTCAGCCAAGCGCGCGAGTGTATCCAGCGCATCTCTTTCGCGTCCCCGTCTCTGATAAGCGTCCGCGAGGTTGATCCAGCCGAATTCGTGGTCGGGATACTGCCGAGTCAGCGTTTCGAGCAACGGGATCGCGAGATCCTCATGCTTGTACAGCATGTGAAAGCTGGCTTCAATGAAGAGCCGTTCGCGTTCGGTCGCATTCGGTTCCAGTTCTCTCGCCCGGCCGATTTCGTACTCCCACTCCGGCAGGTTGAGATTCTTGCTTGCCCACGCCAGCCACAGATGGGCTGAGGCCATGCCGGGATCCGCCGCGAGAGCTTCCTGACTGAGTCTGATGTTCTCCCGCCAGTTTCCGCGCTTGGCGGCGTCGGATGCCTTTGCAAACCACTGTAGTGCGGCGGAGGAAGCCGCCGTGACTGGTTCCGATGGCTCGTTGCCGATTCCCATGGACCAGCCCTTGCGGATGCCAGTTGTCACAAGTACAGCGCTCACTAAAGCGAGGGCTCCCACCACTCGCCAAACAGGGAAGCGCCGAGCGGGCTGTGGCGGAGACTCGACGAGTTCGGGTGAGGGGGGAGATTCAAGCCGGCCTGCGAGCCAGGCATCTAGCTCCTCCGGATAGGCGAAGACCGTGGACTGGGATTCGTGGACGTGGCGATGAACCGGCAGTCCTTCGTTGGCCTCCCAGCGCTGGACAGTGCGGCGGTCCCGCTTCAGGTAGGCCGCGATTTCCTTCCAGGATTCCAAGCGCGGTCCGTTCCCGTTTATCTGCGCTAAGGTGGCCATCCAGGCTAGATTATACGGGAGCGCCCCGGAAGGATCAACGCAGACCCCAGCGTCGCAAGGGCTTGCCGCACCTTGCCGCACTATGTCGCACCCTGTCCGTTGAAGCCCGTCCGGTTTTCCCACAGCATTGGGGCTCACCATTCAGGACCCGGAGCCTCAATACCTATGAATCCAAAATTTCTATGTCTTTTGCTGCCGTTGGCCGTGCCCGCAGCAGCCGTGACCAGAGTCTTCTCTTGGGATAACCCCTACCCCGGTCACACAACGGTTCCGAAGGGACTCACGGGCGTGACGGCCATCGCTGGGGGCGACTTCCACAGTCTAGCGCTGAAAAGCGATGGAACGGTCGTGGCCTGGGGTGGATACGCTGTCGCTGCGATTTCAGTTCCGGCGGGGCTCACCAGCGTGACAGCAATCGCCGCCGGTACTTACCACAGCTTGGCGTTGAAGAGCGATGGGACGGTCGTCGCCTGGGGATACAACGATTACGGGCAGACGGCGGTTCCCGCAGGGCTCAATGGCGTGACGACTATCGCAGCCGGTGTCTTCCACAGCCTGGCACTCAAGAGCGATGGAACGGTTGTCGCCTGGGGATACAACGGCTCCGGACAAGCAACCGTTCCGGCTGGACTCACAGGTGTAAAGGCCATCGCTGCTGGGGAAAGTCACAGCATGGCTGTGCTGAACGATGGCACGATTGTCACTTGGGGGGGCAATACTTTAGGGCAAAGGAATGTTCCAGCGGGGTTAACTGGCGTGATAGCCGTCGCTGCCGCGGGACACAGCATGGCACTCAAGAACGACGGTACAGTGGTCGCTTGGGGATACAACTGCTGTGGCCAAACCGCAGTTCCGGCGGGCCTCGCCGGCGTAACGGCCATCGACGCCGGGGGATGGCACAGCTTGGCGTTGAAGAACGATGGGACGGTTATCGCCTGGGGAAACAACCAGTACAGTCAAGGGACGGTACCGGCGGGGCTCACTGGTGTGACGGCCATTTCAGCGGGGACGTGGCATAACTTGGTGCTGACCACGGCCATCGTTGAAGTAACAGTTGCCACAAGTCCCTTGAGTCTCCAGATTTCGGTCGATGGCGGCGCGCCTCAATCGGCTCCCCGGACATTTGAGTGGTTCACAGGCAGCAGCCATACCATCGCGACATCCTCGCAGCAGGCGCAGTATTCATTCTCTGGCTGGAGTGACGGTCTTGCGGTGTCCCACAACGTCGCTCCGACCCTTGACGCTACCTACACGGCCAGCTTCTCCGGGCCGCTCATTGTCCCGAGTTCGCCAGTCACCTTGCCGCCGACTGATGTCGGAAACTCCAGTGCGAGCACGCCGATCACCGTAACCAATTCGTATGGAGCGTCCCTGGAGATTGCGTCGTTGGCGTTGGTCGGACCCAACGCATCCGACTTTAAAGTGGGCTCCAACACGTGCTCCAACGCGACTCTTGCACCGGGCCAGAGCTGCACGTTCGGCATCGCATTCCAGCCCAGAGTTGCAGGCACCCGAGATGCGGAGGTGCGTATCTTCGGAATTGCCAGAGGAACCCTGCCCGCAGGAGGTTTTACCTATACCGATAACATTAACCCGGCCTTAATCGGCAATATCGCGCTGACAGCTAATTCCTATGGAATCCAGTCCATCGCCGCTACAAAGTACCAAATGACGGATCTCGGCGCCGGCGCACCTCCTGGTGCCACTCTTTCCTCTGAAATATATAGGCTGAATGGCAGCGGCCAAGTGGCAGGCACGCTTAACTATCCCGATCCGCAGCTGTGCATGGATGATGCCACCTTCTACGAAAGCAGGCGCGCATTCCTGTATAGCGCCGGCACCTTTACGGTATTGAACTTACTGCCTGGAGCCCGGGCCGGCGAGTTTTGTTCACCATCGAGCCAGGTGGCCGCGATCAACGACGCAGGGCAAGTACTGGGTTGGTCGACCGACGCGAGCGGTAACTGGAGGCCCGTGCTGTGGAGCGGGGGAACGGTCCGAGATCTCAACGAGCTGGTAACCGACGGATCCGGTATCTCCCTAATGACCGGTTTAGCAATCAATAACAGGGGCGTGATCCTGGCGTACGCCGACGGCAAGGTCTACCTGTTAGAACAAGGCGTCCTTACGGAATTTCCGAACCTGAGCCAACTGGGACTAGTTAGTTTTCGAGCCGATGTAAATGGTTATTCCTTTCCTTACACACTAAACGACTCCGGCCAATTCCTTGTGGGAACTGACCAGGGAACTGCCGTTCTGGACAAAAACAATGGCACCCTTACCTTGGTCGGACCCGGCGTGGGCATCAACGATAACACGAATGGCAACGGCAAATACGGCAAATATTACGGGACAATGTCGGAAAGTTTCTGGGGTAATAGCAACCTCGCCATCTGGGAGAAAGGCGTCCTCACGGACTTGGGTGGATTCCCTTGCGCGTATTCCCCAACGAGCATGAATAGCTCGACTCAGGTGGTCGGCGGTAGTTGTGATGGTAGTGGTGCTTTCTTTTGGGACAATCTGCATGGCATCCGCGATCTGGGGTCCCTTCTAGCTCCTGCGGCCAATTGGCAGTTTGGCGGCGTAGCCGCCCCACTAATCAACGACGCCGGCCAGATTCTGGCGCACGCTACAAACCCCGTCGACAACTCAATCCATAGAGTCCTACTGAGTCCCATCGTCGCAACCGCAGCAGGATCGAACGTGGTGGTTCAGAGCAGCCAGACGACACTGACCTTCCCGACAGTCACCTCCACGGGTACCACGACCATCACGCCGATTGACCCAGCAACCGCCGGCTCAGTGCCGGGGGGCTTCGCTGTTTCCGGCGCCTTCGCGTATCAGATCGACACCACCGCCACATTCTCCGGACCTGTCACCATGGCCTTCGTCGTTCCTCCACCGATCAGCCTGGACGATTTCAACGCCCTCTCCGTACTCCATAACGTGAACGGCACGTTGGTCGATGTCACGGCCACTTCCCCTGCGCGGGATTACGCAACTCGCACGATCTACGCAACCACCACCTCCTTCAGCCCGTTCTACCTCGTCCGCCGCGGCAACCGCGTCAACGTTCTGTTTGATCAGTCGAAGGCGTACAAGAGCGGCAGCACCATCCCGGTCAAGGTGCAAATCCTGAGCTCCTCCGGTGCGAATCTTTCGTCGGCTACGGTACCGCTCACGATGCGGGGAGCGAAGCTGATCGGCGGCGGCACTCTGACCACGGTGCAAGATTCAGGAAATAGTAATCCAGATAGTACGTTCCGCTACGATGCCACTGGGACGGGAGGATATATCTATAACCTGAGCACGAAAGGGATGGCGTCCGGTAAGTATAGCCTGAGTTTTTATGCGGGCGCGGAACGCGACTATTTCTACACCGTTACCTTCGAATTGCGGTGACCTACTAGCGGTGGCGGTCCCGCTTCAGCTAGGCCGCGATTTCCTTCCAGGATTCGAGCGCCCGCCGGCACAGCAACCGCGGTCCGGAGTGGGCTCGGAAGTGGCAGAAGGAACTGGATTTAGGCCCATGCCGCACTTTGTCGCATCCTGTCGCACCTTTACCGTTGTGCCACGCGGGGTTTGTCCCCTATCATGACCTAACTCTGCCAGGTCTGGCTGAGGAAAGATGGCCAAGGAGCAACCAAATGAAGATTCGATTTGCGCTGATTGTCCTGTCCGGAATCAGCCTCGCTGCCGCTGCGCTAGGGGCGGGTAAGTGTAACTCGGACATTCCCATTTCGTGGGAAATCCGCGCGCAGTTTACCGACAGTTCACCGAATGCCATTCAAGGCGACGGCCTGTATGTCCACGGACTGTCCGGTGTGGACCGCTCCGTGATCAATCTGTGTAGCAACACCGGCGACGCGACGCTGGGGCTGGCCGTCCCACGGCAAGGTACGGGCCGGACGATCAGCGTCAATCTTGGAACACCGTTGGCGACGACATCGGCGACGCCGACCTGGGCCCTCGGGAGCCCGACGATCACCGGTAACTGGTTCTTGAATATCCGCAATATTTGGTATGCCCCCGCGGGCAAGACCCACGCCGACGAGTACGCTTTCACCACGCATTTCACCTCAGCCGCGCCCAGCACCAGCCCGGGCCACCTGCGGATGCTTAACCCGACCGCCGAAGCGGCCACGGTGGGAGCCAATAGCGGCGCCAACATCCCTACGCCAAACTCCCTGGTGCGCGTCTATCATTGCCCGGCCGACGATGAACCGGCGGTAACCGGTACCTGTGCCGGCATAACCGCGGAAACCTGGTTTGTTTGGCCAGACCCGGCCGCGGTTACCTCGCTCATTCTGGATGGCAAAGGGAATGCACCGCTGATCAATGCGGGGGAATTCCGCATCCCGTTTTACTTCAAGATCAGCAGACTCCAGTAACGCCGCACGGGCCGGTGGTCGCTTGACGCTGGTTACGGTGGACCCCAAGACCAACACGGCGACCATCAAAACGCTGAAGGACGGGATACAGGCAACACCTGCAACCAGCCGCTTAATCTGGTGTCGTTTATGATGGTTGCTTGTCAAAGCGCGCCAGGATCATCGCCGTTGCCGCCATCTCCGTACCCATCCTACTGACGGCATGGGCGTTTGTGGTGGAGCCCGGCCGCCTTGTGGTGCGTGAAATCAGCTTGCCGTTGCCCGCCTGGACCAGCCGGCTAAAGGTCGCCGTGGTGGCCGATCTTCACATAGGCGCGCCTCATGTGGGTCCCGACAAACTGCGGACGATTGTCGCGGAGGTCAACGACCAACATCCCGATATAGTCGTCCTTTTAGGCGATTTCGTCATTGGTGGCCCGAACGGCGGCGAAGGAGTTCCGGGTGGCACGATGATTACTGCCGCTCGTATCGCGGTGGAACTCCAACAACTGAATCCGCCGTTGGGCGTGTACGCAGTGCTGGGAAACCACGACTGGTGGTACGGCGCTAAGAACGTTTATGACTCCCTGACAAACGTCGGCATTCAAGTCCTCGAAAACGAAGCCGTGCGGATCGAGCACAAGACCGGTGCATTCTGGTTAGGCGGCATCGCCGACCTGTGGTCCTCCAATCCCGATATCGAAGCAACGCTGGAGCAGACCACCGCCGGGGAACCGGTCTTGTTGATCACTCACAATCCCGATATTTTCCCCGATGTCCCCGCGCGAGTCAGCCTCACCATGGCCGCCCACACGCATGGAGGGCAGGTCCAACTGCCCTTCATCGGCGCCTTGGTCAAGACCTCGGAACACGGGTATAACCAAGGTCACTTCGTTGAAAATGGACGCCACTTATTTGTGACCTCGGGCATCGGGACCAGCATCTATCCCGTCCGCTTCGGCGTGCCTCCCGAAATCGTAATCCTCAACCTCGAACCGATGCGGCCCTAGCGCTACTTGCCCACCAGATGCGGAGCATCGCGCTCGTTCTCGGCGCATATGAATTCGATCAGGTCGGTGTTCAGCATGATACGCTGACTCACTTTCACCGTGAAGGGCTTGGTATAGGCTTTCGGATCGTCCACTGTGACTTCGATTTCCAGAGAGCCGAAGGTCGGACGCCGATAGCGCTCGATCAGTTTGCCGTCTTCTGTAATGGGGCTGCCATTGATATCCAGCCAACCCAGATCGCGCAGTCTTGTGGTCTCCACAACCAGCGTGTCGCCATCCCACTTGCCGATGGAGTAGCCGTACCACCACGGGTCCACGTCAGGCGGCGGCAGAGGTCGGCCGTCCATGAAAATCTGGCGCAGGCCGGAGTTGCCTTCGTACATCATGACGATCAGTTCCGGCAGTTGCACGATCTTGCGCGGCTGCGGATGCATGTGCAGTTGCATCAGCCCCATGGGCAGGCAATGCGCGTCGGGATTATCCTTGCTGATCGAGTCCTTACGCTGCTTCAACAATTCCGCCGCCCAGGGCCGCAATGGGAGTCCGTCCTTGAAACCGGCGCCGATGTTGGCGAACGTAGCCGCCGGCGGATCGGACTGCGGCTCGCCCTTCGCTGGACCGCCGATGCGCAGGTTTTCCCATAGACCGGAAAAGTCGACCTTGCCGTCCGCCGTGCGGGGCGGGGGAGCCGCCAGGTTCGGCTTGCCATCCTCCCCTTTGGGAACGCCTTTAGAAGGATGGTCCGGCCACTGCGCCATCAACGTCGCGGAGGTGACAGCCAGCGCCGCCGCGGCGGCAAATGAGAACACCGGACTCTTCAGCATCGAAGAGATGATATCGCAGGCAGGCGAGGCCCGCTACAGGGTAATGCTACGGGGTAAGCCCCAACAGCTTTGCGGGGTTGGTTTTCGACATTAAGTTGATCTGCGTGTCGGTCAATCCGTGCTTCTTCAAATCTTGGAAGAACGCCTGCAAACCTGCGGGATGCAGGGGGTTGGCCGCCTGGCCCAGGTCGCTCGACAGGATGCAGAATTCGGCGCCGACATCGCCAATCGCTTTTGCGGTTTCCGCGACCGCCGCCGTTCCGGGACTCACCCACACGAATTCCAGCAATGCTCCCAGTTTCGCAGCTTCCCGCATCTGGGCCACCGACATGCCGACAAAGCGATTCGTCGCATGCGTGACCACAATATGCTCGACGCCTTGGCGCTTGGCTTCGCGAATGATCATGAGCGCCTCTTCGGGTGACGAATGCCCGGTGGCCAGCGTTAGCTTATTTTTGGCGACGATGCTGATGACTTGCACCACCGCGGGCAGCAGTTTTCCGTCCTTCGACACCGCTACAAACGGCCGCTGCTCGCGCTGCGAAGTGACGTGATGTTGGGAATCGTACGTGGGCATCCACACCACGCGTCCAAAGCCGCCTTTCACTTTCAGCATCCACTCCACCGCAGCCGGGTTGATGCCGCCCACCGGCAGGTTTAAGGCGATGCCTCCGAACACTTCCAGGCCAGGTACTTCTTTGCGCACCAGCCATGCCAAGCCAGCCGTCGATTCATAGTGATTCTTGAGCACCATGCCGCGCATCCCACTGGCCTTGGCCAGGCGCGCCAGCTCAATGGCATCGATGGAGCGGGCCATGCCGTCAGGGTCCGCATGGGCATGGATGTCGATGACACCGGAGAGATTCTGTCCAGCGGCCATCGGCGTAAGACCAGCGGCCAGCGTCGTAAGAAATGCAATTGCGGCGAACGGGCGGAGCAACATGTGCTCCAGCCTAGCACCAATAATCGTGGAGTTCTGCGGTAGCCTTCTTCAATACCGGTAGCGTTCTTCAAGCCACGGGTCGCCGCGCATGTGGTAGCCGCCTTCTTCCCAATAGCCGGCCTTATCCGTCGCGAGGAACTCCAGGCCGGCCGCCCACTTGGCGCTTTTCCAGGCGTACAACTGGGGCACGATGACGCGGGCAGGACCGCCGTGCTCGGGGCTCAAAGGCTCGCCGTCATGGGTTAACGCCACCAGGACGTCGTCGGCCAGCAGATGCTCCAGCGGCAGGTTCGTGGTCCAGCCATTGTCGTGGCCAAATATCGAAACAAACCCAGTGCCGGATTGGATGCCCCCAACTCGCTCGATGATCTCCTTAATAGAAACGCCCTCCCATAGATTTCCGAGTCGCGACCAACGGGTCACGCAGTGGAAATCCGCGAAAACCTTGACCCGAGGCAACGCCTGGAATTCGCTCCAATTCCAGGTCATCGGGCGCTGGACCAAGCCCTGGACGCGGAACGTCCAGCCAGCTAAGTCGATATCCGGCGCGCCGGAAGCGTCCAGGATGGGCCATTTCAGCGTTCTGGACTGGTGCGGCGGGATGCGGTTGTCGCGCAATGTGTCTGGGCTGATGATCACGCCCTCGCCGGCGCCGGAGGGGGCCGGAACTTCCTTGCCCTGCAGTTTTGTAGCGTCCATTCCAAACATAGGTGTAGGAGAAATCCTCCACTGCTTCCAGTCTATTCCCAAACTGGACCCCCGTCCCTTTATGAGACTCTTGCCGGCAGGCGACTACTTATCACATATGCGATTCAGGACAGTAGCCGCCGTCAGTGTATTAGCCGGAGTCGTATACCCAGCGGTTTACGCCCAGACTGCGGTGGACTACATCGGCGGAACCTCGCAGCTCGTGAAGGCTGGCGCATCGGGGAGGATCGAACTGGCGGATGATCAATACTTTGCCTTTTACGCCCGCAAGTCCCAGCTTCGCGTTCCCTACGCCCGCATCAACCTGATCGAATACGGCCAGCAAGTGGACCGAAGGCTCGCGCTGGCGCTGGTGATCTCGCCTATCTTTTTGCTCAGTAAAGCCCGCCGGCATTTTCTGACCCTGGGGTACGCGGATGAGCGAGGGGTGCAGCAGGCCATGGTGTTTCGCGTGGACAAGAACTCGATACGCGCGGCTTTGGTGGCATTAGAGGCTCGCACCGGATTGAGGATCGCTTACCAGGACGCGGAAGCTCGCAAGGCGGGGAACTGACATGCGCGTCGCGGCCGCCTGCTTGCTCCTGCTGCTTCCTCTCTATGGGCAGGATTCAGCAAAGGAGATCCTGTCGTTGAAGCGCGTCCATGTGGATCGCTTAACTGGAGGCGAGGCCGCCGCACAGATGCGGGATCTGATCATCGCCAGTTTGCACAACTCCAAGCTATTTGTGGTTACCGAAGACCCGGAGCGGGCGGACGCGTTTCTACGCGGGGCTGCTGACGACTTGATCTACACCGACCAATTTCAATCCAAGGATGGGGTAAACATGCGCGCCGGCGTGGGCACCGGAACCCGATCCAACAGTTCGACCAATCTGGCGAACCGCAGCTTAAGCGTGACGGTGGGGGACGATGAATCGCTTAGCTTGAGTGAGCGTAAACACGAGGCCATGGCCTCCGTGCGGCTGGTGAATAAGGCTGGAGACGTGATCTGGTCGACTACCCAGGAATCCAGCGGCGCCAAATTTCGAGGAGCCAGCGCGGACGTGGCGGAAAAAATCACCAGGCAACTGCTGGAAGACGTCGCCAAAGCGCGTCATTTTACTGCCCTAACCCCAGTACTGCCCTAACCCCAGTGCTGCCCTAACCCCAGTACTGCCCTAACGCCGGTCGGTGTAGCGTTTCAGCAGCACCGGCAGGTTCTGGGAAAAGGCGGAGCGCGCCAGCACCATGTCGCACCCGGCCTGCTGCGCCTGCAGCTTAAGCTCGCCTTGCACATGCGACACGTATCCTAATAGCGAAATCATCTTTGTATTGGGATCGGATTTCAGAGCCGCGATCACCTTGAAGGGATCCAGCACAGTACAGTTCAAATCCAGAATAATCAGGTCCGGACTGTTCTGCGCCTGCTGCAGGGCGTCGATCTCACTCTTGACGAACGTGATGGGCACACCACTACGCTTCGCCGCTTCGTGAATCTTGACGGTAAAAAAGAGGTCGTCGAGCACCGCGACGATGCTGCCTTGGGGCACTCTCTATTTCGCCTTCGTGTCGCCGTTGCCGCCGGAGGACCCGCCCAGCACGCGCCGTCCATCCGCCAGGACCGAGGATGTGGCGTTGCACGTATTGGAGCCATCCTTAGACAGCGTGCCGTCGATGGTGATCTGGTCGCCTTCCTTAATAGATTCGCGATTCCAGCCGGACCGCTTCAATGAGTTGGGAGCGCCGTATTCGCACTGCCATTTCACCTGCTTACCGGATGCATCCGGAACGTTGAGATAAACCCAGACGTGCGGGTTCATCCACTCCAGCTTGGTGACGGTCCCCTTGAGACTAATGGGCTTGGAGCGGTCAAACTCCGCATCGAAAGAATGATGCGCGAACACCGGCACTGCGATCGTAACGGCAACAGCTGCGGCCAACACGGCTAACTTCGAGTGCATGCAAGCACCTCCATCGAGCCCTATTTTATCAGAAATAGATGACTTGCGCCCTATTTTCCGTCGTTGTTCTGCCCGGCCAGAACGGTCTGGCCGCTAGCCAGCTTGACAGACTGGGCATTGCCGGTGTTGGCAGCCAGCTTGGCGTCCACGCGGGCCATCAGGCCGGTGATGGTCACCTGGTCGCCTTCTTTGACCGAGGTCCGATTCCAGCCGCCGCGCTTCAGCTGATTGGGTGGACCACCTTCAAACTGCCACTTAGTCACCTTTCCGTCCTTTTCCTTGACGTCCAGGTAGACCCAGATGTGTGGATTCATCCATTCCACTTTGGTGACCGTGCCGGTCACGGTGACGGGCTTGGTGCGGTCAAATTCGGCGTCGATAGAGTGGTGGGCCACCATCGGAACCGCGGCCAGCAGCAGCAGGCTGCCCGCTAATGTCATGAGAGCTCGCATTTCGCAGCTTCCCCCTTATACTCAGATATCTTGGAACTTCATTACAGCCTACGCCTGTCGCATGTGGGTGTCAATCACTCTTGGGCGCAAAAAAAACCCCGTGGCTGGAATCCAGCCACGGGGCGTTAGTTTGTACTGCTTGGGGGTAAAGTCTAGAACGTGATGCGCGCGATCAGGGTTCCTGTGCGCGCCTGCGGCGTACCCGGGGTAGTCGCGGTGAATGGATTCAGGACGCCGAAGCCTGAGCTATACAAGCCCTTATATTGGCCTGTCGTGACAACCACGGGCTTGGTCGCGAAGCCCGACGTGTTGATGGCATTGCCCGGAGTCGCAGCGTTGGTCAGCAGCCGGGTACGGTTCATGACGTTCTGGAACTCAGCGCGGATGTGGATAACCACCTTCTCTTTGATCCGGAAGTTCCGGCTGATGTTGAGATTTTCCTGCGGAGCGCGGATACCGCGATAGCTGCGGATCGTGTTCTGTTGAGCGGCCCACTGGCCGTCGGGAACGTTCGACCAAGCCAGCGGGTTCAACAGGATGTTCTTAGTCGGATCGAAGCAATGGCAATTGATATCGATCGGATCCGTGTGATGGGTACCGCTATAGTCGGTCCAATCCACGGAGTACGGATTCATTAACTCGCCCGTGGTCGGGTCCTTGTTGAGTTGCGCACTGCCGGGGCCGCGACCGAAGAAGTTGCTGATCGGCAACGCTCCGTTGGTGGCGGGACGGCCCAGAGCCGGGGCACTCTGATACTGCACGAACCAGCCGACTCCCCAGTTGCCGAGGACATAAGAGACCACGGGGTTACCGAGGATCTTGTTGCCGCTCTTGGAGAGGTTGGGAACCTGGTATTCCGCCGTCATGCGGATCTGGTGGGGAACATCGTTATTCGATATATCCTTGCCATTGGCGCGATTGAAGATGTCCGTAGAGGACATCAAGTCCAGGTTCTTCGCGAAGGTATAGTTACCAGTCGCGGAGAGCCCATGGCTGAAGCGCTGCGTTGCGGTGAGCTGGATAGAGTCGTACCAAGTGTTGCCCAGGGGCGCGCCGCCCGGGGAGAGTCCGGCTGTGTACTGCGGGAACGGCAGGATCGACTGTCGGGTGTTTTGAGTGCTCGGGAAGTTGCTGTATGGCTGAACGATTCCACGGGCAGCCAGTGTTGACAACTGGGCGGCGTTCAGCGAGGAACGGACCGTCGTCAGCAATGCGCTCTCCGTGGTGCTGGTGAGGTTGGTGAATCCAAAGCGGGTCAGATCAGCCTGGCTCAAGGTGTTGAGGCTTGCCAGACCGCCAGCCGACCACCACACGCCACGATTGGCGACATAGCTGGCTTCGATAACCAGGTTGCGATTGATTTCGCGCTGGAGGCCGACCGACCATTGATACTGCTTGGCGGGACGGAAGGCGCCCGGATCGACGAAGGGGGGAGCGCCCACGACAGCGCCGACAGGCTGGCCGATGGACGGAGAGAAATTCGGCCACTGCGGATCCACATTGGCTGGCCTTCCGTCTTTGAGCAGTCCAACGGTCTGGGCGAAGCCAGGGGTGCTGGTGGTGGCGGAGTTTGATGTGCCACCGTTGGTTTGGCCGGTCGCTGTATAGACGACACCGAAGCCGCCACGAAGAACGGTTTTGCTATTCAGCTGATAGGCGAGGCCAATGCGAGGTCCAATGGCCAGAGGATAGTTCTTCGCGAAGTTGCATTTACAAGTCGCCTCATAGATTGCGGCGCCCGGATGGCCGGCTGCCGATGGATTGGGGGTAGCTGCATTGAAGTTGGAGAAGCGGCCGTACTGCTCCTTGGTGTAGGTGCCGTAATCCCAGCGCACGCCGTAATCCAGCGTGAGCTTGCGGGTCAGTTTCCAGGTATCCTGCGCGAACAAACCCCATTGCTGCTTGCTGTAGCTGGCGTCGGTCGGGAACGCATACGTGATGCCGCTCGCGCCGCCCAGCAGGAAGGACGCGAACTGGAAGCCCGTTTGCGTGCCCACGCCGATGACATACCCGTTCAATGCCGACTGCTGCGTGGCGTTGACGCCGAACGCGTAAGAACCGCTTACGTTCGTGTAGCTCCGCGACGGATATTTTTCCAGGCGCCACTCGGCGCCCGCTTTGTAGGTGTGGTTGCCCTGAACCCGCGTGATGCTAACCGAACCAGAGGGACGGCGTTCAAAGGAATCGCCCTGGCCGGGTCCACCAAAGTTGTTCATACCGCCCGCGGCTGCAACTACGCCCGTGATGAAACCTGGAACCTGACGGTCCACGATGGAGCCCTTCAAGCCATACTTTGAGAGTGCGTTGAAGGTGTTGGTGGGAGCCTTATCGCTGAAGCTCAGCGAGTTCCAACCGGCGCCGATGTGCAGAACCGTGGTCGGCGTCAGGGTGTGATCGTAGTTCACGCGGACGACTTTCGCGTAGATGAAGGTTCCGCGCGCGCCGCCCATGGGCTGCGGCAGACCGTCGTGGCTTCCGTTCGGGAAGGAGTACTGCGCCGTAGTTCCCGTGGATTGCCAATAACCGGACAAGTGACCTTTGGAACCAATGTTGTGGTCCAGTTTGAGAGAAGGCAGGTTCGAAACGCGGTGGCTGACCCACGGCACCTGATAGTTGCCGTTGGGCAGGCCGGCGTCGGCGTTCGACCCCAACGGGAGCGGCACATCCGCCAGGACTTTCAAGGCCACTGGATCAAGCTGCGCCAGAGGAATCTTGTTGTTTACGAACGCGAGGCGGGTTGAAACGGTGGTACCGGCGGCGCAATTTGGCGTAAAGGCCGACGAAGCGGCTGGGCAGAATACATCCCGATTCGAGGCGGGATCGAAGATGCTTCCGGAAAACGGTGTATTGCCGAGCGGATCGACGAAATTCTTGCTGCTTACCTGAATAGGCCGAGGGGCGCCATTGAGACCCAAATAGGTCAGCGTCGGGCCGAAGTCTCCCGCGCGGTAGGCGGCGATCGGAACCGTCGGCGACTGCGTTTTGACGCTCAGATTTTCGTAGAATTGTTCAAAGCTCCAGAAGAAGAAGGTCTTATTCTTGCCGTCGTAGACTTTGGGAATGAAGACCGGCCCGCCTACGGTGAAACCGTAATCCCAGCGATGCTGCTGGCTGCGTTTGTAGATGTAAGGCGTGGATGCGTTGATCGCTTCGTTGGTGGAATAGTCGTAAGCACTGCCGTGGAAGGCATTGGTGCCCGATTTCATGGAGGCGTTGAAAATACCGCCGCCCACCGTGCCGAATTCCGCCGAGTAGTTGCTGGTCTGTACCGCGACTTCCTGAATGGCGTCGGTGGAAGGCTGTTGTTGTGCGGTGTACTGACGCAAGCCACCGAGGTTACCGGAGACCTGACCGTCGATACGAACCTGAATGTTGTTGTTCGGAGTTCCGTTGATAACCATGATGCCGTTGGAGCCATAGCTTGTGCCGGGCATCATCTGGGCCAGCGCGAACGGATCGCGGAAACCGGAGCTGGCATTGCTGCCCGCGCCGCCTACGCTCAGAATCGGCAGGTTGTTCATCTGCGAAACCGTTACGTTCGTCGCCATCGCGCTGGTTTCGGTTTTCAGCAGCGAAGCTTCCGCAGTGACAGTCACCGCATCGCCGACGGCTCCAATTTCGAGCGGTACGTCGATACGCATGGATTGCGCCGCTGCAAGATCCAGCCCTACGCGGTTGTAGGTTTTGAATCCAGCCACCGTCACGCTCAAATCGTACACACCTACCGGCAGCGACGGAGCGGCATAGTTGCCGGTCGCGGTGCTGACGGCGGTAAATACCGCGCCGGTCGCCGAGTTCTTGATAGTGATCGTAGCGTCGGAAATGACTGCGCCGCTAGGATCGGCTACGGTTCCTGTGATGGAGCCATTGGCTCCCTGGCCGAACGACTTGGCCGAACACAGAATGAATAGTACTGCGAGACTGTATTGTTTCAATTTGTCCCCCCCAAAGATTGACTCGCGTGCTAGCCCGCCCAAGCAGTTGTCTTACGACTCTTGGACACAGCTCCCGCCCCCCACTAAAGCGACCGAATCATATTTTAGGAACGCCCCGGTGTCAAGGGTAGGACGGCAAGAATCCCGTAAGTTGTTGCAAATACAAATAAAATAAAATGGAACGAAGGGTGGATATCGCACGTCACGGCCTTGTCATAAAAGCAAAACGCTCCCTATCCCCACTACCTGGACAGGGAGCGTTTCGGGGCCTTTGCGTGCCTAGAATGTCAACCGGCCGATGAGCGTTCCGCTGCGCACATTTGTAGTTCCAGAGATGGGAACGATCGTGCCGAAGCCGCCATTGTAGAGCCCGTTGTTGCTGCCACCCGTCTGGGTGGTGGGGGCCGCGGTGAAATTACCGCCCGCGGTCGGATTCGGCAGCCGGGTGCGGTTGAAGACATTGGTGAATTCGGCGCGCACATTGAGCACGAAGCGGCCCTCTTTGCCCATGCGGAAGCTGCGGTTCAGGTTGGCATTTTCCTGGGGCTGGCGGATCCCACGATAGTTACGGACGCCCGTGGTTTGCGCCGCCCATTTACCATCCGGGATGTTTTCCCAAGCGCTGGTGTTTAATACCAAGGTCTTGGTCGGATCGAAACAGTGGCAGTTGATATCGATGGGTTCGGCGTGCACCTTGCCATCGTAATCCGTCCAGTTGGTGGCGAACGGGCTCATGTATTCGCCGTTCACGGTCTTCAATTGCGCGGAACCGGGGCCACGGCCCAGCCAGAAGTTAATGGGGTTGGTGCTATTGCTGCTCGGGCGGCCTAGAATGCCCGCGCTCTGATATTGCATGTACCATCCGATGCTCCAGTCCTTAATCAGGTAGGACCCGACGGGGCTGGACAGCAAGCCGAGGCCGGAGTTGCGGAGGTTGGGCAGCAGGTACTCGGCGGTGAGGCGCATCTGATGCGGCAGATCGGTGCCGGAAAGATCCTTGCCGTTGGCGCGGTTGAAGACATCGGTGGCGCCCATCAGGTCCAGGGCCTTGGAGAAGGTGTAGCTGCCGTTCACGGTGAGACCGTGCGAGAAACGCTGAGTGACGACGACTTGCAGTGAGTCGTACCAGGTCTTGCCCAGCGGCGCCAGAGTCGGAGTGAGCGTCGCGCCGCCCGTGTACTGCGGAAACGGGTAAAGGGATTGGCGGACCAACTGGGCGGTTGGGAATCCGCTGTACGGCAGGACGACGCCGCGGGCCGCCAGGGTCGACGCCTGCGTGGTGGTGAGCGATGAGATTTGACGGTTCAACAAGGTCGCGTCGTTCACATCGCCAACTTTGAAGCCGTAGCGCGCCAGCGATTGCTCCGAGAGCGAGTTGATGGGCGCCAGCGTAGCCGCTGGCCACCACACGCCGCGATTGGCGACATAGGAAGCCTCGACAACCAGGTTGCGAGTAATTTCCCGTTGCAGCCCCAGCGACCACTGATACTGGCGAGCCGGGCGGCCGGCGTTGGGGTCCAGGAAGGTGGGCGCCCCCACCACGGTGCCGGCCGATTGACCGACATTCGCGTCATAAACCGGCCATCGCGGCTGCACGCTGGAAGGTATGCCATCCTTCAGTAATCCCAGCCACGCGCCGTTTACCGGTGTGCCGCCCGTCGCGGTATTGGTGGTGTTACCGCCGACCGTGCCGGTGGAGTTGTAGACTACTCCGATGCCGCCGCGAAGAACGGTCTTGGAGTTAAACTGATACGCGACGCCTACCCGTGGCCCCACCGCGTAGGGATAGTTGGTGGCGAAGTTGCAATTGCAGGTGGCCTCGAAAATCTGGGCTCCCGGATGGCCGCCGGCCGAAGCATTTGCGACTGCGGAACTAAAGTTCGAATTGCGGCCCCAGCGTTCGCGAGCGTAAGTACCCAGATCCCAGCGCAGACCGTAGTCGAGCGTCAGCTTGCGAGTGATTTTCCAGGTGTCCTGAGCGAATAACGCCCACTGCATTTTGCCGATCGAGATTGCCGTCGGCAAACTCAGGCTGTAGCCGGTTACATTGCCCATCAGGAACGAAGCGAAGCCGAAGCCCGTGGTGCCCTGTGACAAGGTCACCGCCTGCAGCGCGGTCTGCTGGGTGGAGTTGGCTCCGAATGAATAGGTGCCGGACGTATTGGTGAAGGATCGCGCGGGGTAGCGTTCGCCACGCCACTCGCCGCCGATTTTATAGCTGTGGTTGCCTTTGACCAGAGAGAGATTGGCTACGCCGGAGGGGCGGCGCTCGGCTCCCGCGGTGCTTTGATTGCCCGGTCCAAGATTACTCATGCCGCCAATGCCAGTCGAGGCCGCGACTAAACTGGTCTGAATCTGCGGGAAGGTGCGGTTCACCGTGGCTCCGCGTAGCCCCAGCTCCTTGACGGCGTCGTAGTCGGTTGTTCCCGCGTGGGTGTCGAAGTTGTTGAGGAACCAGCCCGCGCCCACGTGCAGCAGCATGTTGGGTTTCACCGTGTAATCCCACGTCAGGCGGTAAGTATGGGTGATGGCGTAGGATCCGATCGCCACCGTGACCGGCTCCGGCAAGCCTTCGGCCGCGCCGTTAGGTGTCGTATATTGCACGCCCGTCTGGGTCTTCTGATAGAAGAACGAGATGCGGTGGTTGGCTCCCAGAGAGTGATCGAGTTTTACCGAGGGAATGTGGCTGCGGCGCGAACTCAGGAACGGGTTCTGATAATTGCGCCCGATCTGGCCGCTGGCGGCGTTGGGTCCCAACGGCTGCGGCACCAGTTTCAGAATCTTCACCGAGACGGGATCGAACAGTGAGATGGGGACCACATTATTGACGAACGCGTTGCGCACCTGTATATCGGATCCATTGGCGCAGTTCGGCTGGCCCACGGCGCCCGTGGTGACGCAGCGCACGGTCTGTTGGCTGCCTGGGTCGAAGATGGTTCCGGAGTTAAACCCGCTACGGCCCAGAGGATCGATGTAGTTCCGCCCGGCGCTCACCTGCAGCGGAAGCGGCCCGGCGGCGTTGCCGCTGCCGATGATGACTTGTGCAAAGTTACCGTCGCGATAGGCCTGAATAGGAACCGTGGGCAGCGAGGCTGCGGCCAGGTTCACGCCAATGTCCTCTCGGAATTGCTCGTAGTTGCCGAAGAAGAACGTCTTGTTCGTCCCGTCGTACAAAGGTCCCAGCTTCACAGGACCGCCGAAGGTGGCTCCAAAGTTGTGACGTTTGGCGGGCGACCTCAGACCCGTATAAGGGATGTGCGAGTTGAGAGCTTCATTGACGACGTAATCGTAGGCGCTGCCGTGGAACTGATTGGTGCCGGATTTCATCGTCACGTTGAAGATGCCGCCTCCCACCGCGCCGAACTCGGCCGAGAAGTTGCTGGTTTGTACTGCGACTTCCTGTACCGCCTCTACACTGGCCTGCCCCATGCCTGTGAAGTTGCGTAACGAACCTGTCTGTCCGGAGACTTGCCCTTCGATACGGATCTGGATGTTCCCGTTGGGTACGCCGTTCACCACCATGCTGGAGTTGGCGGCATACTGCACTCCTGGAATCATGAGCGCGACGCCTAACGGGTCGCGGAAGCCATTGGTGTTCGTCCCTCCGCCCCCGCCAATGCTGAGCACGGGGAGCGTGTTCAATTGCCCCACGGTTACGTTGCGCGTAACGTCACCGCTTTCCGTCTTGAGCAGGGAAGCTTCGGCGGTTACGGTGACAGTGTCTCCCACGGCGCCGATGGCCAGAGGGATGTCGATGCGCATGATCTGCGCGGCGGCCAGGTCTAACCCAACGCGGTTGTAGGCCTTGAAGCCCGCGTGAGTCACCGACAGATCGTAAGCGCCTACTGGAAGTTGCTGGGCTGTGTAGTTGCCCGTTTCCGTGCTCTGGACGGTGATGACCCGCCCGTTGGCGGTGTTAGTGATGTGGATGGTGGCGCCGGATATTACTGCGCCGCTGGGATCGACGACGGTCCCTGTGATGGTGCCGTTCGCGCCTTGACCAAAGGCGGAAACCGCAAGCAAAATCGAAAACGCAACGGACGTGAGAATACGCATACAAGCCCCCCTTGTAGTACGGCGCCCAAAGCGCGCCTTGGGTGAATGCTATGCGACACAGGGGAGGGAGTCAAGCGTCATTGCGGGAAACCTACGCCTCGTCTAGAACGATATCCAGTGTCACCGCGTGTGCCGCCCTGCGCCCTTCCATAAAGGTCTGCTGGCCCTGTGGCTTTAAGTGCAGGTTGAACCAGAACGTGGATCCGGCGCCGGGCTGACTCAACACCCCGATTTCGCCGTCCATCAGTTCCACCAGGCTCTTGCAGATGGCCAGCCCCAAGCCTGTCCCACCGAAACAGCGCGTTGTGGAGGCATCGGCTTGCATGAACTTCTGAAATAGGCGTTCCTGGGCCTCTTCCGGGATTCCGATGCCGGTGTCTTCTACGCGAAAGTCGACAAAAGCGCGGTCGTCCCCCGTGGTGTTCTCAGAGGTGGTGTTCTTAGACGTGGCGTTCGCAATCGAGCTGACGGAAATCCGGACTCGCCCCTGCTTCGTAAACTTGATCGCGTTGCCAGCCAGGTTGACCAACACCTGCCGCAGCTTGCCCTCATCGCCGATCAGCAGCCTCGGCAGATCGGCGGCTAGCTCAGCGCGCAACTCGATCCCCTTGGCGACTGCCTGTGGCGTCAACATGGCAGACACACCATCCACCAGCACCCTCACATCGAAAGGTTGTTCATCCAACTCCATGCGGCCCGCTTCCAGCTTGGAGAAATCCAGGATGTCATTCAGAATATGCAGCAGGCCGGCGGCGGATTCATGCGCCGTCCGGGCCATTTCCCGTTCGTCGTCGCCCAGATCGGCGTCCCTCAGCAACTCCGTCATCCCCAGCACTCCATTCATGGGTGTCCGGATCTCGTGACTCATGTTGGCCAGGAACTCGGACTTGGCGCGATTTGCAGCGTCGGCGGCTTTCAAGGCATTGACCAGATCGTGGGTGCGAACACCCACCAGCGCCTCCGCGCGTTGCCGGGTCGACTGCAGGTTGAAAATCAGGATTGCCAGAAATACTGTGACCAGACCGGCACAGACCGCCGAAAGCACGGCCGGCACCTGACTCACTTCGGGGAACTTGTCTAAACGTTGGAACACCAGCGTCCAATGTGCGCCCGCCAGATCCAAACCGCTTTGTCGCTCAGGTCCAACCGGCTTTGCCGTGTCGGGTCCTTGGGCATAGACCAACTCCCGGGTCGGTCCAGAGTCGCTGTAGACACGCAGTGATACCTGATGCTGCCAGGTCTTCAGCACATTTTGGAAGAAGGTTTTCGCTCGCAGACTCACCAAAATCCAAGCCTGCAGGGCTTCCCTCCGTTCCTCCACCGTAGTGAGCGGCTTGCCCGGAGAATAAGCTGGCGCCATCAGCAGAAACGCGGTCTGAATCCCTTCCACCGCGCTCATCAAGACGGGCCTGCTCACCGTGGTCTCCCCGGTGTCGCGAGCCTTCTCGGCCGCTTCCCGGCGGCGTGGTTCGGAGCCCATGTCTAGACCCGTTACCGGACTCGGTCCACCCGCCTGCCATGGCTCCGCCGCAACAATGAGGAAATGGTCGGCTGGCGCGGTCGTGACTTCGGGAGCCCCCGCAGGCGGGCGCACGCCGAATGTGGGAATGTCTTTCCGTCGTTGGATCGATACGAATTCCTGCAGTTTTTCGTGCGCTACCGGGACCATAACAGCCAACCCCGGCGCGTCGCCCAAACTCTCCCTAACTTGTAAGGTCTCGACGTAGTTGTGCCAGCCCAGCCAGTCGACACTCTTGGACGAAACCCAATGGCCGGCGCCACCGCGCAACGCGTTTTGATAGATCTCCACGTGAACCCGGATCTCTTCTTGGATCCGATCTTCCATGCGCTCAAACCGGGCTAAGTCATAGTCGACACGCTGGCTTTCCAAACGCGCATACAAAACGGCAGTGAGGCACCCGCCAACGATGAGGATCCCCAGCGGTAGAAACAAATTCCTCAGCGATCGCCCCGCTGGATGCGTCACTTGTTCGGCCACCAAGACTCCTCCAACTGCCTTATCGGCACTGGGGAAGATTTCCTTGATGGCCCCTATCTACCGTTTCGCCTGCTGGATACCACCCGCTAGGGCAGCGGGATTGGCGCTGGATCCTTATTTGTGCACGCAATAACGGTCGCTGCCGGCAGCGTATTCGTGCCCGTGAGGACCGATGTCGCGTCGCACGCGATATCCGGCGCGATATTGGCCGTGACATTGTTCATGTTGGATCCCGCCAAACCGGTAAACTGCAGCGAAGAACTGGTGGCGACCGAAATACCCCGGCGCGTATTGTTCGTAATGTTATTCGGGGGCAGGACGCCGCCCGGCGAGTACGCCGCAATCGAGCCTTGGGAATTGTGGGTCAGCGTGATACCGTTACCCGCCGCTCCGAAACCGCCCATGCTATGAGTGATGTTCACCAGCGGACCCAGACTGGTCACGCCGCCATTCTCCACCCACACGCCATCGCCGTTCGCATCGAACGTCACTCCGGACATTACCGTGGCCTGCGCCGAGGTGGCGCGCAACCCCCACGTGTTATCCAGGATCTCCAGGCAGGCTTGGGGCGTTGCGGGCAAGCCGCAAACTCCTGCTCCTTCGACAGACGAAGCATTTGCCACCTTGATGCCATAGGTGAAATGTTGGATTTGCTTCACCGCGTTGTAGCTCAAGCGCACGCGGCTGCCGCCGTCCACATTCAGGCCCGCAAAGGATCTTTGCACTAGGTTGCCTGAAGCTGCGTAATTCGCCAGCGTGACATCGGACGAATTGGCAACAGCCGTCGCCGTACCAACTCCATTCACCACGACTGTGGAGTTAAGTTGGCCGCCTTGCGATTGAATCCATAGGATGCCGAGCCGGTCGGCGTTAACCGTTACCGCGTCCACCAGGCAGCCTCTACAGGCCGACATCGAGATCCCCGAAGCGTTGCCGTTCGGGGGGCTGGCTGGCGGCATGCTGTTGGGGATCGGATTCACGTTTAGATTCGCCAGGCGAACCCGCCGGGAAGAGGACACGCTGATGACCGGAACCAGTATCGGACTGGTATCTACTCCGTTAATGATCGCGCTGGGCGTGCCGACGATCTGTAACGAGATGCCTTCGAAATTTGCAATGACGACATTTTCCGTGCAGGTGCCGGAGACCTCAACAATGTACTCTTTGTCGGCGTCCAATTTGGCGATAGCGTCATTGATGCTCTTACCTTTTGAACAATCTACTTGCTTGGTGACCTGGCCCAGAGCCACAAAGCTTAGGCACAGGCATAAGGCGGCAGCGCTGATAGAATTCGTGAAACGCATTTTTCCTCCATGTGTGTGAATGGAACGCACGGACGAAAGATGTGGAGCAGGCCCTGACGTTTCAGAGTTTAATTCCCTACGCCGGTATTACTGTTTTGCCGCCCCCTTGGCTGCGCCACGCTCGCGCGGCGGGGCGGGCGGGTATTGATTGGGAATCTCGCCCATCGTGTAGTAATGATGTTCAATCCGGCCGGCATGCACCTCCACCACGCGCATCCCTGCAACACCGTCGCCTAACGGCCGGCTCACCGGACCATTGGTGATCATTTCCAAATCGCCGTCTTTGCCATAGGCGTTGCGATGATAGTGTCCCGCGAACACGTACTTCACGCCGGAGGCTTTCAGCAAGTCCAGATAGCGGCGGCGCTGTTCCAGTGGGATGTTGAAGTATTGTGCGGGTTCGTCCGCTTTCTCCAGGAACCAGGAATGGTGCTGGAAAATCACTACGTGTTGCGCTCCGGATGCTTTCGCCGCCCGCAATTCGGATTTCAGCCACGCTTCCTGCTCCGCCGCCGCCCCCCCCACTTTGCCGGGGGCTGAGATCATGCTGGAGTTCAGCACGATGCCGAACAGCCCGCCTTCGCGAAAGCTGTAATAGTCCTTGCCGAAGTGCTCCCTGTACCACGCCAGTGACTCCGGCGTTGGCTCATCGCCGACGTCGTGGTTGCCGGGCACGGCGTACACCTTAATAGACGGATCGATCTTCGCGGTGATGCGGTGGTATTCCGCCGCTTGCGCAGGATCACCGGTTTTGTTGATGAGATCGCCGCAGATGATGACGAATTTCGGATGCAGGCGATTCACATTGGCGACCGCAAACTCATAGTTGGCAGTTTCCTGCACAAAGTCGCGATCTCCATTGGAGGCGCCGAATTGCGGATCGGTCAGTTGGATGAAGAAATAGTCGGCTGGCGCTTGCGCCGCCAGCGGGAGCCACAGAGCCACCGTTACAAGGGCCGCGAATAACTGTCTGAGCAACATCAGTCCTCCCTTAATCGATCGCCAGCTCCACGCAGCCGAGGGAGCCGAAGTCCGCCAGCACACGGTCCCCGGCACTCGCCAGATAAATGTCCGTCGTGACACCCGTGGTCACGTAATCGCCCGCGCATAGACCGGAGCCCCGAGCATTAAGTGCGTTCGCCAGCCAATGCAGGGCATTGAGAGGATGCCCCAATACCGCTGCCCCGCTGCCTTCTCCAATGAGAGCGCCGTTGATGACCAGGCGCACTTTCTGCGCCGCCAGATCGATGCCGCGCCAATCTGTGACCAGCGCGCCCCGAATCCATGCCGCGTGGCACGCGTTGTCGGCGATCAGCGAGGGCGTTCCCACCGTGGTCCAACTATCGAAGCGGCTGTCCACGACCTCGATCCCCGGCAGCACTCCCGCGACCGCATCGGCCACCTCATCGCGCGTGCGCGGGCTCGCCGCCGGAGCCAGATCCCGAGCCATGCGGAACGCGAATTCCGCTTCCATCACTCGCATGAAGTATTGGCTGGCTTGAATCCGCGCCGGGCTGTCCAGCGTGGTGGCCGCCAGCAGACGCCCGAAAAACGGGCCGTCCACGTGGAGCTGGCGTTGCGCGATTTCGTTGGTACACGCAATCTTGTATCCAATGGCTGTACCTCCCATCTGCTGCAGCAGTTGCGGGACCAGTTCGGCCTGGCACGCATACGCAGCCTCGTTGGTCTGCGGACGCACGTCGGCGGGCAATTCCGCCAGCCGCCGCATTCCTGTACGGGCTCGTTCTAATAATGTGGCTGCCGTCATACTCATTTCGCTCCCGCTCGTCATCGCCTCGCAACATCATCGCATGGCCGGGACACTATCGCAGGCGCAAGCGCGGGAGCTATCGGGAGCGATGCCCCCCGCCGATAAATACCGTATGCGTATCTTTCGAACGGCTGCTGTGCTGGCCGCGGCGTTCGTGCCCGTCGTGGCAGCCGTGGTTCCTCGTCTGGCCTTCGAACAGATAGTGGATCAATCCCCGCGCATCGTGCACGCCCGAGTGCTGGAATCCAGCGTGGGCAGTTCCGGCCAATTCCTGTGGACCCATTTCCGTTTGCAGGTTCTGGATGCCATGAAAGGCGGCGTTTCCGGCGAAATCATGGTCAGCGAACCAGGTGGCACTCTCAATGGCGTAACCCAACAAATCTCGGGCGCGGTGGAGTTTCGCGCCGGTCAGGAAGTCGTTCTATTTCTGTATCAGACGCCCATCGGATACTGGCGCACCAGCGGCTATTGGCAGGGCAAATTCGATGTGGAGACAGGCGGCAACGGGAAACGAGTCCGTACCGATTCCACGGCTGCGGCGATCGTGAATCCCGCAGGCCGCGCCGCCGCCGGACGCTCCGTCGATTCCTTCAACGGTATGTCGCTCGACGATTTCAAGGCTGCCATCCGCCGGCAACTGGCTGCGCAATGAAATGCCGGGCAATGAATAAGCTAGGGCTGTGGATGATGATGCTGCTGGCCGCGCTGCCCGCCTGGGGCCACACGCGGATGTTATCCAGTGGAGGGAACCCGCTCTACCGCACGGACATTGACGGCATCAAGTTCCGCTACCAAGGCAATTTCCGACCCGGTATCACCAACTCCAACGGGCGCCTCATGATCACGGCCAACAGTGATCCCGAGGCAGCGCTGAAGGCCGCCGCCGAAACCTGGAGCAACGCCGGTTCCTTGGCCCACTTTTCTCCCGTGGTCCAGGACTCCGTAGTCTACGATTCCCGCGACGGCAAGAATTCGATGGTTCTCGAAGACACCCCGGAATTCCGCTCTGTTGTAGGCGGGGCTCTAGCCATTACGCTGACCTTCGGGTTCCCCGGCGGCGCCATCACCGACACCGATATCATTTTTAGTCCCAGTGTTCCCGATGGCTTCGGAGGGCAGGTTCCCTTTTCCACCACGGGCGCCGCCAACACCTATGACTTGCAGGCAGTAGCCACACACGAGCTGGGACACGCGCTGGGGGCAGGGCACTCGCACATTATGGGGGCGGTGATGTATCCCTTCTCCGGCGGAACACTGGGTCGCACGCTGAGCGACGACGATGTTGCATTCCTGCGCACCGCCTATCCCGATGCCAACGCCAGCCAACTCGGTGGATTGGTCGGCGCGGTCACGCTGCCAGGCAATCTCCCCGCGTTGGGCATTGCCGTGACGGCCGTGGATACTGCCACGGGCGCCACGCTAGGCGCTATTACCAGCACCTTCAATGGCACGTTCCAAATCCAGCGCATGCCTCCTGGAAACTACACGATCTTCGCCGAGCAACTGGCGAATTCATTTGTATCGGCCGGCAACTTCAGCCTCCAGTCCTCGCAAATAAGTTCGGATTTTGAGCCCGCTGTGCTCTCCAGCGGAGGCATCCCCGTCCCGCAGGCCGTCCCTTCCGGCGGCGTCGCCACGGCGAACTTCGCTCTTGCGCCGCGGGTCGGCGAAATCGGGATCGCCTTCCTGGCCCGTGGGCTGCTGAACAGCACGCGCGACTTCGCCTCCACCGGTGGACCGCTCATCCTGACGCCCGGCGAATCCCTGGACCTGATCCTTGCCGGACCCGGTCTCGACAACTCGATCACCGCCTCCAATCTTCAACTCCTCGGCGCCGGCATAAGCGTGCGGCCCAACTCCGTCCACATTGACCCTCTCATCAATTTCGCCGGTGGCGTCCGCACGTTGCGTTTTAGTGTGGACGTAGGTCGTCCCACCTCGCGCTCGCTGATAAGCGTCGTCCTAAGCAAAGGGCAAAGCGTCGCCACCTTGAGCGGCGCTCTGGTAATCCCAGCCTCAACCGCGCAATCGTTCCCTATTTCGAGCAGTGGCATTATCAATGCGGCCAGCGCGGTGGCAGGTCCGCTCGCGCCCGATTCTTGGGTCTCCGTGTTTGCCGATAAGCTGGCTACCAAGCTAGTGATCGGTCCCGAGGTGCTGGCGACCTCGCTCGACGGCACCACGGTCACCGTCATCGACAGCGCGGGCACGGCGCGCGTCGCGCAATTGCAATTTGTTTCGCCGGGACAGGTCAACTTCCTGATGCCTACCGCGACGGCTCCCGGGACAGCACAAGTCCGTGTCAATAGTGCGCTTGGCGAAGGCTCCGCGAATGTCCAGATCCAACGTGTGGCCGCGGGTATTTTTTCGGCGAATTCCAGTGGCCTGGGTCCCGCCGCCGCCACTTATCTAACCGTACCCTCTAGCGGAGCGCAGCAGACCGGCCTCACCTTCCGAACGGATCGCAGCCCGCGCGAGAACCTGCCTGTTGATTTGGGAGCCTCGGGCGACCAGGTCTATCTCATCTTCTATGGCACCGGACTGCGTGGGCACATCAACCCCGTGACTGCCACAGTCGGCTCCCTCAGCGTGCCCGTTCTGGCCGCACTCGCTCAGGGACAATACGCCGGACTTGACCAGATCAATATCGGCCCCCTGCCTCGATCACTAGCAGGACGCGGCGATGTCGCAGTGGTGTTCCAAGTGGATGGCACGAACACCAACGCTGTCACCGTCAATATCAAATAACGGAACTTGACGTGATTGCGGACGTTGGACCATGCATTCAGTCGCGGACTTTGGCGGAGCCGGGCAGTTCGTATACTAGTCATAACCCCCGCAATGTCTACCTTCCGCCTCGGCATCGACTACAAACCTTGCGGTGACCAGCCCACCGCCATCGAGGCGCTGACGCGCGGCATCCGCGAGGGCGAACAGCATCAAGTGCTGCTGGGCGTCACTGGCTCTGGAAAAACCTTCACCATGGCGAAGGTGATTGAGCGGATGAACTTGCCCGCGCTTGTCATGGCGCATAACAAGACCCTCGCAGCCCAGCTTTATCAGGAATTCAAATCCTACTTCCCCAACAACGCCGTCGAGTATTTCGTCAGCTACTACGATTATTACCAGCCCGAGGCCTACATTCCTTCCGGCGACGTCTACATCGAAAAAGAAGCCACCATTAACGACGAATTGGACAAGCTGCGCCTGTCCGCCACCCGTTCCTTGTTCGAACGCCGCGATTGCATCATCATTGCCAGCGTCAGCTGCATCTACGGTCTGGGCTCGCCGGAGGCCTACTACGGAATGCTGCTGCTGCTCGAAAAAGGGCAGAAGATTACTCGCGAAGAAATCACCGCCAAGCTCGTCGAGATTTTGTATGAGCGCCACGAAGGCGACTTCAAGCGCGGAACATTCCGCGTCCGCGGCGACATCATCGAGATCTATCCCACCTACGACGATCTCGCGTTCCGCATCAGCATGTGGGGTGACGAGGTAGAGAACCTGGAGCAAGTGGACCCCCTCACCGGCCAGGTCAAACAGAACTACTTGCGGCTCACCGTCTATCCCAAAACGCATTACGTGATGAGCGAAGAAACGCGCATGGGCGCTCTCGGCAGCATCGAGAACGAACTGCAGTGGTGGAACGGCGAGCTCAACAAGGAAGGCAAGCGCATCGAGGCCCAGCGCATCTGGCAGCGCACCATGTTCGATCTCGAGATGATCAAGCAGATCGGCTATTGCCACGGCATCGAGAATTATTCGCGCCATTTTTCGGGACGCCTGCCCGGCCAGGCTCCGCCCACGCTGCTGGATTATCTGCCACCCGATTCGCTCATGTTCATCGATGAGAGCCACCAGACCATGCCGCAAATTCAGGGCATGTATCACGGCGACAGGTCGCGCAAAGAGAATCTGGTCAAGTACGGCTTCCGCCTGCCGAGCGCCCTCGACAATCGCCCTCTGACTTTTGAGGAGTTCGAGAATCGCGTCCATCAAGTGGTGTACGTATCCGCGACGCCCGGTCCATATGAGCTAACCAAAACCTCCGGTGTCGTCGTCGAACAGGTAATTCGCCCCACCGGCCTCATCGATCCTGAGATCGAAGTGCGTCCCATCCGCGGCCAGGTCGATAACCTGCTGCATGAAATCCGCCTGCGCGTGGAGCGTAATGAGCGCGTCCTGGTAACCACCCTCACCAAGCGCATGTCTGAGGATCTATCCGAGCACTACGCCGAAGCCGGCGTGAAGTGCGCGTATCTGCACTCGGAAGTCTCCACACTCGACCGCGTGAAGATTTTGCGCGACCTCCGACGCGGCGTCTTCGACGTCTTGATCGGTGTCAACCTCTTGCGCGAAGGTCTCGACTTGCCGGAAGTTTCCCTGGTGGCGGTGCTCGACGCGGATAAGGAAGGCTTCTTGCGATCCGCCGGGTCACTCATCCAGACCATGGGTCGCGCCGCTCGTAACTTGAATGGCCGCGCCATTCTCTACGGCGATGTAATGACCGTTTCCATGAAGCGAGCCATCGACGAAACGTTGCGCCGCCGCGCTCTACAGACCGCCTATAACGAAGCCCACGGAATCACCCCGCAATCCATCATCAAACCGATTGACGGCAATCTGATCAAAATGGTGGAGGCGGATTACGTCACCGTCCCGCTCGAAGAAGATCCCGGCCTGGAAACCATCCCGCCCGAACGCTTGCAGGAATATCTGGGGGAATTAGAAGAGAAGATGCGCGAAGCGGCCCGCAAATTTGAATTCAAGACCGCGGCCACCTATCGCGATCGCCTGCAGGAATTGAAAACTCGCATGCTTACGGAATCGTCCTCTTAAAAATGGATCGCTACTTAGCCGTCATGGCCGGAGCCGCCCTGGGTGGCGCGGCTCGCTACACCATTGCCGCCGCGATCACCGCGCGCTTCGGCGGACGCTTTCCCCTTGGAACGTTCCTCGTGAACGTCACCGGCTGTTTCCTGATCGGCCTGATCTCCACGATTTTGGCGGAGCGCTCCGCCAACCTGAATTGGGGACTCTTTCTAGTAACCGGCATCCTCGGTGGCTACACCACGTTTTCCGCGTTCGGCTGGGAAACCGTGCAGTTGAGCCGCCAAGGCAGCCACATGCTCGCCCTGGCCAACGTCGTCGGAAGCGCCGCATTAGGCTACCTTGCCGTGTGGCTCGGCATCCTGATTGCCCGGCGTTAATCCGCACTGCGCATTCGCCTCTTGGCATAGGCGTAAATCCGTGTCAAAAGTGGCTTTCGTCCGTTATACTTTGCATGGAAACACTCTTATGACTCCCTTAAAACAATTTCGTTCTACTCTGCTGACCGCCAGTCTTGCTGCGCTGGCTTTCGCGGTTCCGGCCGTCGTCCAAGCCGCCGGAAACCTCGCCGACGGCTGGTCCATGCGCGCCGACTCCGGCGCCGGTGCGGATAACAAGCTTGCAGTCGAAGGCGGCGCTTTTCATTTCATTATGAGCGGCGCGCCAAACAATAACGGCACCTTCTCCAATCCGGCCTGGACCGCCACCGGCAATCATACGTTCTCCGCAACCATGACCCAGAACGTGAAGGCAACCCATCCCACCGCCTACGGCCTCATGCTCGGAGGCTCGAATTTGGCTGCTGATAACCAGACCTACACGTACTTCATGGTGCGTCAGGCCGGCGAGTTTTACATTGCGAACCGCGTGGGCGCCGCCGTTACGGCCGTCGCACCATGGACCGCGAACAAAGCCATCAAGCCGGAAGGCGCCGATGGCAAGCAGACCAATACTCTGTCCGTCCAGGTCGCTGGCACCAACGTGATCTTCAGTGTCAACGGCACGGAAGTAACCCGGTTCCCCGCCGCGGGCTTGCATGTCAATGGTCTGTACGGCTTCCGCGTTGGCCATCGTTTAGATGTCACCGCCACCGATGTGATGAAGTAGTTCTCCGTCGCGCTGGAGGCGTCGTATCCCGCCTCCAGCACTTCCTCCTAAGTCTTTGGAAGTTCCCCGCCTGATTTCTCCCGCAATCCCGGCTGACGCAGTCGTCCACAACGCCGTTTCCCGCTTATACTACGCAGATGGAAGTTAGTATTTTCCCCAATCCGCGCCGCCCAGGCTTTGGCTTGCGGCCACGTAGCGAGGGCCAACGGCCACTGCTGCCGCAGCACGCCCGCCATTGTCCTGTGCTCGAAGCAGGCAGCGCTCTTGGCTTCATGGTCTATCCGCCGCTGGCCGAACATGAGTTAATTCAAGTCGGCTTTGAGGGCGAAGGGCGCTATCAGTTGCAGTACTCCGTCAATGCCACGGGGCGCAAGTGGGAACCCGTCTTCTCGGTCACCTATCAGCTTCCCGTCGGCGGCGTGGGCGCCATCAAGGAAGAAGTCAAGCTCATGGTCGATGCGACTCCTGAATCCAAGCAGACCGCCAGCATGATGGCGCGCATGTTCATCGCTCCCGACGACATCGGCACGCCCACGGGAGCAGTCACCCTGCGCGGCGCCTATAATTTCCAGACCCCCTCTGGTTGGGATACCGTATACTCCTCGATCTTTAACATGATCGAGCGGCCCTCGGCTCCCGTCCTGGTCATCCGCGTGGAGACCGATTGGTACGTCCACGATACCGAGTTCCGCTATGTCCTGCTGCCCGGCGAGACCATCTCCGTGTCGCACAACTTGCCCATCGGGCAAGCTTTTTTCGTGCCGCGAGAGAAGATCACTCTGCGCGATGGCACCCCAGCCGAGATTGCGGCCAGACAAAAGAGCAGCGAAGAATTCTACGACAACAAAAGGGCCGCCAAGGTCAAGACCGCCTACGGCCTGGAACACAGCCCCCACTATTTGCGCAAGAGCCGCCAGCAGAACGAGGCTACCGAAGCGCGCGGCACCATCGACACCACCGACACCGGCGACAAGACCCCCTAAGCCATGCCTCCGTCCAGTGAGTTGAACCCCGGCCGCGTGCATCAAGCGCTTACGTCCTATCAGCTAGCCATGTCGCTAAAGGGTGCTCTGGAGCTGGATCTCTTCACCCTCATCGCCGCTGGAGCCACCACGGCAGCGACGATCGCGCCTCTCTGCCACGGCACGGAAAAAGGAGTCCGCGTGCTTTGCGACTACCTTACCGTGCATGGATTCCTGACCAAGACAAACGGCGCGTATGCCTTGCTGCCGGACACCGGTCCTCTGCTGGATCGCAATTCGCCCAACTACATCGGCTCGGTTGCCGGGTTCTTCACGCATCCGGTGATGATCGCAAAGTACACCGACGTGGCCGCGCTGGTTCGCAACGGTGGAGCCTCAGATCATACGTTGGCCCCTGACGAACCAATCTGGGTGGAATTTGCGCGCCGCATGGCGCCTATGTTCGATATGCCCGCCCGCATTGTCGCGCCGCTCGTCACCACGCCGGGTCAACCGGCCAAGGTTTTGGATGTCGCTGCGGGGCACGGTCTGTTCGGCATCCACGTCGCCCTGCATAATCCCGTGGCCGAAATCACCTTCCAGGATTGGGACAACGTCCTGGATGTGGCGCGCGAAAATTCCGTCAAAATGGGAGTCGCGGATCGCACCCGCTCCATTCCCGGCAGCGCGTTTGAAGTGGATTTCGGGACTGGCTACGATGTCGTGCTGCTGCCCAACTTCTTGCACCACTTCGCCGTGGATACCAACATCACCCTGCTGAAGAAAGTTCGCGCGGCCCTCAAGCCGGCAGGCCTGGTCGCGGTCATCGAGTTCGTGCCCAATGAAGACCGCGTGTCGCCCCCCGACGGAGCCCTCTTCGCGATGCGCATGCTGGGCACTACGCCCTCCGGCGACGCCTACACGTTTGCGGAAATCGACGGCATGCTCCGCGCGGCCGGCTTCGATCCCGCCATTGCCCGTAGCCTAAGCCCCGCGCATCAGCAACTGATCACCGCCACACGCCCATAAGGGCCACCGACCGGATCAGTTGTCCGAGGGTCTTTCCGTCTTGTCCAGCACCAGCACATCCGCCGGAGCTCGTACGCCCTCTATCTTCAGGCCCAACTGCTCCTGGTAGGCCTTGAAGATGTCCGGCTTGCCGTTATCTGGTATCGCCTGCGGAGGCCCAAAGGAGGCGAACTGCGTCTCGTCCGGCATCCAATCTATGGTGAAGTCGTAGCGGCCCTCAATGCCCGTTCGATCAATCACAGGCCGGTCGAGCACCGCGGACTGCATCGACTGCGCCAGTTCCGTAATCGTGGCATTGCGCGCCGGAAGCATGCCCGCCCGTGGATACGCCAGGCTCGGAATGTTGCTGTTGGCCGCGGACTTCGTGAGTTTGTGCTGCGTGCCCGCTGGCAAGGTAATAGCATAGACGGAAATGTCGCGTTTTTCCGTGTGGAACTTCAGTTGAAAACGGTCGGCCAGCACCTCTTTGAACAGCTTCTTCATTTGTGTGATGTTCGGCTGCCCCGGCATATCGGGTTTAACCGTGATGTCGAATTTATCGCTGTCCGCCCACGACGGCGCGCCGGAGACCTGCCGTTCATGCACATCGTAAGAGAAGGTGATCAGATTCATCAGCGATACATTGATGGCCAGCACCAGTTCGCCGCGCATCGTGTACAGCCGCCCGCGTGCGTTAGCAGCGCCAGGTTTCACCGTGGCCACCTCGACATGTATATTCGCGTTGGCCGCCAGCTGCACCGGAGGCGGAGGAGGTTCGGGAATCGCCCACGCCGTGGCAGGCGTGGAGCGTGTCAAAACGAGTGGCAACGGAGTATTGCCCTGCGTTGCCGAGCCATTAATGGAGTTGCCATCCGCGGCCATGCGTCCTTCGTAGGTCACATTGATAGATGGGATCGCAAACTTCAGAGTCGACCCCTGGAATGTCGTTGTGCCCGCCGGATTCGGTTGCGGATTCTGATCGATGGTGTAAAGCACCGCGCTCAGGTTGCCACCCTCGCGGCCAATCTTGATCACTGTCCTAATCTGCTGCTGGCCGGCCACCAGAGTTCCCTGCCAGGTCCCCACGATCTCCATGGCCTGCGCGCTCAAAATGCCCACACTCGCCAGGGCAAATAGGAATACTTTCATCATGTTTGCTGCTCCAGTCGGCTTAGTGCCATAACCAGAAGACGGAAAATCCGCCTAATTGTTCCATCCAAAATGCTATTCTGATAGTCGCGTATGAGAGCTTACGAGGCAAGCATCCCCGCTACCCCCTCTCATCCTGGACTCGTGAGGAACGAACTGGTTGAGATGCACATCTCGCAGATCCGCGTGATCGAGAGTATTGTTCTACGCAACACGATGAAAGCGGCCGAGCACCGCGTCACCCGGAACGGCGGCTCCAGCCGATGAGCGACACCCGCCAGCACGCGCACCAACTGATCGACAGCCTGCCCGAGACGCAGCTCTCCGGTCTGGTTCAGTTCCTGGAAACCATCGTCGATCCCGTTGCCAGGGCTCTACGCAACGCTCCGCTCGACGACGAGCCCGTCACCGAGGAGGATCGCCGCCGCTTGCACCAAGGCGGCCACAGCGCGCCGATGCAAGACGTATTGGCCGAGTTCGGCCTCACCGAAGCGGATTTTCCACGCCGATAGTGTTGTTGTTCCCCACCTGGTCCAATGTCCGCGATACGCCGTTCACTGTCGGCCTCACCACGTTGCCATTATTACTGTTCGTCCAGTAGGTGTTCACCAGGCTAAACAGCACCCCGCATGAACGCGCGACCTGCATCTGGCTATTGCGCGTCTCCGCGATCCGGTTGTCCAGCGGCATATGTTGGAAATCCGTACTGCGTATATTGGATGTTGCCGGCATACTTGCCCGAGCCTCCCCAAATCCCCCTAATTGTTCCACCCATAATCACGATTCACAAAAAACACGCTAAGCCTTTCGTCTCTCTCCTCAACGAGTTGTCCCTCTCAACCACCAACAGCAGAAATCCCCTGCGGGATCATCGAGCTGAAACCCGGCGCCTACCGGGTACAACGAATGCTCTGCAACACACACACGCCGAAAACATGCCGAAATTAACGGAACGAACCCAAGCCGCAGCCGCGCGATACATCGAAAATAACGGAACGAACCCAGTAACATGTTGAAAACACACACTAGGCTACAAAGCCCGAAGCACTTCCTCGTACGTCTTCGGGGACTCCCCGCCGAACTTCTCCCGCAACCCCGACTGCGCTGCCCAGTCGAACCGCTTGGCCGTCGCCGTCGCCATGATCGGCTCCACGCCCAACTCTTCCAACGTCTTCGCGACCTCATCCATCTCCCGAGCTCGCCGTTCCCCATGCACCACCACCCGCCCCACCATGTAATCCGCCAGCTTCTTCCAATCCACGCCTGGAATCGATTCCGCCAGCGAGGCGAACACCCTCTGCTCCGCGCCGTACTGTCCCGCGCCCAGCACGCATTCGAACAGCAGTGCCTCAATGCCTTTGTAGACCACGCTGCGGAACATCTTCACCGCCGCCGCACGCCCGATCTGGTCGGTGGATACAATCTCCATCCGCATCCCCAAGGGCTCAAACAGCGCCTGAAATTCCGCAGCGGCCGCGCCTCCAATCAACAACGGGACCTTCTGCGCGTAGGGTGGAATGGGCCCCATCACGGCAATCTCCACGAACTTCGCTCCCTTCACCGAAGCCGCGGCCGCCACTCTCTCCTTGGCCTTGGGCGAGATCGAGTTCAAGTCGCAGTACATGTGCTCCGCCGTCAAGTGCGGAGCCGTTTGCTCCGCGGCCCGCACCGCCTGATCCGCCGTGACTGCGGAAATAATTACGTCGGCGTTCGCTGCCAATGCGGCGGAGGATTCCATTAATGCGACGCCAGCGTCCTGCGCCCTCTCGCGAATCTTTTCACCCAGCTTCGGCGTGTTCGTATGAATGTCGTACGCGCAAACATGCGCCACGCCCGCGCCCTTCAATCCGCGCGCCAAATGATAGCCCGCTTCTCCGAACCCTACAAATCCCAGCCTGTCAAGCGTCCGCATATGCTCAGGGTAGCGCGGGGCTCCCTCGAAACGTGGCATGCTCGTAAACGTGATCCATCTCTCGAATGACACTGGCGACCTCTTCGCGCAGTCCTTCACCTTTGCTCAAAAGCAGGTGCGCAAGCTCATTGAAAAGCATCCCGGCGTCTATCCGCTTTACACCGAAAACGGGATCTGGATGAATGAAGCACCAGCCTGGACGCATTGGTGCGACGGCTTCCTGCCTGGCTTGATGTGGATGTTCGTCAAACACGCCGAGCCCGATTCAGCGGAGCGCGCGTATTGGACCGAACATGCCATCCGTTACACAATTCCCATCGAGGCTCGCAAACACGATCACGACGTCCACGATCTCGGCTTTCTGTTTTTCTCCAGCTACTACCGCTGGTGGCGACTGACCCAGGACACCGCCCACCGCGACGTGCTGATTGAAGCGGGCAAGACGTTGTCGCTACGCTTCCAGGAGAGAGGCCAGTACTTACGCTCCTTCGTCGGCCACAACTCCCTGTTCATCGACATCATGATGAACGTGGGCTTGATCTTCTTCGCCGCCCGCGAAACCGGAGATCGCCGTTTGCGCGACATCGCCATGCGGCATTCCCACACCACGCGCCGCGTCCTGGTCCGCGGCGACGGATCCACCGCCCAGGAAGGTATTTTCGAAACCGACACCGGCGAGTTTCTGCGCCAGACCACGCATCAGGGATATCGTGGCGATTCCTGTTGGTCGCGCGGCTTGGCTTGGGCTCTCTACGGCTTTACGACCTGTTACGAATATAGTCGCGATCCTCACTTCCTGCACACCGCCGAAGCGTGCGCCGACTTCTACATAACGCATTCCCCGCCGGATGGCATTGCTCCCTGGGATTTCAACGCGCCCGCCGAAAATCGCACTCTGCCGGACACCTCCGCGGCAGCCATCTGCGCGTCGGGGTTGCTGCGTCTCTGCCGCCTGGTTCCCGATCCGCTCAAAGGCCACCTGTATTGGTCCACCGCGGTCCACATCCTGCGCTCATTATGCGAGAAGCAACTCGCCAAGCAGGACCCCAAGTGGGAAGGCATCCTGCGGGGCGGCGTCTATCATGTCCATAAAGGCCTGGGCGTGGATGAATCCGTGATGTGGGGCGAGTATTTCTTCTGCGAAGCTCTCGAACGCGTACTGTGGTAAAACTGTTCACAAAGGAGCACCCATGAATCTTCAGCGCGCCCTGAGAATCGCTGTCCTGCTGGCCGCCATGGCCGCTTTCGCGTTGGCCGCCGACGTAACCGGCACCTGGACCGCGACGTTTGACACGCAGGTTGGCAAGCAGGAATACACCTACGTCTTCAAGCAAGAGGGCACCAAGCTGACCGGCAAGGCAGTCAGCGTGTTAGCCAAAGCCGAAACACCCATCACCGAAGGTTCCGTGAATGGCGACGACATCACCTTCGTAGAGGAGCTCAACTACGAAGGCATGCCGCTCCACATCACCTACAAAGGCAAGATCTCCGGCAACGAGATCAAGTTTGTCCGCAACATGGCCGACATCGCCATGGAAGAGGCCACGGCCAAGAAATCGAAGTAGCGGTAGCTACCAGATCAGCACGTGCCACAAGCTGGAGAAGTCGTCCGTCCACAGTAGCGGAGGCGCCTTCGTCCACCCCGACACCAGCGTGTCGAGTTTGGCGCGTTTCGCCCACTGCGGGTCCGGCGACACCAGCACCCAATTGGATCCGTCTTCTCCAGCGGGCGGGTATCCGCTCGACAGGAAATGAAATGGAGTCCACCCCAGATGCGCGGCCAGTCCGCGGACAACCGGCTCTAAATTCAGGTTGAGGTTCGAGATGTGCAGCATCAGTACGCCATCGGGCTTGAGGCGCTGCCGATAAATATCCGCGCACTCCGCCGTGAGCAAATGCACCGGAATCGCGTCGCTGGAGAAGGCGTCCACAACGATGATGTCGTAGTCGTTGCGATGCCCTTCCGCCAGTTCGCGTTCCAGCACGACGCGGGCGTCGCCCAGGGCTACATCCACCTTCGCCTTGGAATCGCTCAGATACGTGAACCACTTTCGCGCCACCGGCTCATCGTCGGGATTGATTTCATAGAAGCGCATGGCGTCGCCATCGCGCCCCCAGGCAGCCATGGTGCCGGCGCCCAGGCCGATGATGGCAATGTTGCGAGCAGGCTGGTCCAGCGCATGCATCACCACGCCAACACCGCTGCGGGGTCCAAAGTAAGACGTCGGCTGGGAATGTAAGGGCCCGCTGAGGTACTGCGATCCATGTTTGATGCGTCCGTGAGTGAGCTGACGATAGTCGCCACCCTGATCCGTGCGATCCACCACCCATAAGATGCCGAAGAAGTTCCGCTCAATATCGCGCGCCGTACGGCCGACACTGGGCAGCACTGCCAGCGCGATGGCTCCTAATGCTCCAAACAACAGCGCCATCAGCGGAATGCGGACGCGAAAGTTTTCCTTGGTCCACTCGGCCCACGCACCCGCGCGAAACCATGCCACCATTCCGAGCACGCATGTGCCCACCAATGCCATCGGGTACTCCGTGAACTGGCGGAAGAGGACCGGAGCAAGCAACGCTACGAACACACCGCCGGCAACGCCCCCAGCGGAGACCATCAGATAGAACCGGGTCAGGTATCGAGCCGCGGGACGAGCGGCTGCCAATTCCCCGTGGCACAGCATGCAGGTGATGAACAGGGCCACCAGATAGACCGCGGCCTGGCCCCACAACGGCAGATACACAACGCCCGCGCTGGCCGTGATCACCGCCACCGGAACCGCCAGACCCGTCAGGATCGCGAAGGGCAAGCGCTTGTACCAGCGATCGCTTTCAAACGTAAGGATGAAGCTGAGCAGGTAGACCGAAAGAGGCAAAATCCATAAGAAGGGGGCCACCGCGATGTCCTGCGTGATCAGGTTCGTGGTTGCCAGCAACAGCGTGGACGCCGTTGCCGCCAATGCCAGCCAAAAGGCGACCGTCGAAGCCGCCGGCTTCTCCCCGCTTGCCGCGATCTCCTCCGTCGGGGTTTCTGTTGCGAGGCTCCGCACCTTCCAAGCGGTAGTCGCGCATATCGCGACAAACCCCACATACAGCCCAGACCAAATCCAACTCTGTGTGCGGAGCCGCGCGTACGGCTCCATCAGGAACGGATAACTGAACAAGGCAAGAAATGACCCGAAATTCGATAGCGCGTATAAACGCCACCCCGCTCCGCTACCCTTCGCCAGGGTGTGCCAGCGCTGCAACAGAGGAGTGGTTGACGAGAGCAGGAAATAGGGTCCGCCCACGGTCGCCAGAAGTAGCAACAGAATGCGCCATTCCGGATGATCGGCGCCCGCCGGTTTCCACCGCGCGGCGTCCGGTGCTACTGGCAGCAAGAGCAGCGAAGCCAGCAACAAGGTCAGGTGAACGGTGGTCTGAGTGGTTTTCGATTTCAGGGAGCCCACCCAGTGCGCATACCCGTAGCCCGCCAGCAGGATGCATTGGAAAAACAGCAGGCACACGCTCCACACCGCGGGAGTTCCGCCGAACCACGGCAGAATATAGCGCCCCATCAGGGGCTGCACCTGGAAAAGCAGAAAGGCGCTCAGGAAAATAGTAAGGGGAAATTGCAGCAGCATGGGCGGCGAACTGGAAGTATAGCGCAGCCTGCTCAGCCCAGCAGAGCGAGCAGTTCCCGGCGCACGGCTTCGGCTGTTTTTGCGTCGCGCGCCACCACCAGAATCGTGTTATCGCCCGCGATTGTGCCCACCACTTCCGGCCACTCGGCGCGATCTAAAGCTTCCGCCAATGGACTGGCACTGCCGGGAGCCGTTCGCAGAACCAGAGTATGCTGGGCCACGCGAACGTCCTGCAGGAATTCCCGGACTACGGTTTCCAGGTCTGGTCCCGGCAGACTCACCGCGGCCGGCAGCACGTATCCCTCGGGAGTTTTCAGCAACCCCAATTCCCGGATATCGCGCGACAACGTGACCTGCGTCGCCTCAATGTTCAACTTATGCAGAGCTTTCGCCAAGCCGTCCTGCGTCCGCACACTCTGCGTGCGGACGATGTTCAGGATTTGGCCTAGCCGGTAGCTCTTGTTCATTTGGTCATTTGGGCCAAGCGCGCCCGAGCCGCATCCAGCGCGGCCGCGACTGCTTGCGGTCCGGTACCGCCTCGAACCTCGCGGGTCTTCATGCCTTCGGCAGGTTTCAGCAGCGCCGACATCGCGGGCGTGAACTCCGGTGCGAATTCGACGAGCTGTTGCGCGGACCAATCCGCCGGCTTGCGCCCGGAGCGGACACTCTCCAGAACGAGCCGCCCCACGATCTGATGCGCGGAATGGAACGGAGTCCCGTTGCGCGCCAGGGCTTCCGCCAGGTCCGTCGCCACAACCCAGCTCTCCTCGGCCGCCGCAGCGGGCTTGGCCGCGTTCAGCTTGGCCGATTCCACCACAACCCGAGCCATCTCCAGCGATCCGGAAAGCTGATCAGCCGCGGTGAACAACGGCTCCTTGTCTTCCTGCATGTCGCGGTTGTAGGTGGTGGGCAATCCCTTCATGGTGACGAACAGAGCGTTCAGCTCCCCAAAAACCCGCCCAAACTTGCCGCGGATCAACTCCAGCGAATCGGGATTCTTCTTCTGCGGCATCAAGCTTGATCCACTGGTGACGCCATCGCCCAGTTCCAGCCAGCCGAATTCCTCGCCGGAATACAGGATCCAATCTTCGGCCAACCGGCTCAAATGCAGCATGGTGGTGGACGCGGCGTACAAGAAATCCAGGGCGAAGTCCCGATCGGCCGAGACGTCCATGCTGTTGTTGGTGACCGCATCGAAGCCCAACTCGGCCGCGATGGCTTCGCGATCGAACGGGAAGCCGCTGCCGGCCAAGGCTCCCGATCCTAAGGGCATCACATTGACGCGCGTCCGAGCCTGCTGCAGCCGCTCAAAATCCCGCGCGAACATTTCGAAATAGGCCAGCAGGTAATGCGGCCACAACACGGCCTGCGCGCGCCGCATGTGCGTGTAGCCGGGGATCACGGCATCCGGATACTTGGCCGCGTGGTCCAGTAACGCCTGCATCAGAGCAGCCAGAAAGGCCGACGCGCGATCGATCTCCTCGCGCAGCCACAGCCGGATATCCAGCGATACCTGTTCATTCCGGCTGCGTCCGGTATGGATTTTGTCCGCTACCGCGCCCGCGCGCTCTTTGGTCTTGCGGATCACGACGGTGTGGACATCTTCATCCGTCGCCCCGTCGAAAAACTTTGGATCGCGTGCTTCTTCGCGAATCGTCTCCAGCGCAGCCACCAACTGCTCCCGCTCCGCCGCACTCAAGATGCCGACGCGTTCCAGAGCCCGCGCGAAAGCCTGCGAGCCCCGGACGTCACAATCGATCAGCCGCCGGTCAAAGTGCAAGCTGCCGGAGAATCGTTCGAACACCTCCGACGGACCTTCCTCAAACCGGCCTCCCCAGAGTTTCATTTCTTTTTCTTTTTCGCCTTCGCGGCTTGATTGACGGCCGCCTGCACTTGAATCGGCAGACCGATCAGGTTGATGAAGCCGCGCGCGTCTTTCTGGTCGTACTCCGCGCCCATCGTGAAGCTGGCGATGGCATCCGAGTAGAGCGAGTACGGCGATTTCCGGCTCACTGGCTCAATCGAGCCTTTGTATAACCGCAGCGTGATTTCGCCGGTAGTGTTCTCGCAAGCTTTATCGAAGAACGCATCCAGAGCCTCGCGCAGAGGCGTGAACCACAGGCCGTTGTAGACGATCTCCGAATAGTCCAGCGACAACTTCTGCTTGAAGTGCGCCATGCTCTTGTCCAAGGTCAGCGATTCCAGTTCGCGGAACGCGTACATGATCAAGGCGCCGCCCGGAGTCTCATAACAGCCCCGCGACTTCATGCCCACGAAGCGATTCTCCACTAGGTCGATCCGTCCCACGCCGTGCTTTCCGCCGATCTTGTTCAATTGCTCCAGCAGGGCAACCGCGGAGGAATAGCGCTTACCATTCACCGAAACCGGAGTACCCTTTTCGAAGCCTATGGTCACATCCTCCGGCTTGTTCGGAGCATCCTTGGGATGCGTGGTCAACATCCAGATTTCGTCCGGAGCCGCGTTGGCGGGGCTTTCCAGTGCTCCACCTTCGTGGGAGATGTGCCAGATGTTGCGATCGCGGCTATAGATCTTCTTGGTCGACTGAGCAATGGGAACGTTGTGTTCCGCCGCGTACTGGATGGCGTCTTCGCGCGACACGATATCCCATTCGCGCCACGGTGCGATCACCGGCAGATGCGGAGCCAGCGCCTTATACGTCAGCTCAAAGCGAACCTGATCATTGCCCTTGCCGGTACACCCGTGCGACAACGCGTCGCAACCCGTTTCGAGCGCGACTTCCACCTGGCGCTTGGCCAGAAGCGGACGCGCGATGGAGGTGCCCAACAGATACTTGTGTTCGTACTCGCCGCCCGCGCGGACCAGCTTCCATAAGTACTGAGAGACAAACTCCTCGCGCATGTCAGCCACGTAAACTTCCGAGGCGCCTGTCTGCTTGGCCTTCTTCTTCAGCCCATCCAATTCTTCGCCGCCCTGCCCAATATCGCCGCACACGGCGACCACTTTGCAGCCGTAGTTTTCTCTCAACCACGGAATAATGATGGAGGTGTCCAAGCCTCCGGAATAGGCCAGCGCAACTTTTTTAGGTTTGTTCATAGTCTCCCTGTGGCGCACGCACTCATGCGTGCCGTGTCGACGATCATGCCGGCACCTTCTTATTACCCTAGCAACGTCAAGAGCAGAGCCTTCTGCGTATGCAGCCGATTCTCCGCCTGGTCGAACACTACGGACTGCGGCGATTCCATCACGGCCTCCGTCACTTCTTCGCCGCGATGCGCCGGCAAGCAGTGCATGAAGATCGCGTCTGCCCGTGCCAGAGCCATTAGCTCTTCGTCCACTTGATAGGGAGCAAACGTTTCCCGCCGCTCCGCTGCTTCGTGTTCCTGCCCCATGCTGGCCCACACGTCGGTGTAGACCGCATGCGCACCGGCCACCGCCTCGCGCGGATCGTTGGTTACCTTCACGGAACCTTCCCGCGCGGCGACCTTGACGATATCGGCGGCCGGCTCGTATCCCTCCGGCGACGCTACGGCGATCTCGCCGCCCAGGCGCGCTACCGTCAGCATCAATGAATGGGCCACGTTATTCCCATCGCCTACATAGGCGACCTTGAGGCCATCCCACCGTCCGAAGCGTTCCTTCAAGGTCTGCGCATCCGCCAGCGCCTGACACGGATGATACAGATCGCTCAGCGCGTTGATGACGGGCACGCCGCTCCACTGCGCCAGTTCATCCACCGTGGATTGAGTGAACACGCGCGCCGCGATCCCGTTGACCCAGCGGCCCAGGTTGCGCGCCACATCCTTGACCGGTTCGCGCGCGCCCAGCACGCCCGCGGAGACAATGGCGTCGCCGCCCAGTTGCTTCATGGCCAATTCGAACGCCAGCCTCGTTCGCAGCGAAGGCTTCTCAAACAGCAGGCCCAGGTAGCGACCCGTCAGAGTCTTGGTATAGCGCTGCGGAGCGAGCTTCATTTGCGCTGCCAGTTCCAGCACGCCGAGTAATGCGTCGCGCGAAAGATCCAGATCCTGGCACACGTGCGCCATCGGGGCGTGCGGGGACGCGAGTTTGATCCGCGACGGGGATTTGTCTTTCTTAAGCGGCTGCATGATTATTCACTCGACTGAATAATCATACAATCATGGACCCGTCAATGCAAGGGGCTGCGGGCCGTGCGGTACCTTGGAATTCAAAATGAACGATACTCGCAAAATCGAAAACCTCCACGTCGCGCTGTGGCTGATGAAGGACGTCTCCTGGTGTTCCGATTGGAAGATCCTCGGATTGGTCATGGTGGTGCCCACTCTGGCGGTGGCGATGCGCATTTGCTGGGATACCCGGCACCGCTTGGCGGACCTCATCCATAACATGGCGGTGTGCTTGTGGATTTGCGCCAACACGGTGTGGATGATCGGCGAGTTCTTTTTTGACGACGGGACGCGGGCCATCGCCAAAGTGTTTTTCTTCTCGGGCATGGCGCTGCTGACTGTCTACTACGTGTGGGCCTGGACTGCCCGTAATCGCGATGACGCCCCTGGCGCTTTAGGCTAGCCGAGCTCGATACGAACGAGCTTGCGGGCCGCGGACTGTCCGCTGATCACTGTCACCGACGTCGGAGGTACTCCGTAATGGTGGGCCAGGAACGCACATAGTTCGGCATTCGCGCGACCTTTTTCGGGCGGCGCAGCCACGTGGATTTTCAAAGTGCCATCGGCCATCTCGCCCGCCATTTCCGTACGCGGGCTGCGCGGAATTACTTTGACTTTGAGCGTCACTACTCACCGTTATTACGGTGCGTCGAGTAACCAAACGGACTCAGCACCAGCGGCATATGATAGCGCTGCGTATGGTCGCGTACCTCAAATACCACGGCGATGGTGGGGTAGAACGCGTCGGGAATGTAGGTGGCTATATCGAAGCTCAAACGATAGATACCCACTGCGGCCGGTTCCCCAAATTCGGTAATCCGGCCCTCCACATTTGTCACGCCGTGGCCGACTTCTTTCCAGCCGTGCCCTGTGATGAAAATATCCAATTCCACGGGAATACGCGCGCCCGGAACCCCGCGCGCCGCATCCTGTACGTGGGTCGTGATCATCATGTGTCTTAAGGTATCCTTCCGGTAAACTCAGCCTTTACTCCGTTGAGGTCGCGAAAACGAATCCGCAGCGTGTAGCCTTTTAGTTCTTTGGGCGGCGCTTCAAAGCGGACGGCGATCATGGTGTCCGCTGTTTTCCCGGCGGGGATTTTGTCGCCAATCACCAGCAGGGGATTCAGGGTTTTGATCTTGTGAAACTCCATATAGCTGGTGATCTCGGCTTTGGAGAGCAGTCCTGATTCCATCACCAGGAACTGCGGATCCTCTTTTGATTTTGCGTCCGGATTAGGTTCCACACGGTGTACCTGGATGTCGTTCACGTAGAAAGGCACCGGTGAAGGATCGGTGATGGCCAGGTCCAGAATGACCAGCGTCGCGTTTTCGGTCATCGGAAAAAGGCGAACGTCGGAGAATTTGCCGGTTAGCGTAAGCATCTGAGCCTGGTTGGTTTGGACCACGTAATAGACGCCACCGCCCAGCACGGCTGCCACCACCAACAGGATCACAATCATCTGCTTTGTCATAGACTAGTCCCCCAGCAATTTGCCGTACGGCTCCAAACCCGCGACGTTATCGCAAACCGCTTTCAATCCCGCCGTGATGGGAATCGCCAGCAGCAGTCCGATGCCACCCCACAACATACCCCATAACATGAGCGCCAGTGTCACGACCAACGGATTCAAGTGTACACGCGAGCCCACGAACTTCGGATACAACAGGTTGAGCGCGAACAAATGCAGCATCGCGACGCTGGTGGTGAGGAACAGGTACATTGTCGGTTCCATTGAGAAGGGCAAGGCCGCCATGAGCGGAGGAATCAAACCCAGCGGCAATCCTATATAGGGGACCAAGCTCAAGAATCCGCTCATGGGACCCACCACGGGCCAATAAGGTAAACCGACGCTGGCGAAGAGAATGGAGCTGGCGAGACTCAGCAACAAGCCCAGCAAGAAGTTGCCGACCACGTAGGCACGCACCATGTCGCCTACGCTATCCAGGACCTTCATCACTGTGTAGCGAGCTTCGCCTTCCAGCGTCACCAGCAAACGCGAGCGCAGATGGTCGCCCCAGCTGAGGATGAAATACACCAGGAAGGGCACGAAGGACGCCATGAGAATCGCGCTGTAGACGGATTGCAGGTAGTCATAGGCGTAACTCAACAGCGCCGTTGGCTCCTGCTGAATGCGCACTTCCTGAACGGGCGGGGGAAGCACGGGTTCCGGCGCGCGTTTCCCGCGAGTGCCGGGCGTAGCGAGGGGCGCGGGCGTCAGTGCCTGCTCTTGAAAACGCCGCGGCATGAGATTCTTGTAAAAATTGCGCTCGAAGCTTTCCGCGCGGGTTGCTGCGCCTTCCACCAATTGGTTGATCCGCTCCCCGTATGCCGGTAGGTCGGCGGCGAAGTTCTGCGCCTGGGTGAAGATTCCGAGCCCGGCCAAATATAGGCAGCTGAGCCATAGGGCGCAGGCCAGGAAGCTGGCGACGCCGCGCGGGACGCGGATGCGCATGAACAGGCGCACCAAAGGTTCCAGTAGAAAGGCGATAATAAAGGCAATGATTACGGTGATGAAGAAGACTCGCCCGTAATACAGAAGGGCAACACTCGCGCCGGCCGCCAGGGCACCGATTGCCACACGGTAGCTTCGATCGATCGTGGAGCTGGGAGAGTACACTCGCCTATCACTATAATTTGGACAACGCTTGGACCACAATCAAAAATCATGGAAAGGGCGGATTTTGGCGCTGGATCTAGGGAAAAAGCGCATTGGACTGGCCATCAGCGATCCCTTGGGAATCACCGCGCAAGGGCTGCCGACGCTGCAGCGGATCAATCTGCGCACCGACGTGGCGGAACTCGACCGCTTGGCGGCCGAGCATGACGTGGGTCTGATTCTGATGGGATATCCTCTGCACATGGATGGGCGCGAGGGCAGGCAAGTGCAGTATACCCGCGAATTTGCCGACTATTTTACCGGGCGGACAGGCCGGGAGGTCCGATTCTGGGATGAGCGTATGACTTCCATCGAAGCCGGACGTGTGCTGCGGGACAGCGGTATCAGCATCGCCAAACGCGCCAAGGCAGTGGACCAATTAGCGGCTCAGATCCTGCTGGAAAGCTACCTCGGGATGCAGGCCGGGGGACAGCCGGAGTGGCCGGAATGACGCGCCGCCGTCGTAAGGTGATTCGCTGGTTAGTGAGTACGGCGGTTCTCTTAGTGTTGGTTGCGGGCGCCGCGCTGGCCACTGGCTACCACCTGCTTTCGAAGCCTTACCGGGGATTCGAGACCGAGAAGATGCTACAGATTCCGCGCGGATTGTCGACCCGCGAGATGGCCAAACAATTGGCCGAGGCGGGCGTGATCGAGCACGAGTGGATGTTCCTGGCCGCACGGGCGGCGCAACCGAAGGCGGTCCTGCAGGCGGGAGAATACCAATTTCTGGACGTAGCCAGCGTGTGGGATGTTTTCGATCGCATCCGCAGAGGCGATGTTTACACGTTCGAGTTCACCGTGCCGGAAGGCAGCAACATCTGGGACATCGCGCGCCTGCTGGAAACGCAAGGCATCATGTATGAGAAGGATTTCCTGGCCGCGGCTTCCGATCCTTCGCCGATCCGCGACCTGGCGCCGGAAGCGCAATCGCTGGAAGGGTATTTGTTCCCGGCTACCTACCGCTTGTCGCACAAAACCACCGCGCAGGAGCTGTGCCACATGATGGTGGAGCAATTCCGGCGGCAGTGGCGCAATGTGGGTGGGGAGATGCCACCGCATGAGATGGTGACTTTGGCGTCCCTGGTAGAAGAGGAAACCGGCGTTTCGAGCGAACGCGGAATGGTCGCCGGCGTTTTCACGAACCGGCTCCGGATCGGCATGGCGCTGGCCTGCGATCCCACCGTGATGTACGCGGCGCGCCTGCAAGGGCGCTATCGGGGTGTGATTTACAAGGCCGATTTGCTGCGCGATCACCCTTACAATACCTACAAGAACGCGGGTCTGCCGCCGGGACCCATCTCGAATCCCGGCAAGGCGTCGCTTGAAGCCGCGTTGCACCCGGCCGTCACCGAAGCGCTGTATTTTGTCGCCAAGCCGGATGCCAGCGGGCACGTGTTCTCCAAAACTTCGGCCGCCCATTCGCGCGCCGTTCAGGAATATCGCGATGCCGCCCAAATCAGAAAAGCAGCCCGAACAGCCGCGCAAGGGCAAGCGAACTGAGCTCCAGCGGTTTTTGGAGCAGCAGCGGCCCGCCGTCGTCGGCACCGAGGAATGGAACGCCATGCGCGCCGCGCTGGCTCCGGTGTCGGACGCGTATTTGCGGCGGTTGCTGAAGGAATCGGGAGTTCCGTTGCATGTTCTGGTCGAAGGCGTTCGGCAGGAGGATGAGGCGTCGCTGGAGCGTACTCTCACGGCGCTGCTCCACGAATACGAGGGCGGGGAACAACGCCAGGCGCGGCGGCTGGTCATCGAGGCAAAGGAACACGCCCGGTTCGCGCTCAAGAAACATCCTGAGAAACAAGAGATGATTCTATGGATGGTCACATGGCTGGAGAATCCCAGCTTGTTTCCGCGCTGGGTAGAACTACGGAAAGAGGCGTTGCTTGCAGAGAACACCGGGTCGTAAGCAGGTCAAGCTGCTGGAGCGCGAAGCCCTGACGAGTTACGCCGCGCAGGCGCTGGCGGCGCGCGCTCAGTCGGTTTCCGAATTGCGTACGCGACTGCTGCGCAAGGCTTCCCGCAAGGAAGACGTCGAGGAGATTTTGGGGTATTTGAAAGAGTCCGGCTACATGGACGATAAACGCTTTGCCGGATCCTTCGCGGAATGGCGCAAGGAGAATCAGGGGTTGGGTAAGGCGCGCGTGGTTCGGGATTTGATGGCGAGGCGAGTGGCTCCCGCAGTGGCGCAGGCGGCGGCTGAGTCGGTGTACCAGGGGACCGACGAGGTCACCTTGATCGAGGCTTTCCTGGCGCGAAAGTATCGCGGCAAGAATCTGAGGGTGCTGTTGGCCGAACCGAAGAATCTGGCGTCGGCCTATAGAAAGCTGCGCACGGGCGGATTCAGCGGCGGTAATTCCATCCGCGTGTTGAAACGCTATGCCGCGATGGCGGAAGAGATCGAAGAGGATGACGGTGAGGCGGGTTCTTAGAACGCCACCCTTTAGAAAACCACCTTGGGAGCTTGTTTGGCTGCCGCGTCGGCGCTGAAGTAGGCGTCTTCATGTTTGAAGCCGAACAGCGAGGCTGCGATGTTCTTGGGGAACAGTTCGATGTCGATGTTATAACGCTGCACCGCCTCGTTATAGCGGCGGCGCGAAATAGCGATTCGGTTTTCGGTGCCGGATAGGTCGTCTTGCAAGCGTAGGAAGTTTTCGTTGGACTTCAATTGCGGATAGTTTTCCACCACCACCAGCAAGCGGCTCAAGGCGCTGTCGAGCTGGGAGTTGCCGGCGATGCGCTCGGCGGGAGTTTTGGCGCCCATCATGGCGGAACGGGCGTTGGCGATGGATTCCATGATCTCTTTTTCCTGCGCCGCGAAGCCCTTCACGGTGGCGACCAGGTTCGGAATCAGGTCCAGCCGGCGCTGCAGGTCCACGTCCACCTGTTGAAACGCGGCTTTGTAATTCTCGCGCTCCGTAACCAGCTCATTGCGGGAACCCATGAGGCTGCTGCCCAAAACCAGCGCCGCCAGCACAACTACGCCAATGACAATCCATCCAGTTTTCATTTTGTTTTCTCCGCGCTTTCTATTATCCGTGTTTCAAACCGTCGACAAAAACCACCAGTCTCTGAATAGAGACGAGATATTGGGTGAATAGTTCCATTGGGTCCACGCCGGCCGCTGTGGTCTTAGATTCGCGGACGTCCAGCAGCGATTCAAAAGCCGTCATGTCGGCCGTAAGTGACTGGGCAAGTTGCCGGACCAGGGCGCGGCGGTCCTCGGAAGGAACCACGCCGGCGAGCATCAAGGCATGCCGGCCGAGCACGCAGAAGGTGGTGACGGAGTCCGCGCACAGGCCCAGCAGCGCGATGGAATCCGACAATACGCCCGCGCCCTGTTGCCGCAAGCGCAATAGGTTGCTGCGCAACTCATGCTCCACCTGGGTTCGATAGTGGGTGTCATGAACTTTCAGGTCGGCAATGGGATCGGGTCCAAAGAGCACCCGGCGGCGATGCTGCATATCGCGAAACTCAATCGGAAAGCTGTCGGCGGAGTTGTAGACTTCCTCTTCGCTCATGAGCAGAGGCGCTGGATTGCCGAGCTCGCGCCACCAGCGCAGAATCGGCTCGCCGGAAGCCAGTTCTTTGGGAGTGATGTCTTTCAGCACGCATAGGACGTTGAGGTCCGAGAACCGGTCGTTCTGGCCCGACGCCGCGGAACCATAGAGGATGACGGAAACCAGCCGTCCGCTGAAAGCGAGTTCGAGTTTGGAAACGAGTTGATCGAGTGGATTCATGTGTGATTCACCAAATGGGGTGGCTACCAGCCGCCGGACGCCCCACCGCCACCTGAGCCTCCGCCTCCGAAGCCTCCAAAGCCGCCGCCTCCACCGCCACCGCCACCGAAGCCGCCTCCGGACCATCCTCCACCCCTGCGGCGTCCGCCTCCTAACATTTGGCCGAGGATCATTCCAGCGAGGATGTTGCCACCGCCTCCGCTGCCGCCCCTGCTGCCACCGCCCAGGATACTCAAGATGAACATCAAAACGAGGAAGCCGATGATGATGCCGCCAATGCCTCCCCCGTTGTTATCGCGGCGGCGCACGGGCGCTGGCTGGCCCTCGATGGTGACGCCTTTTGCCTGAGCGACGCGTTGGCCCAACTGTTGCGCGGCGGATAGCAGCGCTCCGCCGTAGTCCCCTTGGCGCAGAATGGGGCGGATGCTGCGCAGGACATCGCCCGCGTAGCCATCGGTTACGATTGGTTCCAGCCCATAGCCCACCTCGACGCGGTTCTTGCGATCTTCGGTGGCCAGCAGGATGAGCAGTCCGTCATCCACGCCCTTTTTTCCAATGCCCCATTTTTCGAAAAGCCGGACGGCGACGTCTTCGACTGTATCGTCTTCCAGCGACTTCACCAACACGATGGCGAACTGAGCGCCGGTGGATCGCTCCACCGCCCCGCAATAGGTTTCCAGGGCGGCGGCCCCGTTTGGATCCAGGACGCCTGCGAAATCATTGACGTACCCGTGCGGCTCCAGCTTCGAAACATCCACGCCGCAAGCTAAAGCCGCGGACAGAACTACGAGCAGCGCCGCAGTCTTCATCGAGTAAGGTCTTCGCGTTTGAGACGGAAATCGCCCAAGGGACCCAACATGGCGACGGCAATCTGTTTCGGGTCGAAGAACTTCTGCGCCAGCGTTTGCACTTCCTCGGCGGTAACCTGCTCGATGCGCTTGAGCATTTCGTCCATGGACATGAAGCGTTTGAAGTAGGTCTCCTGGCGAGCCAGGTTAGCCATGCGCGACGAGGTGCTTTCGAGGCCCAGCACAATGGAGCCCTTGAGATGGTCCTTGGCGCGCCGTAATTCCTCGTCGCTGACGCGGGTGGCGGCAGCCTCATGCAATTCGTGCACGATGGATTTTACCACTTTCTCAGCGGACTTCATGGACGTTCCCGCATACACCAGCATGCAGCCGGCGTCGCGATACATGGTCAGTTCGCTATAGACGGAGTAACACAGCCCCTGCTTCTCGCGAATATTCTGGAACAGGCGCGAACTCATGCCGCCACCCAGAATCGCGTTCAGGATGTAGCAGGCGAAGCGCGATTCATCCGGCATTGCGATAGATGGCACGCCGAGGAACAGGTGAACCTGTTCAACGGTTTTCCGATCGCGAAAAACCAGCGGGGCGTACGGGCGCGGCCTGGCGCTTACTGCACGGGCCTTACGAGGCTTGAGGTCGCCCAGGTGATCTTCCGCCAGGCGGGCCAGGTCTTTGTGATTGAGGCTGCCGGCCGCCGTCACCAGGATATTCGAGGGCGCGTAGATGCTCCGGTAGTAGCGGTCGATTTTGTCGCGGTCGAAGCTGCGAATCGTTTGGCGAGTGCCCAGAATGGACCGCCCCAGAGCGTGGCCTTTCCAGAAATGGCTGGCGAAGAGTTCATGCGCCATGTATTCGGGGTTATCCACTTCCATCTTCAGCTCTTCCAGGATGACGCCCTTTTCCTTTTCGATATCCTTCTGATCGAAAAGGGGATGGCGCACCAGATCGGTTACGATGTCGAAAGCTTCCGGAAGGTGCTCATCCAGGACCTTGACGTTGTAGCTGACCACTTCCTTGGAGGTGAAGGCGTCCAAACCGCCCCCGATGGAATCGACGGAGCGCGCGATTTGCTCGGCGGAGCGGTTCTTGGTGCCCTTGAACACCATGTGCTCGACGAAGTGGGAAATGCCACTTTCGTGTTCCAGCTCCTCGCGGGAGCCTGTGCCGATCCAGATGCCCACAGAAACGCTGCGGACGTGCGGCATTTGTTCGGTGACAACGACAATGCCATTGGGTAGTTCCTGCCGCTCGATGTCGCGGGATTTGAGGGCGCGCTTGGATTTCGGAGAAGAACTCATTATATATATCTCTATGATACCGCCGGGGCCGTTGTGTTCCACCCGGGTCGCGTGCGCTGGCGTCCGATAACCCCCTATAAATCTCTTAAGGATCCGGCGGCAAAGTGCCGATAACTACGGTGAATGTCTGCATCATCAGCCGGAAAATTCCAGGATCACTACCAAGTATTGGGTGTGGAGCATAAAGCCACGCCGGAGGGGATACTCCAGGCCTACAAGAGACTCGCCGAAGAATTCCATCCCTCCAAGGTGGAGACGGGCGATCCGCAAAAGTTCGACGCGGTGACGTTAGCCTTCGAGGTTCTTTCCGATCCAGACTTACGCAAGGACTTCAACAAGTTGAAGGGCATCAATTTGGAGGGGCCCCCGCAGTTCAGCGGACAGCCTTTCTTTGAAGCTCTGGGACGCGACGGCCGGTTACGGTCGGCACTGTTGTGCGTATTGTATGACCGCAGACGTGTGAAGCCATTTACACCTAGCGTGTCGATGCGCAATTTGGAAGGCATGCTGCTTTGCACACAGGAAGAATTAAACTTGGCGCTGTGGTATTTGAAGAAGCGCAGTCTTGTGGAGATGGACGACAAAAGCAGCATGCAGATTACAGTGGAAGGCATGGATTTCCTGGAAGCCGAAATGCCGCTGCCGGAGGTGGTGATACCGATGCTGAAGGCGGACGCAGTGGCGAACATGCCGCCTCAGCAACTAGTGGCGTTGAGGGAAACTTCCGCAATAATCCCCAGTCAGAGCTCCGCGGGATCGGCGGCACGTATCGGCAACATGTTATTTAAACAAGGGTAGTAGGGTGGGGCAGCCTTGAGGCCCACTATCGAGCCTCCCACTTTGCGGTGATTTCGGCGATGGCTTCGTCCGGGCGCGTCGTATAAACCCAGAATGTCTGCGTCGCATTCGTGCCTCGTACCTGCATCTTGAGGCAGCCGCTGGCGGGTGTAAACTTCAGGTGCTCCGCCCCGGGACGGATGGGCGTGATCACCCCCAACGCGATTTTTGTTACGTGCGGGCAATCGCGAGCGGCTTCCACGGCGGGGACCGCGCCGGGGATGACGGTGGAATGGCGGCTATTGAACTTGGATCCCTTCAGTAGTCCGCGAGCATGCGCCATGCCCAATTCTAGAAAAAGCAGTGCCTACTTGGGCGGCGGACCCAGAACGGCCATTAGCACCAGCCGCCCTGGACCTGGGTTCCTCACGGAATGAGGAACGCCATCCGCTGCGAACGCGAGATCGCCCACTGAGAGCGTTTCTTCCTGCTCGCCAATTCGCACGCGGGCAGTGCCTTCGAGGACGGCATAGAGTTTGTCTTGTCCAGCGTGGGCGTGCAGCGCATGCTCCTGTCCAGGCTCGAAGCAGTTCAACCCAGCGAAGAGGTACTGGCCCTTGGCGAGGGTGCTTTTGCTCATCTTGACGGGCGAAAACTCAGCCGTTCCGGCGGCGTTACGGAGGAACATAAAACAAGTGTAGCGGTAGACTGAATGTATGCCTCGGGTCTCACTGGTGTCGGGTTTCTGGATACACGGCAAGTTCGATTCCGTCACGGGCAACGCTCCGTGCGGAGGGGATGAGAGGCCGTGGCAGAGCAGGCAGAAATAGCATCGCGGGGGATTGGCGCACGAGGACTCGGCGGGCGGTTCTGGACGCTGATCGCGGCCACCTATCTGGCGTTTGTGGGCATCGGCACGGTGCTGCCGCGCATGGCTCTGCACGTACGCGCTTTGGGCGGCAGCGATCGCACGGTGGGCTTCGTCATCGGAGCTTTTTCGGTGGTCGCGCTGGCGTCGCGCTTTATCTCCGGGCCCCTGGCGGATCGCAAAGGGCGTAAGATCACCTTTCTGCTGGGCTTGGGTAGCTGTTCTCTCGCCGGGGTCGCCTACTTTCTGCCGCTGGGCTTGCTGGGGGCGTACCTGGGGCGGGGCATGCAAGGCTTTGGGGAAGCATGCCTTTACACGGGCGCGGCGGCATGGGCCGTCGAAACCGCGGGGGTGCATCGCAGTGGACGCGCGTTGGGGTTTGTCTCGACGGGAATTTGGGGCGGCATCTCCACTGGTCCCTTGATCGGGCAGTGGGTGGGATCATTCGAACGTGCGGCTGCCCTGCAGATCGTCGCCGCAATCGCTGCATTCGTCTTGCTGTGGCAGGTGCCGGAGCATTATGTGCCGCACCCCTCGCCGGGGAAGCGGATTTGGATCCCCAAGTCTCTGATCCCGTCCGGACTGGCGATCGGCTTTGTCAACATTCACTATCCCGTGGTTACCGGGTTTCTCATTCTTTACATGGCCAAGACGGGTGGCTCGGGACCGGCGGCGTTTTCGGCCTACGCATTGATGGTGTTGTTGTCGCGATTCTTTTTGGGTGGATTGCCGGACCGTGTGCCGCCGGCGTACACATTTTACGGAGGGTTGAGCTTCATGGCGATCGGGTTATTCACGCTCGCGCTGTTTCCCGGCCCGCTGACGTCATTGGCGGGAGCGCTCTGCTTAGGGTTCGGATTCGCGTTTCCGTGGGCCTCGGTAGCCTCGACTGTGCTGAAGAGAACGCCCAGCCATCAGCGCGGATCCACCGTGGGCGTGCTGAGCGCGTTCTTCGACTTGTTCGTAGGCGCCGGATCGTTCGCGGCGGGGATATTGGCGGACCACTTTGGATATTCGGCGGCGTTTTTGCTGGCCTTAGGCGGTGTGCTGATGGCGGCCGTGGTCGGCACCCGTGTGTTCCAGAAGCCGGAAAGCGCGGATTGAGCTGACTGGGCTTTACGCGGCGGCCTGATCCGCCGATCCCATGCGCGGGATTCCCGAGGAATTGCGAAGGCGGCCGAGCGCCTTGCTCTCGATCTGCCGAATGCGCTCCCGACTCAAGCTGCATTGGCTGGCGATTTCGCTGAGCGTGAATTCGCGGTCGAAGCCGATTCCGAACTTCATGCGCAACACTTTTTCCTCCATGGGAGAAAGGGTCTCCAGCGCGCCGGCGGTGCGTTGGCGAATCTCGCGTTGCAACAGGCTGTCGTACGCCGACGGGACCTGACGGTCTTCGAGCAAGTCTCCGAGAGCGGATTCGCCGTCTTTGCCGACCGGCAGGTCCAGCGATACGGGGTCGAGGAATAAGGTCTTCAGTTCGCGGACCTTCTCTTCGGTGGTCTCCATCCTGCGTGCGATCTCGGATTCACTCGGCGCGTGGCCCAGTTGTTTGTCCAATTCCCGGGTCGCCCGCAGGAATTTGCTGAGACTCTCATTCACGTGCACCGGAACGCGGATGGTTCGTGACTGATCGTCGATGGACCGGGTAATGGCTTGCCGGACCCACCATGTGGCATAGGTGGAGAATTTGAATCCCAGATGGTAATCGAACTTTTCGGCTGCGCGAATCAATCCAAGGTTGCCTTCCTGGACCAGATCCAAAAGGTGCATCCCGCGGTTGCCGTAGCGCTTGGCGAGGGAAACCACCAGGCGCAGATTCGCTTCCACCAGAGCGCCTTTCGCCCGGTCGGCCTCGAACTCGCCCTGGCGGACCCTATGCAGACAGTGCTGCAGGGCGATGATTTGCGAGCGCGGACCTCCTTGGCGAATGGCCTGTTCCAGACGATCGCCGAACTCCCGCCACTGCTGCGCGGCAAACGGCACCTCGCGAATGGCTTGGCCGACTTTGATGCGCATCCTTACCGACTGGGATTCCAAGCGGTTGCGGACATTTACGTTGCGCTTCGGGGTAGCTGCCAGCTTCCTTTCGGCTTCGAGCAGGCCTCGATATACCTTCGCGGCCGCCGCGAAGCGCCGCAGGCTTTCGGCACGGCTCTTGGCCCGGGTATCGGTGCTGGCTCCCTTGACGTCGACAAAATCGCCAATCGGCAGATCCCCGGAACGAACGCCTTCGTAGATCTCGGCGATCGCTTTTTGGATCAGCGGGGATCTGGACAAGGCTTTGCGGGCCCGCAGGGTCCCGCGCTCCATGCGGCGCGCCAGGTCGATTTCTCCCTGCCGGTTGAGCAGGGAAACGGACCCCATCTGCTTTAGGTAAGTGCGAACTAAGTCATCTGTATATAAGGACTTTGCCGATTCTGGCGTGTCCTCGGCGGGCTCTGGCTCCTCGGCGGTCAGGAGGGCTGGCTCGAAAGCTTCGGTATACGATTCTGGGATCGCTTGCTGGTTGAATTGGTCCATGTACGTGGAGGTTCCCTGTCGATTGGATGCAGCAAGGGCCCGCTTCGTTGCCGCATCTGTCACGATAGTCTGCTTAGAATCCGGATCGAGAGGGTTTTCCAGCCTAATTGTGGTTGCGGCTTAATTGCGGTTGAAGGTGCCGTTGAATTGGTCGCGGCCTATGCGGCCTTCCACTGTGATGGATTCGACTTCGTTGCGATCCTGGTTCAGGCGTACGGTGGCGGTGCCGTTGGCATTGCCTCCGCGGTCCGAGCGGGTGATGCGGATGGTGAAGTCGCGGTTCTGACCGGTGCCGTTGATGTTACCGAAGAACGTGATCCTGAAGTTGTCGCCACTCAGGGACACGGAGGGTTCATTTCTGGTGTCGACCCAGCCACGGGTAATACGGATGTTCTGGCCGGTGCCGTTGAAGGTTCCACGGCCATCCGTATCAACCTGAACTGCGACGGCGGCGCCGCTGTTGTTCCCGCCACGGCCGTTCCCAAAGGGTCCGCCGCCCGGGCCGTTGCCCTGGCCGGGGCCGTTGCCGAAGGGTCCTTCGCCGCCGCCGCGGACGCGGCCTAGCTGGGTGCTGATGGTTCTTCCGTTGCGATTGGTTTCGCAGAATCCCACAATGCGGCGGCCGGAGAGGTTGGCTTCCCATGCAACCACTCGATTGCCGTTGTCGCCGTTCGGGCCAAAGTCGGCGTTGACGGCTCCTTGTCCAATGCCGAGTGCATCGGCGACGTCGTTGCGGCACTCTTGAATCGAGGACCGGTCCTGCGCGGTGGCAGCCACGCAGAGCAATAGGAACGCTGACAACAAACCACCAGATCGGATCTTCATTTGTTTATTTTCCCCTAAAACTTAGAGTGGGCGCTGGACCAGCGGGTTTCAACTATTCCTAACGCAGGGCTAGACCTGATCCCCGCCGGCTAGCAGCAGTGCCAGACACGCGATGCTGTTCATGGTCATGTGCGCGGCCATCGGCGCCACCAGTGTCTTGGTTTTCGCGTACAGCCAGCACATCACCAGGGCGAAGGTGGCATAGAAGGGGATCAACAGCGGGCTGACGTGCACCAACGCGAATAGAATCGCGGAGATCACAGCGCCCGCGGTAGTCCGGCCGGAGGCATGGGCGGAACCGAAGACTACGCCGCGGAAGAATATTTCCTCGCATATGGGTCCCAGCACGGCGATGATGAGGACTAATGCAGCGACGGCGGGGCGGTTATTCAGGATGTTTTGCAGGAAGTCGAGCTGTTTAGGTACGGACTCAGAGCCGAGTAGGCGCTGCAGCAATCCTGTGTAGAGCATGCTGAGCACGGTGAGTCCTAATCCGGCGGAAATGCCCTTGCGGGCGGCGCTGCCCCAGGGTCCGTCAAAGAACGGAAGCAGGGGGCGTTGTTTTTCGCGGTTGCGGCGGCGCCGGCGCAGGGCGAAATAGAGCAGAGGGAATTGGATGGAGAGCAGTAATGCCACGATGCCCCATGCACTCTGCAAGAAGTCGAGCATGCCGCGGCCCTGACTCGCGAATCCAAATTGAGAGACGGCGGCGACGATGGCGTAAGCAAGAACGACAAGCACGAAGCATCCCAACGCCGCGAGAAGATCGAGGATGGCGTCGCGGGTGAAGGCGCCTGCGCTGGGCAGAGGGGGCGGAGGAGGGATCGGGTCGATAAAGGGCGGCGGGAATTCCGCCGCCCCATTTACAACCTCTTGGACCTCTGTTACCGCGGGGGCTTCCGGATCGGGAGGCAGTTGGGGTGTCTCGTCCACTCACCCAAAGTAGCACCTCCGGTCCATTTTGACTCCGGGCTAGCGGCGGCTAAACGTGATTCCGGAAAGGGAACCCGCTTTGCGGACCAAGTCCAGAAAGTCTGTCCGATAGCCGTTTAGATCCGAACCGATGGCCTGACTGGCGGTGTTCATGACGTCATCGAAGCTGGCGTTGGTGGCGAACTTGGAGTGGCGCAGCAGCATGCCGTACTCCGCCACGGCCGCTGCGAAGCGAACGTCGCGAGAGGCGGAACGGAAGTCCTGTACGCCGCCCGCGACGGGCCACTGCAGCAGTTGGCTGACGTCACTTTGCGGCAGCTTGTGGCGCAGTTTCACCCAGGCCCATTCGTTCGGATTTGTGTTGGACGGATTCCCGCGTGTTTGCGGGCGCTGCCGGTCCTGATACCGCAGAGCGTCCACACTGCCGCCGCCGTCGGCGCTGCCGGTCGGGATGATTTCGTAGAAGGCTGTGACTTGGTGGCCTGCGCCCAGGTCGCCTGCGTCCTTGGCATCGTTATTAAAGTCCTCGGGGCGGAGAAGGCGGTTTTCGTAGCCAACCAGGCGATATTCCTTGACCCGCGCCGGGTTGAACTCGATCTGAAGCTTCACGTCCTTTGCGACGGTCACCAAAGTCGCGCCCATCTCCTGCACGAACACTTTTCGGGCCTCGGCGAAGGAATCGATATAGGCGTAGGTTCCGTTGCCGTGGTCGGCGAGCTTTTCCATTTTGGAGTCTTTCAAGTTGCCGGTCCCGAATCCGAGGACGCTCAGGAAGACTCCTGACTTGCGCTCCTCTTCGATCAGACGGACGAGTTCTTCGTCGCTCTGCACGCCCACATTGAAATCGCCGTCCGTGGCTAGGATGACGCGATTGTTGGCCGCTCTCGAAAACGACTGGCGAGCCATTTGATAGGCGAGACGAATGCCGCCCGCTCCGTTGGTGGAGCCTCCCGCTTCCAGGCGGCCGACGGCCTCCAGGATGCGGTCCTGCTGACTGCCGCTGGTGGGCGGCAGTACGACGCCGGAGTTGCCGGCATAGACTACCAGCGAAACGCTGTCCTGGGAACGCAACTGGCGGGTGAGCATTTGCAGGGCTTGTTTTACCAGCGGCAACTTGTCCGGAGAGTTCATCGAGCCGGATACATCGACGAGGAAAGTCAATTTGCTGGGCGGCAGATCCTCCGCCGCGATGGGCAGCGTCCGCATGCCGACATGCAACAGCAGGCGCTGCGAATTCCAGGGGCTGCGGACGATATTGGTAGTCATCGATACCGGCTTGCCTTTTTCCGGCAGCGGATAGTCATAGCTGAAATAGTTGATAAGTTCCTCGATGCGCACGGACTCCGCGGGTGGCAGGCGGCCTTCGTTCAGAAACCGGCGGACGTTGCTGTAGGACGCTGTATCGACGTCCACAGCGAAGGTGGAGAGAGGTTCGGCCGACGGCGTGACGAACTCATTCTCTACGAAGTGGCCGTATTCCTCAGAGCCGGGGATGCCGCGGGCGTTGCCACGGATGTTGGGGAAGCGGCGATCGAAGGCGTCCTGGTTAAGTCCGTAGCCCCCCGCTACTCCGCCGCTAATCGCGAGCCGTGGAAGCATCGCCGGCGGGGGCGCCATGGGCATCGCGGACCCGCCCTTTGCTTGCCCTGCTTGACCTTGCCGCCCTGCTTGATTGATTTGCATCGACGAGCTGGGTTGTCCGTTCACAACGACGGTTCCGCTCTCGGTCTTCAGCAGTGTTGCGTCAGACGTAATGGTCACCGTCTCCGACATGCTGCCCACTTCCAAAACCACGTCCCGCCGCGTTGTCGTTGCATCCCGCAGCTCAACTTGGGTCTTAAACGTCTTGAATCCCGTCACACTCACAGTCAATTCGTATGCACCGGCGTTCAGGACGGCGAACGTATATTGCCCTGCGGGACCGGACGCAGTGTTGAAGTTTACTCCCGTTGCGACGGCGCGCAGACTTAGGGGAGCGCTCGCGATCGCCGCCCCCGTTTGGTCCGTGATTGTTCCGGTGAGAGTGGCACTGGCCTGACAGTTCTGGGAGACCAGAACTGTCGCGAACAGGGCGATGAACACACTTATCCCAGCTAGCTTACGTTTCATATTTAACCCCTTTTCTTTTGTACAGCCACGTTTGGGAATGTCGTCAAGGCAACCTTCCTTTCACGCGTTCCGCCTATTTGTTCGAGCGGGCGCGAGAAGCTAGCCACGTTCGGCTAGAATGGAGGTTTTCCCGCCAGTCTCCGTCGACTTGCATAATCCAGACGAGGAGCGATCAGTTTCGTGCAGACGGCAGCCATTCTCTATCGTGTAGCGGATTTTCTGGAACAGCACCCGCCGTTTCAAGGCATGGAGGAATCCGACCTGCTCGCTTTGACAGCGCGAGGCCGGGTGAAGTTTCATGAATCCGATGAATACCTGCTGTGGCAGGGCGCGCCGCATGGGCCGCTGATTTTCGTCATCCAGCAGGGCACCGTTTCTCTATGGGACGAAACCGTTTCTCATCCGGAATTGCGAGACGTTCGCGGAGCGGGCGACATGCTGGGGATCGACGTGTTGAATGGAGCCGCGGCCTGCGCTTACTCCGCAAAATCCAACACCGATGTGGTGGTCTACGGCTTTCCGGTGGCGGATTTCGAGACCTTACTCGGGAAGTATCCGGTGGCGCGGCGTTATGTATCGGCACATGCGGGCGTGTCGGCCGACTATCAGGCTGCCGAGGGAAACCGGCAACTGGAGCGCATCTTCTTATATGAGTTGGTGCGCGGCAAGAAGACCGCCAGTTGTCCGGACGACACCAGCATTCGCGACGCGGCGCGGCAGATGACGGAAGCGGGCGTGGGTGCGCTGGCAGTCGTGGATGCGGACGGAACCACGATCGGCTTGCTGGCGATGGAGGACATCCTCGAGTGGGTCGCGGAAGGACACGTGGACTCGGGACGTCCGGTGAAGGGCTTGTTGGGCGAACTGCTGCAGACCGTCTCCCCAAACACATCCGTGGTGGACGGGATTCTCAAGCTGACCACCGAAGGCACGCGGGCGTTGGCTATTACGGCGGACGGCACGCCCAACAGTCCGGTGCAGGCAATCGTGACATCGCGCGACGTCGCTCCGGTGTTTGGCGATGAGCCGTCCGCGATTTTGGATGAGATCCGCTCCGCGGCGGGTACTGCGGAGTTGAGGTTGCTGAATCAGCGCGCGCGGATCTTCATTCTGCAATACCTGAACAGCGCCGCATCCACCGCCTGGCTGACGGAATTCGCGCATCGAACCGACGCGGAGATTCTGGGACGCGTATTGGAACTCACGGGGCACGATACGGACGGCGGTTGCTGGTGTTTTGCGGGCTCGTCGGGTCGGCGCGAATCGCTGACGACGCTGGCTCCGTCTGTTGTGCTGTTATCGGATCGAGAGGACGCCGGCAGCACCTACCAGCGTGTGTTGGGGATGCTGGCGGAGTGCGACTATCTGCCGCGCCTGAAGTCTCCGTTTGAAGATTTCTACTACGCGGCCAGCATAGCGGAATGGAAGAACCGTTACCGGGGCTGGGTGGTGGATCCGATTTTCCAGCAGATGTACAACGCCCGCCCGCTGTTCGATCTGCGCCCCGTGCATGGACCGGCGCACGCCTGGCAGCAGGTGGACGCTGAGCTGCGGGAAGTGATGAGTAGGGACTTCCTGAAAGTCCTGGGACATGACTGTTTAGGGAACCTTCCGCCGCTCACGTTTTTCGAAGATGCGGTGGTGGATGAATCCGGCGAACATGCGTCCATCTTTGAATTGGAGCGTAGCGCACTGCGGCCCCTGGTCGACGTCGGGCGCGTATTTGGGATGGCGGCGGGGCAGGTGTTAGGCGGATCCACTCTGGAACGGTTCGCGTTGGCGCAGACATTACTGCCGTCGCAAGAGGCCATTTTCCGGGAGGCTTCCGAGACGTTACGCGTGGTGCTGTGGCAGCAAGGGCGTATTGGCATCAGCCGTAACACCGATGGCGGGGAATTGCCTCCGGCGTTGCTGAGCCGCTATGACCGGCAAGTGCTGAAGAGCGGATTTCGATCCCTTCACCGGCTGCTGGAGTTTACGGCGGAGTGGGAATGGCTGGATGGAGTCATGAATACTGTATGAGCATGCCTCCGTTTTTTGAGATTTATCAGAAAACTTTCGAGGAGTCTTGGACGGCCGAGACTCCTCTGGAGCAAGTGCGCTTCATTCTGCTGGATTCCGAGACGACGGGATTAAATCCGTTAAAGGACCGCATCATTACAATGGGCGCGGTTGCGGTGCAGAATGGCGAGATTGTGTTGCAAGATTCCTTCGAAGCGCTGCTGCACGTGGCGCATAATACCAGCGCTGTTACGGTTCACGGCGTGACTCGGGATGAGAGCGAGCAGGGCATGGAAGAGCCGCAGGCGTTGGAGGCTTTTTTGGAGTACGTCCGCGACGGGGTCATCGTAGGGCACCATATCGGGCATGATGTGGAGACCTTCAATGCGGGCTACGAGCGGCATTGGGGATTTCGCATGTCCAACCTTTTTCTGGACACGATGGATTTGACGCTGCACCTGGAAAAGGACGGAGCGTTTGAGGGGCGTCCGCAGATTCGCGAGTTTACCTTGGATGCGCTGTGCCATTTGTTCGGCGTGATTCCGCACGATCGGCACACCGCGGCGGGGGATGCTTTTATTACGGCGCAGGTTTTTCTTCGGCTAGTGAAATTGGCGGAGAAGTGCGGCCGTACGCGGCTAGGGCAGATCGACCAACCGTTTGTGGTGCCCGCCGAGTAGGTTGTCCACCGAGTAGGTTTGTGGGGCAGGATTTGGATAGGTTAAGATCGCGCGGGCGCGCGGGTATGCTTGCTGGGGCCGCCATGCTAAGGTTGTGCCATGAAATGGAGACTGCTACTCGCGTTTTCTGCTGCGCAATACCTTGCAAGCGCCTGTTCCTGTGTTGAAGTATCACAGCAGGCCGCTCGCTCCGCTGCCTACGCGGTTTTTGATGGAACCGTGACGGATATACATTACTTTGAGAATAAACAGCAACGAGAGATCTTTAGTCGGGTATTGGTAACCTTCAAGATTGCCAAGAGCTGGAAAGGGCCAACGAACTCTACAATCAAAGTCCACGTCATGGAACGGGCTCTGATGTGTGACAGCTACAAATTCGAACTTGGGCGGCGCTACGTCGTTTACGCTATTCAGCAAGACAAGGAGGGCGGATGGGCAGACCAGTATCCTGCTGGAACGCAGATCCTTGCAACTGGGGGTTGCACTCTTCGGATTCGAGAGGATGCTGATACCGAGGACAGAAGGCTTGGGAAGCCAAGGGAACTTTCAAACTGAACCAATACCAAGGATTGCATCCTGTGCGCCGGTTCTTAACGGTTTGGCTTGCCGAGTTTGGCCCGCCGCAGTTACGAACCTGGCCCACCTACGACCAACACGGGCGCGTTCACCTTGTGGCGGACGCCGTTGATGGTTGTGCCGAAGATCAGGTCCTTGATGCCGGTGTGGCCGTGGGCTCCCATGACTACCAGATCGGGCTGCAGGCTGTGGGCTACGCGGATGATTTCCTGGCGTGGGTTGCGGCTGTGGACCACCGTTAGCTCCGCTTTGTGGCCGTCACGAATCAGGGCTTCCACGATGTCGTGGAAATAACGCTCGCCCGCGTGGACCTCCGCAGTGGAGGCGATGGGTCCGAATAGTTGACTGGTGGCGCCTTCTTCGACGTGCAGGATGTGGATGGTGGCTCCATGCAGACGGGCCATGGCGGCGGCGTGGGCCACGGCGGAGCGGTCGCGATTGGAATGATCCAGAGGCACCAGGATGCGGCGGTATACGGGAGCAGGCAAGTCGGCGGCGACGGCCGCACCCGGACTCGCTTCCTCAACGGGCGGGGTCAGGGGAGGCGCGAAGATTACCCATCCGAGTAGTCCCAATACGAATATTCCGACGGGCACCGAGACCACGGCGTGCCAGGTTGCGGCTTGCATCCACGGGATTACGGAGTCGCCTACCAGCCAAAAGTTGAGGCCAAGAATGACGGCCGCGACGGTCCACGCCAGGAAGTTGACCCATGGCTTATTCGCGAATTCGCCCATCCTATTTTTGTCGCTGGTGAAGCGAATCAGCGGAATCACGGCGAAGGGGAGCTGCATGCTCAAGATCACCTGGCTGAGGATCAGCAGCTCATAGGTTCCGGATTCGCCCGAGGACGAGACCACAATCACGGCTGGAATGATCGCGACGGAGCGCGTCAGCAGGCGGCGCATCCACGGCCGCATACGCAGGTTGATGAAGCCTTCCATCACGATCTGGCCCGCGTACGTCCCGGTGAGCGTGGAAGACTGTCCGCTGGCCAGCAGCGCCACAGCGAAGAGCACGCTTGCCATGGTGGTACCCAAAAGTGGCGTGAGCAGTTGATGGGCTTGCGCGATCTCGGTAACCACCGTTCCGTTTTTGAAGAACACGGCGGCGGCCAGCACAAGAATCGCGGTATTGACGATCAGCGCGCCGTTCAGGGCGATGATGGAATCCACCAGATTGAATTTACAAGCTTCGCGTTTCGCTTCCGACGTTCGGCCCACCTGGCGCGTTTGCACCAGGGCCGAGTGCAGGTACAGGTTGTGCGGCATCACGGTGGCGCCCAGGATGCTGATCGCCAGATAGAGGCTGGCGCCGTCGATGCGCGGGATGAGGCCGGTCGCCATGTCGCTGATGGCCGGGCCGGCGAAGCCTAGCTCCACTAGAAAGCATCCCGTCACAATCGCGATCACCACCAGGATGATCGCTTCAATCAGACGAATGCCGTAACGGGAAAGCCACAGGACGAGGAACGCGTCCAGTGCGGTGAGTAGGACTCCGTAGGTGAGCGGAATGTGGAACAGCAGGTTCAGGCCGATGGCGGCGCCCAGGACTTCGGCCAAGTCGCAGGCGGCGATGGCGATTTCACATAGGATCCACAGCGCCATGCTGACGGGCTTGGAATAGGTCTCGCGGCAGGCTTGCGCCAAGTCGCGTCCGCTGACGATTCCCAGCCGCGCGGACAGCGTCTGCAGCAGGATCGCCATCAGGTTCGAAAGCACCAGAACCCACAGCAGTTTGTAGCCGAATTGCGATCCAGCGCCCAGTCCCGCTGCCCAGTTTCCGGGATCCATATAGCCGACGCTCACCAGGTAGGCGGGGCCGGCGAACGCGAACATCCGCTTTAATAAGGTGGGCTGGGTGGTGGAAACGGTGCCGTGGACCTCCGGCAGGGACGCCGGGGGCATTTGTAGCTCTGGTTTCGTCGCCAAAGTTAACTATAGTTCACTTGGGGGCGCGGACGCTACTGTTGGCCGACAAGTCATTGAAACCAGAGGCGTACCAAATCGGAGAAATCTGCAGGCCTCCAGCCACCAACTGTTGTGTCCGCCGCCAGCGCCGCCCCTTCTCTTTCCCACGACGAAGAACTCCATTGGCTCGCCCTGCGCATGACCCCAGGGTTAGGAACAAAGACCGCGGTCCTATTAATAGACCGGTTCCACACGGCCCAGGCGGTATTCCGGGCCTCGCTCTCGGAACTGGAGGCGGCGGGCGTTTCGGCCGGGATCGCGCGCAGCATCACCAGCGGATGCGCCTTTGAGGACGCGGTCACGCAGCACCAAAGGCTGCTCGACACTGGCACCCAGCTGGTTCCGATCACCAGTTCCCTCTATCCGCCCCGGCTGAAGGAGATTTTCGACCCGCCGCCCATGCTTTACGCTCGCGGCCGCGTGGACCTATTAAATACGTTAGCCATCGCCGTGGTCGGAACCCGGCGCCCCACCGCCTACGGAACGACCGCTGCTACCCGCCTATCAAAGGACTTGGCCGATGCCGGCCTGACCATCGTCAGCGGCATGGCGAGTGGGATCGACACGGCGGCCCACAAAGCAGTTCTGGATGCGGGTGGAAACACCATCGCCGTCTTTGGCTGCGGAGTAGATGAATTGTACCCGGCCGAAAACCGTAAGCTGAGCGAGAAAATCATCGAAAAAGGCCTGATTGTATCGGATTTCCCTATGGGAACGCCGCCCTATCCGCAGAATTTCCCGCTCCGCAACCGCATCATCAGTGGTCTCAGCGTGGGCGTTCTAATCGTCGAGGGCGGCCAATATTCCGGTTCCGCCATTACCGCTCGCCTGGCGTCCGAACAAGGCCGCGAAGTCTTCGCCGTGCCCGGAAATATCACTTCCAAGATGAGCTGGGGGCCGAATCTGCTGATCAAACAAGGGTCCAAATTAGTGCAGGATTGGAATGACGTAGTAGTCGAATTGAAGCCCGAAGACCGCCGCTGGCTCGTCCGGGAGTGTCGTAACCGATTGAATCTACTGGGCGAAAATGAGGGTGAATCCTCCGGCGGAGGTCAGACATCTTTGGACTTAGGCCCAATGACCGAAGTAGCCCGGGTGATTTTGAGGGCGTTGACGCCCGATGCACCCGTTGCGCTCGACCACTTGGTAGAAACACTGGCGCCAGTATCCCCCTCCGAGATCATCGCATCCTTATTTGAATTGGAGTTGTCCGGGATGGTCCGGCAGGTGCCCGGCAAGAGTTTTCTGCGCGTTTGGTTAGAATAACTTAGCTACCTGCAACCTGCCGGGCTTGCAGGCAGAGCTTCCGGTCGTGCTACTATTTCGATTGTTTGGGTCAGGAAGGCCGCATTTAATTTATGGCAAAGAATCTCGTCATCGTCGAATCTCCGGCGAAGGCGAAAACGATAGCGAAGTACCTCGGCAAAGACTACATAGTGAAAGCCTCGCTTGGGCATGTCAAAGACCTGCCGAAGAAGGACCTGTCGGTCGATGTCGACAACGAATTCAAGCCTGTTTACGAAGTTATCGAAGGCAAACGCAAGCTGATTGGTGAGTTGCGAGCCGCAGCCAAGGGCGTCGACGCCGTGTACCTGGCGGCTGACCCTGATCGCGAAGGCGAGGCCATTTGCTACCACTTGCAGGAAGAGCTACAGGATAAAAAGAGCGGATTGAAGTTTTTCCGCGTGATGTTCAACGAAATCACCAAGAACGCCATCCAGAAGGCGTTTGAGAAGCCGCTGACCGTCAATCTGCACCTGGTGGACGCCCAGCAAGCCCGGCGCGTGCTCGATCGCCTGGTAGGCTACAAAATCTCCCCGCTCCTGTGGGACAAAGTCCGCCGTGGTCTTTCCGCGGGACGCGTGCAAACGGTCGCGCTGCGGCTGATCGTCGAGCGGGAAAAGGAAATTCGCGCGTTTATCACCCGCGAATATTGGTCCATTGACGTCAATCTGGGCGCCAAGAAGCCGCCGCAACTCACCGCCCATCTGGCCAAGGTCAACGGCGAGAACGCCGAGATCCCCAATGAAGCGGAGTCGAAATCCATCGTCGACGCGCTTATCGACGCGGTGTATACGGTCCAATCCGTCACCAATCGCGAAAAGAAGCGTAACCCGGTGCCGCCGTTTATTACCTCCACTTTGCAGCAGGAAGCCGCCCGCAAGCTGCGTTTCAGCGTGAAGCGTACCATGATGTTGGCGCAGAAACTGTATGAAGGCGTGGAACTTAGTAAGGAAGAGGGCCCCGTCGGCCTGATCACTTATATGCGTACCGATTCCACGCGCATCGGTGGGGAAGCGTTGGACGAAGTGCGTGCCATGATCACGGATCGCTACGGCGCCGAGTATCGCCCGGAAAAGCCCAACGTCTACAAATCCAAAAAGGACGCGCAGGACGCCCATGAAGCGGTGCGGCCCACGTCGGCGATGCGCTCGCCCGATACCGTCGAAAAGCTCCTGGCGGAAGACGAATTCAAGTTGTACCGCCTGATCTGGATGCGCTTCGTCGCGTCCCAGATGACACCCGCCGTGTTCGATCAGACCAGCATCGACGTCACCGCCTCCGGTAAAGACAAGAAGGCATACTTGTTCCGCGCCACCGGCAGCGTGCCGAAGTTCGACGGCTTCCTGAAAGTGTACGAAGAAGGCAAGGACGCGAAGGATTCCGACGACGAAGAATTGAAGAGCAAATTGCCCGCGGTTACCGAAGGCGAAGTGCTCAAATTCAAGTCGATCGAGCCCGAACAGCACTTCACTGAGCCGCCCCCGCGCTTCACGGAAGCCACGCTGGTCAAGGAACTGGAAGCTTGCGGCGTCGGCCGCCCGTCGACCTACGCGTCCATCTTATCCACCATTCTTGAGCGCGAGTATGTGCGCAAAGATGGAGGCAAGTTCACACCCACCGAGCTCGGCATGGTGGTGACGGACCTGTTGCTCGAAAGCTTCAACGACCTGTTCGATGTCACCTACACGGCTCGCATGGAAGCCAACCTGGACGACATCGAAGACGGCAAGGTGGATTGGCGCATCGCCATGAGCGAGTTCTACGATCGCTTCCAGAAGGATCTGGAACACGCAGCTCGCCACATGACCGACATCAAGCGCATGGAGCGGCCCACCGACTTCATTTGCGAGAAGTGCGGCAAGCCCATGGTCATCAAATGGGGCAAACATGGCAGCTTCATCGCCTGTACCGGATATCCGGAATGCACCAACACGCGCCAGCCGCAAGTAGAGGGCGAGGGCGGGGAAGGGATGACGGAGCAGGATGAAGCGGAGTATTGCGACAACTGCGGCCGCCCCATGGTCCTTAAGAAGGGCCGCTTCGGAACCTTCATGGCTTGCTCCGGCTACCCGGAGTGCAAGACGACCAAGCAGTTGGGTGCGGCGCAAAAGCCGCAGGATGTTCCGCTCGACGAGGACTGCCCGAATTGCCAGTCCAAGCTGGTCAAGAAGTATGGCCGCTTCGGCGAGTTTGTAGCCTGCAGCAATTACCCCACCTGCAAGTACGTCAAGCAGAAGACGATCGGTGTAAAGTGCCCGAATTGCTCCGAAGGCGAAGTGGTAGAGCGGCGCTCCAAGCGCGGCAAAACCTTCTTCGGCTGCAATCGCTATCCCGAATGCGACTTTGTCGCTTGGGGCAAACCGATCCCCGAAAAGTGCCCCGAATGCGGCGGCAGCTACTTAATCGAGAAATTCCTCAAGGCCGGACCCGTGGCCCAGTGCCCCAACGCGGAATGCAAGTTTAAGAAGCCTCTGATTATTGCTCCCGATGCTCCCGAGACTCCCGAAGCCGTAGAACTGGTGCAGTAATGGTGGAAGAAGCGCGGTAATGGCGGCGGCAACTTCAGCAACGCAAGCGGACTACGGCCTGCTGGCCCCGCGCGCGGTTCACGACATGTACAGCCGCGCGGCCTGGACCGCCGGTTTCGCGCTGGTGCTGTATTTCATCAACCGCGCGGAATATCCGGGACCCTCGGCACGCTTGGCCGGGGTTCTGCTGCTGGTTGCGGGTGGCTTCTTCGCCGCCGCGCGCTTCCTGGTCTGGGTCAGCAAGACCGGCTCTCTGCGCGTGCGCGAACAACTTCTGGATGCTCTGGAGTTAAATGGCTCCGAACGCATTCTGGATGTAGGCTGCGGTCGCGGCATCCTGGGCATCGGCGCGGCGCAACGCCTCAAAACCGGAAAAGTCATCGGCGTGGCCGGCGAAAGTGAAATCGCGCGCGAAAACGCCAAAGCCGAAGGCGTTGCCGATAGAATCCGCTTTGAGCCGGGCGAGTTCTTGAAATTGTCTTATCCCGACGCCAACTTTGACGCAGTCATTTGCGGCTTGGCTCTACATACGCTGGAACACGCGGACGAGCGCAGCAGAGCGGTGCGAGAGATGGTCCGCGTGCTGAAACCGGGCGGACGTCTGGCAATCCACGAAATCGGCGACATCAGCGAATACTCGGATCAACTGACTGCCGCGAAGCTTAACGTGGAAGTCGCAGCCACAAGCCTTCCGCTGGGCCTGGGCGGTCGTATTATTGTGGCCCGCAAGTAAACAGACTCTTTACTCAGTTCCCCTTCATTCTCGGCTACACATGCTCGCCCCTTGCATGACCATGCGTGCCAAATTCTTGGTGTGTAGAGAAGGTTTTATTTACCAAAGTTTTTTCTCAAACTTTTTTTCCTTACCAAACTTGCTCTTCCTCCAACCAACGGTCCAATCATGGTCGGTACTGTTCGCTAGTACTTTCTAGCGATAAACGCACGCTGGAAATTCGCTTTTCCGAATGCGGCTGGCGTTAGAAGCACGGTTATTCTCTCAACTGACTGATTCGAAGCCACCTGTCGGCACCACACGCCGTCCCTTATCTTCTAGTCCCCAAGAACTACTTTCTCATGCATCGGACAAGTCCCAGTCAGATGCATCAGAAAAAGTAATGGTAGGTGTTTGTTTGTACTGGCATAACCTTCCTATTGGCGGTGTCCCCTATCTGCCGTAGGATCAGGAAGCGTCAACGAGGAGCAATGCAACAAGGGTGCTAACGGCACCGGCTTCGGCAACTCGTAACCAAAGTGCGACGTTGCCTGGAGAAGTTGGCCAGCGGCGGTTATTTAAAATTTTCTGGAGGAACATTAGATGAAGAAAGTAATTCTCAGTTTGATATTTGGAGGCATCCTAGCCGCTTCCGCGGTTGCTGCTCCGCTGGCCGTTACGGGCAGCTTCACCAGCGCCGGTGTAGGCGGCGGCGGATTAGTAGTCGCTTCGAGCGCGTCAGGTCCGGGTGATACTTCCATCACCTTGACTGGAACCCTCTTTGACCTGACTTCGTGCACGAATGCCCTGTTGTGCGCATTGCCGGGAAGTGTGACGGGCAGCTCCACCACGCTGGGACCAGCTGGATATGTGTTTACCTTCGCCCTTGGCATTTTCACCACCACCAGCGCAGTTAACCTGAATACCTCCGTGCAACTCGGCCAAACCTTCTACGGGACCGCATTGTCTGGCACCTTTAGCGGGGCTGGATTCGACCCAACGCCTGGTGTACTCAGCTTTAGCTTCCAGACTCCTGTGGACAGCAACGGAAACATGTCGGCATCGGCGAACTTCAATTCCGCTCCCACTCCCGAGCCGGGCTCCATGGCTCTGCTGGGTAGCGGCCTCCTCGGCCTGGGCTTCATCGCCCGTCGCCGCCGGAAGTAGCTAAAACGCAGTTTGCAGTATCAGCGGGGATCAGTCGCAAGACTGGTCCCCCGTTTTCATTTTGTACTACGTCTTCTCCCATCGTTAGGGCCTTCGGAGCCGGGCGAGGTCTTGAAATTGTCTTATCCCGACGCCAACTTTGACGCAGTCATCTGCGGCTTGGCTCTGCATGCGCTCGAACGTGCGGACGAGTGCAGCAGAGCGCTGCGTGAGGATGGTCGCGTGCCGAAACCGGGTGGCCGTCTACCAATCCACTAAATCGGCGACACCAGCGAATACTCGGTACAACTGGTGACATGCCTCGCTTTTATCAACCATTCATAACTGAGGATTCCAGCACCGC
>JBDTSJ010000073.1:0-32452 GCA_039931205.1 Acidobacteriota bacterium
ATAGGAACTTTCTACTTTGCCCAATTAGGAACTTCTCACTTTGCCGCGACATGATGGATACAGGAGGCTTGCGGCGATTTTAGGCAGCTGTTAGAATCTTTGCAACATGACGAAACCTCGTGTGCTTCTAGCCGTCCTGCTCCCGGCGCTAGCCGTTGCCCAGGACAACGGCGTAATCGCCTTTGGCACGAAATTGGTCCCCAAGTCTCAGATTGCTCAGTCGCAAGAATTTGCAAAGTCTCTCGCGAAACCGAGTGCGCCGGGTTGGCAAGCGAAAGGCGACCAGCGCAGGACCTATCGGTTCCAGGGCACAGAGACCGATCTGGCGTATCGCGTGTACGCGCCCACGACTTGGGACGGCAAGGCAAAGCTTCCGTTGGTCCTCTTTCTCCACGGAGGCGGAAGCAATGAGAGCCAGTACCTGGATCAGAACAACAAGCAGCTACTCAAGCTGGCCGAAGATCATGGGTACCTACTGGTGTCGCCCCTCGGTTGGAGCCCTCTGGGAGCCTTCGGGACTTGCCTTCGCCTTCCTGCCGTCTTCGGTCAAGCGGAGACTGCGGCCCAGCAACGAGCAACAGCTTGCGTACAAAACGCCCAAACTCTGGAACGCAGCGAGCAGGATGTGATCAACGTCCTCGAGATGGTACTGAACGAGTATCCGGTAGACCGCTCAGCGATGTTTCTTGCGGGCCATTCGATGGGCAGTGGAGGCACCTGGTATCTCGGAGCCAAGTACGCGGACTATTGGAAGGCGATGGCGCCGATGTCCGGCCCCTTCGTCGAGCAGGCAACCTACCCTTGGAATCGCATCCGCAGAATGCCGATCTTCATGACGGAAGGCACCGGGGCGACTCCGTCCCTCGAGGGAAGCCGCGTGATGCAGAAGTGGATGAAGGATCAAGGATTCCAGTTGGAATACATGGAAGTGGACGCGGATCACGGCCGCATGGTGCCGTTAGTCCTCCCGGCGATTTTCGACTTCTTCGATAAGCAAAGGAAGAAATAGCCCGCCCCCATCATGCGATTTTCCGCTCGAACGATCACGAATCGATATTGGAGTGAGCCGGCGGAGTGCTTTAGAATCACCCTGGGTCCCTGTGCTCCTTGAACGGATCCACCAATAGAACGGAGTCCATGACCAGCAACAGACGAACGTTTCTCCTCGCGGCGAGTGCCACGATCCTTGCCAGGCCCACAGTGTGCCTGGCACAGGCGGCAGGCAAGGTCCTGATCCCTCACGCTTCCTGGGATTGCGGAATGAAAGACGGCATCCCCAATCCGGAGAGTGGGGTCCTGGTCTTTGAAGCACAGATGAAGCTCGACCGTTTGGAGAAGGTGGGCAAGACGCCTTTCGGCAATCGGCGCGTGGCGGTCGGTCTCGAAGGCAAGGTTACCGGGCCGAAACTCTCCGCCACTGTGATGACTGGAGCCCTGGACTTCGAATTGACGCTCGCGAACGGCGCAGTTGAGGTGGAGGACATCTTCGTATTCAAAACGGACGATGGCAAGTACATCTACTCGCGCAGTGCTGGCGTTGGCTCCGATGCGCGGGACATCCGCGTCGCGATGGACTTTGAAGCTCCCAACGGAAGTGCGGCCGAATGGCTTAACACCGGCAAATACGTTGCGCGCCGCATCCTGGATGAAAGCGCCAAGACGTTCACGCTGCGCGTTTACGATGTTTCGAACGTCGCGATTAAGACCGATGCGGCGAGCGTAATCCGCATCGCCAAGCCTAATGGGGCTTCGCCGCAGCCGTGGGATTTCCGGCAGAAGGACCCGGCCGAGAAGCCAGGCAAGGAACTGATCGTCGAGTCCGTCGGACTGAGTCCGTCGCAGAGGGTGGGCGCCAGCAAGCGCGGCAACCGTAACATCATCCCGATCACCGGCGGCGATCTCAGCGGCCGCATCACGGGCAAGGTCCTCTCCGGTGGCGCAGATTACCAGAACCTTTCGGGACCGCCCGCCATCGACGCTCGTTACCTGTGGCAAGCCTCAGACGGCGAAATCATCATCGTTCGCAACACTACTTCGGCGGCGGGCGGCCTGGTGCCCACGTTTGAAGCTCGCACCGACGGCCCCTACGCCTACCTCAATACAGGCCTGTACCTGAGTTCGAACCCAGGCATGGCAAATGGCGGCGTCAAGATCACCATGTACGACAGCAGTAAATAAAGGAAAACTCATGCAACTGAAGACCACTCTCGCACTCGCACTCGGTACAGCCGCGCTCATTACGACTCTCATGGCCCAAGGCACGAACGAGAAGATCCGCGTCGTGAACGTCGCACAGAAGGGCAATCCCGTCACCGGACCCAATCAAGTGGTGATTGAACACGACCAGGGACTCACCACTCATACCATCTACCGCCCTGCGAACCTCACCGCCGCGAAATATCCGTTGCTGGTGTGGGGCGAAGGCGGCTGTGCTAAAAACGGGCTAACTTTCCCCGAGTACCTATCGGAGATCGCCTCCTACGGCATCGTGATTGTTGCCGATGGACCGCCGGTAGAGAATGCGGGGGGACCCGGTGGTCCTGGCGGAGCCAAGGGTGGACCCGGCGGCGCCAAAGGCCCTGCGCCCGATGCCGCCAAAGCCAAAGCTGGACCGCCTCCCGGAGCCGCTGCGGCGAAGGGTAAGGGCGGTGCTCCGGCTGGCGCAGGCAATATGCTGGACGGTTCGGCGTTGGTCGCCGCGATCAACTGGATGGAGAAAGAAACCAAAGACTCTAGTAGCCGCTTCTATCAGAAGGTCGACACCGGACGCGTCGCCGCAATGGGTATGTCCTGCGGAGGGCTCATGTCCTACGGCGCGTCAGCCGACCCGCGCATCGCGACCGTGGGCATCTGGAACAGCGGGATGTTTGATCCGAAAGACCAGAAGATCATCGACGGTATCCACTCTTCGGTGATCATTATTACCGGCGGCGACAGCGACATCGCGCATGACAACGGCAAGAAAGACTTTGAAGTGATGCCCGCGCGCGTGCCGATCTTCTACGGCGTCTTCCCGTCGGTGGGCCATGGCGGAACCTACAATCTGGACAACGGCGGACCGTTCGGGCAGGTCGCGGTGGCTTGGCTGAAGTGGCAGTTGCGGGGTGATAACAGCACCAAAGGCAAGGGCTACTTTGTCGGCGACAAGTGCACGCTCTGCACCGATTCCAACTGGCAGATCCAGTCCCGGTCACTGCGCTAGGAAATCAAAGGAGGAATAACACCATGACATGGAAGCTAGGATTCGCCGCGAGTCTGGCGGCGGTGTGCGCGACGTTCGTGCTCTTGCCGGAGAGCAAGGCGCAGAACAGTGCAAAGCAAGGATCGTTGGAGAAGGTCACGGTCCACGGAAAAGCGCTGGAGGAGAATCTCGAAGGAGATTCTCCGGACCGCGAAGTCTTCGTCTATCTGCCAGCCAGCTACAAGACCAGTTCGAACCGCCGGTATCCAGTGGTGTACTTCCTCCACGGCTATGGAGCGCACGCGGAGACATATTGGAACTCGCTCTCGGTGGCGGCAGCAGCGGATACAGCCAGCGCTGAGATGATCCTGGTGCTGCCCGACGCCTTCACGATTTACGACGGAAGCATGTTCTCCAACTCGCCGACTACCGGAGATTGGGAGACCTTTATCGCAGGCGACCTTGTCAATTACATTGATGGTCACTACAGAACCATCGCCGATCGAGCCGCGCGTGGACTTGCCGGACATTCCATGGGCGGCTATGGCACGGTTCGCATCGGTATGAAGCGTCCCGACGCTTTCGGCGCGCTCTACGCTATGAGTTCGTGCTGTCTGTACCAAGATCCCGTGCAGATGCTGCCCGGTCAACCAGCGGCGGGGAAACAAGCTCCTCCCGCAGCCAATACCAAGGGCAAGCAAGCGGGAGGCGCGCTGGCTAAGGCGCAACAGGCTCAGGCTGCGGCGTGGGCTCCCAATCCGCAGAATCCGCCGACGTACTTCGACCTGCCTACCAAGGATGGAGAAGTGCAGCCTCTGGTCGCCGCGAAGTGGACGGCCAACTCACCACTGCTGATGGTGGATCAATACGTGACGAACTTGAAGCGCTACCGTTCCATCTTCATCGAAGTGGGGACGCGCGATCCATTTCTCACGTTGAATACACAACTCTCTCAAGCGCTCACGCGATTGGGAGTGCAGCATAAGTTTGAGACCTACGACGGAGATCACGGCAGCCGTATCAAAGCTCGCTTCGCCGAGAGCCTGCTGCCGTACTTCACTGCAAACCTTAGTCCTGCGAAGTAACTTCTCAACGCAACAAAGGGCACTCCGGTTCAGCCAGAGTGCCCCTTCTGCTTTATTTGATCCCCTTCGTCGCGACGTGCCAACCGGCTTCCTTACACAGCCCGCAGTCGGTTCCGACAAACATCTTGGATTGGTCCTTCTCCCCTTTGAGCTGCCACTTCAGCATCGCCACAGCGACTCGTGCAAAGTCTCCGCCGTTTGGCTGGCTGTAGGTGCCGCCGTGCGCAACGCCGTCCTTGTAGGTATGGATTGCAGGCACCTTGGTAATGCGTTTGAAATCGTCCATCCCGTTCTCATAGGCGATGTCGGTCTTGTCACCGGTCACGTAAAAGATCGGCGAATGCAGTTTGTCGAGTTGGTCCTTCGCAACGGGTTCCATCGCCGGAGTTCCCGGACCGCTGGGCGCGGGCAGGATGCCGCTGTTGAAGATTCCCACGAGTTTCACCCGGGGATCCGTCGCGACTGCGTATGACTGAATGCCGCCGCACGACATTCCCATCACGGCAATCTTCGACGCATCAAGCTTGCCGTTGTAGGGGCTCCCTTTACGGTTGTTCTCCGCCAATGCCCAGTTGATAGCATCGATCAACTGCGAAGATTTCGTAGCCGGACCCGCGGGAGCCGCCGCCTGCTTGCCATCGCCCTTCGGTGCACCTTGTTTCCCATCTCCCTTGGGAGCTCCCTTTGCCTGCCCCGGCGCGGGGCGAGGCTGCGGAGGCCCAATGGCAATGGCAAGAAACCCGTGCGACGCAATCTCCATCAGGAAGTTGCGGTGCGCCAGCCCATCGTTGGCGCAGGCCCCGTTGCCCCAGGCGATAATCGGAAGCTTGCCCTTTACTTTCGACAAATCCTGCGGACGATACACGGTGTGCGTCGCAAGGCTCGGGTCTTGTTCCAGGATCGCGGGATATAGCCCCGTCCCTTCCTGCCCCCAGGCACACGCAGCAACGAAACAGAATGCAACAGCGAGTCTCATCGTGAACTCTCCTCTTTCTTCGAAATAACGCAAAGCGCACACAGCTACCACTCAATCGGAACCAAATCTAGCGACGCGGACACTCCGCTACTTTGCCTGCTTTGCTTTCCCCTTTGCGGCTCCAGGTCCAGGGGCACCGCCTCCGCCTGGGCTGTAATGGTCGGCGAGTTGCGAACTATTGAAACCGTACCCAAACGGCACCAGGTCTTCACGTAGCATCGTTGCGTCCCACTCAGCGTACGCCTGCGCTAAGCGGGCGAACAGTTCCGGCTGCTTGCGGCGTAGATTGGCACGCTCCAACGGATCGGCTGCGACGTCGAACAGGAACTGATTGTCGTTGATCTTTAGCCATTTCATATTGCCGTCCAGCATCGCGCGCTGCGCGTTGGACCGATAGCGCCAGTACAGCTTGCGAGGTACTGGTGCCGCTCCTCGCGTCAGTGCAGCCGTGAGATCCATTCCGTCGGTCGGGAAGGCCGGATCGATCTTGCCACCCGCCATCGAAACAAACGTCGGCATCCAGTCCATTGACATGCAGGCCTGCTCGCTGACGCTGCCCGCTTTGATATGCCCCGGCCAGCGAACGATTCCCGGTACACGAAGCCCGCCCTCTAGAAGTTCCGTCTTCTTACCCGTAAACGGCCAAGTGTCGGAGAATCGTTCACCGCCGTTATCGCTGGTAAATACGACCACCGTATTCTTCGAGAAGCTGGCGCGTTCGATTTCGCGCAGTATCCTGCCAACGGCCGCGTCCATTTGCCGTACCATCTTTCCATAAGTTGCGATTGTGCCCGCCTCGAAGCCGAACAGTCCGCCCTTATTGGCCGCGGCTTCATCTTCCGGCCCTTCCCAGGGCCAGTGCGGCGCATTGAAATGGACGCTCAACATGAACGGCTGCTTGCGGCCCGAGTAATCGCGGATATGATGAATGGTTTTGTCCGCGATCAGGTCCGTCAGATAGCCGTGCTCCTCGGTTTTCACTTCCCCGTCCCACAACCCGGGCTCTGAGTTTGGCTCACCCACCCGATGCGTGAAGTAGTCGAGCGCGCCATTGGCGAATCCCCAGAAGTGATCGTAGCCGTACTTCGTTGGACCAAACTGCGGCACATCGCCGATGTGCCACTTGCCGATCAAAGCGGTTCCGTAGCCTGCTTGCTTCAGTGTGGAGGCGATGGTCGGATGCCCTAAAGGCAGACCGACCTTCGCGCCATTGCCCAGCGGCTCATAAAGCCCCACTTCCACGCGGTACTGATAGCGCCCTGTTGCCAGGCCCACGCGGGTCGCGGTGCAAACAGCAGAATTTGCATATGCGTTAGTGAGCTTCATCCCCTCCGCCGCAATCCTGTCAATGTTGGGCGTCTTGTAATCCCGCCGTCCAAAGCAAGAGACATCGGCGTACCCCATATCGTCCGCCATCAGGAAGACGAAGTTCGGGCGATCTACCGCCTTTGCGTCGCGCAGGAAGAAGGTGAACGGAGCTGCGGCCGCAGCGGCCTGGATCACGCGACGCCGGCTGATACGGCCAACTCCAAGTGAGTTCTCAGGAGAGTAAGGGCGACGAGGCATCCCTAGATTGTACACGTGTATACACTACGTATCCAGCCAGGTAGCCCTCGTTGCCTAAGGCAGCGTTAGCGCTACAATTTCCGCCGGGAAGTTCCGATCCCCGATGGCTACCACGATGTACTGCTTGCCTTTGGCCAGAAACGTCATCGGGATGCCCGTCTCGTTGGCTGGCAGCGTCATCTCGTGCAGAGTCTTGCCTGTGGCTTTGTCCAGGGCTCGGAACAAAGGACCACCGCCACCCGGCCCGGACGAAAACATTCCGCTTCCGTCGCCTGAGAAGAGCAGCGTCTTGGTCACCAGCAACGGAGCCCGCTCAGGCTGGCCCATGCCGCTGAGGTCCACTCCGGCGAGCTTCGGGTTCTCAGCCACCGCCTTCGGCGCATGACCGTTGGGGACAACCCACGCGAGATCGCCGGTGTGCATGTCGATGGCCGTGATTCGGCCCCACGGACCTTTCATCAGGGGCAGACCGAACGGTGCGTCCGGACGCACGAATGAGCCGACGAAGTTCATGTCGCTACCTCGCCCGCTACCCGGCACCATCGCACTGGCCCACCACGTCGTCTCCGACGGAATGTAAAACATCCCCGTTTCGGGATCCGCCGCCGCACCCTGCCAGTTCTCCGCGCCTTGATTGTGCGGCACAATCAGCGTCGCTTTCTTTCCGCCTTCCCCCTGCGGGATGGACGGAGTGAACACGGGTCCTGTCTTAAACTCGGAGATGATCCGCAAAGCCTCGGCCTTGATTTCCGGGGTTAGATCGTTCACATCGTCCGGTCCCGTGCTATTACGATCGAACTGCACGGGCTTTGTCGGAAACGGCTGTGTCGGCGAAGTGATTTCGCCAGGAACCGTCGACGCGGGGACGGGTCTTTCCTCGATCGGCCATAACGGTTTGCCGGTTACACGATCGAAAACAAAGGTGAAGGCCTGCTTGGTCACTTGGGCCACAGCTTTCACCGGTTTACCGTCCACAGTCACGTCCATCAACACGGGCTGCGATGCCAGATCCCAATCCCAAATATCGTGATGAACGGTTTGGAAGTGCCAGATGCGCTCCCCGGTCTTCGCGTCCAGACAGACCAAACTGTCCGCGAAGAGGTTGTCTCCCGGCCGGTGCCCTCCGTAGTAGTCTCCCGTCGGCATCTCGATCGGCAAATACACGTAGCCGAGCTCCAGATCCGCCGCCATCGGTGCCCACACACCGGTGTTGCCGGTGTACTGCCACGAATCGTCCTTCCACGTCTCGTTGCCGAATTCGCCCAAACGCGGAATCGTGTGGAATGTCCAAAGAAGTTTTCCAGTGCGTGCGCTGTAGCCGCGCACAAACGCCGGTACATTTGTCTTCGACCGCGGAGCACCGCCGGATGGCAGCGCCGCGCCCACCACCACAACATCGCCCACCACGATCGCAGGCGAGCTCGCTCCAATCTGCCCGGGTTCGACTTTGCGTCCTGTTCCTTCCAGCAATCCGACCCATAAGTCCACGATGCCGTTGCTACCGAAGTCCTTCACAGGAACACCCGTATCACCATCCAGGGCGACCAACTGGTAGCCGCGCGAGATCAGCAGGACGCGTCCATGTCCAGCCTCGTCCGCCCAATAAGCGACGCCGCGATTGTTGTTGCGAGGCGCGCGCTCCCCGCGTTCGCCTTCATCGAGGTGATACGTCCAGAGGGTTTCGCCCGTCGCGCCGTCGACCGCGATCGCAGCGCGTTGCGCTCCAGCCGAGAAAAACAGCTTGCCGCCAATCGCCAGTGGAGTTACCTCTAAGTTGTAGTCCGGGCGCGCCCCGTAGTTCTCCGACTTCCATCGCCACGCGATCTTCAACTTGTCGACATTGGATGCGTTGATCTGGTCCAGTGGCGAATACTTGGTGCCGCCCGCATCGCCACTGATGTAGCGCCAGTCCGCTCCGTTGGATCCTTTCTGCGCCCAGGCTGAAACGTTCAGGAAGGGAAGCAAGCTGCCAATCGTAAGAATTGTGCTGAAGAGGCGTGTCATGAGGTTACCGGTTTGTAATGAACCATTGGGCCACGGAAACCTGTCTTCACGGCCGCCCGTTGCCGATCGCCAGCCATGACTTCGCGCATTCCTCCACCACCGTGAGGTAGTTCTGGACTTCGCCTTTGCCTACCACCCAAGGATTGGGTTCATTCGCCTTCCGCGTTTTGGTGCGCTCAAGGCGGTTCAGTGCATCGTTGTAATCAGTATGGTTGACGATGATGACATCGGCGCCCATTCCGCCACTGATGTCTTTCAAGCGCTCCGCATTGGAGATATAGGACTGCAACATTTCCTTGGAAGTACCCCCGCTCAGCGCGGTCCCGCCCCACTCCATCGCCATATGGGGTTGACCGTGATCCTTCACTGGAACTAGCACGGAAAGCGTGCCGCCGGTGTGACCCGGAGTAATGTAGATCGTAACAGTGGTGTCGCCTAGTGTCAGCTTTTGGCCGTCAGTGGCTTCGATGTCGTGACGCGGCGGATCAGCCGAACGCGCGGACAGTTCCCAATCCTTGGGACCCATAATCACTCGCGGCTTGTAGGTATCCTGTAGAAACTTGACAGCGCCGTCATGGTCTCCGTGCGCATGACTCACGATGATGTACTTGATGTCCGCCGGGTTGAGCCCCACCTTTTTCAGACCGTCCACGATCGCATCCTGCGCCGCGTAGCCGAACAGCGTGTCAATGAGAATGATCCCATCCGAAGTCTTCACCGCCCACGCGCTGTTCACTTTCGTGGTCAGCATAAAGAGGTTGTCAAACACCTGACCGCCTTCGGCGTACCAGGTTTCCTTTGCCGGAACTGCACCCGGCCCGCGCCCGCCACCCTTCGCCGCACCGGGTCCTGCCGGAGGTCCACCGGCTCGCCCCGGACCCGCGGGCGAGTTTGCCGTTGATACCGCGCCGATCGTCGCCGGGCAGGCCAGCCGCGCCGCGCCTGCGTTATTCGAATTCAACAACGCCGTGGCGGCCGCTTTGTGCGCCGTCCCAGTGTCTGCGGATTGTGCAACTGCGCTCTGTGTAAATACGGCCACGGTGACTAATAGTGAAGGTATAGCGGTAGTCAGTCTCATAGGGCATCCTTTCTCAATTACGACTCAACCTCAAAGTAGCGCACTCAGATCTTAACTTCAGCGTCCGCATATATCGAAGGCTTTTTCTCGCCCTCTGTCTGGACCGTGATCCATTGCGCATTCCTAACTACTCGCCAGGATCAAAGCGGGGACGACGTGTCGCACAGCGCGAAGTATACATGAATACGGCATCTACTGTAAATAGCTCACCTAGCCTATATTCTAAGAGGACAGTGGGCATGCCACCACGCCAAATATTCGCCCGCGTGTTACGATGAACCCGATGTTAGATTCACTGGATAGCGCCAAGCGCTTCGAATTCGTTTCGCAGGCCGGCCGTACCGTATTGGTGCTGCGGGAGTTACTTCTACGTGGCGAGTTTCAGGCTGGCGAGCGCTTATCGGAGCTCTCGCTCGTATCCCGCTTAGGAGTTTCACGCACCCCAATCCGGCTTGCGCTTGATCGACTTTCGCACGAGGGATTGCTGGAGCCATCGCCGTCTGGTGGCTTTCAGGTGCGAGGCTTTACGGTCGACGACATTTGGGATGCCCTGGAAATGCGTGCCTCCTTGGAGGGCATTGCCGCACGTCGTGCTGCGGAGCGACTGGCAGAGGACTCAGAGTTGTCGCCCCTCCGGCACCTGCAGTCGGAGATGGATCAGATCGTGAAAACCAATCTGGATACCTTCACTCACTATGTCCGCTTGAACGAGAACTTCCATTTCGGGTTGATGCGCTTGGCCCGCAGCCCCATGCTGGAACGTTCCCTCAACCACCTCAATACGTTGCCCTTTGCTGGGCCTTCCAAGCTGGTATTTGCCCGGGTGACCGCGCCACAAGGTTCCAATATTTTGATCCAGGGACATCAGGAACACCACGGAATTCTGGATGCTATCGCCAATAAGGATCCTGCATTGGCGCAGAAATTAGCCCGTGAGCACATCTCTCTTACAAGACAGACCCTGGAGGCCGCATTGTCCACGGCCGAAGCTTGGCGAGACCTCCCCGCTGCCCAATTGATTCGGCGCAACTCCCAGTCCACGCTCGAACAGGCGTGACACAAGTGATTGTATACAAGCACACATCATTGTGTTAGGATGCTCCCTTGATGCGGACCCTCATCTTTCTTCTCGTCTTCGGTGCGGCAGTTCCAGCACTTGCCCATCATTCATTTGCAGCCGAGTTCGACGACAAACAGTCCGTAACTCTCGATGGCACTGTAGTGAAGTTCGATTTCATGAACCCTCACTCCTGGATCTATCTGGACGTGAAAAATCCTAATGGAGTCGTGGAACATTGGTCCGTCGAAACCGGAAGCACGAACGCCCTTTTCCGTCGCGGTTGGCGCAAGGATTCGCTGCGCGCCGGTGACCATGTTACGATTACTGCCTTCCGTGCTAAGGATGGGTCGCGTACAGCGAACGCAAGTCAGGTGAAGTTGCCGGACGGGCGGCAGATCAGTGCCGCGTCTTCCCGGGATGGAGCGAAGTAGTCGCCATGCGGCTCTCGGCACGGCGACTCGCCTTTCTCGCGCTCCTACTCTCCGCCGTAACCCTCGCACAACCTGTTCCGCCCGGCCGTGGCACAGGCAAGAACGGGCCCGCCGCGAACCAGGGACCCTTCACTCCAACGCGTCTTGCGAACGGCCATCCCGACTTCGGCGGAATCTGGATGGCGGGAACGCTGTCAGCCGCATTTAATGTCGAGGAGCATGAGGCGAAATACGGAACTCCAGCCGGTCCGTCGGTGATCGTCGATCCCCCTGGCGGGAAGCTCCCTTACCTGCCCGGGATGCGCGCAGTGGCGGAGGACAACGACCAGCACCGGGAACGCGATCCCGTTGGCCAGTGCCACATGCACGGCGTACCCCGCGTAATGTTTCCGCCATTTCCGCTGGAAATTGTGCAGGATGGCGAATACGTCGCGATCCTTACGGAAACCGAGCACGGTGTTCGCATCGTTCCAACCGATGGTCGCCCGTTCCTCAAGAACTATTCTGCCTGGAATGGCGATTCACGCGGCCACTGGGAAGGCGATACGCTCGTGGTGGAGGTTCGCGGATTGAACGGAAAAGGCTGGCTGGATCAGGCTGGCAATTTCGTGGGCGAAGGCGCAACCGTACTCGAACGATTCCGCATGACGGGCAAGGACACGCTCGATTACGAGGCAACCGTCACCAATCCCAAGGTATTCTCCCGGCCCGTCACTATGCGGGTCCCGTTGCGTCGGCGACCCGCCGACGTGGAACTTCTGGAGTATGGCTGCATCGAAGGGGAACGGGATGCAGAGCATCTTCCTCCAACGGATGGAGCGAAGAAATGACAAGATTCTTGTTCGCTTCCATCCTCTTCGCCGCCGCGGTGTTTGGTCAGGAATCCTCTCGCGACCTGCGCGGCATTTGGCAGGCGAAAGGAACCGCGTATCGGGATCTGGAAGCGGAGAAAGGGGTCGTCGATCCTGTAGGCGGCAAAATCCCATACCGCGCGGACGCACGCGCAACGGTCGCGCAGAATAAGCGTGACCGCGCCAGCGCCGATCCCCTGCTTGCTTGTTTTCAGCCAGGCGTCCCCCGCGCTACTCTACTCCCCGAGCCATTTCAGATCTTGCAGAATGATGACCGAATCGTGATCGTCTACCAGCATGTGCATGCGTACCGAGTGATCTTCACCGATGGCCGCCCGCACTACGACGATGGCATTGAGTTCTATATGGGCGACTCCCGGGGAAAATGGGAGGGCAACACGTTCGTGGCCGACGTCACCAACTTCAAGCCCGAAACATGGTTAGATGGCGCTGGTCACTTCCATGGCAGCAAGCTGCACGTCATCGAACGGCTTACGCGCACCGGACCAAATACGATGCGATACGAAGCGACGATGGAGGACTCCGAAGTATTTGAACGTCCATGGACCATCCGCATCACGCTTGAGAAGCACACGGAGAAGGACTTCCAACTCGTCGAGCATGAGTGCGAACGGGATGCGAAGGGAATCTATCGGCACCCGCCAGAGTTTCTCAAGAGATTAGCCCCTTAAGGGGAGACTCCGCTAGTCGGTCGATCACCATGGAAATCCGGCATCTCCGTTTCTTCTGTGTATTGGCGGCGGAACTCCATTTCACGCGAGCTGCTTTCCTGCTGAATATTTCTCAATCGGCGTTAAGCCACCAGATCAAGCAACTGGAAGTCGAACTAGGCACTCAGCTGATCGAGCGGACCAATCGCCGCGTCCGGCTCACGCCCGCGGGCGAAGCATTCCTGGTGCGCGCCGCAAGCCTCCTGGAGCAGGTGGATCAGGCCGTCCGCGAGGCGACCATGATTGGGCAGGGGGAATTGGGTTCTCTGGGAATTGGTGTCGTCAGCACCGCGGTCTGCAGCTATCTACCCGGGATACTGCGTGCTTTTCGCCGGGAATCGCCCCACCTGAGCATTGATGTTCACGAGATGGAACCGGGCGAGCAGGTCAACGCCTTGCACAAGGAATCCATCGACATAGGCCTGCTCTTCCTTTCCATCGAGGATCCTGCATTTGAATCTGTCCTGATCTCGCGAGAGCGGCTGATCGCGGCGGTCCCGCAGGGCCATCCCGCGGCCTCACACGAGAAAATACGGCTTCGCGATCTTGCTGATGAAACCTTTCTAATTCCGCGCCAGCAATCCGTGCCTGGTTTCCACGAACTCGTCCTCGACGCGCTCAAGGAAAATGGAATCACCTCGCCACAACTCCAGCCGACCCGCTTGCTCACGACCGCGACGTTTCTTGTGGCCGGTCAGCTAGGAGTTGCGCTTGTGCCGGAGTCCTTCCGTCAGCATTTGCGAATCCGGGGCTGCGTCTACCGGGATATCTCCGGTCCGGCCGTGCATGCGGATCTCATTGCGTTATGGCGGCGGAAAGATGAGATGCCTGGACTGCGGAGACTTGTGGGGCTGCTGAAACGCGGCAGCAGAGCGATCGCGTGACAAAGTGAGGGGAGAATCGAAAATGAAACTTTGGATTTTTCTTGCCTTGGGCGTGAGCGTCTTCGGCGCCGACCCAGTCGAATGGAAGCTGTGGCCTGGCAAAGCACCTGGTTCGGAGAACTGGACCGTTCCGGAATCCATCACAGACCCCGGCGGCAACCGCGTCGCCACGAACGTCAGCGACCCAACACTCACAGTATTCCTGCCCGACGCCGCCAAGGCCAACGGCGCGGCCATCGTGATCGCCCCGGGAGGAGCGCTGCAAGCGCTCTCGCTCGATACCGAAGGTACCCGTGTCGCGGAATGGTTGAACAGCAAGGGCATCGCGGCGTTTGTGTTGAAGTACCGCCTGCGCCAGCAGCAACCCGGTGCCCCCAGTGCGGGTGGTCCTCCTGCCGGAGGCACGCGACAGGAGATGACTATCGTCAAAGGCAACGCCAACCCGGCTCCCGGCGACGCCGTGCTCGACGAGGTGTTGCGCATGGGCACTGCCGATGCCCAGCAAGCACTCCGCTTGGTGCGTAAGAATGCCGCGGAGTGGCGCGTCGATCCCAAGCGCGTCGGACTGATGGGTTTCTCCGCGGGCGGAGGAGTATCCGTCGGGGCAGTGGTGGCGAACGAACCTGGGGCGTCCGCCGACTTTCTGATTTCTCTCTACGGCCCGTCTCTTCAGGACGTGAACGTACCTGCCAATGCCCCGCCCTTATTTATCGCGGTCGGCTCCAATCACTTCAATGTCACCAACGGCTGTCTGGCGTTGTTCGCAGAATGGAAGAAGGCAGGCAAGCCGGCGGAGATCCATGTGTACGACCAAGTGAACGCCGGCTTCGCGATGTCGAAACGCGGCGTTCCGGTGGATACGTGGCCCGATCGCCTGCTGGACTGGATGCAACTACACAAGGTGCTCAATCCTTAGTCCGCTACTGCTTGCCCTTTCCCTTTGCCGCGCCTCGGCCCGCCGCGGGAGTTCCTAGACCTTCTTCTTCTCCCTCGGGCGGTGCTGTCGCGCCCCGGCCACCGCGGCCCGCTGGGGTCCAACCATCGTTGGATGGACCATTCTGGAAGAAAAAGGAATCACCGCTCAACGGATGCCCCTTCGCGTAACTGGCGTTTGCCTGACCAAAGATCTTGCCCGCGCGCACAACATCGTCGTGGATCTTTGTCACCATCGCCTGATATCGCGGGTCACTCTGCTGCCATCCAGTGAAGGAGGCGAGGTCATTGTTGCCAATGATTACGACATCCACTCCAGGAACGCGCGCAATGTCATATGCATTCGCCACCCCAGTCGGAGTCTCGATCATCACCACCACCAGCATATTGTCGTTGAAGGTTTGACGATAGTTCGCGCCCCAGATACGCCCCGCCTGACCGCCGCCGGAACTACGGCGCGCTACAGGAGGGAAGCGCGACCACTTGGCCGCTTCAAGTGCGCGGTCCACATCATCCACAGTCGGAATGATGACGCCCAACGCCCCGATATCGGTCGCATGTTGAATGTGAAATTCCTGTGCGTCCGGAAGCCGGAGCATGGGAATCGCGGGCGCGGTAGGGCAAGCCGCAATCATGGCCTCCACGTCTTTCATTTCCAACGTGCTGTGCTGCATCTCAAACCACGCGTAGTCGAAATGCTTCGCCGATTCGCAGTAGCCGGCAGTGTCCATGCGCGATTGTGTGAAGCTGAAGACCTGCTTCTTTTCAAGAAGCTTCTGCTTCGCTGTGTTGTAGAGTTTCGCCGGCGCGGCGCTCTGGCCTGCCGCTGGCGGCTGGGCACTGGCGATCACGCAAAGAATGGCGCCTGCCACTCCGATCAGAATCTTGGCAATGTGTTTTGTCTTCATCTCACTCTCCTTAGAATGCAATATCGATCGGCAAGCCGACGTAATTCTCTGCCAGACTTGTCATCGCTGACTTAGACCCTGTGAGGTAGTCCAAGTCTGCTAGCTGGCGCTTGTAGTCGAACGGATTTTCTCCTGGAAAACGATGCAGCGTTTGCGTCATCCATCCGGAGAAACGCTGGGCTTTCCAGACGCGCTTCAATGCCGCGCAGGAGTAACTCTCCAATAGGTCAGTCTTGCTATGGCAGTAGAACTGGGCGATGGCTTTGCCGAGCAACAGAACGTCGGCAGCGGCGAGATTCAGTCCTTTAGCCCCGGTGGGCGGCACGATGTGGGCGGCATCCCCAGCCAGAAAAAGGCGGCCGACGTTCATGGGCTCCGCGACGAAGCTGCGCATGGGGGTCACATTTTTATTGAGAATAGGACCAACCTGCGGTTTCCAGCCGTCCGCGGTAGACATGCGAATCAACATTTCCTCCCAGATGGCATCATCGGACCAGTTACGGATATCTTCGTCGGGCGGCACCTGAAAGTAAAGCCGCGTGATTTTCTGGGAACGCATGCTATAGAGTGCGAAACCCCGCTCATGATAAGTGTAGACCAGTGCTTTAGAAGTGGGGGGAGCCTCCGCCAGAATTCCAAGCCACCCGCACGGATAGATTCGATCATAGAAGGTGACCACGTCTTCCAGTGCGGAGGCTAAAGCTGGGCGGCAAATCCCGTGAAACCCGTCGCAGCCTGCTATAAAATCACATGTAAGTTCATGATCAGAATCATTGTGGCGGTAGCTGATTCTTGGCTTAGCAGTATCAATGTCGTGAAGCGTGACGTTCGAGGCCTCATAGTGTAGAGGACGCGCGGTAGCCAGACGAGCGTTCATGAGATCCCTTACAACCTCGTTTTGCCCATAGACGTAGATCCCCTTTCCGCCTGTCAACTCCGCAAGTGGGATCAGGTGCCGTTTTCCATCAAAGCTGACGTAAACATCGTCGTGACGCATGCCCTCACTGTGTAGGCGTTCCCCCACACCCATCGCACCCATGAAGTCGGCGGTAAACTGCTCCAGCACTCCAGCCCGTACCCGATCGATGACATAGTCCTGATTGCGGCTCTCGAGAATCACTGAATCGATTCCCTTTAGGTGCAGTAACTGTCCTAGCAACAAGCCGGCAGGCCCCGCACCAATGATTGCAACTTGCGTGTGCATGAATCCCTAAGATACTCCAGGTTTAACGAATTTGTCCCTTTGGAACAATTCTGAATTGTTCTGGATTGATCGCGATTCCTTATTGGAGTCCTGCCAAGCGTCTACAGTACAATCACGTGGACCACCACTCAGCGAGGACAGGATAAGGTACCACAATGAAAAACTTGATTCGGATCACAACCACGGTGGCTTTCGCCACGCTCGCCGCGTTGATCACCCTAAACCTGCCGAACACCGCCCATGCTCAGGCGCCAACGAAAGCGAAGGGCAAGGGGGGCGGCTTTGCACAGGATCCCCGCGCGCAGACCCGCACCTATCACTTTCAAGACACCAACGAGGACCTGCCGTACTCGGTTTATGTGTCGTCGAAAATCAAGAAGGATCAGAAAGCGCCTTTGATCCTGACCCTGCATGGCTTGGGAGCCCCGCAGTCCATCATGATGGGTGCTGCCGCCATTGACCTAGCGGAAGAGGGTGGATACATTCTAGTCGCGCCCATGGGTTACAACACCGGGGGCTGGTACGGCTCGCCTGCCTTCGCGCCAGGGGCCGGGAGAGCAAATGGTAAAGGCGCTCCCGACGGAGCAAAGGGCCCCCCTGCGGCCAAGGGTCCGGGCGGCGATGCGGCCAAAGGCAAGGCCCAACCGGAAAACTTGAGAGAACTGAGCGAGAAGGACACGATGAACGTTCTTGCGATGGTTCGCAAAGAATTCAAAATCGACGACAAGCGGATCTACGTGATGGGTCACTCGATGGGCGGAGCCGGCGCGCTCTACCTGGGTGGAAAGTATCCGAAACTCTTCGCCGCGGTAGGCGCGGAGGCTCCCGCTGCGTTCTGGCAGACTCGGAAAGAAACCCTACAGCCGATGAAGGACGCCAAGGTTCCGGTGATGATCGTGCACGGCGACATCGATGAAGTCGTGCCTGTCACGAATAGCCACGCTTGGGTTGAGGTAATGAAGGAGCTGAAGATGCAGTACGAGTTCGTCGAACAACCCGGCATAAAGCACGGCCCGGTGATTCAGTCCGGACTGAAGCCGATCTACGAATTCTTCGCGAAGCACAAGAAGTAAAAAAGGCTACCGATTATGAACATCACCAAGAAACTGACCGCTATCGGATCATTGGGTTTGGCGCTCGTGCTGAGTTATGCATTGGTACAGTCGCCCGCGTTGTACGGACAGCCGCCAGCGGGCGGCGCGCCCAAAGGTCCGGATCCGCGTGTGCAGCAGCGGACCTATCACTTCGCGGATACCAACGAGGAACTTCCGTACGCTCTGTTTGTATCTTCCAAAGTTTCCAAGGACAAAAAGAATCCGCTGATTGTGGCCCTGCATGGCGTCTTCGGCGATGGCAACTCATTGCTACGCGGAAGCGCCATCGATTTGGCGGAGGAAGGCGGCTACATTCTGGTCGGCCCGATGGGCTACAATCCGCAGGGCTGGTTTGGATCTCCAGTGATCGTCATGAATGGCGGTCCGGGCAAGGGCAAAGGTCCCGGTGCGGCCAAGGGCGGTCCGCCGCCCACTCCGGAGCCTCCGAATCTCGCGGAACTCAGCGAGAAGGATGTATTGAACGTCCTGGCGATTATGCGCAAGGAGTTCACCGTGGACGACAAACGCACCTACCTGATGGGGCACTCCATGGGTGGCGCGGGAGCCCTGTTCCTGGGTCCGAAGCATGTCGATCAGTGGGCCGCTGTGGCGTCCATGGCGCCTGCGGCGTTCCTGATGCAGCCGGAGAGCTTAACGCCCGTTAAGGACAAAATGCCGCTGCTCCTCGCTCATGGCGATGCGGACACAGTGGTTCCCGTCGACGTCGGTCGGCGCTGGGCCAAAACGGCGACAGACCTCAAGATGAAAGACTTCAAGTACATGGAGCTACCTGGAGCGGACCACGGAACCGTGATCACCCAGACCATGCCTGAAATCTTCAAGTTCTTTAAGGCACACAGCCGATAAAGATTCGCGCTATTTCGCGCTGCAGGTGTAGGACTCAGCCGCTTCGGCCGGTCCCTTGCTGTACTTCGGATACTCGGGGTAAGAACACATCGGCATGCTCTTGGCTCCCGCCGTCACTCTAATCGACTTCGCGGGAGCCTTGCCGTTCTCCACCCAGTCCACCAACATCGCGAAGCGATCATACGTGCTCGGGATCGGCTTCGCCTCGATCTGTTTGCCATCGCCATCGGTAGCGTAGTTGTTGCCTGTGAGTCCATGTCCGGTCTGCGGCAAAACGAAAAGCCGTGCGAAGCTGTCCACTTTTGAACGGCCCATCTTGTCGAGCACCGACTGGTAGTAATCGAGCTGCGCACCCGGCGAAGCCAGCGAATCGTTGGTCCCGATCGCCACGATCATCTTGCCTCCGCGCTTCAGAAAAGCGGAGAGATCCGGATTCGTCGAATCAAGCCATTGAGAGAGTTCCGCGCGGCGCGCAGCGAACTTGCCGCCTTCCACGTAGTCCAGGGGGTTCGCGACGAGATCCTTCATCAGGAAGCCGGTGACGCCTAGCGCTCCCAGTTGACTGTGCATGGGCGCATCCGCTGCCGCACCTTCTTGACCGCGATACCGCGCCGGAACCAGCAAGCCGCTGCCGCTTGGGTCGGTATTGGGGAACCACATCCCGAAGCCCTTCACCCCATTCGCCAAGGCGGATCCAAACGAATAACGCGTGTAAATAAATTGCAGAGTCTCGATCTGGCCGCTGGTCAGACATGCGGCGGCGCTGGTGTCGGCAGGATTCGGGTCCACGTTGCCGGGGCAGCGCTTGGCCGCCCACGGGTCGCGGCCGGACTTGCCCTGTTTCACGTCGAAGATCGCGTGGCAGGCCATGTAGTTGTTCATGATTCCGTCCACCAGTCCGTCCAGTTTGTCGCACTGGCGGATGAACTCCGTACGTATCGCGTTGACTTTGGCGGGAGGCACCCAATTCGCAGCTGGTTTCTCCTGAATGCGGATGAGTTCGGGTGCCAACATCAAGGTTGAAAAGTTGACGATGGGCACATTCGCCGCGATGCCGTCATAGTCCGCCGGGTAGCGCTGGGCCACCGTCAACGCCTCGCGGCCACCTTGCGACGACCCAACGTAGTAGTTGTACTTAGGTTTGGAACCATACATCCGGTCCATCAAGGCGATCGCTGCGTCATGCGTCTTCTTCATCTGCATGTAGCCGAGGTTCTTGATGGCTTCATCGTTCAGCCCCCAATCATCGTTGGGATTCGGACCGGCAGGTCCCTTCGCCGCACCAGGACCGCCTGGACCCGGCCCGGGGCCTTTGCCAAACGCACCCGGTCCGCCCTTCGCGTCCCCACCCTTGGGAGCACCAAAACCAGGAGGCGGACCACCACCCGGAAATCCACCGATCTGGTGGCCGGAATCACTCCCGTAAGTGATGTAGCCCTGCGCCAACTGCTGGCCCGCAAGACCCGGGATGCTTCCGTTCATGCCTCCGCCACCCAATTGCACCGAACGCCCATTCCAGTTCGGCGGAAATGCCACGGAGAAATTGATCGGACGCGCCGTCGGGGCCTTGTCCACCGGCGCGATTGAACCGTTCACGCTGCAATACGGGCCACCCTTCGCCGCCGCATTCCAGCGTGGCTCACTGAGCGTAACGGCGCCCACTGGCTCGCCAATTGCAGATATCGGGATGCTACTGCCAAGCTTCGCCGCTGAACAGTCCGCCTCGCCAATCGTCTTCACACTGGCTGGCGCCTGGGCTCCAACGCCACTCGACCAAAGCAGAGCGGCGGCCCCCGCGACAACAACGCCCGACAAACGATAATGGCTCATATGGTCGATGGCTCCTCTTTTTCGCTACTTGCGGCTAACTTGGTTCGCATGAACACCCTCCAAAAACGGTAGCGGAGTTCGTCGCTCCGAACAATCGTTATTTGTTCTGGATTTATGCGCCCTCACGATCAAACTCAAGGAACTCTCTGGGTAGACTCGCTCCTGCAGCCGCAGACCCCCGCGGCAGCAATGCTTTGACAGGGACCACACGAGGCACTATGATCCTGAGTGGGATAAAACGATCTTAGGCAAGAGGTAACTATGGCGAAACCCCCTCAGAAGAATGATCAGAAGAATGATCAGAAGAATGATAAGAAGAATGATAAGAACGCGAACGGCGGCCTCGGACGGCGCGGATTTTTGAAGGGTACTGCAGTCACCGCGGCCGGCGCCACGGCCATCATCACCGGCGTCGAGCTTACCCAAGCCCAGGCCCAAGCGCCGGCGGCAGGCCAGGGCGGCGTTCCCGCCCCCAACGCCGCGCAGGTGAATCGCGACTCCGGCAACGTCCGCCCACCGGCCGAAGTGCGCGGCGTGAACGTACCCGGCTCGGACCTGATGGTGCAGGTCCTCAAGGACCTCGGCATTGAATATGTAACCTCCAACCCTGGCTCCAGCTTCGAGGGCCTGCAGGAATCCATCGTCAACTACGGCAATCCGCCCAACGTGAAGCCTGAGTTCATCACGGCTCTGCACGAGGAGTCCGCCGTCGACATGGCCAACGGTTACGGCAAGGCCGAAGGCAAACCGATGGTGGCCTTGCTGCACGCCACCATCGGACTGCAACATGCATCCATGGCCATCTATCAGGCCTTCTACTCCGGCACGCCCATGGTGATCCTGGCTGGACGCGACGACGGCTTCATCCAGGCGCATACCGCCAATGACATGGCGGGCTTTGTCCGCAGCATCACCAAATGGGACGCGCAACCGAAAACTCTGGAAGAAAGTTTGGTCGCCATTCAGGAAGCCTATCGCCAGGCCATCACGCCACCCACTGCTCCCGTCGTGGTCGTTCTGGACACCGAGATTCAGAAAGAGGAAGCCGAGAAGGTCAAAATCCCGATCTATCGTCCGCCTACTATTTCCGGCATCGATCCCGGCACGGCGCGCACGATTGCCCAAGGTCTGCTGGCCGCCAATAACCCGCGCATCGCGGTGGGAAATTTACGGACTCCGGAAGGCGTCCAACAGGCCGTGACTTTGGCTGAAATGGTGGGCGCATCCACCAGCACTGGCGCGACAGGCGGACCCATGAGCTTCCCGCAGCGCCATCCTCTATGCGGACCCGGCGCCAGCACGGATTACGATTACGTCCTCGGCCTGGAAACCGGCGGAGCCAACATGTCCCTGCAAGGCCCGCGTGTCGCCTCGCTCATGCCGACCCGCGACGTCACGAAAATCGGTTGGGGTGGTCTTCGTCCCGCCACGGCGCCCGCTCCTGGAGGGGGCAACGGCAAGGGTGGAGGCAAAGGCAAAGGTGGCAACGCCCCCGCGCCTTTGTTGGTGGACGCGCAAGCCAGCCTGCCCGCCATCATCGCCGAAGTGACCCGCCAAATGACGCCCGATCGCCTGCGCGTGATCGATGAGCGTAAAGCCAAGCACGCTACGGCCAATCAGCAGTCCTACGTCGCGGCGCTGACCCGCGCGCTGGACGACAAAAGAATCGGTTGGGATGCCACGCCCATCAGCACCGCGCGCATCTATTCCGAACTATGGCCGCTGATCATGGATCACGATTGGTGCCTTGCCTCGCCCAGCAATTTCTCGGGAGGCCACCACGCCCAGCTCTGGTCGCATAACAAACCCTACAGCTACCTGGGCGGACAAGGCGCCGGCGGCATGGGTTATGGAGCAGGCGCTTGCGGAGGCGCCGGACTCGCCGCCAAGGGCCGCGGCCGCATCGTCATTAACGTGCAGACCGACGGCGACATGAACTACGCGCCCGGCGTTCTGTGGACCGAAGCGCATCACAAGCTGCCGGTGCTCAACGTCATGCACAATAATCGCGCCTGGCATCAGGAACTGATGTTCCTGGTCTACATGGCCGGCGCACGTGGCCGAGGCACCGATCGCAGCCACATCGGCGCCACCCTGCGGGATCCCTACATCAGTTACGCCAAGATGGCCGAAGCGTACGGCATGGCCAGCGAAGGCCCCATTGAGGATCCCGGTCAGTTGCAGGCCGCCCTGCGCCGTGGAGTCGACTCGGTGCGCCACGGCGAACCGTATATGATCGACGTCATCACGCAGCCGCGTTAATCCAAAGGAATCACAATGAAGACGAACGTGAAAGTACTTAGGCTCGCCACCGCTCTCGCTGCGGCTCTTCTGCTGATCCCCGCCGATTCCAACGCGCAAGGCGGTGGCGGCAAAGGTGGAGGCAAGGGTAAAGCCGCCGAAACATCCAATCCCAACGCTCCCCCACCGAAGATGGGTCCCGTGAACGGCAACGTAGCCAATGGCCGCGAACTGTTCCACGCCCACGGCTGCTACGGCTGCCACGGGTTCAACGGAGAAACCGGAGCTCGCGATTTGGTGGGCACCAACAGCGTCATGATTGCGACGGAAGAGGCTTTCATCGGCTTCCTGCGCCTCCGCGCCGACCAATCCCCAGTGGCCCCCAGCACCCGCATGCCGAACTTCCCGAAAGCCGCGTTGAGCGATACCGCGGCCAGAGACATCTACGCCTACGTCCGCTCCTTCCAACTGAACGCCCCCGCGATCGAGGACGTGCCGACGCTAACGAAGATCTTGGAGTCCGCGGACAGACCGTATAAACCGTAACGAAGCCTATGTCCGACTGCAAACCGAGCCGCTCACGTAGCCTAATCGGAAGTTACGAATACTTCGGCGGCAAGATGCTCAAGAACGCCGGCGGCTGGATCAACCAGGATCGCCTCGGTTCCATCGGCAAGTTCTTCCCCTACGGTCAGGACCGCGGCACCACTCCGCTCGCCAACGGCCAAGAAAAGTTCGCCACCTACACGAGGGATTCCGAAACCGGGCTGGACTACGCCCAGAATCGATACCACTCCGCAGGGGACGGAAGGTTTTTGACTCCGGACCCGTTTGGCGGCAGCGCGAATGCCGGAAATCCAGGTAGTTGGAACCGCTACGCCTATGTCGGTGGCGATCCGGTGGGTCGTCTTGGCCCCGGAGGCCTCTGCGATGTTGTGATCGGTGGTATTACGCAGTCCGGGGACACTGCATTGGGCAACGTAGCCCTTAACACTGGGGCGAATCAAGCATATCCTTATGCGGAAGGGGGCGTCGCAGGCGACTTCGCGAGCATTGTGGGCGTCGCAAACGCACTCGCCGTTCAGACAACAGTGGATGCGATCACCGCCGCAGCCCAAGATCCTGGACCAATAAATATTGTTACCTACAGCGGTGGGGCCGACGCACTTAAACAAGCCCTTCTAAGTCTCTCTGAGTCAATTACGAGCCGTATTGCCAGCGTGATTTACCTAGGTCCTGGTACAGTAGGCTCTCTTCCCTTTACGGGGACAGGCAGTACAGTGCCGACCAGCGTATTCTGGGGAGTCGGAGGCGCTTCATTCGCCGCTCAATTTGCCTCACTTACTGTCTCATCGCAAGTAACTCACACGAATTGTCCACACACTCAGACGGACTGTTTCACCGGTGCCGCGTCAGCAGCAATCGCAAACAGGACGAGTAATCCCTGCTCGAACCCATCGGTGTTCTCGCGATCGAGCGCTCCCATCACGTATCGCACCCGAGGGCGGGGCGGGTGGATCCCAATTCTGCCACCGACGGTCGTAACACCAGGGTTTGGTCAAGCTACGCCATTCAGTGCAGGTAGCGGGGGGGGTGACACAGGTCTGGGATATTACGATTTCTGGGCTTGGCAGAACGCTGGTTATGCTAGCGCGTACTTTGGTTCTGAGGCATGGATGGCTCCTTATCTTAGCCATCTCGGATCTGCGACCTCCACCATGACTGGCTGGGCGATAGCACCGTGATTGAGAAACGCGCTAGAGTGTTTCGGCCACTCTTGTTCCTGCTGCAAATCGCCATTGTCGTGATTTGCGCTGGAATGTTGCCCTCTCCGCGCGGCCCATCTCAAATAGGCTCCATCGCAATTCTCGGGAGTACACTGTTGCTTTCATCGGCATACCTTTGGCTGTCTTCGGCTATCCCTGGAAGATTCTCAGAAACTCTGGCATGTGGCTCTGGGTCCCCGGTGCTCTCTTTGTGATTTTTGCCAGTTTCGACTATGGTTTGTCTAGGGTGCCTGAAGCAATTCGCGCGGAGTTTTCCGGAGAATCGCCAGTTGCCACTGCTGTCAACCTCTTCATGACAACATCATGCGGGTTATATTCACTAACGCTGTATGTGTTGTCGCGTTGGGGGAAGTTGCGCAAGGATCGGCAAGGGACGCCTGGCGCAACAGTAAGAGCTTAGAAAACGACTGCGGGTGCACAGCGATTGACTTTTGACCATCCCCTAAATTCGCACGTAGCGCCTATGACCTTCTTTGACCATCCCCCTGTAATCCGCACACCAGCGCATACGAAGTTTCGTCAGCCGGATGGCCGGAATCGCTCCCGTAAGTGATGTAGCCCTGCGCCAACTGCTGCCCCGCAAGACCCGGGATGGTTCCGTTCATGCCTCCGCCACCCAACTGTACCGCACGCCCATTCCAGTTCGACGGAAATGCCACAGAAAAATTGATAGGACGCGCCGTCGCGGCCTTGTCCACGGGCGCAATCGAACCGTTCACTGAGCAGTATGGGCCGCCGCCCTTCCCCGCCCCATTCCAGCGCGGTTCACTCAGCGTCACGGCACCGACTGGCTCGCCAATTGCGGATACCGGGAAGCTACTCCCGAGCTTCGCCGCTGAACAGTCCGCCTCGGTGATCGTCTTCCCACTGGCTGGCGCCTGGGCTCCAACTCCGTTCGACCAAATCAGAGCGACCGCCCCCGCGGCAGCAACGCCCCACAAACGAGAATGGCTCATACTGTCGATGCTCCTTAGTTGCTACTTGCGAGCACACATGATTCGCAGTAACCCATTATAAAACGGTAGCGAAGTTTGCGGCTCCGAACAATCGTCATTTGTTCTGGATTTATGCGCCCTCACGATCAAACATAAGGAGCATAACCTTCTTCCCGGGTAACCTACATCCAGAACTTCGCGCCTTCGTTGGTCGATGTCCACAGCCCCAACACGTCCTTCTGGCCTTCTACATCCGATGCTCATGGCAGGGTAGAGCCGGCGGTTCCCCTGCACCATGCAAACTCTCTTCCAAGAACTCAGCCGGAATCATCTGACGGGAGCAGAAATCGCGGACCGGAAGATACTCCGCAGCCAACGCAGTCCAGGATCTGCCTCCCTGTAGGTATGCCACTGCATCTCTTCCTTCAGTGCCGGGAACTCGATCGGCGGTTTCAGAACGCGCAACGGCAGGTGGCGAGCGTAATACATCGCCAATCTCCTGTGAATGGTCGCGATTCGCGTGGTCCCGATCACCAACTGCGGCACTAGGGCAAATGAAGACACGACCGCTGCGATCTTGCGATGAATCCCAGCCTCTTCCAGGGTTTGTTGCTCGAATCCCGGCAAGTCGTGGTTTTCACCGAAACGAACCACGACGTGTCCCAGATTCAAGTACGTTTTCATCGTTATCGACTTGCCAACGGCTCGGTTATTCACGCACGCCAGGCAAGCGAATTCATCGCTGAATAACTCCTCCTTCGGATGTCCAGGGGGCAGGTACTGCTCAGGAAGAATCACCAGATCGGCTTCCCCCCTGTCCAGCGCACCGCGCCGGCCTCCAGCTTCGATCCGTATCGACACGTTGGGCGCCTGCTGTTCCAGCATCGGCATCGCCCTACTCATAAGGATCGTTGCGACGTAGTCGGACATCATGATCCGGAACTCCCGGGCAGATTCCGCTGGAACGAATTCCGGGTTCCGGTGCAGGATCCCTTCGGCTTGCCGCAGCAACTGCCGTACGGGCTCCGCCAGTTCTTCTGCAAGGGGCGTCAGCATCATCTTCCGCCCCACAGGTACCAGCAGTTCGTCGTTGAAATACTCCCGCAACCTCGCCAAAGCCCCGCTGGTTGCGGACTGGCTCAGATGGATGTGCTCGCCGGCACGCGAGATGTTCTTCTCTGTGATGAGCGTGTCCAAGGCCACCAAGAGGTTGAGGTCCAGCCCGCGAAAGTGCATAGACGACTAATCTACGATACTTTCACGGGAGATTCTTGACTCGACGCCAGGGACCGGGCAAGAGACCACCGCGCAACGCGGGACGTTGGGTCATTCGAGGTCTGTGCCAAGCGTCTCCAGAGAGGATGCATTCAGTCGAACTCAATTAAAAGTCTGGTTGCCAACGGGCCACTTCCAGCCGTCGGAGGGCCGGGTGATGGCGCGCATCCGAAGCCGGTGATCCTCGGGATTGCGGCCAGGGCTGCCCGTCACGACTACCTTGTCTCCAACTTTAAGGGACCCGCTGTTAACTCCCTGCTGCGCGAGTTGTCCCGCGGCCCCCCATTCGATCGCCCAGCGAACAGGGTTGCCATCCTTGTCCTTCAACTTCTCGTCCTCCACCTGCACGAACGAATGTGGGTTACGCACATTGAACGACCTCAACGTCCCCCGAATCTCCTCCGGAGGAGCATCTTCCCTGTAAGTCCCGGAGAAGGAGTGATGCCCCCACATCGGCGTCTGGGCCAACGCCAACACAAGCGCGCCACTCAAACAAGCGGTGATCCTTTTCATACGAGTTCTCCTAGTTATTGTTTCTTCGAGGCGGGCGTCTTGAGGCTGGTGTACACGGCCTCCACGAACTTCTCCGTAGTCCAAGCCCCGCTGTTCGCGCCGAAGCGGGTGTCGTAGTCTGCCGTAATTTTAGCCGTTTTCACTTGTTGCAGCGACGCTCCCCCGGCGATCATCGCCTTGACGCGGTCGCGGATGATTGCCATCATGTCGCGATACTCCACGACTTCATGTTCGTCACTTAGGTACCCGCGCCCTGGAACGATGTAGGTGCCACCTTCGCCGGAATGCTGAAATACCGTCCGGGCAAGGATCGCATTTAACGCGTCGATTTCGCCCTGCACGCTGCCGCCGTTCGCCACGTCGATGAACGGATATTGCGTGGTGTTGAAGACATCCCCCGCTACGATTACGTCCGCCCGGCGGAAGTGGACAAGACTGTCGCCATCCGTACTCGCGTTGGGCACGTAGAACAGTTCGACGCTGTCGCCGTTGTGAAATCTACGCAGCCGATCCGCCAGATAGGTGTCGATCGGCCACGATTCAGGTGATGTGGCGGGAGTCCCCATGGAACCATTCATCCGCCCCACCACGTTCTCATGTGCGATGATCGACGCCGTCGAACCGGCGCCCGGAGTACTCAGGGAGAGGAAGGTCCCCACCACGCTTGGATCTGAGCCAGCCTTCTTCAACTTCTCATTCCCGCCGGTGTACGCCGGGTGGAAGTTCGTATTTGCGATGAACTGGATCGGTTTCGGCGAAAGTCGCTGAATCGCGGCCAGCACCTTGTCGGTGAGTTGCCCCGCGCCGGTGTCGACAACGAAGGCCCCTTCGTCGCCAACCTGAACCACGATGTTGGCGCCATCGCCGACCAGCATGTAGACGCCATCACGAACAGGCAGCACGTGAATTTCGCCGTCGTGCGGATCTGGATCGACTGCGCGGCTGGTCTGCGACGGACCCGGTGCGGGCAGCATACGCGCGCGTGCTTCGGCCGGAGTTGCCGTCGTGACCTTCGCCTCAAACTCGGCGTACAGCGTTTCGGCTCCGCCCAATGCCCCTAGCAGCGTCAGGTTGTTCTTCTTCGCGTACTCCTCGGCGTATGGATGCGTTCCGAAGAGATAGTTCGGAACCTGATCGGGAGCCCGGCCTGTAACCTGCTCGCTGTCCTCGCATGGAAACAACCATGCACCTGGGTCAGTGGGCTGGCGATAGAAGTCTGTCGTTTTGATCCACGGTTCGGAGAGAAACACCGGATCTTTGATTACCGACGTGTAGGTAATGTGTTCGCCGCGGCGAGTGAAGAACTCGGTCAGTGTGGTTTGATCGCTCTCAGGCAATCCGTTGCGGCGCAGCCAACCTTGCTTGAGGTGAGTTGTCTCGACGCGCAAGGCATTCCCGACAAACGTTCCTGTGGAGAACCCCATAAAAGTATGCGGGGCATACACAGGTGGATGTGGACGCCCGTCCATCCAGAAGACGCGGTGCCCTTCGAACGTCTGTGAGTACCAATGAATCGCGATTAATGTCTGCAAGCGCGGGTCGCGTTCTTCCCACACTCGAGTGTTGCCGATCGCACGCACCGAATACGGCGCGACGTAGCCGTCGCACTGATGGAAGCGTGACGTCAAACGCGAGGTGTCATAGGAGAGCGCCCACAAGCGCGCTGCTTCGTTGATCGGCACGCCGCCGTAATCAACTAAGTCCGGACCCGCACCGCGCTCAGCTCCATCCTCCTGCATGTTCCCCGTCCACCAGCCGGAGAAGTCGATCGCAGGCGGCGGTCCCGCTTTGCCTTTGCCTTTGCCGCCGCCAGCCCCGAACCCTCCAGGGCCTTGCGCGTTCAGCAGCCACACGCCAGCAGACAAGGAAACGAAGAGCGATAGCAAACGAGTGAATTTCATGGGTCGCATCCTCACTTGGCCGAACAAGACCGGGGATTCCAACCCGCCGCGTCCGCCTGCTTCTTGAAATGCACGCTATACCAGTAAGACGAAGTCAAGTACTCGGGGTCCGTGACTTCGACGGTGACGACCAGCAGCGCGTCTCCTCCCGGCACTTGGAGTACGTCGTAGTATTCGGTAAACGTAGCGTTCGCTCCGTAAGGCACCCCGTTGCGAGCCAGGTAGCCGGGCTTGGCCTTGGTCGTAACGATTTTCAAGGAAGGGGCGCTGCCGCCGGCATTCCCCAAGGTGAACCCGCTGAGCGCCGGGGCTTGCCGGTCCCAGGACGCAACGGACACGCCCTGCCAATCGCCACCTTGCCCACCCGGCTGGCCGAAGGTGAGTGTGCGCGTCTGCGTGCCCGAGTCCGTCTCCATCTTCAGCGCGTTGTCGCCTTCCCACGCGATGTGGAGCCGGCCAGGCATCCGCAGAATTCCGCCGACCCCATACGCTTTGCATGCGTCGCTCGCCGCGGCATCCTTCTCTGGATCCCAAGCGGCGGCAGCACGCCGTCCCTGGGCGTTCACGGGTATCCCGCCAACGTCGCCTTTTGCCGCAGGCTTGATCCGGTAATGCCAGTCTTCGGTGATTTGCGCTACCCAGTATCCGGAGGGATCGAACGGGGCCGCAAGGCGGGCGTTTGGAGCGGCGGGCTTCGGCGCTCCCGCACCCGGCGGCTGCGCGCCAATCGGCATGGCCAGTACGAGAAAGATAGAAACAAGGGGTCGCATCATTTGGTCTTTCGGAGGAGTTGCGCCTGGGAGCACTCAGACATGACATTCAGGAAGGCAGCGTAGGGTGCTTCACCGACGATAAACGGATGTGGGTCGGTTGCGGCGCGCTTCTTCAACAGCGCCAGCTTCGCAGCGAAGCCATCCATCAACGGATGATTCTGGATCTCGACAACCACGTGATTGTCCGCCGCGATGGCGGCGTAGCGCTGCAAGGATTTGATGTAGTCGCGCAGTCCGTCAGCCGTGACGAACCCCGCCGACAAAACGGTGCCGCCGAACAGCCCAGCCGTGTACTTCGTCCCCTTGTCGGACACTTGGAAGATCAAGGCTAGCGCGCCGCTAGTGTGACCGGGCACGAGGACCGGCGTTATCTTCGTGTCGCCCAGCGTGATCGGTTGGCCGTCTGTCACAACCTGATCGCGGCGAGGCTGAGGCACAGCAGGTCCCTTTCCCTTGGCTTGCGGAGGAGCGTCGAGCAGGTCCCAATCCGCCGCCGAGAGGAACACCTTGGCTCCATAGGTGTCTTGAAAATACTTGGCCGCCCCGAAGTGATCGGAGTGTCCATGCAACACGATCACGTCGCGAACTTGAGCGGGGTCGAGACTCAGCGCCTTCAGCCCTGGCAGAAGAACCGATTCGATCTGGTCGGGGTATCCCGCGTCGATCATGATCAGTCCCGCGTTTGTGCGGACTATGTAGATCGCGGTGCCTACGCTCCCCACAACGTCCAGATTGTCGAACAGATGGGTTGGTTCGATTGCGGGATCGGTGGGACGATTCGGCGTAGAGGACTCGGCACAGAAGTAGTTCGCGGCCTCCGCCCAGCGGCTGCCGGCTGCCGCTTTCGCCCGGTCAATGTGCCCTTGGATCGTAGCTTGATCTTGCGCCAGCGCCGCGACAACTATAAACGACCACGACGCGAATAATCGCTTAATCATTTCCCGACGCCCTTGCCCCCGGCTTCGTCGCGCACGCGCTGGTTGAACCTATACTCCTCGGTCGGCACGCAGTAGATCTGCTCGTCCCAACGCTTCGACTTCTCCCGATCGATCTTGAAGACCTTCGCGTCGCTAACCCACGGACGCGTATATGTCTCAGGATCTGTCAGCGTCATCGTCAGTTCGAGCGTATCCTTGTCCACACGCCGGTAGCGCTCTTGAAGGCGCATATTCTCGCTATGCGGGTAACCAAATTTGTCGAGCCAGGTGCGATCGTCAAACCCGGTACTATCGACGACGAACACGTTGTCTTCCCAATGACCGACTGAGGTCCCGTTCCATGTGGGATCGACCTTGTCCGCCGGGGGTAACGCGCGCCCATCCGCGAAGACCTCGCGCCAGTCGTGATGCCACTCGAAAAACTGAATCATCCGGCCCGGGATTTGCACGATCTCCATGGTTTGGTGCGGCGAGATTACTTCGGTGTTCAGCAGCCGCGGGATGCCCAGCGGGTCGCAGGTGCCCATGGGATCATTGCCAAGCGCGGGAGGTGACGCGCGTGGACCATATCCGGGTTTGTTGGCGTCGAACCTTGCCTTTCCGGCTGCAGTCAGCGGAGCGTCCACCGTGCCCTGAGTTGCGCCCTGCCCGGAGAAGACGTTGCTGAAGGTTTGAAACCGGCTGGTGCGATTCCAGTGGCCGGCCAGATCGTGAGGATCGAAATCAGCCTTCGGTTGCCCGAACACAGAAACCGAAACGATAGCGAGAAGAACTGCTGGGCGCATTACTGCTTACCCTTAGGAGCACCCGCACCACCAGGCGCTACGGGCCACGCTTTGCCGTTCACTTGAAGCTCCTTCGCGAGGCACGCCTTTGCCCCCGCGACACGGGACGGGTTGCACACCAGGTGGATCTGATCTCCGGGCTTCATGGTCGTCCGGCTCCAGCCCACCTGCATGTTTTTCATCATGGATGGCGTAGGCAATAGTTCTGTCGCCCAGTGCGCTACTTCGCCGCTCTCATTCTTGACATCGAAGTAGATCTGCGGATGCGGATTCACAAATTCCCACTCCGTCACTGTGCCCGTGAGCGTGATCGTCTTGTCCAACTGATAGGAGACGTTGCTCCCGTGATGCGCCACTGCCGTAGCACTTAGGAGAAGCGCGAGGGCAGCACTCGAGACTATGCAGCTACCATATGTCATACCGAGTAAGTATAGGGCAATGCCCAAGATACGGGGAATCGATTATGGCGATGGCAGGAATCCGTGGAACCGATCTCTTCCGCGACTTTCCGTTATCGCGAGATCTTGTTGGGAACCATTCGTTGCGGTTGATCTGGTGGAGTCCCCGTGACATGCTCTCGATGATTTAGACCAGATAGAATTGAGGATCTTCGGGACGTCG
>JBDTSJ010000074.1:0-66569 GCA_039931205.1 Acidobacteriota bacterium
GGCATTGGCGGGATTACACGGCGGGCTTGCGATACATGAAGTCGACGCCGTTGATTTTTGGGTTGGGATTGATCGCTGTGGGTTGGGCCTCCGGAGGCGGCGCGGCGCAGATCCTGTTCAGCTTGTTTGGGGAGATCGTGTTTCAGCGGGGGGCGGCGGGGATCGGAATCATTTGGGGTACTGCGGGAATTGGACTGGTGGCGGGAACCTTAGTGGCGCACCGGTTGGCTCCGCGATTGGGATTCGAGGCTTACAAGTGGGCCATTTCGATTGCCTACATTATTCACGGAGGCAGCTACGTGTTGTTTAGTCAGGCTCCGACGTTTGCCTGGGCACTGGTGTGGATCGGGATGTCTCGCGCCGCGATGGGTGTGAGTAATGTTCTGAACACCGGGCAATTACTGCGGCATGTTTCGAACGAATATCGCGGGCGGGTGTTCGCGACCATCGAAAGCTGGGGTTGGACTACTATGATGGTTTCGATGGCGCTGGCGGGGCTGGCGTCTGAATATGTATCGCCGAGGACCATCGGCGCCGTCAGCGGAGTGCTGAGTTCCAGCACTGCGATCTGGTGGGCGTGGGCGAACTGGCGCGGGCGGTTGCCGGAGCCGGCGCTGGAAGGCGTGGAACCGAACGAAGTCGAGGTTCCGGAAGAGACCAATTACTGATGATGCACTCGTTGGACGGGAAAGTGATTCTGGTGACGGGCGCGGCCAAGCGCATTGGGCGCGCGATTGCGCTGCGGCTGGCGAAAGAAGGCGCTCGGGTTGCGATTCATTACGGAGGCTCCGAGGCGGAGGCTCGCGCGACGGCGGCGGAGTGCGGCGGGGCTCCAGTGTTCCAGGCGAATCTCGAAAAAGTGGCGGACATTGAGCGCTTGTTCAGCGAGGTGGAAGGGCACTTCGGCAGGTTGGACGGCCTGGTGAACAATGCGGCTCGCTTTACCACCATCGAACCCTTAAAGGTTACCGAGGCGGATTGGGACTTCATTCATTCGGTGAACTTAAAGGCCGCGTTCTTCTGCAATCAGCAGGCGGCCAAGCGCATGCTGGCTTCGGGTGGCGGGCGTATCGTCAACATCAGTTCGCTGGGCGCGCTGCGTCCGTGGCCGAATAATGCGCATTACTGTGCGTCGAAGGCGGGCGTGGTGATGATGACGAAAGCGTTGGCGCAGGCGTTTGCGCCGCTGATCTCAGTGAACTCGGTGGCTCCGGGAGTAATTCCGTTTGGCGATTTGGATGAACGCGGCCAAAGGCTGGTGGCCAAAACTCCGGCGAAGCGCGCAGGAACGGGCGACGAGATAGCGGATGCGGTGGTCTTCTTTCTGACGGCGTCTGAGTTCATTACCGGGCAGATCATGGCGGTAGATGGCGGACTGAGCCAGAAATAGGCGCCCTCAATTCCTCCTGTAACCGCTGGATGGTTTGTGCCATCATAGCGTGGTATTCCATACACAGAGGAGTTCGCCGTTGAAACACAAGCACCCTTCCCAGCCCACCTACGACGAGAAGAAGACCGGGTTTAGCCGCCGCGATTTCCTGGCCACGGGGTTGGCGCTGCCGGCTGGTACGGCGGCTTTGATGAGCAGTCCGGCGCGGCTGGCGGCGCAGTCGGCGGCGGGAAAACTACCGGAGCTCGACATTGCCGAGTGGAGTTTCTTCTGGACGGGCGTGCATCGCGTGGATCTGGGGAATGGGCCGGTGGTGAACGGGCAGCAGATGTACGTGGAATATCAGATTCCCGCCAAGGTTCGCTATCCGTATCCCATCGTCATGGTGCACGGCGGCGGAGGGCAGGGCACCGATTGGATGTGCACGCCAGACGGACGCCGAGGTTGGTCGACGCTGCTGCTGGAGCAGGGTTATATGGTGTACATCGTGGACCGGCCGGGGCACGGGCGGTCTCCCTACCATCCGGACTTGCACGGTGGATGGCCGGGTCCGCAGTTGTTGGAGCAGATTTCGGGTTTGTTCACGCCGCAAAGGGCAAATGCCTCAGCGGGCGGTGGATTCGGAGGGGGCGCCGGCAAGGGGAAAGGTGGCGCGCCGAAGGGTGCTCCTGCTGGGCCGCCACCGTATAGCAATGCAAGCATGCACAATCAGTGGCCGGGAACGGGCGCGGTGGGCACGCGCGAACTAGCGCAGTTAGTGGCGGGGCAGGGTGGACGCTACAGCGCAGGTCCGGGCACGGGTCCGGATGTACAGGTTAAGGTGTGGCAGGATGACGGCGCGGAGATGCTGGACAAGATCGGCATACCGTCGATTATCATGACGCACTCGGCGGGCGGGCCTTTCGGAATGTACCTGGTGGAGACGCGGCCGAAATTGGTGAAGGGTCTAGTGGTGGTGGAAGGCGCCACGGGCTCCGCCCTCACGCAGCAGAATCGGTGGGGGCTGATTTCGCTGCCGATGGCGTACGATCCTCCGGTGAGTGATCCCGCCGAACTGAAGACGGTACAGGTGCAGCCGACGCCCCAGGACGCGGCTATCGGTGTGGGTCCATACAACATCCAGGCCGAGCCGGCGCGCAAGCTGAAGAACTGGCAAAACACGGCGGTGGCGGTTTACACGGCCGAAGCATCTTTCGTAAACGTGAATCCCGGAGCGGTGGCGTTCCTGAAGCAGGCGGGAGTGAACGCGACCGAACTTCGCTTGAAAGATCTGGGAATTCATGGCAACGGCCACGCGATGATGCTGGAGAAGAACAATCGCGAGACGCTGAAACCGATCACGGATTGGATCGAGAAAACGATTCCCGCAAAGGGCGCGCCGGTGCGCCAGAAGGCATCGACAAAGGTTGGCGAATCGACCGCGATGAAGCTGGCTGATCAAGGTCATTTCTGGGTGGGCTACGAACAGAAGGCCGTGCAAGGCGGCAATATGCTGGCCGGACAGACGTTCGTGCAGTATTTGAAGCCGGCGAAGAAGCGCAGCCAGTATCCGATCATTCTGGTGCATGGCGGAGCGGGGCAGGGCACGCATTACCTGGGCAGCATGGGCAACGCCGGATGGGCGCATTTCTGGGTGCAGGCGGGTTACGACACTTACGTAATCGACCGGCCGGGACACGGACGCGCGGTTTATCATCCGGATGCACTGGGCGAGATCGTACCGGTGTTTAACTACGCCAGCATCACGGCGGACTTCAAACGCGCGGCGCAGGAGCCGAACCGGCGCTGGATGGGCACTGGCGACGTGGGCGATCCAGCGATTGATCAGTTTCAGGCGGGGCAGAATTCAACGCCTCGGGATAATGCGCTGGCGCAGAAGTATTGGGCGCGCGGGGCGGGAGAATTGCTGGACCTAATCGGGCCGTCCATTGTGATGGTGCATTCCGCAGGTGGACCGTGGAGTTGGCTGGCGGCGAATGAGCGTCCTGGCAAGGTCAAAGCGATCCTCAATGTCGAGGGCGGGGGAGCCCCGTTCGCTCAGGGGAATGAGTGGGGATTGACTGTGGCTCCGTTGGCGTATGATCCTCCGGTGGCAAGCGCGACGGAGTTGAAGACCACGGATGTTGCGGCGGCCAATGGGGCGCCGGCGTACAAGCTACAGGCCGGGCCCGTGCGCAAGTTGAAAAACTTGCAGGGGATCCCGATTGCCTATGTTGTTGCTGAGCGGTCGGGACGCAATGCGGTCCCGGTGGTGGAATTTCTGAAGCAGGCGGGATGCGACGCGACGGCGCTCAATCTGAAGGAAAAAAATATTCTCGGGAACGGTCACTTCATGATGTTGGAGACAAATCGTAAGCAGGTGTTCGACACGATTAAGGGGTGGCTGGAGACTAAGGTGAAGGTGGTCTAGCACGACGCCCCCGCTAAGGCGCCGGTTATTTCAGCAGATACTTGTCGTGGCAACTGGAACACGAGGTGAGGATCGCCTCGCCGACGTCGCCCAGCAGCATGTCGAGGTCTTTCTTGTCGATGGCGGCCACGGCGGATTTTCCGGCCGCGCGCATTTGTCTGGAGGCTGCGGCCCAATCGGCGGGCACAGCTAGCGCGACAGGCGCTTTGCCTTTTGTCGCGGCCTTGCCCTTGGAGGCGGTGACCGGGGCCGTTGCGCGGCCTGGTATCAACATCAGATTTCCGGATTCGGCAAGCATCAGAGCTTGCGTGCGCAGATCTTGCCAGTCCTTGTCATTCGCCGGTTCCTTGGCTCCTACATTGAACAGCGCTTCGGAGGCGGGGATCACCATGAGGTGCATCAGGTCCTTGGCGGAAGCGACTTTTTCGTAGGCCGGCGATTGGGCGAGTAGGGCACCCGAAATGAAGAGGATGGCGAGGGTTCGCATATTTCATTTCGCTTGCAACTCGAGGGCCGGGGAATCTGGCGAGAATCCATGCGGACGCGCGAGTTGAGCTGCGCGTGGTCGCGCAAGTTGGGTGATTTCGCGGTAACGCTTCATTTGCCATAACGCACTTGCAATAAGATAGATTGGTGCGACTTTTAAGCTGGTTTCGCGAGCGAACCCTGTTCCAGAAAATCACGCTGGTACTTCTTGCGCTGGCTGTTTTGGCTTTGGTGGCAACCGGCTCCGGGATTTCCGGTGTAGTGTTTTTCGCCATCCTATTTGCAATCAGCGCAATTTTCGGGGGTAGACGTTCCCTCCTATGGCGGGTTCGGAACCGCCTGTTGGTCAGTTACTTCTTTTTTGGCGTGATACCGGTGGTGCTGATCGGGCTGATGTTGCTGTTCAGCGTCGAGCTGCTGTTGGGACAATATGCGGCGGAACGTGCGAAGCAAGGTATGAACCGCCAGCTTGAATCCATTTCAAGTTCGGCGCAGGACCTGGCGCTGGCGGCTGGCAGCGCGAACGTAGCCCTGCTGGACCAGTTGAGGCAGAGGGTCCCGCGCATGCAAGCGGTTGTGCGTTCAGGCGCCCGGAGCATTGCTCTGCCAGCAGGGGCGGCAATTCCTGCCATTCCCGACTGGATTAAGCCGGATTTCATGGGGCTGTTTCAAGTCGAAGGAAAATACTATGCGGGAGCAAGAAGCCATGCCGGTGAGGCGGACGCGTTCGCTTACCTTGCCCTGGACGACGCGACGCTCGCGTCCCTTGCACCAGGGGTTACGATTGCTGGGATCTTCAGCGAGGATGAGGATTTTGACGTCCAGTTCAACTACGGCAGCCGAATTTATTTGAAACGGAAGGACGGGAAACAGGAAGTTCAGTCCTCCACACTGGCGGAGCCGAAGGGTTCGTGGGACCGTATGGTCGCGGGCATGCTTCCTTGGTCCGTGCAATTACCGGGGCAATCGAAGGACACCATAATCGTGCTGCTGACGCGGCCCGCTACGTTGATGGCCGGCGTCGTCAATGGACGGATGGCGGGGCTAATCGCAGCGATTTTGTTGATCGTGGGAGGGTTCTTTTTATTCGTGGAGCTCATTTCCCTGGTGTGGAGCTTCGTGCTGACGCGCACGATCACCCGCTCCGTTCACGACCTGCACCTGGGAACGTTGCGCATTGCCGAGGGCGACTTCACGTACCAGATTCCAGTGCGCGGCCAACATCAATTGAGCGATCTGGCCGCATCCTTCAATGGCATGACGTCGCAAATCGTGAAGTTGTTTGGCGAGGTTCGTAAGAAGGAGAAACTCGAGGCGGAATTGGAGATCGCCAGACAAGTTCAGCAGCGACTGTTCCCGCGCACGGTGCCGCAACTGGAGACGCTGGAACTGGCTGGAATCTGCATTCCGGGACGCTACATCAGTGGCGATTATTATGACTTTGTTCGCTTAGATCGCCGCTGGACCGCGATTGCATTGGGTGACGTTTCGGGCAAGGGAGTCTCGGCGGCATTGTTGATGGCGAGTATTCAATCGTCTCTGCACGCGCAGCTCAGCTTTCGCGGGGAAGCAGTGAATCCTGTGTTGTCCACTGCCACGTTAATGGCGCTGATCGGCCAGCAGCTGTACGAGAATACGCCCGCGGAGAAGTACGCGACGTTCTTTTGCTCCACCTACGACGAAGAAACGCGTACGTTGTTATATACGAATGCAGGCCATTTGCGGCCCATTCTAGTGCGGGAAGGGAAGTGGAGTACGCTCGCAGGCGACGGCATGGTGGTTGGTTTGTTACCGAATGTGAAATACGAACAACAGGAGTTTCAGCTGCAAGCGGGAGACCTACTGGCCATCTTCTCAGACGGGATTCCGGAGGCGGAGGATGCGGCTGGTAAGGAATACGGCGAGGATCGCCTAGCGGACCTGCTGACGCAGCACGCGGATAAACCTCTGAATGAAATTATTGCTATCGTCACCAAAAGCGTGGACGACTGGGCCGCGGATCCCGCCAGCCGCGACGATACGACGATCGTGCTGGCTCGCTGCCGCTAGAACGCCGTACCCACGAAGGGCAGCATGCGCCCCCAATACATCACGCCGAACCACAGGAAGATCGAGGATGCGGCTACGAATTTCGCGTTAAACGGTGCGTCGGCGCCGGGGCCCAGGGCTTCCACTTTGTGGAACACTCCGCCTACGTAAAAATACAGCACGTTGAAGCCGGCCAATGCGATGAACAGCATCTTGAATTGAAACGCGATGTTGTGGGAATACTGCAACGCGTCGGCGCAGAAGAACATGATGCCGGTAATCAGGTTCAAGACGAATCCCGCAATGCCCCAGGGCACCAGTTGATGGAGCGGGCCGACAGGCATCTGCTTCGCGACGCCCAGTACGCGCAGGTCGAGGACGCCAATGGCTCCGATCAGCATCGCCAAGCCGAGGAAGTGCACGGTCTCCGCGCCGGCCCATAGCCACGGGTAATCCCGCATGGCGAAGGCAATGCTGGTGGTTTGTAGCCATTTCGCGGTTGCGTCCCATTGGACAAGGCTTAGGTGCATGCGTCTCCTTATTGCTGCAGGCCTGCGACGGGGCCCAGGTAGGCCATGAGGCGGCCCGCGGTGGTCGCGGTCACCCATAGAGTCAGGGAAATGAGCGCGAGCGCTCTGGCATTCGGTGGCAGGCCTCCGGATGCGTGGAACATGCGTTTGCGTATGATCACGACGTTCCACACAGCGAACCCGATCAATCCCATTTTCACGTAGAAGACGGGATTGATCATTTTCGTGGTGGCATCGGCCATCAGCAGGATGACTCCAGAGAGGGCGTTAATCCAGAAGCCGATCCAGAGGAGAGGATAGTAACGTTCAAACGGGCCGATGGGCAGGTCTTTGCCAAAACCCAGCAGCCGGAGATCCAGTGCGAAGCTGATACCGACCAACATGGACAAGCCAATGGTGTGGAGCGTGAGGATCAGGGAATAGCCCCAAAGCGAACCCGATTCCCGTATCCACGTGCTGAATGATAGCTGCTCGACCCAGGTCAGAAATTCCATCTAGAGCGAGAAGAGCAATCGGAGTGCCGCGTATTCTGCGCGATATGGCGCAGATTTGGGATTAGGCTAAGCCAGCAACGGGACCGAGGTACGCGAGCAGGCGGCCTGCGATGATCGCGCCCAGCCAGCAAAGCATGGAGGCCCACGCCAGCATCTTTGCGTTGGAAGGCAAGGCTCCGGTTGCAAGCAGCGGATTGTGGAATACTTGCTTGCGGATTTGCGTTTGGATTATTAGTCCAGCCACGACCAGCGCCATCTTTATGCCGAAGGTGGGGTTGCGCATTTTTGTAGTGGCGTCCGCCATTAGCAACATGGTTCCGGTGATCAGGTTGAGCCAGAAGCCGCTCCACATGACGGGGTACAGGCGCTCCAGAGGCTTGACTTCCATGCTGGGCGTGAGACCCAGCAAGCGCAGGCTAATCATCAACGCGGGGCCACACACCAGCGCCAAGCCGATCACGTGCAGGAACAGAATGGTCGCGTAGCCGTAGATTGCGCCGCCTTCGCGAACCCAGGTGCTGAAGCGCAATTGCTCAATTGAAGTGAGGAATTCCATCATGGCGTGGGCTCCTAGAACGCGTTCCCGATGAACGGCAGCATTTGGCCGCAGAAGATGACGCCGACCCACAAAACCATGGCCGCGGCGGCGGCAAACTTGGCGCGTCCGGGCGCGTCCTCGCCTGCTTTTAAAACCCAAGTATCGTCCAAGACGGTGAAGTATCCGGCGTTGAGGCCTGCCAGCAAGATCAAGGCTACCTTCCAATGGAATACCGGATTCGTGGTGTATTGGTCGGCGGCGGCGATGAAGAAGACCATTCCGGTAGCGAGGTTCAGAGCGAACGCGCTCACGGCCCATGGCATCAGCTTGTGCACCGATTCGTAGGAGATACCCTTCACGAATCCGAGGATGCGCAGATCCACCAAAAGCACGACGCCGAATAGAATGGAGAGTCCGATGAAATGCAGTGTTTCGCAGAGCGCCCAGATCCAGGTTTTGTCGGTGATGGCTTTCTTCAGCATGGAGCCTTGCAGAGCGCCGATCATCCAACTGACGCTGCCATCGGGATGGGCTGCATCCCGGATTTCGGGATGCATAATCTCACCGCCGATATTGGCCGCGACGCTCATACACGCGAAGGTTGCACCGGCCAGAATCAGGATGGCCGGCAGAACCCATCCGGAGGGATGAGATTTGCGTCGATATTGCCACAAGCCCAGCCAGGCGATGAATGCTGTGACTTCCATGATCATAAAGGCCAGCAGAGCCCAGCTCTGATGCGCTTCGATCAAGGGCACCGACGCCGCGGGCGTCTTGGCCAGCATTTCTTGCGCGGCGTTGCCAGTCATGTAGGTGGGAATCGCGAGCAATCCGATGCCGAGAAAGACGCCGAGCGACACGCGTTTGAGGTGATCGCTATTCCACAGCAAGGCAGTCAGAAACAGCGCGAGGCCCACTACCATGCCGACGGTGGGGAAGTGATTGAGTAGAAGGTGAAGGTGTGCCAGGTTCACGAATGGCTCCTAATTAAGTGGGCAGGCCGGTAGCTGTGGCGCAGGCCGACCTTCGCCTCGCGCAAAAACAAGGCGGTGTGCAACGCCGTCGGTTGGAAACCTGCCTCACTTACCGCGCCGAGCAAGGGGAGGGCTTAAATTTCGATCCGTCGGCTTCCTTCTTGAAGTGCGTGCTGGTGCGGAAGGGCTGATTGAGATTGGCCGGGTCTTCCACAGTGGTGGAGATGACCAGGTATTGATCGCCATTCGGTTCGTGGATGATGTCGTAATACTCGGTGAGGATGGTGTTGGCGCTATAGGGCACTCCATTTTTGCGCAGGTAGCCTCCGCTGAGGTTGGTGGTGATCACCTTCATGGCGCCTGGACGAATGGGCACAGCGGCCGGTCCGGTTGCATTGCCATCGCCCGTGAATACGGGAGGGGGGGCGCCGCCTCCACCGCGTCCGCCGCGTCCGATGCCGTCCCAAGTGGCCTTCGAGAAGCCCTGCAGGCTGGCGGCGCCGGTGGGGTCGCCTGTGAAGTGATAGAGACGAGTCTGGGTACCGGTGTCGGTTTGAACTCGGAGAGTGTTGTCGTCCGCCCAATCGATGTTCAAGCGTGTGGGCAGGCGCATCAGGCCAGCGGCTCCGTAGGCTTTGCACAGTTGGCCGGCGGCTTCATCCTTGGCGGGATCCCAGGCATTCGCGGCAGCGCGGCCGGCTGGCGAAACTGGAACGCTGGAAACATCGGCGGTGCCGTCGGCATTCTTGATTGGAGTGACCATGCGATACAGCCAATCTTCCGTGACCAGGGATACCCAGTAGCCGCTCATATCGATGGGCGCTTGCGATCGGGGGGTCGCCGGCGGCCCCTTGGGAGCTCCGCCCTTGCCACCACCGCCTTTACCGGCTCCACCGCCGGGACCCTGCGCCAGAACCAGGGAAATGGCCAGCGCCAGAGCGGCCGTCAGCGTCAGTACGTTGCGCCCAATTCGATACATAATGCGATTCCTCTCCAATGACACTTCGGGCGCGGGCGGCACTCACATCTGCCGGCCCGCCCGCAAAACAATCCCGGTACGACTTTAGTTAAAGGTCTGCTGGCCGACCGGCCACTTCCAGCCATCCGAGGGACGAGTGATGGTGCGCATGCGCAGGCGATAGTCTTCAGCATTGCGGCCCGGGCTTCCGGTAACCGTTACCTTATCGCCGACCTTCAGAGTCCCAGTGCGAACGCCCTGTTGGGCCAACTGTCCGGCGGCACCCCATTCGATGGACCAGCGGACCGGCTTGCCGTCCTTATCCTTAAGCTTTGGGTCCTCAACATGCACAAACGAATGAGGATTCCGCACCAGAAACGCTTTTAGCTCGCCCGTAATCTCTACTGGTGGGGCGTCTTCGAGATACGTCCCGGCGAAAGAATGGTGTGCGGCAACAGGGGTTACTCCGGCCAAAAGGCCGAACGTAGCCGCAACCAAGAGAAGTCTAAGTTTCATAAAATACCCTCCTGCAAGCGCTGGCTCCGTATCCCGGCCAGCAATCTATCTTCAGCGTATCATTAACTTTACGAATTCCGATAACCGAGCAGTCAGTGACTTCCCGGCTCCCGGTCAGTGACCGGAACTACTTTCCACCCAGACTCTTATACACGGCTTCGACGAACATATCGCTGGTCCAATCGGTTCCGGCTCCACCCCAACGGGCATCATACTCATAAGTAGGTTTGGCTGCCTTCACTTGCGCTAAATTCTGACCTTTGCCGATGGAATTTTTCACGCGATCGCGGACGATAGTGACCATGTCGCGGTATTCCAGCACGTCATGCTCGTCTGTAAGACGGCCATTTCCGGGAATCACGTAGGTCCCGCCTTCCTGCTCATGCCGGGGAATGCACAGGTCCAAGATGAGGTTCAGCGCTTTGAGTACGCCCTGGACGTTGCCGCCCCTCGCGGTATCGATTTTGGGGAAGCGGCGCATATCGAAAACATCGCCCGCGGCGATGACGTCGGAACGGCGGAAAAACACTACGCTGTCGCCGTCGGTGTGGGCTGCTTCCTGGAATATGGCGAGTACAGGCTCGTCATTGAAGAAGATTTCCTTCTGCCCTTCGTTATAGGTGGTGGTGGGCAGCGCGTCGGGATTGTCCACTTTCTGGCCTTCCTGGGCTGTTACCATGCGGGCCAGCACGTTCTCATGGGACACGATGGTGGCGCCGTTGTCGAACGCCACTGCGCCCAGGTTGCCTCCGGTAATGGGGGCTCCCGCGCGGGAAATAGGGGCATTGGTAGCCGTGTGGTCGATACTGGTGTTGATCAGGTAGCGGATCGGTTTGTCGGACAGTTTGCGGATCTCCGCGATGACTGCATCGCTAAAGCCCGTGGCCGGAGTGTCGACAACCAGAACGCCCCATTCCCCAGTCTGCACTACTACGTTGCCGCCCGGGGCGACGATCATATAGACGTTGCCTTGCACTTTGAGAGTAGCCACTTCCGGGCCCTTGGCCTGTTTGCCTTTTGCCTGGCCGGGTGCGGCAGCGGGGCCTCCTTTCGCAGGAGCTCCTTTTTGCTGGGCATGGGCTGTCTCCGCCGGGGCAAGCATCAGAAATGCCGCCGCCGCAACCAGGGCGGCCGCGGGCAATGCGGGGAAGAATGTTGGGAGGGTTTTCGTAAGACGATTCGTGGTCATTTATTTCGCCGCCGCTTTCAGTTTTTCCATGTACTCGGGGTACATCGTCTCTGCACCGCCTAAAGCGGCTTCCACCGGGATCTTGAACTTTTTGGCAAATTCGGTGAGGAACGGATTCTCACCAGGGAGGTAATTCGGCACCTTGGTTCGATCCGATCCCGGCAACTCATTCACGTACTCGCAGGGCCATAGCCAATTGCCGTTCGGGTTGGTGTTGCGAACGTAGTCTTCGCTCTTAATCAGGGGCTCCGACAAATAAATCGGGTCAGTGACTACACTGATGTGCGTCAACGAATCGCCATGCAGGACGAAATGGTCGGTCAGAGTGATCTCATCGCTGGAGGGAATCCCGTTGCGCCGGTGCCAACCCTGCTTGATGTGCGTAGTGTAAACGGTTAAGACGTTGCCTTCCCACTTACCGGTGGAGAAACCCATCCAGGTATGCACCGCGTACGCGGGAGGATGCGGACGGTTGTCCATCCAGATGGTCCGGTTCTGCTCGTAAGTGCTGGTGTATTGGTGGATGGCAATTACGTTCTGGGTCTGCGGATCGCGTTCCTCCCAAATGCGCAACGAGAGGGGGCCGCGATAAATATAGGCGGCTGTGTGAACCTGGCACTGATGTTCCTGCAAGCCAAGGCGGTCGGGAGCCCACGCCAGAGCCCACTTTCGGGCAAAATCGTTAAGCGGGATGCCGGCAAAATCCACCAGCTCGGGACCTGGTATACGTTCTGGCTGATCCTCTGTGAACTGGGGATTCCACATGCCCGACAGATCCACTTGTGCGAATGCCGGCGAGGCCGCCAACATTCCGAACAAAATAACGGCAGGACCCACTACTCGGGTCCACTTCATAAGGCCCACTAGTACCCCCAAGAAACTTCACTCTAACGGCTGACAATCTACAAGTATAAAGTCGGTACAAGTTAACACTTGGTTACTACCCTAGTCAAGCGGCGGAGGCGGGTTCTGACAATAGGTGATGTTTCTGGAACAGACGTTTTTGTAGTTCCGAGAAACGAGGGTCGAGCCGCAGGTTATCCATTTTGGGATCGACGGCCAGCATACTCAGAGTGGGGCAGTCGTCTTTCTCGGCGCGCATGAGTTCCACGAACGCTTCCTCCCGGCGGCCCATGGCTTCGAGGAGCAAGCTGAGATGATAGCCGTCGACATACTCCGTGCGTTGTTTTCGACGCAGCAGGGCTAGCATTTCGGCAGCTTCGCGCATTCTGCCCATGCGAGCCAGGCAGGCGCCTTCCATGGCACGATGCCAGGGCAGATCCGGCGCTAATGCGCTGGCCTTGCGGTATTGGTCCAATGCCAGCTCGAAGAGGCCGCAGAATTCCAAGGCGTTGGCGTGGAAGGTCAGAACCGTTTGCAGATACGGATGCAGTTCCAGCACCTTGCGGCCGCACTCGGCAGCGAGTTCAAATTCGCGGCGGCAGAAATGGACCAGGATTTCGGCCATGGCGAGAGGCGGCCCCAGCACGTCGGCTGCCCGCGCTTGGGCCAGCATGTCCAAAGCTTGGTCCATGCGGTTCCACGATACGTACAACATCGCTAGCCGGACGTAGACCTCCGCAAACCGGGGCTGGGCCTCCTGGGCCAACAGAAGTTGCGCCTCGGCTTCTTCAAACCGGAACTCAAACGAGTGCAAGCCCAGCGCACGGTCCACACGCAGCGCTGGGGTGTATCCATGGCGCTCGACGACCTTGCGGTGTGCTGCCAAAAAATGGGGATAGCTATCACGTGGCGCGCGTATGGCGTAGACGCCTAGCAAGAGATACGCGTGCGCGATTCCCTCCAGAGCGCGCGTCTCGGCTCCCGTCTCCTCCGCCGCCCGTTCGAAACAAGCTAGTGCTTTCTCCAGGTCTTCGCGCGTGCGGCGATTTAGGAAATGCCATCCGGTGCGCAACAGATCCTCGGATTCGGGGACTTCCAGGCAGTAACCCAAGCGGGGATGACAACTAATCCAGGCACCATATTCGCCTAAGATCCGTTTTACTTCCCCGATGGTTACAGTGACGGTGTGTTTAGAGACCAGCACGCCATCCCACGCCTGACGAATCATTTGCTCATGATCCAGATGGCGTCCGCTGTGGGAGACCAGCGCCTTCAATGCGCGGAAGGCTTGGGGCCGAAGAGAAATTGGTCCGCCGTCACGGCGCAGGCAGTCGGATGCCAGATCCAGCGAAAACGGGCCGAACGCGATGCTATGGCTTTCCGGGTTCATACCTTGAACTGAAACGTGCCGGACTGCCAAATCATACTACACCCACGCGCTGTGTCCAAGCGGTTGAGTCAAAAGGAAATTTGACTAAATTTTGACTTGTGCGGGCGCGGATCGGTCCGTATACTGCGAGCCTAAACCGGGTCGCTGCGATCCTAACGGCGCAAGTATTCGTCCGCGGCGGCGGCGGCGGCTTGGCGACCCTCCGCGATGGCCCATACCACTAATGACTGACCGCGTCGTCGAGCCGCAGGTTATCCATTTTGGGTAGTGTATCAGTACTGATACACCACCCCATTTGGGGATCGACGGCCAGCATCCTCAGAGTGGGGCAGTCGTCTTTCTCGGCGCGCATGTTCCACGAACGCTTCCTCCCGGCGCCCCATGGCTTCGCGGAGCAAGCTGAGATGATAGCCGTTGACATACTCCGTGCGTTGTATTCGACGCAGCATGACCAGAATTTGGTTGTGGCTCAATTTGAGCATCGGATAAGACTGACATGCCAGTTCTAAGTCCTAAACTTAAAACTGCGGATTGCGGATTAGTCTCTAAAATCGCTTTGGGAAGAGCGGCGTTTTTGAGCAACCTCAATGACGCAGAGCTTTGCTCGTTCCCTTCGCGGGTGCATGCGGGGCGCCAACGGACCAGGCGACCTCAGGCTGATCCCGCCGTCGACGAGTATTTGCTGCTGCTCTGTTAAACCTCTTGAGATGCCTCCGTCGCTTTCACAAGTGCTCCGCACCCTGCAACAGCACGACGTAGACTTGCGCAGGCATGGTATTTCTCATGCTTACGTCTTCGGGTCCGTCGCGAGGGGGGAATCGCACGACGGCAGCGACGTAGACGTGCTGGTCGATTTGGATCCGCAGCAACCCATGGGTCTGTTTGAGTACGCCAGAGCGAGACTCTACATCGCGGAGCTCCTTGGCGGATCGGCGGACGTGGTCCATCGTAAATCTCTCAAGCCGTTGCTCAAGAGCGCAATTCTGCGCGACGCCGTAAATGCCTTCTAAGAGCCCGGCTCAACGGCTTCAAGACATTGTCGATATATCGATGCGATCCGTGTGTTTACTGCGGGAATGAGCTTCGACGATTTCGAAGCAGATCGCAAGACGGTTTACGCGGTGACTCGGGCGCTGGAAATCGTTTCCGAGGCCTCTCGCCGTTTGCCGGTCGAAATGAGACAGCTCTATCCCGCTCTCGACTGGGCAGCCATTTGCCGCGGCGGGCAACGTCTATCGACATGAGTACGAAGCCGTGGACAACTCCCTGGTATGGCACACCGTTCAACACGGCTTGGCTGAATTGCGAGAAGTCACTGCGAGCGAGTTGCTCCGGACCGGCTCCTAACCTCCGCCGACGAACCAGACGACCTCCAACTGATCAGCCGACTCTACAATCGTCGTGCCCCACAAATTCTTGCGAACAATTTCGCGATTGCGCTCGATCGCCACGCGGGACCCGTCAATCTCCAGAAAACCCAGCAATTCCTGAAGGGTAGACCCTTCCGGCACCGGTCGCGGCTCCCCGTTTAGCACAATTTCGATCGTCTTTGTGTGCGCCTTTTCCATTTGGCCGTTTGACACCTAGTTTCCATGCTCATTATATTCAATAGTTACTGTCCAATCTGGTGTTAGCGCGGAGCATCCAGGTATTTCCACGTTGGGGCAGTCCGCGCAAGCCGTAACCACATGCACACACTAGCTGAGATTTACTTCCCGATCCTGGTTCAGGTAATCATTGCCGCAGTTCTTGCGGCGACCTTGGTTGGCGTGACGGGCCTGTTGGGCAAGCGGGCCAAGTCGCCTTTGAAAGACTCGCCGTATGAATCCGGCATGGCGCCGATCGGCTCCGCGCAGGAACGCTTCAGCGTGAAGTTCTATTTGGTGGGCATGATCTTCATCCTGTTCGATATCGAAGCCGTGTTCCTCTACCCGTGGGTGGTGGTCTATCGCGATCTGAAGTTGTTCGGCTTCTTCGAAATGCTGATCTTCGTAGCATTGGTTCTGGTGGGCTTTTACTACGTCTGGAAGAAGGGCGCGCTGGATTGGTCGATTGTGAAGAAGGAAGGGGCTCCGAAATGACGCACCCTGCGATCCTCGAAACCATTGACGCTCTAGGCGAGACGACGCTCATTGCCGATCCCGCTAAGATCGTCGACCTGTGCCGCTATCTGAAAGATTCCGAAAAGTACATCCGCTTGAGTTCCGTGACCGCCGTCGATTGGCACCCGACCAGTCCGCGGTTTGAAGTCGTCTATCACCTGCACTCGCTGGAGCCCTTCCGCCGCCTGCGCGTGAAGTGCCGCATCGAGGGTGGTGAGAAACCTGAGATGGAATCCATCTGCAGTGTGTGGCGCGCCGCCAACTGGTATGAGCGCGAAGTGTGGGACATGTTCGGCATCCATTTCAACAATCACCCCGACTTGCAGCGCATCCTCATGCCGACCGATTGGGAAGGGCATCCGTTGAGAAAGGACTATCCGGTTCACGGGTACAAGTACAGCTACTCCAATGAATAGGCCCTTTGAAGATCACGTAGCGACTATCGAAGCGCATCAGGAAACGCCGGCGACGCCGTCCGCGCCGCGCCACATGACCCTGAACATGGGTCCGCAGCACCCGTCGACGCATGGGGTATTGCGCATCGTCCTGGAACTGGAAGGCGAGACCATCATCAAAGCCGTTCCGGATATCGGCTTCCTGCACACCGGCATTGAGAAACAGATGGAAACGCGGACCTACGCGCAAGCGGTCACGCTTACCGATCGTGTAGATTACCTGGCGAATCTTTCGAATAATCTCTGCTATTGCCTGGCGGTTGAGAAACTGCTGCAGTTGGAGATTCCCACGCGTGCCCAATGGTTGCGCGTGATGATGACCGAATTCACCCGTCTGAACAGCCACTTGGTGTGGCTGGGAACGCATGCTTTGGATATCGGCGCGATGTCCATGTTCTTCTACTGCTTCCGCGAACGCGAGGACATTCTGCGAATTCTGGAGATGTTCTCCGGCCAGCGCATGATGACCAGTTATATCCGCGTGGGTGGCGTGGCTCTGGAAGCTCCGCGTGGCTGGCAGCAGGCGGTGGGGAAGTTTATTCGCAAGTTCCCGACTCAGGTGGATCAGTACGAAGACCTGCTCAACTCAAATCCGATCTGGACTCGCCGTACCAAAGGCGTGGGCTTTATTTCGGTCGAGGATATGTTGGACCTGGGTATCACTGGTCCCATGCTTCGCGGCGCTGGTGTGAACTGGGATGCTCGCAAGAACGAGCCTTACTCCAGCTACGAAAAGTTCGATTTCAAGGTGCCCGTCGAGACAACGAATGACGTCTGGGCCCGGTACCGCGTCCGCATTCAGGAAATGCGCGAGAGTGCCAAGATCATCATGCAGGCTTTGGAAGGCATGCCTGAAGGTCCCATCCAGGCCGACGCGCCGCATGTGGTTCTGCCGCAGCGCGAAAAGATGAAGACGCAGATGGAAGCGCTCATCTACCACTTCAAGATCGTGACCGAGGGCTTCCGCGTCCCTGCCGGCGAAGTGTTCCAGGTCATCGAAGCCCCACGTGGGGAGATTGGGTATTACATCGTCAGCGACGGGACATCCAAGCCGTACCGCTGCCACATGCGGACGCCCAGCTTCGGCAATTTACAGGGCCTGCCGGTGTTGTTGAAGGACACGTTGATCGCCGACTCCATCGCGGCGCTTGGCAGTATGGATTTCGTACTGGGAGACACGGACCGGTAATGACTTTCTCTCCGCAACTTGAAGAGCGTTTCGCGAAGATGCTGCAGGCTTACCCTGAGGGCAAGCAGCGGTCGGCCGTGGTCCCGATGCTGATCTACGCGCAGGATGAAACAGGTTCCATCACGCAGGAATTGATCGAGGAAGTGGCCAAGCGCTGCGGAGTGCCGCCTTTACAGGTGGACGAAGTGGTGGGCTACTATTCCATGCTGAACCGCAAGCCCATGGGCAAGTATCACGTCCAGGTTTGCACCAATATCAGTTGCCTTCTGGTGGGCGGCATGGAACTGTACGAGCATGCCTGCAAGAAGCTGGGCTTAGGCCATAAGCAGGTGAGCAAGGACGGCCTGATCTCGCTGGAAGAAGTGGAATGCATGGGCGCCTGTAGCTGGGCTCCAGCGATCGAGATCAACTACGATTTTCATCACCACGTCACACCAGAGAAGTTTGATCAATTGATTGACGGCCTGAGGAAAGCGCAATAAGCATGGCCAAGAAACTCTATAACGAACCGAGCCCGCTCGAGACGTTGGTCGTCAGTAAACGTTTCCGTCTGGAAAACTCCGAATCGCTCGACACGTATCTCGCCAACGACGGCTACAAGGCGTTCCTCAAGGCTCGAGAGATGACGCCGGAGCAGATTATTGAGGAAGTGAAGACCTCCGCCTTGCGCGGCCGTGGCGGCGCTGGATTTCCGACGGGTCTGAAGTGGAGCTTCGTTCCGCGGTCCTCGCCGAAACCGAAGTACATCGTCGTCAACGCCGACGAGAGCGAGCCGGGTACCTGCAAAGACCGCCTGCTGATCGAATACGACCCGCATCAACTGATCGAGGGTATTTTGATCGCGGCCCTGGCGATGGATTCGCACAAGGGCTACATCTACATTCGCGGCGAATATCGGTATCTGATCGAGCACATGAACCGGGCGCTCGACGAAGCTTACAAGCGCGGCTATCTCGGCAAGAACGTCGCGGGCACGGGTTTTGAGTTCGACCTCTACACACATTCCGGCGCAGGTGCTTATGAATGCGGCGAAGAGACCGCGCTACTCGACTCCCTCGAAGGAAAACGCGGTATCCCGCGCATGAAGCCTCCTTTCCCGGCGGTAGCGGGAGCGTGGGCCTGTCCGACACTGCTGAATAACGTCGAAACCTTCAGCGCCGTACCCGCAATTATTCGCGACGGTGGCGCAGCCTTTGCTGCTCTGGGCACGCCGAAAAACGGTGGTACGCGGCTGCTTTGTATTTCGGGCCATGTGAACAAGCCGGGTGTCTATGAAGTTCCTCTAGGCTATCCGATGATGAAATTCATTGATGAGATTGCGGGCGGCATTCCGGGCGGCAAGAAGCTCAAGGCCGTGATTCCCGGCGGTTCTTCCTGCCCTGTTCTTCGTGCCGATGAATGCGATCTTGCGATGGATTACGACACCATCGCCAAGGCTGGCAGCATGTTGGGATCCGGCGGCATGGTGGTGATGGACGAAACCACGGATATGGTGAAAGTCGCTCTGCGCATCATGCGCTTTTACGCACACGAAAGCTGCGGCTGGTGCATCCCGTGCCGCGAGGGAACAACCTGGTTGCGCAAGATTTTGCAGCGCTTCGACGACGGCGGCGGACGCACCGGGGACGTGGGTTTGTTGGGCGACATCTCCAAGAACATGTTAGGCCGCACGTTCTGCGCTTTGGGAGACGCGGCGGCCATGCCGACCATCTCCATCGTCGAAAAATTCGCCGCTGATTTCGAGAAGCGGCTCGCGAAACAGGAATCCGGATTGGTAGGAATTAATGCCTGAACTGGTAAAAGTTAAGATCAACGGGCAGGAGTTCGAAGCCGCCAAAGGCACGCTGCTGATTGAAGCCGCTCGCCAAAATGGCATCGAGATTCCGGCGTTCTGTTACTACGAAGGTTTCTCTCTCCAGGCAGCCTGCCGTATGTGCCTGGTCGAAGTGGAGGGCACCCCGAAATTGCAGGTGGGCTGCACGTTGCCGGTCGATGTGAACCGCGACGGGTCACCCATGGTGGTCCACACGGAATCGGAAACAGTCAAGAAGGCGCGCAAGGGCACGCTGGAAATGCTGCTGACCAACCATCCCCTCGACTGTCCGGTGTGCGACAAGGGCGGTGAGTGCGAGCTTCAGGACATGGTATTCCGCTACGGAGCCGGCGAAAGCCGCTACACGGAACGCAAGGTTCACACGCCCGAAAAGCAATGGTCGCCGGTAGTCTTCTTTGACGCCCCCCGCTGCATTCTCTGTTACCGCTGCGTCCGCGCCTGCAATGAAGGCATGGGCGTAGGCGCGCTGGGTATTGGAAATCGTGGAGTAATCGCGGAGATTATTCCGAACAAGCACGACCACTTGGAATGTGACGAGTGTGGAGCCTGTATCGATATCTGTCCCGTGGGAGCGCTCACCAGCGGTAGTTACCGCTATCAGACGCGTCCCTGGGAAATGAACCATGTCGGTACCATTTGCACCCACTGTGGCGACGGCTGCCGTACAACATTAGGCGTTCGCGATGGCGAGATCATGCGCGGCAACAACCGCGACCGCAGCGGAATCAATGGCGAGTTTCTATGTGTGAAGGGTCGCTACGCCTTCGATTTCGTAAATCATCCGGACCGCTTGCAGTCTCCGATGCTGCGAACCGGCGAAACATTTGAACCCATCTCGTGGGCGCAGGCCTTCGATACTATCGCCAAGAAGTTAGCCGAAGTGAAAGCCCGCGGCGGCAAGTTCGGCATCATCGGCTCCAACCATACCACCAACGAGGAAAACTTCTTCCTTCAGAAATTCGCTCGCCAGGGGCTCGGCACCAACAACATCGATCACCACCGCACCGGCGACTTATCGACGTTGTTCGACGCACTTTCCGGCAAGTCGAATGCCTTGGCCACGGTTGAGGATCTGTATAACGCCAAAGCTGTTCTGGTCGTCGGCGCGGACCTATCCCAGCAACATCCTCTGCTGGCGAATCAAATCCGCGCGAACTTCCGGCATCACGCCGCCCACATCTATGCGGTAACCGCAGGACCTGTTCGCGAAGACGATCAGGCCACCGCCAGCGTCCGCGTCCAAAAGGGCGGGGAACTGGCCGGCGTGGAATCCTTGCGCGACAAACTGAAGGGAGACGGCGATCTCATCATCGTCTTCGGTGACGCAGTGCAAGGCGACGCTCTTCGCAAGTTGGTCGCCTTCGGCGATTCGCTGGGTATTCCAGTCAAATATATTGGACTGGTGGATTACTCCAACTCGCGGGGCGCCTTCGACATGGGCCTCATCCCGCGAGACGGCGGCCTGAGCCGCGAGCAAATGTTGGCGGCATCCGACTTGGACGCGCTCTGGGTCATCGGCGCCAACCCGTTGAAGTCCGCCACGTTGGCATCCTCCCAAGCGTTCGTCGTCGTGAACGAGATGTTCATGACGGAAACGGCCCGCCGGGCGGATCTCATCTTACCGGCTGCCTCTGCGTACGAAAAGAACGGCACAGTGACCAATGTCACCGGCGAAGTGCAGAAGTTAAAGCAAGCCATCAAAGTGATGGGCACCAAGACCGATCTGGAGATTCTCGGCTCCATCGCCAAAGAGATGGGCCTGAATCTTGGCATCTGGCTCCCCGATAAGATGCTCGAAGAGATCCGTAAAACCGTACACGGCTATGACGTGCCTCTCCCGATCTTGTCTACGGGTGGCGCAGTTGCTACGCAGCCTCTCAACGGGCGCGTAGCTGCTCTACCAGGAGCGATCGCCTCGGCTGGAGACACATTGTTCACCTCCGGCACGCTCAGTCGCTATTCGAAAACTCTGAACTCCGTAATGGAAGCTCCTGGAGCCCTTTACGCGGGCAAGGATCATTAATCGACGATGAACTATTTCCTATTGAGTCTCATCAAGACCGGCATCGTCGTGGGTGTGTTCATGCACATCCTGGCGTACCTGCAGTGGATTGAGCGTAAAGTAATCGCACACGTGCAACTGCGCGTCGGCCCCCGCCGCGTGGGTCCGCACGGCCTATTGCAGCCGTTGGCCGACGTGATCAAGCTGATCACGAAAGAGGACATGATCCCCTCTCATGTGAACAAAGTCTTCTACTACCTTGCGCCATTTATCGCCGTGCTTTTCGGTCTCATCTCGATTTCGGTAATCCCCTTCGGGCCCGAGGTGGAAGTTTTCGGAATCCGCACGAGTATGAGCCTCGCGGACCCCAGCATCGGCATCCTGTTTATCCTGGGCATTTCCGGAATGGGCGTGTATGGCGTCGCGCTAGCTGGTTGGGCGTCGAACAATAAATACTCTTTGATGGGCGGCCTGCGCAGTTCCGCTCAAATGATCAGTTACGAATTGCCGATGGCGCTCGCGATTGCGGCCCCCCTGCTGATCCTCAACACACTGAACCTCCGGGAAATCGGCGAGCGTCAGATCGGCTTCTCCTGGGGCATCATTCCCAACTGGACGATTTTCGCCGGCGGCTGGCAGGTGATCAGCTTCATACTTTTTATGATCGCGGCCTTCGCCGAAACCAATCGAGTCCCGTTCGATTTGCCGGAAGCTGAAAACGAATTGGTCGCCGGATTTCATACGGAATACTCCAGCATGAAGTTCGCGTCATTCTTTATGGCGGAATACGCCAACATGGTGACAGTTTCGGCCGTCGCGACCTTGCTGTTCCTGGGCGCGTGGCATCCCATCTTCCCGGTGGAATACGGATCCAACTTCATCCCCACACTCATCTTCGTAGTCTCAGGTTTGATCTGCTTCTATCACGCGATGCAACCGGCGCGCCCTTTCGACAGGATCACCCTCCCGGTATTTGGCGTGCTGTTCATAGGACTCGGCCTAATATTCCAGGTCCCGATGCTGCAACAGGTCGCCATACCGCTTTTCTGGTTCTCATCGAAAGTGCTTGCGATTCTCTTCGTATTTATTTGGGTGCGCGCGACATTGCCGCGCTTCCGTTATGACCAACTGATGAGCTTCGCCTGGACGTTCATGTTCCCTGCGTCGCTGATTAACCTGTTCGTTACCGGCCTCTTGGTGGCTCTAAGCTAATGGACGCAATTCTCTTCCTGATCTTTGCCGCGATCGCCGTGGTCTGCGGCATCAACATGGTGGTGCAGAAGCATCCCATCTCCAGTGCGCTGTCGCTTGTCGGAGTGATGGCCGCGCTCGCCGCTCTGTACCTTCTTCTGGGCGGCGAATTCATTGCCGCGGCGCAGTTGGTGGTCTACTCCGGCGCCATCATGGTGTTGTTCGTCTTCGTGATCATGTTGCTGAACGCCGGCGCGGAGAAGAAAGCTGTGTTTAAGCCGTGGGGAAAATACTTCGGAGCCCCTCTGCTGCTGATCTTCTTCGGCATCCTCTCTTACGTCGTGCAACGCATGTTGCCGCCTTCCGAGCCTGTGGTCTTCGGAGCTTTCCGTGGCGCAGGCCCGCGCGAAATCGGCCAAAGCCTCTTCACTGTTTACCTGCTGCCGTTCGAGGTCACCAGCGTCTTAATCCTGGTGGCCATTCTGGGCGCCATCGTCCTAGCCCGTAAGGAGATCGACTAATGCCGCCTCTGCCGGTGCCACCCGAAGTACCTATCGCGTGGTATTTAACGCTCAGCGCAATTCTGTTCAGCCTTGGTGTCCTGGGCTTCATCCTGCGCCGCAACATCATCACCGTGTTCATGTCCATCGAACTCATGCTGAACGCCGTGAACCTGACCTTTATTACGTTTTCCTACATGCTGAAGCGCGTGGACGGACATATCTTCAGCTTCTTCGTGATGGTTGTTGCCGCGGCGGAGGCGGCTGTCGGGCTGGCGATCATCCTGACGGTGTTCAAGAACCGCCAGACGCTCGAAATCGACGAGGTAAGTTCGCTCAAGAACTGACGACGAATGCAGCAACTTTGGCTCATACCAATTCTTCCTTTGGCGGGATTCGCCATCAACGGCCTGCTGGGCAAGCGGCTGTCCAAATCCGTGATCAATGCAGTTGCCGTCGGCAGCGTGCTGCTGAGTTTTCTGTGGGTGCTCAAGTGCCTCAACGCTCTGGGAGCGTTCTCCGGCGGGCTTGAAACAACCTACGTCGAACATTACTTCACCTGGATCAAGTCGGGCGCGCTCGACATCGGCGCAGATTTCGCAGTCGACCGGCTAACCGCCGTGATGTTGATGATCGTAACGGGTATCGGCACGCTCATCCATATATACGCCACCGGCTACATGGCCCACGAAGGCGGTTACTACCGCTTCTTCGCCTACCTGAATCTATTCATGTTCTTCATGTTGGTTCTGGTGCTGGGCGGAAACTTCCTGCTGCTGTTCGTTGGCTGGGAAGGCGTGGGACTGTGCAGCTACCTGCTGATCGGCTTCTACTTCCTGGAGAAATTCGCAACCGACGCCGGCAACAAAGCATTCATCGTGAACCGCGTCGGCGACTTCGGATTCGCGCTGGCCATTTTTCTGATCGCCATCACCTTTAACACCCTCGACTTCGGACAAGTCTTCGCGCAAGTGGCGCAAATGCCTGTCGAAGCTAGCGCTGGGGTGCTTACGACGATCTCACTCTTACTGTTGGTTGGAGCCTGCGGCAAGTCCGCACAGATTCCTCTTTACGTCTGGTTGCCGGACGCCATGGCCGGCCCAACCCCCGTCAGCGCGCTGATCCATGCCGCGACCATGGTCACCGCCGGCGTCTACATGGTGACCCGCAGTTCCTCGATCTACCTGCACTCCGCTGGTGCGCTGGACGTGGTCGCGATCATCGGCTTGGCGACCGCCTTTTTCGCCGCCACCATCGGACTGACCCAGTTCGACATCAAGAAAGTCTACGCCTACTCGACCGTCTCCCAGCTCGGCTTTATGTTCCTGGGGCTCGGCGTCGGAGCCTTCTCCGCCGGTATCTTCCACGTCATGACGCACGCCTTCTTCAAGGCTCTACTCTTCCTGGGCGCGGGCAGCGTAATACACGCTTGCTCCGGTGAGCAGGACATGCGTAAGATGGGCGGCCTTCGCAAGTACATTCCTATTACGATGTACACACTGCTGGCGGCCACGCTAGCTATCTCAGGTGTTCCTTTTCTGTCTGGCGCAGCTAGCAAGGATTTGATCCTGGAAGCCGCCTACGAACATGCTCCCTGGATGTATTGGGTCGGCGTCTTCACTGCCGGCATGACCGCATTCTACTGCTCACGTGCGTTCATCATGACGTTTTTCGGCGAGTACAAAGGTACGCCTGCCGCTGCCGCCCACGGGCACGCTGCATCGCATGACGATCACGGGCATGGTGGTACTCCCCACGAATCTCCTGCTTCCATGTGGATCCCTCTAGTGATTTTGGCACTGCTCAGCCTTGGTGGACATTACATCTTCAACATCCCGCACTTCCTGGAAAACATGTTCCCGATCCACGAAGGCGAAGCCGAGCCGTGGCTGGAGTACGTTGCCTCCGCTGCCGGTATTGGCGGAATCCTGTTGGCGTATGTGTTCTACGTAGTCGCTCCGAGTATTCCCGACGGTATCGTCAGCACCTTCCGTATCCCCTACAACGTGATCTACAACAAATACTTCGTCGACGAGCTGTACGATGCCACCATCATCGACCCCACCATCGACGGCTCGCGCAACATCATGTGGCGTGTAGCGGACGTTCGCATCATCGACGGCATAGCCAACGGAATCGGCACCGTCGCCGGCGCTCTGGGCAACGTGATGCGCCGAGCCCAATCCGGATACATTCGCAACTACGCCGCCTGGGTGCTGGCCGGAGCCATCGCCGTGATTGTCTGGGTCGGCCTGGGAGGTGTCCGATGAACCTTCTCGACATCGTCCTCTTTCTCCCACTCGTCGGCTTCCTGGCGATCCTGATCCTGCCCAAGGAAACCAGTCGCATGTCAGCGATGATTCTTTCGCTGGCGATTTTTGTGGTCTCGCTGGGCCTGCTGAGCCCGTACCTCAGCGCATCCCCTACCGGCTATCAATTCGTTACGGACGTCCTGTGGATACAGAATCCCAACATCCACTACCACGTCGGCATGGACGGCCTTTCGCTGTGGCTGGTCCTGCTCTCAACACTACTCACCCCCATCGCGATCCTGATTTCGTGGAACTACATCGACAAACGCGTCAAGGAGTATTTCGCGTTCCTGATGCTGCTGGAATTTGGTGTCATCGGCGTCTTCGTTTCGCTGGATCTATTCCTGTTCTACGTCTTCTGGGAAGTCTCACTCGTCCCCATGTATTTCCTCATCGGAATCTGGGGTCATGAGCGCCGCATATACGCCGCCGTCAAATTCTTCTTGTTCACGATGGCTGGCTCCGTGCTCATGCTGGCCGCTATCATTTACCTCTACAACGTGAGTGGAACGTTCGACTACATAGCGCTGCAGAGCATGTTGCAGTCTCGCGCCCTGGTGCTGGGACCGCAGGCGCAGATGTTGCTCTTCTTGGCCTTTTTCATCGCTTTCGCGATCAAGGTCCCTTTGTTTCCCCTGCACACATGGTTGCCCGACGCCCACGTCGAAGCCCCCACGGCCGGCTCCCTGATGCTGGCCTCCGTCATGCTGAAAATGGGAACCTACGGCCTGGTCCGCTTCTGTATCACGCTGTTCCCCGAAGCCGCCCGGCAGTCCGCGCCATGGATTATCGCCCTCGCTATCATCGGCATCGTTTACGGAGCCCTCGTCGCCCTGGTCCAGCCCAACATGAAAAAGCTGGTGGCGTATTCCTCCGTCAGCCACTTAGGATTCGTTGTTTTAGGGATATTCAGTTTTACCCAGCAAGGCCTGGATGGAGCTGTGTACCAGATGCTGAATCATGGCATCTCCACCGGAGCGCTCTTCATCCTGGTGGGTTACCTATACGAACGCCGCCACTCGCTTGAAATCGCAGCTTATGGTGGAGTTGCGACGCCTGCCCCGAACCTTGCCATCGTATTCCTGATTACGACTCTCGCTTCCATTGGGCTGCCGATGCTGAACAACTTCGTCGGCGAATATCTCGTGCTGCAAGGTGCGGCCAAAGCGAACTTCTCCTACGCGGTCTTCGCCGCCCTCGGCGTGATTCTATCCGCGTGCTACATGCTGTGGCTCTACCAGCGAACATTCTACGGACGAGCCTCGGAAGCCGTCTCACACCACATCCCGGATCTGACTACGCGCGAATGGGCGGCCATTTTGCCACTTTTGATCCTGATGTTCTGGATGGGCACTTACGCGCAGACCTTCCTGCCCGCGATCAGCGCGCAAAACACCGCAATCCTCAACCAAATGCAAGAGAATAGAGTTCAACAGGTGGCCATCCCAGCATCGCCTGCCGGTTCATTAGAAAGTGTCGGGGTGCGAAATGCTCGTTAATTTCATCCCCTCCAGCGCCGACTACCTGCGCCTTCTGCCGGAGATCATCCTGACCCTGGCCGGGACGCTCATCATGTTCCTGGAAGCTTTCATGAAAGGGCCCCGTAAGCCGATTCTCAACGTGATCGCCTGCGCCAGTTTGTTTATCGCGATCCCTGCCGCCGTCCACGCCCCGTATGGCAACGCTTTCCAGGGCATGCTCGCAGTCGACGGACTCGCGACGTTCTTCAAGGTCCTGGTGATTGTTGCGGGTGTGCTGATCCTGTTTGGCTCCTCTGAATATCTGCAGCGGGAAAAAGCGGATACCGGTGAATACTACGCACTGGTGCTGTTTAGCATCGTCGGCCAGTGCATCATGGTCACCGCCAACGAGTTGATCATGATCTTTATCGGCTTGGAGATCTCTTCCATCGCCTCCTACATCCTGGCCGGTTACCTGCGCGACGACCCGCGCAATAATGAATCCGCCCTCAAGTATTTCCTGCTGGGTTCCTTTGCCACAGCGTTCCTTTTGTATGGCGTCGCCTGGATCTACGGGGCCACCGGCACCACCAACCTCAGCGAAATCCGCAGCGCGCTAGTTGCCGGACGCACTCTATCGGCGCCTCTCGTAGGTTTCGCAGCGGCTCTCATCTTCGTCGGGCTGGCTTTCAAGATCTCAGCGGCGCCCTTCCAGGGTTGGGCTCCGGACGTGTATCAAGGGGCACCCGCGCCAGTCTCCGCGTTCCTAACCGTCGGTCCCAAAGCCGCCGCCTTCGCCGTCTTGATTCGAGTATTCGTCGGTGGCCTTGGACCCATGGCGGACCGCTGGATGCCTGTGGTTTGGGCCTGCGCGCTCGCCACAATGTTTGTCGGTAACCTCGCGGCCATCCTGCAATCCAACATCAAGCGGATGCTGGCCTATAGTTCCATCGCTCACGCGGGATATGTTCTGGTCGCCGTTGCCGCGAATTCCGAAACCGGATCCGCTGCCGCGATGTTCTATCTGGCAGCCTACGCCTTCACCAACATCGGAGCATTCACGGTCGTCGCCTATTTCGCCCGCCAAGGTGAGAAATTCGTCAGCATCGAGGACTTCGCCGGTTTAGCCCAACGCCAGCCCGGCATCGCGGCCATGTTCACCATCTTCTTGTTGAGCCTCATCGGCGTGCCCCTTACCGGTGGATTCTTCGGCAAATTCTATATCTTCAAGGCAGCCTTAGACGCCAAACTGGTCTGGCTAACCGTCCTGGGCCTGCTGAACAGCGCTATAGCCGCGTATTACTACCTGCGGATCCTGGTGGTGATGTATATGAAGGAGCCGGGTGAGTCCTCCGTGAACCTGCCCGCTGCCGGAACGATGCTGAAAGTAGCCATCTACGGTTCGGCCATCGCGACCTTGATCCTGGGCATCCTGCCAGGCTGGGTGCTTCAATACGCGACCAGCGCCGCGCAATAGCCTGTCACTGAATTTCAATCGTCATTGACGAGGTAGCTGTCTCTGTCGTCCCGACGGAGACGCGCCCTACCAGCTTGTATTGGCCCGCAGGCAGCGGCTTGTTGGGTTCTGAGTATAGCGGCACCTGAACGTAGCGGATAAGCTCGCCAGGCGATGCCGCGATCGCGGGCGTACGATACACCGCTTGTCCAGCCGAGTTCAACAAGGTAAGCTCCGCAAAAAAGTCCACAGCTGCATTTGCCTCGATCCGAGTGCGAGTACACGGCTTGTAAGTATTGGGTGGATCCACGGGCGACCCAAGTCCACAGGCCGCGAAGTAACACGGAATCGCACAGTTTGTAACCAGATGGTTCGTCACATCCAAGCGAGCGCTCTCCGCCACCACTCCAATTCGCGGCGAAGAGACAGCGATATGGGGACCAGTGGCCAGCCGAACCTCCACCAGTTCCAGGCTGGATGTAAAGCCTCCCGACGAACCCGTCAACATCGTTCCGCGTTGTGTGGCCAAGCCGACGCCCCTCACAAACACGAGCTCATCCCGTTGCAGGGGAACCTGCACAGTCTGGAATATGGCGTCCGGAAAGTTTCCCAGCGAGTTACTGAAGGCCGCGTGGCGCTCAGTCTTCGGGTTTAGATAGATGGTCTCTTTGGGATCTCCCGCGGTACCCGTGCAACGCCAGATAACACCGTCGCTGTCTTCCCGCAGAAACAAGTACCCGGGGGTAGTGAACGTGGCGGCAATGACGCTGATCTCCGAATACGTGCGACCGCCCAGTTGCACCTGATTCGTCACTTTCCATGACCAGTAGTCCGACGTGAAAGCCCGTGAGTCCGTCTTATAGATCCACGTGTTGCCAACCTCCAGCGGAAAGAAGCTGTTGCTGACGATGCCGTTCGCGGGAAGGTCCCCTGCGTTACAGCGAACCTTCGCCACGGCCAGCGCCTCGACGCCTCCGGAAGCGTTTAACAGTCGAAATTCCAGGCCATCCGAAACCCAGGTTCCAGTTTCTGCCGATCCCGAAGTTCCGCCCAGATTGGTCATCGGAATATTCGCGGGACCTACAACCAGCCGTACCGGTCCACTCGCGCTCCAGCTGAGTGATGCCTTGCCATGAGGTCCGGAGCAATCGTAAATCACCGGCGGCGTAAGAGTGAGCGTTGCCCCATGCGTGACGCCAAGAACAGTAAGGAGAAGTGCAACCCGCATGCATCCAAGATAGCGCGCGCACGCTGCACTAGGCCGGGCGGCGCAGCGGTCTCACCAACAGCGTCAACACAAACCCTACAGCCAACAACCCCGCCAGCACCTGCAGAGGACTGTCGTAAATATGCACGCGGCTTTCCCCCGGCCCCAGCGCCGCGGTGGCCCTTCGCGAAAGTTCCGTGATAATCACCGGCCCCACAATCGCCGCCGCACTCCACGCCGTCAAGAGAGCCCCGTGAATCGCCCCAACATTTTCCGGACCAAAGATATCCGCTAAAAAAGCAGGAATCGTAGCGAATCCGCCTCCGTACATACTAACCACCACAAACAAACTGGTCTCAAACAATCCCCAGTCGCCGCGCGCGGCCAGCCCGGGAATCAATAAGAACAGCACCACCTGTACAACAAAGAAGATCGTGTACGTATTGCGTCGCCCGGCGTAGTCCGAACTCGAAGCCCAGAAAAAGCGTCCGCCAGCGTTAAAGATACTAAGCAGCGAGACCACCGTTCCCGCCTCGAGAGCCGTCTTCTGAAACAGGTCCTGTACCATCGGCGACGCCTGCGCCAAAATCCCGATCCCCGCGGTGACATTGATAAACAAGATCCCCCACAGCAGATAAAACTGGGTAGTGCGCAACGCTGCATTACGTGAAACGCTGTCGGAAGCGACCATCTTTTTGGTCTTGGCGGGCGGACTCCAGCCCGCAGGCCGCCATCCCGCTGGAGGCCTCCGCAGAATCGCGGAGCCAGCCAACATCACCACAAAATAGATCGCCCCCATCAGCAGGACCGTGTTCGCCACTCCGAATCGACTCATCAGCCGCACATTCAACTGACCCGCGATAAACGCCCCGCCGCCGAAACCCATGATGGCCATTCCCGTCGCCATCCCGCGGCGATCCGGGAACCACTTCACCAGCGTGCTGACGGGAGCAATATAGCCCAACCCGCAACCGATGCCTGCAATCACACCCATGCCCAAGAAAACCAGAATGGGCTGCAACAACGTCAGGCCCAGTCCGCCAATCAACAACCCGCTGCTAAAAAACAACGCCGACGCAGTTGCGGCTACGCGCGGCCCCTTGCGCTCCACCCACGGTCCCCCGAATGCGGCGCTCAATCCCAACAGCACCAACGCAGTGGAATAGGTCGCATAAGTAGGGTTAAACCATGCCGGAGCATTGGGAAATAGCTGCTGGATCGGCCTGGCGAAAGTGCTCCACGCATACACGGAGCCGATGCAGAGATGCACCATCACGGCCCCCACCGGGATGATCCAGCGGTTGATCACGGCGGTTTCAGTGGAAGATGCGGAAGCGGCCATCTCCAGATTCTAGCGGCTTTGTGGTGAGGACTGCGCCTATCGCTGTGGCTGCGGCCCTTGACGTGGCTGCGACCCTTGCAGAATGACGTTTGCGCGCTCAATTTGCGCAGTGGCCGCGCGCAATACTTGTGCGAGACGCTGCGCCTGCTGGTTCGCTTCTTCCCAGCGCTTACCTTCCACGGCCTCGCGAATGCCTGGCAACGTCTTCGCGGTATAACCTGTGAGCAGGCCAGGCGCGTAAATTTGATGCCGATACCAGTCGCGCTCCGGCAATCCGTCAGGCAGGATCAAGGCACGCTCGGTCCGTTCAATAGCCTCGTTGGCCGCCACGGGAATGGGACCCCGTTTCACTGCCGCGTCCAGTCCCGCCTCATACGCCTTCGCCGCCAATCCCAACCGCGTCGACTCCGCCATCGCCTCGCGGAAGTCGACCCCCGGTCCCGGAGGCACCTGCGACCGAATCTCATCCAGGTAGCGCGCCACTGCTCTCGAAAGCGATTCAAATTCGAACGGCAGCGCATCCGCATCCGCCAGCCGCATCAAGGCCGTCAACATCACTTGTGCTAGAGCCACGCCATAACGCCGGTCCCCGTCGGAGAAGCGGTTGTAGAACTGTACCGTGTCATAGTTCGAATGATATTGCCCTGGCGCTGCGCCGAACCCTAGATTCAGACTCGCAATGCCCAAGTGGTGTAGAAACGCGACGTAATCCGAGCCTGAACCTAGAGACGCAATGGGAGCATCGCTGACAGGATTTGGATTCTGTCCTGCCGTCATCCCGCGCATGGTATCGAGAATGGCTTTGCCGCTGCGCGGATCCGTCACATCCCGCATCACTTCATGCAGGAACGTCTCCAGCACAGGAGAGCCGCCCACTCCCATCACTCCCGTGCCGCTCGAATCCGTATTCAGATACACAGCGCCCGTGCGATCCAATTCTTCCGCGTGTTTCTCGACCCATTCGGTGGAGCCCAGTAGTCCGAACTCCTCACCATCCCACAGCGCCAGCTTGATCGTACGCTTCGGCTGCCAGCCATTCTTGACCATCACCGAAAGCGCGCGAGCTGTCTCCATCAGAGCGGCCGCGCCACTCACCGGATCGCTAGCGCCCGTAACCCACGCGTCGTGATGATTGCCGTAAAGAATCCACTGGTCTTTCTGGGAACTGCCTGGGATGGTCGCGATTACGTTGTACAGTGGCTTCGTCGTCCAATCAAAGTCCACCTGCAGATGAGCTGCCACCTTGCTGGGACCAATATGATACGTGATGGGCACGGCTCCACGCCATCCATCCGGCGCGAGTGGCCCTTCCAATTGCTCCAGCAACGGACGCGCATCGGCCCAGGAAATCGGCAGAGAAGGAATCTTAAGAATCGTGCGCGCTTCACCGATCTCGAGCCTCTTCGCCCCCGGTTCGGAAGCCCATCCCGGTGTCAGCGGATCGCCGGTGTAAAGCGCCATGTCCATGACGCTGCCGCGCTGCACGCCTTGCTCCGGGCGCATCGGTCCGTCCGGATAACTGTTGTCCAGATAAAACCCATCGTCGCGAGGATCACTGTAAATCAGGCAGCCGACCGCACCATGATCCTGAGCGAGCTTCGGTTTCAGTCCCCGCCATACACGCCCGTAGCGGGCAATCACGATCTTGCCCGTCACGCTGATGTTCAGGCTCTCCAGGTATGCGTAGTCCTCCGGGGTCCCGTAGTTCACGTACACCAGCTCAGCTGTAACGTCGCCCGAAGCCGAGTAGGCGTTGAATGTCGGAATCTGATCACTGGCCGCCGTGTCCGGGTCCGCACTCAGCGAAGGTTCCGTCAACTGCGCGCGAAACTTTATGGGACCGGTCAACTCCAGCAGACGCACCGTAGGGTAGGGAAGCAGTGCCTCCAGCATCTCAATGCTGGTGTCCAGTCCCCAGTCTTTCATCTGCGCGGCGGCATACTCCGCGACCGCTTTCGATCCTGGGGAACCGGCGGCATGCGGCGTGGACGCCATCCGCTCCATATAGGTCTTCAGCCGCTCGGGCTGCGGAACCGCGCGAGCCCGCTTTTCCAGATCCTGCTGCGCTGGCAAAGCACTGGCCGCAAACCCGCGAATCGGAGCCTGACCAAATGCCACTGATGAAATGAGTAGACAGAGGAGGGAGCGCTTCACGTTTCTATATCGGCCGTTTCTGTAGAAATGTCAAATACTCTTGCACGTCCCGCGTCGATCCGGAAAAAGTGGCCACAACGCTCTCGTTGGCATCCATGAGCGCATAAAATGGCATCGAAACCGTCTGGAATTTCTGTTCTTCCAGCGCTTGGTTCTCGGCCGAACTCACGTCTCCGCCGTCAATGTAGAGATCTACACGAATAAATTCGTTAAGCGCCGCCGCGATCTCCGGTTTCGGGAACATGTTCGCCTTCATCCAGTGGCAGTTGGTGCACGCGTACCCCGTGAAATTCACCAGCACCAGTTTGTTCTGCTCGCGGCCCAAAGCCAGTGCCTCGCGATACTGATCCTTCATCCACGCGGGACCCGTGGGCGCGCTACTTCCGTTCAGGCTGACGCTGCTGCCGGCAATCGGCACGTAAGCGTCCAACTCGCCGAGCGGCGCTCCAAACATGCCCGGCAGCAGACTGAACGCGAAGATCAACAGAGCGCCCGCGGTCAGCAGCCGTCCCACTCCTAAAGGCTCGTCCGGCTCCACGCCTTCCAATCGCAGCAATCCCAATAGGTACAACCCTGCCATCGCGAACAGCACGAACCACGCGGCCAGAAAACGTTCTCGTGTCAGGAAGCCGGTCCGCAAAACCTGATCGATATTGCTGATGTACTTCAGCATGATCGCCAGCAATACAAATCCCATCACCACTTTTACCCGAGCCAGCCATCCCCCGCTGCGCGGAAGCTTCTTTAAGTAGGAAGGAAATGCCGCAAGGAAGAAGAACGGAGACGCTAATCCAGTAGCGAAACTAGCCATGCCCACCATTGGTTGTGTCAAGCTATGGCTCTGTACTGACGATGCCAGCAGCGGGCCTACGAACGGCCCTACGCAGGCAAACGAGGTGAGCGAAAACGTCAGCCCCATTAGCAGCGTGCCTAAATATCCTTCCCGCCGCGACGCTCGGTCCATTTTTGTTAACAGGCCGGAGGGCAGGGAAATCTCAAAGGCTCCCAGCAAACTCACAGCGAATATGCCGAACACCACGGCAATGAATCCGTTCACCCAAGGGTTGGAACTCATCTGCACCACGCCGAACGGGCCCAGGATCGCCGTCATTGCCAGAGCCAACCCGCAGAACAAGCCAATGATGCCGAGCCAAAACACTACTGCCTGTAAGATTCCTCCGCGTTGGTTCAAGAAGAACGACACAGTGATCGGAATCATGGGGAAAACACACGGCGTAAAAATCGCCAATAGTCCGAATCCGAACGCAGTCAATGCGAACGCCCCCAGCCCCTCGTCGGCTTTCACCGGCGTGCCGACAGCCATTGCCGCGACCGCAGCCTTGTCATTAATATCGACGTGCCCGGCTGGTACCACGAAAGCCGCCGGAGCCACCGCGCTAGCATCGATATTCACCGTCGCTGACGCACGCTTAGTCACCGGAACCAGGCACTGCCGGTCATCGCAGGCCGAATACCTCGCTTCAGCGACAATCTCCACTGCTCCAGAGGCGTTGGACGCAAGCTTCACCGGCATCCAGAACGACACAGCCTCCTCGAACATCTCGGTGTCCAAACTGATCGTCTTGTCTAATTTACGGAGCGGCTTCGGCTGATAGACCGAAAATGATTCCACCGCCGGGTTGGCGACTATCTTGGCGACCGTAGCGGCTGGACCTTCGCGCGTCTTCGGGATCGTCAACGAGTAAATGTGCCAGCCAAGCTGAATCGTGGCGCTGAACCGCAATGGAACCGTAGTGCCCGCCGGCGCCGAAATCACGTCCGCGGACAGTGACCATTGGACCGGATCTTTCTTTTGTGCGGACAACGCCCCCGCCAATAACGCAACGCAACCAATCATGCGAGCGATGACGAAGGCAAGTCTCATGAGGCTCCGGCTGGCTCGGAAGTCTGCCCGTCCAACTCCGCTTCTATCTTCTCACTAACGCGCCCCTGCGAGAACTCCGCTGCCACCCGGATCGCATTCTTGATCGCATTCGGATTCGATCGCCCGTGGCAGATAATACTGACGCCCTTCAGCCCCAACAACGGAGCTCCGCCGTATTCCGAATAATCCAGCCTCTTTCGGAACTCCGAGTAAGCCTCGCGCGACAGCATCGCTCCGAACTTGCGAGTCATCGTTGCGCCCAAAGCTTCCTTCAGCATGTCCTTAAAGACGTCGACCAGGCCTTCGCTCACCTTGAGAACCACATTGCCTACGAACCCGTCGCAGATCACCACGTCGGCCATGCCTGTGAAGATGTCGCGACCCTCGACGTTGCCCAGGTAATTGATGGGTAGCCCCTTGAGCAGGGGCGAGACCGCCCGCGTCAGCTCATTGCCTTTGTGCTCTTCTTCGCCGATCGAAAGTAGTCCGACGCGCGGCCTGGAGGTGTGGAAAATCAGGCGCGAGTAAATCTCGCCCATGACGGCAAATTGCGCCAGCATCTCCGGCGTACAGTCGACATTCGCCCCCACGTCGACAACAACAACGGGTGCGCCCTTGCCCGTAGGCAGCGCCATCGCCAATGCCGGACGATCCACGCCCCGTGCCATGCCCAGCACCATCTTGGCCGTAGCCATCACTGCTCCGGTATTGCCGGCGGAGACAACCCCCTGCGCGATATCGTTGCGCACCAAGCGGCACGCTACGCGAATAGAAGAGTCTTTTTTTGTGCGAACTGCACGCGCCGCCGAATCCTCCATGGTGATGAACTCGGAGGCGTGGTGGATCTCAATAGGGAGCTTGCGCGCCTCCGGATACAGGTCCAGTTCGGCGCGAATGACTTGTTCCAGCCCGACCAGGATCACGCGGACGTCCTGCGTTTGGACAGCCTGGACCGCTCCGGCAACTTCGGATTTGGGGGCGTGGTCGCCGCCCATGGCGTCAACCGCGATGGTCAGCATGGGAAGCTAGGAATCTATGCCTCTACTACTTCAATAACTTCGCGGCCTTTATATTTCCCGCAACTCGCGCACACCCGGTGCGGCAACTTAGGCGAGTGGCAATTCGGGCACTCCGACAGAATGCTGCGTTTCAAAGAATCATGCGTGCGGCGCAACGACGTCCGGCGCTTGGAATGTCTACGTTTTGGATTTGGCATCGTTCTACTCTCTTACTGAATTTCCTGGCTCGCAAAGAGCGCCGGGCGCCCTTACTGCGTTTTACCACTCCGCCCCGGAGCTTCGTTTTGCGAGGCTACGCTCTTGAGCCCCGCCCAGCGATCATCAACGGCTGTGGCTTTGCACTCACAAACTATTTGGTTCCGGTTCTGCCCGCATACCGGACATATCCCCTTACACCCTGCACTGCACAGCCTCTGCATAGGCAGCGCCAGCAGCACATACTCCCGAAGGACGTCGTTCAATTCCACTCCGTCACCTTCGTAAAACCCTATGTCGGCCTCGGAGCTCTCCAGGGCTTTTTCTTCCCCGTAGCCTTCCTCTAGCGGCCGGTAACACAACTCGAAATCGGCATCCACCGGTTGCGAGCCAGGCTCCAGGCAGCGGTCGCAATCCGCTTCCATTTCAACACTCAAATGGCCCTGAAAGCGAATCTCACCCAGCGATTCCGAAACCAGCTCGACTTTTCCTGCAGCCCGCAGCGGACCCTTCTGGCGTATCTTAGAATCCAGAAAATCCACCACGCCCACAGGTAATTCGACGTCGAAACGCCCGGGTTTAATCCCTAGATCTCGAACGTGAAAGAACACCGGCGCACTCCCGCCCCGCGATTAAACTCGTTGGGTAAAGAATTAGTATAACAAGGTCTTTGCTTTCATGCTCGTCCGTCTGTGCCTCGCAACCCCTCTGACCCATCGAATGTCTACGCCCCCTCACGCGCCGCGCGAGTTGCCAGCTCGTCGCAGCGATTGTTATCCGCGTGCCCCGCGTGACCTTTGGTCCAGGTCCACTCGATTCTGTGGGCCGACGTTAGTTCGTCTAATTCTTCCCACAAATCCTGGTTGACAACCGGCTTCTTCGCTGCCGTACGCCAGCCGTTGCGTTTCCAGCCGTGGATCCACTTGGTGATACCGTTCTTGACGTATTCAGAATCGGTGATCACCTCAATTTCACAGGGCTCCCGAAGAAGCCTCAGACCCTCTATAGCGGCAGTCAATTCCATCCGATTGTTAGTGGTCTGTGGGGCCGCGCCGTAATGTTCCTTCGCTTGATCGTTAAATCTAAGGATGCAAGCCCAGCCCCCCGGACCGGGGTTTCCCAGGCAGGCGCCGTCAGTAATAAGTTGAACCCGTTTCATTCGTATCTTCTATCATAAGTACAAGTGGCTAACCAAGACGAAATTCGCCGCGAATCGCCCCCGGAACCCGCGACTGAGCTTCAGCCCAAGCTCTCCGACGTCCAGATCTCGCGCCGCCGTCCCGCTCAGTCTGAGGAAGGCGATCTGAATTGGGTTTTGGTGCCGGTAAGCGCCACCGATCATGCCCGCCGGAAGCGGCGTTTCGTCATGATGTTGGGTATCCTAGCCTTGGCCGTGCTGCTGATCACCGGCTATATTTATAAGCGCTCCGTGGATCCTATTCGCGGGTTGGAAGCCTTCGATGTGGGAGAGCGGCTGCTCAAGACGGCGCGCTACCAACAGGCCATCGTTTCCTTCGACCGCGCAATTTCTCTGCGACCCGGTTTTGCCGACGCTCATTTATTGCGGTCCAAAGCCTACGTCGCGTTGGCCAAACCGGCTTTAGCTATGGCCGACCTCAACATTGTCATCGGACTGCGTCCCGATGATCCCCAACCTTATCTGGATCGCGCGCGCGTCCACATTTCCCAGCAGGAACTCGCCGAAGCTATCGCCGATTGCGACCGCGCTGCGGCTTTGGACGTTAAGCTCGACCGTGCCTACAATCTGCGGGGCGTGGCCGTGCGTACCATGGGCCAGCCGCGGAAATCGCTCGAGGATTTCACTAGGGCCGTGGAACTACGTCCCGATATGGATAACCTGTACCAGCGCGGGTCTACGTACCAGGAACTCGGCGAGCACGAATTCGCCATCGCGGACTTCAGCCGTGTAATCAGTTTCTCGCCGACTAGTTCGCAGGCCTATTTTGCGCGCGCCAAATCGTATCGCGCAATAGGCGACAATGCATCCGCGGAGCGGGATCACAGCACGGCCCGAATGTTAGATAGTCACTAATCGAGCCAATTCGCGCCGAAATAAAGCGTCAGGCGTCACATTCGCCTCTCATGACGGCACTCAGCTGCACTTGGTACACCTTCATGCGGCCCTTGCCGTGGTATTCGACTAAGCCTAACTTCCGGAACCGGTTCATGAAGTAGCTCACTCGGGAGCGAGTGGTCCCCACGATTTCCGCCAGTGTCTCCTGATTGATTGGTGTGATCTCGGCAAACGGTGCCTCTGCCGCCGACTCGAGATCCGCCAGCAGTAGCAGGACGTGGGCCAACCTTTTCTCGCACGAATAAAAGAGGTGGTCTAACAAGGCTTCCTCAGTTCGAACGTTGCGTGCAATCAGGCGCTGAAGGAACAGGTGAGAAAAGGCAGTATCCGCGTTGAACTGGCGGATCACCTCGGCCGCTTCTATTCTTATGATGGAGCACTCGACCATGGCCGTCGCGCTGCCAGCGCGATTCGTCTGCCCGGCAAGGCAAGCTTCGCCAAAAAGATCACCTTCGCCCAGCAGTGCCGTCACGGCGTCTTTGCCTTGCATGCTGAGGACATGCAACATGACTCTTCCCCGCCGGATATAGTAAACCGCTTGCGCGGCATCCCCCTGTTTGAAAATCGTTTGGTGTCCAAAATACCGATGACCGGCATTTTCGCTAATATGCTTTGGCAGGCAATTAGCTAGCATGAACGTCCCACGGACGTTTCCCGCTCTCTGCCGATTTAGATCGGCGAACTGTGCTGATTCATTCACAACGAATTCTGATGATGCACGCGCGTCTCCACGGCTGTTTCTTGGGCCGTCGGGGGTATTTGCGAATAAGCGCGTGGCTTGCCGGACCAAGGCCTCCGGCTCCACATGGCTATATTTGGTCATTTGACCAACAGCCGTCACGTATAACTCTCAGCTTAATTGTTGAAGGATTAATCCCAACCACGAGCCGTTAGGTATAACTCTCAGCTACTTATTTTGGGATTATTCTAGATCGCGAATTATTTTAACGCACTGCAAAAGCCCAGTTATGGTACCTCCAACTTTCGGTTCGGTACGTGGCATCGATAATTCTGAGCGCTTTAGAGCAGAACTGGCCGCGTAACGGATCTATATTCGCTGTGCCGTTAGCAATTGGAACGCAGACTGTGAGCGCGGGCCAGCCAACGAACTTGACGTCCGCGCATTTAAACAGATTTAACCAATCTGAAAGGTTGTTCGCCATGCAAATTCGATCCGGAGTAAGAACACTTGTTCTAGGCTCATTCTTCCTCTTGACGCCACACGTGGCATTCGGCGCCAGTAGCTTTCTGGCCGCAGCCACCAATTTTGCGGTTCTTGGAAACGCTGCGGTAACCAATGTCGGAGCCACCTCGGTGACTGGAGATCTCGGTATCTGGCCCGGGACTTCAGTCACCGGACTGGGAACCATCGTCCTGACAGGCGCTCTGCATGTGAACGACGCGACCGCGCAGCAGGCCCAGTTGGATGCTACCGCTGCCTACAATACGCTGATCCTGATGCCGTTCACGCAGGATCTAACCGGCCAGGATTTGGGGACGCTGGGACCCCTCACCCCCGGTGTCTATCAGTTTGATTCCTCGGCCCAACTTACCGGAAGTCTCGTGCTGGATGCGCAGAACAATCCGAATGCATTGTTCGTTTTTCAAATCGGCACCGCGCTGACCACCGCTACCGCCGCCAGTGTCCAGGTGATCAACGGTGGAGCGAATACCGGAGTCTACTGGCAATTGGGAAGTTCCGCCACGCTAGGTACCGCGACCATCTTCGCTGGAAATATCCTGGCGCATGACAGCATCACGCTGATCACGTCTGCCAGCATAACTTGCGGCCGGGCCATTGCCTTGAACGCGGCGGTGACACTGGGCACCAACGTCATTTCGAACGACTGCGGCAGCAGCATCACTCGCAACGACTTCGGCAGTTCCGGTTTCAGCGGCTTCGCGGTTCCGACGCCGGAACCCGGCACTTACGCGCTGATGGGATTCGCATTAGCTGGATTGGTGGGCTTCCGTCGCGTTTTGAATAGAAAGTGCTGCAAATGCGAGACTCCTTCAAGCTGGCGGGCGCTATTGTCCAGACCGGTAGCCGCGACCTGCAGTTGCCTTTGGACGCGGCGGAGTACTTGCGGCGCAAACGCCGGGTGTTGTTCCAAATAGGACTAGCGGCAGTGGCGGCCCTGTTATGCACGGCGTATGTCTACAAGCGGTCGCTGGATCCGATCCATGCCGACGAATCCTTCGACGCCGGGAGGCGCCAGGTGGTCAACACGCGCTATCCGCAAGCCCTGATGTCGCTGGACCGGGCGATCCTGCTGCGCACCGAATTTGCGGAAGCGATCCTATTACGGGCCTCGGTGCAGAGCGCTTTGAATAAGCCGGGACTGGCGATGGCGGATTTGAATGAGGGGATACGGCTGCGGCCCAATGATCCGGAACCGTATCTCCATCGTGCCGGGGTGTATCTGCTGATGCGGCAATTCCGCGAAGCGATCGAGGATTGTGAGCGCGCGATCGCTCTGGATTCAGCGCTGGACCGCGGGTACAACCTGCGGGGAGTCGCGTTAAGCGGGTTGGGTCAGCACCAGGCATCCCTGGACGATTTCAACAAGGCCGTCGCGCTTCGCCCGGATATGGATAATCTTTACCAGCGTGCCTCCGCGTATCAGGAATTGGGCCAGCATGCTTCCGCGATTGCCGATTTCAGCCGCCTGATTCACCTCTCGCCAGCTAATTCGCAGGTTTATTTTGCTCGAGCGAAATCCTATCGGGAACTCGGCGACCGCACCGCAGCGGACAAGGATCATCGCATGGGCAGGATGCTAGACACTCACTAGGCGTGCGAGTTCGCGTTCAAAGAAGCGGTCCACCGCATCCAGGATCGGTTGCGCTTCATGCAGCGTGTAAATCTCCGCGCGCAAGCCGGCCCCGTTCTGAACCCCTTTGGTGAAATAGGTGGCGAACTGTTTCATCTTGCCGACGTTGTCGGGTGTTCCGTGCTCGCACAGCATCGTGTAATACCGCTTCATGATGGCGTAGCGGTCTTCCTCGGTAGGCACCGGATAGCTGCCGGTTTTCACGAAGCTTTCGATTTGCCGGAAAATCCACGGGTTGGACGAAGCCGTGCGGCCGATCATGACTGCATCGCAACCGGTTTCCCGCACCATGCGGACCGCGTCCTCAGGCGTAATGATATCGCCGTTGCCGATCACAGGAATCTTGACCGCCCGTTTCACATCCGCAATCCGCGTCCAATCCGATAAGCCTGCATATCCCTGTTCCCGCGTGCGCGGATGCAGCGCCACGGCCTGCACGCCGCAATCCTCCGCCAGCCGAGCCATCTGCACATGCACCAATTCCTGGTCGTTCCACCCGGCGCGGAACTTCATGGTCAACGGAATCGAGATCGCGCCGCGGACCTTCTTCAGCAGAGCCTCCACCAGCGGCAAGTCGCGCAGCAAGCCGGAGCCTCCATTGCAGCGCACAACTTTTTTGACCGGGCATCCGAAGTTGATGTCGAGAAAGTCGAAGCCCTGGTCCTGGCAATAGCGAGCGGCGTCCGCCATCACATCGGGGTCAGCGCCAAAGAGTTGCGCCGAAATGGGGTGTTCCTCGGGGTCGAAGTACAAGTAGCGAAAAGTGCGCGTCCTACCGTGATGCTTGGCGGTCGCCACCACGCCATGCGAACTGGTGAACTCCGTCATGATCAGCCCGCAACCGGATTGCTCCCGGATCAAACGCCGGAAAATGGTATCCGTCACGCCGACCATAGGGGCCAGCACCGTTGCCGGTTGGATCTTCACAGGGCCGATTTGGTAAGAGTCGGGAAACACTCCCTCTATTTTAAACCGCAACCGGATGCCGCTCGCGCGCGTTTAATGAACAAGGAGGTTTTACCGTGAGCCCGAAACCCCTGTTAGCCTTCGGCGCAGGCTGCCTGTTTGGCGGAGCATTGCTGTTTGTTGCCGCGCGTCCGACGCCGCCGATCGCCCCGCCAGCCGTGATTCTTCCCGTTCAGGGAGCGCCTGCTCCTGAACCCGCAGCTGTTCCTGAAAGCGTTCCAGAACCGGTCAAAGTGCAGGCCGCGCCACGAAAGATGGCCGTCATTAAGAAGACTCCGAGGGCGTTTCGGCCCCTCAAAGCGGAGCGCGCCGCCCTGTCGCTGGATGCCGCCATAGCCTTGGACGAGCCGCTTCCCGAAGTCGCGGCTGACGATCCAGACCCGTTGATAGCCCAAATCGGCACTGCGGATTTGCCTGCACCCCCACCACAAACTTTGACCGTGGCAGCGGGAACGCTGATCCAGGTCCGGCTCGGCGAGCGCCTAGCTAGTGATCGAAATGTTGCCGGCGATACATTCCAGGCAACTCTGGATCAGCCGTTGGTCGTGGACGGTTGGGTGATCGCGGAGCGTGGCGCCCGGGTGTTTGGCCACGTCACGGATGTAGACGCGGCCGGCCGCATCCAAGGTATAGCGACGATGACGCTGGAACTCTCCAGTCTCACCACCTCGGACGGCCAGAAGATCCCCCTGAAGACGGCCCGGTTCGTCCGTAAGGGCGATACTTCGCGGAAAGCGGACGCCATCAAAGTGGGCATTGGCGCGGTACTGGGAGCCACCATTGGAGCCTCCGCCAGCGGCGGAAAAGGCGCGGCCATCGGTGCCGCGGCCGGTGGTGCAGCCGGCGCCGCAGCAGTAGCCATGTCCCGCGGCAATGCCGCCGCCCTGGATGTAGAAACCCGGATAGGCTTCCGCCTGGACCAGCCCGTCTCAATCACCGAACGCCGCTAGGTGGCCGCTGCAGCCTGGCTGTCCACGCTACCCCAGTAGCGCCGCGATCTTGTCCGCGTCATTCGGCACCACAATGGCCTGGTTCCCGTACGTACTCCGAATCATGGACCCGTCCGGAGCCTCTAACTGCCCCGTATGGTACTTGTAAATGTAATCCGGGTCCTTCATAACGTTGCCGGTAAGTACGGCAACCACATCGGCCCCCGGGTCCATCACGCCTTGTGCAGTAAGCTTGCGAATGCCCGCCAGTGTTGCCGCCGAAGCAGGCTCGCACCCGATGCCGCATATACCGATCTGCGCCTTAGCGTCGGCAATCTCTTGTTCAGTAACTTTCTCCACCGTGCCATTACTAGTGCGGACTTCATGCAGCGCCTTGGGCCATGACACCGGATCGCCGATGCGGATCGCCGTTGCAAGCGTCTCCGGTTTGGTGACAGCATGAAACTCGCCGGTGCCGCCGCGCTTCCAATATTCCTCGAACGGCGCGGAATGCTCCGCTTGGATCACCGCGAGCCTGGGCAGCTTGTCGATCAAACCCACCGCCTTGGCCTCGCGCAAACCCTTGCCGAAAGCCGACACGTTGCCCAGGTTCCCACCCGGCAGTACCACCCAATCCGGCACGCGCCAATCGCGTTGGTCGAGCATTTCGAACATGATGCTCTTCTGGCCTTCCACGCGGAACGGGTTCATCGAATTCAAGAGATAGATTCCGAGCCGTTCCGCCAGCACTCGAATCAACGCCAGGATCTCGTCGAAATTAGCCTCCACCTGCAGCGTCTTGGCGCCGTATTCCAGCGCCTGCGCCAGTTTGCTGAACGCGATCTTGCCGTTCGGCAAAAAGATCAGCGCCTCCATTCCGCACGCGGCGGCGTAGGCAGCCATCGACGCGGAAGTATTCCCGGTAGACACGCATGCCACCCGCTTCATGCCCAGGCGTTTGGCCTGCGAGGCTCCCGCCGTCATCCCGTTGTCTTTGAATGAGCCGGTCGGATTGAAGCCCTGATGTTTGAAAACCAATCGGTCCAGTCCACCGTATTTCGCAGCGATAGGAGCGTTCAGCAGCGGAGTATTCCCTTCGCGCAACGTCACCACATGCCGGTAGTCATCCAGGAACGGAAACAACTCACGATATCGCCACACCCCGCTTTGATCTAGCGGAGTGTTGTTGCGGCGACGTTCGCTGAAGATGCGCTTTAATTCGCCCGGATCGAGGGCTTCACCGGAGTAACCTGCCTCTAGCAGCCCCCCGCATTTCGGACAATTATATAGAACCTCGGTGATCGCATAACGCGTGCGGCACGACGAGTCGAAACAGACCAGTTCGGCCACCGCGGATTGCGTTGCTGACGCCATATAATTAACTTTAAACGATGCTAGCGGTCCATTTGGAAAACGGGCGGGTGGACGTGTGTAAACAGCCCCTCCCGCGCGTACCCCAAGGCTTCGCCAGGATTCGCTTGCTGGCCGCGGGAATCTGTTCCACGGACCTGGAATTGCAACGGGGCTACTACGGCTTCTCAGGCACGCCGGGTCACGAATTTGTAGGCGAAGTGACCGCATGCGCAGACAATCGATGGATCGGCAAGAGGGTCTGTGGCGAGATTAATCTCGCCTGCGGCGAATGCGAATGGTGCAAACGTAAGCTGGGACGCCACTGCCCAACCCGCACCGTGCTCGGGATCGTCAAACATCCGGGAGCATTTCGCGAGTTCCTCACCTTGCCGGTCCGCAATCTGCACAGCGTGCCGGACAAGCTGTCCACTGAGGACGCCGTATTTGTCGAACCAGTCGCGGCCGCCTGCGAGATTCTGGACCAGGTCAAGATTCCGAAAGGCGAGCGCGTCGCCGTGTTAGGAGACGGCAAGCTGGGCTTACTGATCGCCCAAGTGCTGGCCGCCCATGGTGCAAAAGTGCACCTTTTCGGCCGCCATCCTGAAAAAATGCGGCTAGTGGAATGGGCCGGCGTCTCCACGGAACTGGCTCCCCGGAAGATGCCAGTAAGCGCGTATCCCTTCACCGTCGATTCCACCGGATCAAGCGACGGCCTCAGCACCGCCATAGCCATGACCGAGCCTCGCGGGATCGTCATCATGAAGTCAACAGTTCACGGGCTGGTGTCCATCAACACTGCGGTTCCCATCGTGAATGAGATTACGATGGTCGGTTCACGGTGCGGCCGCTTCGAGGTAGCGCTCCCTCTGCTGGCGTCGGGTAAAGTGAAAGTAGCCAGCCTGGTGTCGGATCAGTTCCCGCTGGATCGCGCCCCGGAAGCCTTCGCCCGTGCGGCCACCAAGGGCGTAATGAAGGTGCTGCTGCGGCCGGCCCTCTAATTACTGCCGAGCCCTACCAGTGATACCCCCGTCAGAATCAGAGCCACTGCAATCAGCTTGTGGCGCGTAAGCTCTTCTCCGAACAAGAGTCGTGACCACATCAGCGTCCATACTTGCCCTACAGCCACAATTGGGTAGAGCACGGCCAGTTGCCCTTGATGCATGCCCTTCACGAAGAGAACCGACGAGGCCAGGTACGCGAATACACCGCCTATCAACTGCCAATTTGTAGCCAATGCGTGAATGTTCAGCTTCAACCGGCCTGCTCCGGCCTTCAGACCGGCGGCTCCAACGCTCCCGATCACTCCGCTACACAAGATCCACAAAATCGACGACCAGGGAGTCATGCGATTTTGCTCCCCCGTCCCAGCACGGCCACTCCAATCACGATTGTCGTGATCCCCGCTATCTGCGTCATGCTGATTGGTTCGTGCCGGAACACCACTGAAACCACGGCCACCCAAACATAGCTCAACGCCATGATGGGATACAGCAGTGACAACTCCCCGTGCCGCAGCGCGAAGACCATAATCACAGTAAACAGGCCATACAGCGCGTAACCGCAAAACAAAGGCAAAATCGTAAACATGCCGACCGCAGTCTGCATCAATGTTGGCGAGTCGGGCAGCAAATCCGCGCCACTCTTAATCAACATCTGTCCCATCACCTGGATAATGGTCGCGGCGGAGACGGCGATCAAAGCCGTGCGGCGCTGCTGGACGGTGGGTTGGGGCGTGGCTAGTGTCGCGCTCAAGGTCTTAGGATAGCTCAGGCTACATGCGTCAATCGGACGGCGCGGCGAAAAAGTTCAATCCGCGCAGGCTCCGTCATCAGCACCGTCACCACATCGCAACGAAGTTGCGCCGCCGGGGTGCCAGTCTTGCGCGCATACTCCCGAGCCACTCTGCTCAATGCCAGCTGCTTCTCGGGCGAAATGGCCCGCTCCGGCGGTCCATGCTCGGCGGTGGTGCGAGTCTTCACCTCTACGATCACCACTTCGTCACCCTCGCAGGCGATCAGGTCGGCCTCCGCATCTCCCGCCGCCAAGCGGTAATTCCGAGCCACGATCACGAAGCCCAAGCGGCGTAAGTATCGATGCGCCAAGTCCTCCCCGCGGCGCCCCAGTGCCTGATCGGCCGTCCACGCGTTACGCCGAGCCCGGTGGCGCAAGCTGTCGAGCAGTCTCCCGATCATGTTTACCGGCTGCAGCTTTCACCACCTTCAGCCGCCATTCGATCACCTTGCCGCGCACAATGAAACACAGGTAATGCTCCCAGAACCGGCGGAAGCGCTTGGACCCGTTCACTAGAAACTCGAAGCCCAGCCAGCGCCATAGAGCTAGTAGCTTTACGTGTACGGAAGTCTCTTCAAATCGGGCTGCGGAATAGTAGCCGTAGCCCGCGTTATCCCCTTCGCTGAAGTAGCGCATCGAAAAACTGGTCAGGTGGCTCTTGTGCGTGGGATCGCAAAAACTCGAAAAGTCCGTATAGTGCGGAGTAGCCAGGAAAACTTCGCCCCCCGGCCGCACCACGCGGTGAAACTCCTCCATCGCGCCGATTACGTCCGAGACGTGTTCAATTACATGCACCGCCTGTAATCCGTCAAACGAATTGTCGCGAAAGGGATAGGGGAAACGGTCTAATTCGACCAGAACATCCGCCCTGGATGCCGGATTGCGGTCGATTCCAAGGGAGCCCGGGAGCTTGTTGATCCCGCATCCAACGTCGAGAATTCGCGAAGTGGCCATGAAAGGGACGATTGTACCGTGTAATGGACGTCCGCTCCCACGCATCTCTGAAGCAGGAGGCCAAGCATATGGCTTTATTAGTTTTGAATGCGGAGCAGACGACCTTGGATATTGCCCGCATGGATGAGATCCTCGGCACACTCGACCTTTACCGCAAAGAAGATGTCGCCCTGATAAGGGAACACTTACAAGGGGCGCGGACTTACCTGCTGGGCGCGATGCCCAATGAATACATCGCCAGCCTCCGGGACGCGCGTTCGGCGGCGGGCAACCTGTCGGACAAAGGCGTGGGGAAATCGTTAACCAACGTCCTGGACTATCTTCTCGAAGAAATGGCGGACTTGGAATCTTCCCACGCGGGTCATCAAGTTCAACCCAAACCACATGGATCGATCCCCACCGTCGCTCATAGCTATTTATGGGGGTTCTTCAGTACGGCCGATATTTCGTTCGGCGTCTTTTATCCCAAAGGCCACATCATGGCTGTCTTTCCGTCGTTTCAGGCCGCAAAAGAGGCGGAAACCGTCATGCTGAATGAGGGCTTTGGAGGACAGGAAGTCATGGCCATCCACAGCGATGACATGCTGCAGTTCCTGGACGAGCTTCGCCTCCACGCCGGCCTGTGGGGCATCCTTATGTCGGAGCTTTCGCGCATGTTCGGCACTGAGGAGATATTCGTGCTTCACGACATCCGTAAAGCTGGGCAAGGTGCCGGATTTCTGGCGGTGTTCTGCCCTCTGGATTCCGACGGCGATCATATTCCGGAGCTTTTGGTGTCCTTCGGACCACTGAGTATGCAGCGCTACATGACATCGGGGATACGCAGTTTAATGCCGAGTCCCCGGTCGACGAATTAATCTGATAATAGCGGACTAAACTAATTGCATATTGACACACTAACGTGATACGATCTTTCAAAGAGGCGGTTTCTTTATGGATTTCAATCGTTTCACCGAAAAACTACAAGAGGGGCTGCGGGCAGCCCAAGCTATAGCTGGCAAGCGCGGCCACCAGCAGCTTGAGGTCGAGCACCTTCTGACCGCTTTGCTCGAACAAGAGGGCGGCTTGGCGCAGTCTATCTTGTTGAAAGCGAATGTAAAGCTGGAGGCGGTTCACCAACGGTTGCTGCAAGAGTTGGACAGACTCCCCAAGGTTTCCGGAGCTTCCGCTCCGATGGACCAGATCTACGTTACCGCGCGCCTAAACAAGCTGATCGCCTCGGCCGAGTCGGAAGCCAAACGTCTCAAGGATGACTACATCTCGGTCGAGCACATTCTGCTGGCCGCCTCAGACGACAAAGTCTTTAAAGATCTTGGGCTTACCAAGGAACGCCTCATGCGCACCCTGCAGGAAGTAAGGGGTAGCCAGCGCGTCACCACCCAGAATCCCGAAGCCACCTACGAGGCTCTCGAAAAATACGGCCGGGACCTGACCCAGTTGGCCGCCCAAGGCAAGCTGGATCCAGTCATTGGACGCGACGAAGAGATTCGGCGTGTAATACAAGTGTTATCGCGCCGCACCAAGAACAACCCCGTCCTGATTGGCGAGCCGGGCGTTGGCAAGACCGCCATCGTGGAGGGTTTAGCCCAACGCATCATGCGCGGCGACGTTCCCGAGGGTTTGAAGGAAAAGAAGGTCGTCTCGCTGGACATGGGCGCGCTGATCGCCGGCGCTAAATTCCGGGGCGAGTTTGAAGAACGCCTTAAAGCCGTGCTTAAAGAAGTACAGTCGGCTGAAGGTCGCATCATCCTGTTTATAGACGAGTTGCATACGGTCGTCGGAGCCGGAAAAGCCGAAGGCGCCATGGACGCCGGCAACCTGCTGAAGCCCATGCTGGCGCGCGGGGAACTGCACTGCATTGGCGCCACCACCCTCGACGAGTACCGCAAACACATCGAAAAAGACGCTGCCCTGGAGCGCCGCTTCCAGACGGTATTAGTGGACCAGCCGTCGGTGGAAGACACCATTTCGATCTTGCGCGGCCTGCGGGAGCGCTACGAAGTCCACCACGGCGTCCGCCTCAAGGACTCCAGCCTGGTCGCCGCGGCCATCTTGAGCCAGCGTTACATTTCGGACCGCTTCCTGCCCGACAAAGCCATCGATTTGGTGGACGAAGCCGCCGCCAAGCTGCGCACCGAAATCGACTCCATGCCAGCCAGCCTGGATGAGGCCATGCGCCGCCAGATGCAGCTGGAAATCGAACGGGAAGCGCTGAAGAAAGAATCGGACCAGGCCTCCCGCGACCGCCTGTCCAAAATAGAAAAAGAAATCGCCGAGCTGAAGACTGAGACCTCCACTCTGAAGGCCCAGTGGCAGACCGATCAGGAAGCCCTGAAACGCCAGCGCGGCATTCGCGCCCAGATCGAACAGGTGAAGCAGGAGATCGAGCAAGCCGAGCGTGCCTACGACCTCAACAAAGCGGCCGAACTCAAATATGGCAAGCTCACCGGCCTCGAAAAAGAGCTGGAATTACAGTCCCATCAGCCCACCTTGCTAAAAGAAGAAGTGGACGAAGAAGACATCGCCCACGTAGTCAGCCGCTGGACCGGCATTCCGCTGTCGAAGTTGCTGGAGGGCGAAATCCAAAAGCTGCTGCACCTGGGCGAAGAGCTGCACAAACGTGTGGTGGGTCAAGAAGAAGCCGTGGACGCCGTCGCGGACGCCGTCATGCGGGCTCGCGGCGGGTTGAAAGACCCCAAGCGGCCCATGGGCAGCTTCTTGTTCCTGGGACCCACAGGCGTCGGGAAAACCGAGCTGGCGCGCGCCCTGGCGCAGTTCCTGTTCGACGATGAGCGCTCTCTGATTCGCATCGACATGTCCGAATACGGCGAAAAGCACAGCGTATCGCGCCTGGTCGGTGCGCCTCCAGGCTACGTCGGCTACGACGAAGGCGGCCAGTTAACGGAAGCCGTCCGCCGCCGGCCCTATTCGGTGGTCCTGCTGGACGAAATCGAAAAGGCGCATACAGACGTATTCCATGTGCTCTTGCAGGTTTTAGACGACGGACGCTTGACCGACGGTCAGGGCCGCACCGTCGACTTCAAGAACACCATGGTCATCATGACCTCCAATGCGCAGAGGGACGATTTACCACGCCTGTTCCGGCCGGAGTTCCTGAACCGCGTGGACGAGATCATTAATTTCCAGAGCTTGAACCGTGAGCAGCTCAAGAAGATCGTGGACATTCAGCTCGAAACCCTGCAGGCCCGTTTGGCGGAGCGGCACATCGATTTGGTGCTGACCGATGCAGCCAGGGAGCGGATCATCGAGGTCGGCTACGACCCTGCTTACGGGGCTCGGCCTCTCAAGCGCGCCATTCAGAAAGAAGTGGAAACACCGCTAGCGCGCAAGCTGGTCGGCGGAGAAGTCCGCGACGGGCAGAAAGTAGTGGCGGATGTGCGCGACGGGGTAATGACGCTGGAAGTGGAGGCCCCGGTGGAATCCACGGCGAAGGCCTGAGGTATTAGGCACGTTCTTCCTCAAGCAAATCACCTGCTTCGCGATGAGTTCCGGTGAACAGTTTTCGGCGCCGGAGCATCTACCTGGAGTGGTACCGATCAATCAGAAGCGAATCGTGTCCTATCTTCCTGGCGCTGTTCCGGGGTTTCCTGGTGCAAGGCGACTTGGCGGTGGCACCCGTAAGTTGAAGTACCAGTTAGCTGAGCAACTAAGTTGAGCGTAGGTTATTGAGTTCGTTCTCCTCATAAAATCTGCGCTCAAAGTTAGAATCGGCCGCGGGCGCAGACGCATCGTAGTAATAGATAGATACGAGGGGAGAAGATTATGGCCGAACTGGAATTCAGAACGCTTCCGGTATTACCGCTGAAAAACTCGGTGTTGTATCCGGGATTGATGATGCCTCTATCGGTGGGCCGTTCTGCATCGGTTGCCGCTGTCGAAGCCGCACTGGCTACCGAAGAGAAAGAAATCATCGTCGTCGCGCAACGCGATAATTCCGTTGACTCACCTAATGCGGGCGATCTTTACACGGTCGGAACGCGGGCGGTCATCCGAAAATCCAACCCAGGCCGTTCCGACCAACGTGAAATTTTTGTCCAGGGCGTGGAGCGCGTGGTGCTGGTAAAGCTGGAACAGAACGGCTACACCAAGGCCCGCTATCGCGTGCTGCCTCTGCCCGACGACTCCACGCGCGAAACCGAAGCGCTGACACTCTCGATTATCGAAACCGGATCCAAGTTGGTCAACCTGGTGCAGGGACAAACCCCGCAGGAAATCGCACGGATGTTCGGCGGGCAGGCCGATCCGCTGCAACTGGCCTTCATGGTGGCGTCCATTCTAAATCTGGACGTGGAAAAAGAGCAGGCGCTGCTGGAAACGCCCACCCGTTTGGAAGGTTTGCGGATGGTTTTGGCGTGGCTCTCGCATGAGGTGGACATCGCCGAAATCCGCACCAAGGTTTCCGAGCAAGCGCGCACCGAGATCTCGCGCGAGCAGCGGGAGTATGTCCTGCGCCAGCAAAAGAAGGCCATTGAGCAGGAACTGGGCGAGAAGAACAGCGACGAGGCGGAAGCCGAGGGCTTGCGGGAAAAGCTGGCCAAGGTCCAATTGCCGGACGAGGTTCGTAAGGAAGCGGAGCGGGAATTGGCTCGTCTGGATAAGGTCAATTCCGCATCGCCGGAACACAACGTAATCCGCACTTGGCTGGAGTATGTCATCGACTTGCCGTGGGAAAAGCGCAGCGAGGATAACCTCGATTTGAAAAACGCCCGGCAGGTGCTGGATGACGACCATTACGGCATCGAGAAAGTGAAGGACCGCATCATCGAGCACCTGGCGGTGTTGAAGTTGAACCCCGAGGCCAAGGCTCCCATCCTTTGCCTGGTGGGCGCGCCGGGTGTCGGTAAGACTTCGCTGGGTCAATCCATCGCCCGCTCATTAGGGCGCAAGTTTGAGCGCTTGAGCCTGGGGGGCATGCACGATGAAGCAGAGCTGCGCGGCCACCGCAGGACGTACATCGGCGCCATGCCGGGACGGCTGATTCAGGCCATGCGGCGCGCGGGGTTCGCGAATCCCGTCTTGATGCTGGACGAAGTCGACAAGCTGGGCCGCGATTTCCGGGGCGATCCGGCGCATGCTCTGCTGGAAGTTCTCGACCCCGAACAGAACAAGACCTTCCGCGACAACTACCTCGACTTGGCATTCGATTTGTCGAAGGTGTTGTTCATCACCACGGCAAACACTCTGGACTCGATCCCGGCTCCTTTGCTGGATCGCATGGAAATCCTGCGCTTGTCGGGTTACAGCGAAGAAGAGAAGACGCAAATCGCGCGCCGCTATTTGCTGCCGAAACAGTTGAAACACACCGGCGTCACTGCCGAGCAGCTGGTGATCACCGATGAGGCCCTGTCGAAAGTGATTCGCGGCTACACCCGCGAAGCCGGCGTTCGCAAACTGGAACAGGTCCTGGGCCGCGTGATCCGTAAGGTGGCGGTGAAGATCGCCGAGGGCCGCGTGGAACAGACCGTCGTGACCGGCGTTGACGTCCTGGAGCTGTTGGGTCCCGAGGCGATTTCGCCCGAGGATTACCGCAAGGAACTACCGGCGGGAGTAGCGACCGGGCTGGCCTGGACCGAATCCGGCGGCGACGTTTTGTACATCGAAGCCGCGCTGCTGCCGGACGGCAAGGAGCTCACCATCACCGGACAGCTAGGCGAAGTAATGCAGGAATCCGCCAAAACGGCTCGCAGTTACCTGTGGAGTCACGCTGCCGAATTCGGCTTGGACCCCAGGCGCTTCCTGAACGCGGGACTGCACATTCACGTTCCCGCGGGCGCGATTCCGAAGGATGGTCCTTCGGCCGGCGTTGCCATGACCACCGCGCTGGCCTCCTTGTATTCGGGCATCCCGGCGCGCAGCGATACCGCTATGACAGGGGAAGTAACACTGACCGGCTTGGTGCTGCCTATCGGCGGCGTCAAGGAAAAGGTCCTGGCCGCACGTCGCGCGGGATTGACGCGCGTGATCCTGCCCAAGGGCAATCAGAAGGACTTGCGTGACTTGCCCGAAGAGGTCCGCAATGAGTTGCAGTTCGTGTTCGCCGAGCGCGTGGGGCAGGTGCTGGAAGCGATGCTGCCCGCATTGAAGCCGCGCGCAAAAGCGGAGTTCGCCGAAATGGTTTCCGCCGACTAAAAGGCGGTGACCTCCACAACAGCAGGGGAGAACGATGCCATCGCTTTAGACTTTAGTATGATGGCCTCATGCGGATGATCCATCGTTCTCTCTGCGCTTTCTTCCTGCTGACCACCACATTCTTGGCTGCGTGTAACCAAACGGCCAAACCCTCTGCTGAGACGGCCAAGCCTTTCCTGGACGAGGCCGAGAAGAAGATGTACAGCCTGTTCCTGGAATCGGCGCAGGCCTCCTGGGTGCAGGCGAACTTCATCACCGACGACACGGAGGCTCTTTCTGCCACCGCCAACGAGCGTGCCATCTCCTACGGCGTCACTCTGGCCAAGGAAGCGGCGAAATATGACGGTGTTCAGCTTCCGGCCGACCAGCGTCGCAAAATGGACCTTCTAAAGCGCGGGCTCACCTTAGCCGCGCCCTCCGATCCCAAAGAGAGCCAGGAAGTGACGAAGCTGGGGGCCTCTCTGGAAGGAACCTACGGGAAAGGCAAGTATTGCAAGGGCGAGGCCCCTGTTGCGGTGGCCGGCTCGGCGGCGACTGCGCCTCCCCAGAAGTGCCTGGACGTGAATGGTGTCACCGACGTGATGGCCAAGAGCCGAAACGCGGCTGAATTGCTGGATGTCTGGAAAGGCTGGCACACCATCTCGCCGCCCATGAAGAAGGATTTCACTCGCTTTGTGGAACTCTCCAACAAAGGCGCCAAGGAATTGGGATACGCCGATACCGGCGCCATGTGGCGCTCCAAATACGACATGCCAGCCGACGAGTTCACCAAAGAACTGGATCGCTTGTGGGAGCAAGTGCGACCCCTCTACGTCTCGCTGCATGCCTATGTGCGCAACAAGCTGGTGCAGAAATACGGCGCGAGCGTCGTACCGGAAAAAGGCCCCATACCGGCCCATCTGCTGGGCAATATCTGGGCCCAGGATTGGTCCAACGTGTACGACCTGGTGAAGCCGGAGGGCGCCGATCCCGGCTATAACCTCACCGACATCCTGAAGAGCAAGCAGACCAAGCCGCTGGACATGGTGAAGTACGGCGAAGGCTTCTTCACGTCCTTGGGATTCGAGAAGCTGCCGGATACTTTCTGGCAGCGCAGCCTGTTCGTGAAGCCGCAGGATCGTGAAGTGGTGTGCCACGCCAGCGCATGGGACGTCGACAATGACAACGATCTGCGCATCAAGATGTGCATCAACATCAACGAAGAAGACTTCACCACCATCCACCATGAGTTGGGGCACAACTTCTACCAACGCGCTTATAACAAGCTGCCGTTGATTTTCCGGGATAGCGCCAACGACGGCTTCCATGAAGCCATCGGCGATACCATCGCTCTATCCATCACGCCGGAGTATCTGGTGAAACTCGGCTTCATTCCCAAGACCCCGGATGCCTCGAAGGACATCGGATTACTGATGCAGAGGGCACTCGAGAAAGTGGCCTTCCTCCCGTTTGGCCTGATGATCGACCAGTGGCGCTGGAAAGTTTTCTCGGGCGAAGTGACTCCGGAAAATTACAACAAAGCATGGTGGGAGTTGCGCCAGAAGTATCAGGGCGTAGCCTCTCCGGAGGATCGCCCGGACGCCCAGTTTTTCGATCCGGGCGCCAAGTATCACGTACCTGCGAACGTGCCGTACACGCGGTATTTCCTGGCACACATATTGCAATTCCAATTCCACCGGTCCTTGGCGGAATCGGCCGGATGTCCCGGCAGTGCGGGAACGCCGTTGCATCGCTGCTCCATCTATGGCAGCAAAGAAGCAGGCACCAAGCTGAATGCGATGCTAAGCCTGGGGCAAGAGAAACCGTGGCAGGATGCGCTTTTCCTGGCAACCGGACGGCGTGAGATGGATGCGACAGCCATTCGGGATTACTTCGCGCCTCTGCAGGTTTGGCTCGACAAGCAGAATGAGGGCAAGCCGGTCGGCTGGTAGTCTAGGCTTCCAGCGTTTTCGCGAGCCGCCGGAGCAGGGAGGCTGCCTCTCCCTGGAACGCGCTGCCATGCATGCAGGCCAGCATCCTAGGGTTAAGTGCGGCTAAGCCTTCGAGGATGGCGCCAGTTCCACGTCCGTGCGCGAAATAATCCATCGGTTGGCGCATCAGCTCGCTCAGCGGTAGTACGTCTTCGGAGGTCACGGGAGCGTGCTTGGACCCCGCTTGCGTAAACAAATCCCCGCAAAACAGCGTTCCAGTGGACTTGTCGTACAGCACTCCGCAATCCCAGCCATGTGGAACGTGCGGCGTGTAGATCCACTGCAATGTCCTGGACCCAATGGACATCTCCTCACCATTCGCCAAGCCCCGTCCCGGGCGGTCGGCGGTTTCGTTTACGGAAACCAACGCGCCTATGTCGCTGGACAGTGGCGTGCTCTGTGGCACGGTAGCCAGAAAGTCGTTCAACGCGCCGCATTCATCCGCTTCAAAATGCGAGAACCCCACATGCCGCAGGCGCGCGAGCGGCATCACTTTTGAAATGGCTTCGGAGACCAGAGGAAACATTCGGCGGTAGCCTGTGTGGAAGAGCAAAGGCTCCTCGTCGACGATCAGGTATTGGTTAAACGTAAACCCACCGGGGATTTGGGGGATATCCACGGGGGTGGAAATTCGGTAAATAGAAGGCCCGATCTCGTCGATGGTGGTTCCGGATTGCGCGTTTGTGATCATTCGCCCAGTTTCTGATCTATGGCTTTACCGGTTTAGCGTCGCGCCACAGGCGTTCCAGATCATAGTATACGCGCGATTTTTCGGAGAAGATGTGGATCAGGTAATCGCCGTAATCCATCAGGATCCATTCGGCGTTATCGTAACCTTCGACGCTGTTGGGCCGCTCGCCGAACTCTTTGAGGTGACTCTCGATTTCATTGCAAATCGCCTGGTTCTGGCGGGTGTTGGCGCCCGTGCAGATAATGAAGTAATCCGCGAAGGATGTGACTTCACGCAGATCCAGAACTTTTATGTCTTTTGCTTGTTTCTCTTCCGCGGCGGTCACTGCCTCGCGCCACATTTCTGTGAGGGGGGGCGGCGTAAGTGCGGGGATTGTTGCTAGTTTCTTCGCTCGTGCCAGTGCAGATACTCCTATTGGTATCGTACCGTACTACTTATGGCGACGTTACAAGTCCTTATACCGGCGGAGGCCATTCACGCGCGCGTCTCGGCATTAGGCGCGCAGATCGACGCGGAATGCGGCCCAGGGCCGATCTTCCTGATCGGCATTCTCAAAGGCTCCTGCATCTTTCTGGCGGATCTGGCGCGCGCCATTCGGACGCCCGTACGCCTGGATTTCATCGCCGCGTCCAGCTACGGAGCCGGCAAGAGTACCTCCGGGCAGGTTCGTTTAGTAAAGGATTTGGATTCCTCCATTGAAGGCCGCGACGTGATTGTGGTGGAGGATATCGTGGACACCGGCGTCACGCTCACCTATCTGTTGCAGCTTCTCGCCCAGCGCAAACCCAAGTCGCTCCGCGTGGCCACCTTGCTCGATAAGCCGGAACGCCGTCTGCGCGAGGTCCACGTGGACTATGTGGGGTTCGCCATCCAGGATCAATTCGTCGTGGGTTATGGGCTGGACTACGCGCAGGATTATCGCAATCTTCCGGATGTGTGTGTCTTGGTGGATGAGACCGCCGGGTGAGTTTGCTACCCTGAGGTTTATGCTTGATAATTTTCGCCGCTTTCAGGCCGGGCCGGACCCGTTCGGCCGGACCTGGGAAGTGGAATTCCGGTGGCTGCAAACCGGCATCTCCATCCGTCACGCCGACACCGTGGACGTGAAATTTGTGATTTGGACGGAAGCCCAGCCGGAGCCGGAAGGCAAGCAGGAAAAAGTGCTGGCGCTGCCGCATCCGGCATTGTTGGACCTGAGCCGGGAATCCGGCCATGCGCTGACCGATCCCTGGTGCACTCGCATTGCGGCCCAACATTTGAAGTATGTCATCGAGTCAGGTGAGGACCTGGAAAAGACGTTAATAACCGTTCCGCTGCCGGCGTTGCGCAGAGCGGCCGGTGTATTGCAACCGGCTTAGATAGAAACGGGCATTTCCCCAATGCCCTCATGCGTGGTAAAACAAAATTCTGTAGTTTCAATGGGCGTCATGAGTCATGGACTCCATGGCGCGCAAAAGGGAGGATTCGTTATGGTCAACTGTCCGCTGTGCAATACCGGGATTGACGTGGACGAAGAAGAGCTGGACGAAGGCGATTCGCTCATCTGCGAAGACTGCGGCGCCAATCTGAACGTGACCGGGGTTTCACCACTTGAGTTGTCTCCCGGCGCCGACGATGATGATGACGAGGACGACGAAGACGACGAAGACGAAGATTACGACGACTACGACGAGGATGACGACGACGATGAGGACGAAGAGGAAGACGAGGACAAGGAATAGAATCGTCGCCGCTTGCGCGGTGCTGGCCGCCGCGATCCTGCTGCCCGTTCTAGCCAGCGGCCAGGGTAAGTCCAAGCGGCCGCAACCGGAACCGTACGCCATTGTCGCCGGTACAGTATTCTTAGACTCCGGGCGGTCGCAGCCCGGAGCTAAGGTTGTCTTGAGTCGTAAGCAGCAGCCGGAAAAGAAGCTGCAGGAACAAATATCGAGTCCCCGGGGCGAGTTTTCTTTCCGCGTTCCGCCGGGACCCGCCAATTACTTGATTACGGCCACGTTAAAAGGGTTTGAGCCAGCCTCGAAAGAGGTCGAGATTGTGGCTCAGGAACAAGTTCATAAAACTTTGTTGTTGTCGCCCGCGTCTAATAAGTGAGGGAAAAATGAACACGTTACGCAGAGGCACGTTGCAGGGGATTGTGGCCGTCGCGGTTCTGATGGCCTCCGTCGCCGTGCTGGGCGCGCAGCAGCGCAACCAGGATAAGAAGGAAGATCCTAACTTGCGTTCCGTGGAAGGATCCGTGACGGATGCGCAGCAGGTTCCAGTGGCGCGCGCGATCGTGCAATTGAAGGACATGCGCACGCTGCAGATTCGCTCTTTCGTTACCCAAGAGGACGGCACCTATCACTTTGCGGGATTGCGGACGGATACCGACTACGAATTGAAGGCGACTCTTGGAGAGTCCAACAGCAGTTCCAAACGGCTCTCTTCCTTTGATTCGCGAAAGGCCGCCCGCGTCATTTTGCAGTTGGAGAAAAAATAACCATTGCGGCTGGCGGCCACCTGCGTTTTATTGTGGGTCGCCTTCAGTCCAAGGCTTAACGCGCAGTCTGGGCCGGTTCTGGTATTCGAACATGCCACCGTGATCGAGGCCACCGATCGTCCGCCACTGGCCGACGTTTCCGTTACCATCCGCGGCGCCGTCATTGAGAGCATTCGGCCCACCGGGGATGCGCCAGCCATCGGCCGCCTGCCCGGCACCACAGTAGTCGACGCATCCGGCAAGTTCATGATTCCCGGCTTGTGGGATATGCACGCGCATCTCTTCGCCCTGGATAAAGCATTTCCAGTACTGATCGCCAACGGAATTACCGGTGTGCGGGATATGTATTCCGGTAATGCGCCACGAGCTTATGCTCCATGGCGCAATCGTCCGGACTCCGTCCGCTTCGTGGTGTCCGGAATGATCGACGGACCAGTACGGCCGGAGTCACCGGGAGCAATATTGGTCAGCAACGCCGACGAAGCTCGGCTGGGTGTCGAACTACTGGCAGCCAACGGCGCCGAATTCATCAAGGTCTACAGCAGTCTTTCTCGGGAGGCGTACCTGGCCCTCGCCGCCGAGGCCCGGCGAATCGGCATTCCCTTCGCGGGGCATGTGCCCGAGACCGTGAGCCCAGCCGAAGCCGCGGAAGCCGGGCAACTCAGCCAGGAGCATCTGATTAACATCCTCTTGGCGAGCTCCACAAAAGAAGACGAGCTGCGCGCGGCTCGCCTGGCATTGTTGACCGATCCGGCATTGTCCGCGCCGGAACGGGCGCGCCTGTTTGGATTTCCACCCGAGGAAGGCCTCCTTGATACCTACGATCCCCCAAAAGCAGCGGCCCTGTTTGAGACCCTGGCCAACTACGGCGTATGGCAAACTCCTACGTTGGTTGTTCTGAAACGCTATGCCGAGGCGGGTCCTGAGATTCTGAAGACTCCGTACATGCAGGACCTTCCGGCGGACAAATTGGCTGAGTTCAAAGCCCACGTCACCCGCTTGCTAAAGCGCTATGAGCAGTTGGTTGGGGACATGCATCGGGTCGGCATTCAGTTTTTGGCCGGGACCGATACTAGTCCAGCCACCGGGATTCCGTTGGGCGAAAGTTTGCACGATGAGTTGGAGTTGTTGGTGGAATCCGGCCTTACGCCGCTGGAGGCTCTACAGTCGGCTACCCGAAGTCCGGCGTTTTACTTCGGCGTACTCTCGGTGATGGGTACCGTCGAAGCCGGGAAGTCGGCGGATTTGGTTTTGTTGGACGCAAATCCACTCGATGATATTCGCAACACGCGCAAGATTCGGAGCGTGGTGATGCGCGGGCGCTATTACCCGCGTGAGACTCTGGACGCAATGCTCGCCGCTAATGCAAAGTAAACGTTCCGAAAACCAGTCCTAATTCGCGGGCATCCCCTGGCGCTCGAAATGTCTTACTGCATTCCACTTCCACTGCGACAAAGCCAGGTAATCCCTTCGGTAGGGCGAACTCTACGTCGAAGGCTTGCGCCTTGCCCTCTAGAGTCGTGGAGCCAATCGCCATGTTATTGACGCGGAAGCGCACAATAAGCGGACCGGAAGCCAAAGCTGAATCGGGCGCAAATCCCGTCGCGCGGAGCTTTTGCGCCCCTGGCGGGATTTCCATGCTCAGGCGAGCGGTCTGACCTGTCCAGCGGGTTCCGTTTTCAATGTCGTGCCAGCCATCGCTGAGCCGCGTGGAATAAGCCGCGTTGCCCACGTCCACGAAACCCGGATGCTGCGAGAGAAACACAGTGCGCAGTACTTCGTGATAACTGAGTGTGACGTCCCGCCCCGCGAGACCGGAAACGTCCAGCGCCCGGACTTGCCCGCGATCCAGCTCGGCCAACAACTTTTCGGGCGTGGTGCGGAATTTCGAAAGATCGCGGTCCGTAGCCAACTGATCGGCGCCGGGCGGCAGCCATACGTTCTCCACGCCCGTGACCCGGCCGAGGCCATCGAGAAAACCATGCAGGAATATTTCGGTATCCATGCCCAGCAGCACAATCGCGGTCCCCGGATGCGCGGCCGCCTCCGTCTCCATCGCTCGGCCCGCGATGCGCAGTCGCGAACTAATCCGCAGCATCCAGGAAGTTACGGAGTCTACTTCGGCGATCGATCCGGCGAAGTAGCCGGCCGCGAGCGCGACGCTCACCAGGCGGAACACAAGACCAGCGCGCCAAGCCTCCACCAGAGCCCACCCCGCCAGCCACGCCAAGCCGATCCCGGGAATCGTCAGGTAGTAATCCGTCACATGATTCGGCAGCGCAACAACAGGTGCCATCCAAATGAGAAACCATCCGCCCAGGAACAATGGCCTTCGATCACCGCCGCGCAGTTTCTGGACAAAGAATGCCAGCAAGGCAGCCGCGATCGCCCAGGTCACAAGCAGCCCTTGCGTCTGGCGCGCCGGATTGCGCAGTTCCATGCGGCTGGGACCAATCGCCCACTCCACGTAATGCCACAGGTTGGGAGCCAATTGCGCGTCAACGATAAGTTGGTAAATCGGACTGGGATTCTTCGGAATAACGAACAGGTGCAGCAGCGCGAACGCGCCAGCCGGCGCGAACATCCATAGCGAACTGGCGAGGCGAGCGCGAGCCTTTGGATCGAGCACTGCGTGCAGCAGCACGATCAGCGGATACATGACCACGATCTCCAACACTCCGAAACCCAAGAGGAATGCCGCCGCTTCCACCCATCGCCATTTCGACTCCCCTGAATCCAGCCACCGCAGGCGCGCATAAAATGCGAGCAGCACCACGAACGCGCACAGTACCTGGTTGTAAGCCGAAGCCCACGCGAGCGGCGTCACCACAACGGCGCTAACGGTCCATAACAGCGCGGCCAGCAGTCCCGCGGCCCGCGATCCGGTCAAGCGCGTGCCGATCAGTTGGATCAAAGCCAGGTTGAGGAACCACGTGCCCAGCGCCACCACGCGAAATGGCCAGGACGTCAGGCCGAAGAGGCTGGTCAGAACCAGGAAAAATGTCCGCTCGCTGAAGACGCGCACCGTCCCTTGCGCTGCTGGATGGAAAAGGGCGTCCAGCAAACCGCCGGCGTCGTGAACATTCAAGGGCAGAGAAAGCCAGGCGAAATCGTCGATACGAAACCAGATGAACGGCACGCGCCAAAATACCGCCAGACACAGAGTCGGCGCGGCCAGAAAGTAAGCCGCCCGTTTCAGCAACGTCATTTCGCCGCGAGCCCGATGCTGGTGACGATTAAGGAAAGCTCCCGATTATCACCGTTCTCCGGCGGCAGCGCCTTGTCGCATTGGAATTCGATGGTGACCGGCCCGCCCGCAAATACATCCCCATTCACGTCGCGCACGTAACTATATTCGCCGGATTTCGAGTACGTCTCTGGCGACAGAGCAACTCCGTTGACGGTGACCGAAAGAGTAGCCGGTCCCAGCCGGTCAAATATCACGGCAGGAATGGTGAACTTCAGCTCCAGGCGTGCGCCTCGATCCGCGCCGCCCGCGGGAGGCGCCAGCACCACTCCAAACTTCGCGGCCGTCCAGCGCCAGTTGTTACCTTCCAGCCCATAGAATCCGTGCGCGAACTGAACGGCGGCCTTGGGATCATCCGCCTGTAGGACGCTCAGTAACTCCACAGGTTCTTCCTTGGGAGCATCGCTCGCGCTGGGCCGGCGCTTACAGCCACCCAGGGCAAGCACGGCGCACAAACCCACGACCAAATACACACGAGTGTTCATGAATTTCTAAGGATAGCGCTGCTCACACAGCCGATAGATCCGGACGCCCGCGGGCGGACCGCTCATTCCCGAAGCCGCTTCGCCGATTTGGCAGTAGCGCGCGAACCACCCTGATAATTCCGGAACCTTCCGAATATCGAGTTCCGGATTGTAAGCGGACAGCCCGTCAACAATAATCGACGGAGTTGTACGGATCAACGCTTGTCGATTCTCGCGGGCCCATTCAGAATCCAGTGGATCGTTGACCCGCAGGTGCCGATCCGCCGGAACCATGGTGATGGGTTGCGAATCCCACATCTGTCCGGCAATCGGCAGGCGGGTATAGGCGACAATGTTCGGGCGATAGCCCCAGATAAAAACGGTATCGCCGGGACGCGCCGCACGGTTCACCAGTTCGGCGGCCGTACGGCTTTCGCGGTCCATGGTGGTGTCGCTCCAGTCGTGCCCTTGGCCGTGAAGGTCTTCCGCGATCAATTGCGCATAGCGAGGTCCGAAGCGGATAAGCGGGACAAGCAAAGCCGCGGCCAGAATCACAATACCGATGCTTTGCTTTCGACGCAGGATCGCCACCACACCGAATGCCGCCATCAGAATAAGAGCGGGGATCATCTGGTCCAGATAGCGAGGCGGCATTCGCCAGCCAATAGCCGCCGCCATGAACGAGATCCCGAACCATGCGATGAGTTTGAAGCGCAGACTGCGGTCGCGCAGCATGATCGCGGAGACGATGGTTCCCGTTACCAATGCGGCGTGGAACCCAAACCAACCGAACAAGCGGAAGAGCGCCGCAAAGGGTGGCTCCGGTTGAGGCGACGCGGCGTAGAGAAATCCCCATCGCCAAACCTGATTGACGTAATCGGGAAAGGCGCCCTGAGAAAAAAGCCACGCACCCGCCACCGCGTTGGGAAGGACGAAGCCCGCCAGCAGCGCTAGCCAACCTGCCGTGTAAGACGCTGGGTAAAACACAAAACAAGCCGCCAGCACGAACGCTCCTTTCGTGTTTAGCAGAAATGCGATGCCGGCCATTACTCCCGACCACAGCGGTTTCTTTTGCCACGCCCAGTACACCGCTAGCATGTGCGGCAGCATCATGAGCGTGTCAGGTTCCACGGGAATTACCGCGTGCGCGAAATAGAACACGTGGAAGAACGCATACAAGCCAGCCGCGGCGAAGCCTTCATAGCGAGTCCACAGCGCGCTTGCAAAGCGATACGCCACCACGCACCCGCCTATTTCTAGTAGCGTGGACACCAGCCGCAAAGGCCAGCCCGGCCACGCCCCGAACAGCATAAACAGCAACGCGCTCAACGGAGGCTTGTCGTACCAGATATCTCGATAAAGCATCTTGCCGTGGAGCGTCTGAATCGCGACCGCCAAGTGGTAATCCTCATCGGCCCACAAAATGTTGAGGTGGGCAAGCCGGGAAGCCAGCAGCAGTAGGCTCAGGCCGGCCCAAAAGGTCACCGGATAAATGGATGTACGCGTGGGCGGCAAAGCTCCTATTGGACCACACACAAGTCCATTGTTCCCATGCGATACTCAGAAGGAATAACCATCATGGCAAATCCGATCTCCGAAGTTCTGGGCGGCGCGGCCGCAATCGCCAAAGGCATGGGCATCACCTTCAAGGAGATGCTGAAACCCACGCTGACCGAAGATTACCCGGAGGCCCCCGCAAAATTCCAGGAACGTTTTCGCGGTGTCCACGAACTGCAGCGCGATGAAAATGGTCTGGAAAAGTGCGTGGCTTGTTTTCTGTGCGCGGCGGCTTGCCCGGCGGAATGCATTTATATTGAAGCCGCCGAAAATACCGATCAGTTGCGCATCAGCGGCGGCGAACGTTACGCCAAGGTCTATAACATCGATTACAACCGCTGCATCTTCTGCGGTTTCTGTGTGGAAGCTTGTCCCACGGATGCCATCACACATGGCCATCTGTTCGAGATTGCCAGCTACAATACCTCCACGCTGATTTATCGCAAGGAACAAATGTTGGTTCCCATTCCGGCCGGCGCGCAATTTCCGCTGAAGGCCTCTACCCAGGAGGGCGGCGACGGTCACTAGCCGGCCACGCCGTAGATTGAAGAGCTGATCGCTGCTATCGGCACATAAAATATGCTCCTTCCCACCACTGCAACAGCTGTATTGGTCGCACTGATCATTTCCCTGATCGGATGGGGATCCTGGGCGTCGCTGTTCAAGATGGCCAAAAAGGCCCGCTTTGAACTCTTCTACTACGACTTCAATTGGGGGGCTCTCGCGGCTGCCATCCTACTGGTCTTCACCCTGGGCATGTGGGACCAGAAGGAACTAACATTTCAAGACAATTTCATCCTCACCGGTTACCGCAAGATCGCATGGGCGTTGGGCAGCGGAATTCTCCTGAATTTGGCGACCGTTCTGCTGCTGGCCGCCGTTTCGGTGTCCGGCATGACGGTGACCTTTCCGATTGCGTTCAGTATTGCGTGGGCCATCGCGGCCGGCTGGCAATACTTCGCCCAGCCGGGTGTGAATCCGCTGTTGGCATTTGGCGGGGCTGGCGTTACCCTTCTGGCAGGGCTGCTGGCTGTCATCGCCTATCGTTGGCATCGCGCAGGCATCGCCTTGAGCGCGGAAACGGCTTTGCGTGCCGACCCGCGCGTGAAGGCTACTGCTCCGCCGAAAACCGGGACCGTTGGAATCATCTTGGCGTCAGTAGCCGGAGTTTTCTACAGCTTGTTTTTTCCCGTGCTGGGGGAGGCGATGTTTGGCGACAACGGGTTGGCATCCTACGGAGCAGTTCTTCTGGCCGTCATCGGATTATTCGCTTCCTCGGTCATGATCGTCCCGTTCTTCCTGAATTTCCCCGTGCAGGGCGGCCCCCTGGAAGTTCGCCGTTATTTCAAGATGCCCTTGATGCACCACTTGCTGGGCGTGCTGGCTGGGGTGGTATTTGTCGGCGGGCTGCTCAGCGGACTAGTGATCCTGGGAATTCCGCCCGCCATCCAGATTTCGCCCGTCATTTCGTTTCTCTTAAGCCATTCAGGGCCCTTGGTGGCAGCACTGTGGGGCTTGCTGATTTGGCGTGAGTTCGCCGGCGCTCCCACCCGCGTGACGATGATGCTGGCCGCCATGTTCGTTATGCTGTTGGCTGGGTTGGGAATCATCGCCGTGGCTCCCGGATTCGGGAAGTAATCGCAAAAAGCTACACGCCAGCCTGGGTAGCTGCGTCAAGGATTGTACATGCTCTTTCGCGGGATTTTCTTGTTGGCCGCTGCAAGCCTGCCGCTTATGGCCGGGGAGTACGCCACCTTCGCCAGCGGCAACCGCATGAAAGCCGACCGCCATGAGCGTAGCGGAAATGTCATTCGCCTGTTTCAAGGCGCTGGTGTGATCGAAGTACCCGCCGAAATGATCATCGCCATCGAGGAATTCGAAGACGCGCAGCCCGTCTCCGCAGCCCAGCCTTTGCGGGCTGTGCTCGAAGTCCCGGCGCCTGTAGAAACCGTTGCTGTGCGATCGAATGACCCTCGTGACATGATTCGCGATGCGGCTTTGCGTGAAGGCCTTCCTCCCGCGTTTGTCGCCAGCGTCGCAAAAGTGGAATCCGCCTTCCAACCTCACGCAATTTCTCCTAAGGGAGCCATAGGCGTGATGCAGTTGATGCCCGGAACCGCCAAGGCTCTAGGCGCCGATCCTTATGACGTGCGGCAGAATATCGACGCGGGGACCCGCCTGCTGCGGGAACTCCTCGTCAAATACGAGGGCGACGTGGTGAAGGCCCTATCCGCGTACAACGCCGGCGAGGGAGCCGTGGCTCGCTACCAGGGCCTGCCGCCCTATACCGAAACCCGCTTTTACGTGAACAAGGTCATTGGCGCGTATCAGCAGGCCGGCGGCAACTAACCTTCCGCGTTCGTGAACTTCGCGTAAGCCTCGCCGTCCAACAAGCCGTCCCCCAAAACAGGCAAGAATAGCTCGCTGACAGATTTGACGGACTCTACGGTTCCCATAGCCGTGCCTTGTGCAAGCACCGCACCGGGCTTCAGTAAGTCGACATAAACGATACCGCCCAACTTCCCCTGCGCGTAGTTGGTGATGCCGATGGTTGCGATTTCGTCGTCCATCCGCACCCAGGCGTGCTCTTTTGTATAGCGGAGCATACGTAAATCATACGCTTGTTCACACCCCAGGGTTAAACTGAGAAAAACCGCGCTATGCTTGAACTGTAGGATCATGGACCAGCTCCAAATACTGACCATCGCGCTTGCCACGGCGCCCACCATGATTACCGTGCTCATCGGGATCTTGATCAACAACGGACGAATGAGTGATCTGAACGCCCGTTTGTGCGACATGAACGCCCGCATCGGAGAGATGGCGGCGCGTATCGACCAGCGCTTCAATGACGTGGACCGCCACTTCGATGACATGCGCGACATGTGGCGTTCGGAACTCCATCGTTGGAAGAAGTTCTCGACGCCCGCCTAAAGCATCTCGAAGAACGCTAACCGCTGCGTTCTCCCATGTGCTATTCTGTGACAGTACTTAAACGATTAAGACTAGACGAGGAGTATCGAGTCTCGAATGGCACTGG
>JBDTSJ010000075.1:0-15299 GCA_039931205.1 Acidobacteriota bacterium
TCAATAGGACTTTTCTAAATGGCACTAATAGGACATTCTCATGTGGCAGCGACATTGACAAGATTATGCTTGACTCAAAGCGGATCTAATGCAATAATCCTTGCCAGTATAGCGGCAGAGCTAAGAGAGCCGCTCCTTTGAGGCGTACCGCGCCCTAAAGGAGCGGCTCTTTTTTTTGGTTTCAGCTCGTCCCCTATGAGTTTGCTAAAGGGATCACTAAGAGGAGATATACATGCTATCGAGAGTCCTGATGCCCCTGTTGCGCGTTCAGATGCTTATAGTCATTGCGCTCGCCACGTTCACCCTATCGATTTCCGGACAGACCACAACTGGAACCATCGCCGGGACAGTGGTTGACTCTTCGGGAAGCGTGATTACGGGTGCAAAAGTGTCCGTTACCGATGCAGCCACCGGAGACACACGGTCTACAGAGACGACGAGCAGAGGAGACTTTACATTTCCGGCTCTGTTGCCCGCCACTTATACCGTGCAGGTGGAAATGGCCGGATTTCAAGTGCATCGGAGTACGGGGAATGTCTTGACGCCTTAGTGGCCGCCTGTCTTTGGGGCAGATTCAACTCGTGGTTGGTACAGTTTCCGAGTCCATTGAGGTAAGAGCCGAGGCTGCACAGGTTGCGACGCAGAGCGGCGAGAATTCGGCCATCCTCACCCGTGACCAGTTCAGTATGATCCCGACCAAAGGCCGAGACTTGACGAACATGCTCCGTCTGCTGCCTGGCGTTCAAATGACGGGCGATCAGGAGGCACTCGGGGCGCTACCAGGTTCGGCGCGACCATCGGAGCCGTACAGGGCACGCGCAGCGTGCAGCAGAACTTGACTGTGGACGGCATCTCCGCGAACGACCTGGGGGCGCCCGCTGGTCTTAGCGGCCAACTCAACATGGACGCCGTGCAGGAAGTGAAAGTGCTTCTGAGTAACTACCAGGCTGAGTACGGCCGCAATCCGGGCGCCCAAATCTCCATGACGACGCGCTCAGGGACCAAGGAATATCACGGCTCCGCCTATTACTACTTCCGCAACGAACGTTTGAACGCGAATGATTACTTCCGAAACAGATCGACCGATCCCCGAGTGAATTCCAAGCCTGCCCTGTACCGCTTCAATGTCATGGGCGTAACGCTCGGCGGGCCAGTCCCGATTCCCAAAATCAACTCCACCCGCGACAAGCTGTTCTTCTTCTACTCTTTCGATAACACCGTGAACCGGATTCCGGACGGCGGTTTTACGCGCTATTTCCAGCCGACGGCGCTGGAGCGCACGGGCGACTTCTCGCTGTCCGCGACCAAGCCAAAAGATCCTACTACCGGTCAGGCGTTCACTAATAATCAGATCCCGCTTAACCGGATCAACTCCATTGGACAGACCCTTCTGAATCTTTACCCGCTGCCCAATGCGTCCAACTTGGGCAGTTTGGGGAACTACGAAACTCTGCGGGTGCAGAAGATTCCCAATTTCCAGCACGTGTTCCGAATCGACCACAAGATCAGCTCGAACGACACGCTGTATTTCCGAGGCGCCCTCTGGCGCAAAGACACCTACGGCCCGGGCGGCACGGTCGGGTATGGCACCACGCCCATCTGGCCGTTCCTCGAATCTCACTACCAGTATGGGGATGATTCCCTGGCGATCAACTACACGCACATCTGGAGTCCTAGGATAATTTCGGAGTTCACGGCGGGCGGTCGCCATAGCACCAAGCTGGAGACCAAGGACGACTTCGCGGCTGTCGCGCAAAAGGTCTCGCGCAAGGGGCTGGGTCTCAACCTGGGATATATCTTTCCAGGCGTAAGCGACAACATCTTCGACCTGATTCCGAATGTCAGCTATTCGGGCGTGACGGCTCCGACTACGGTCGGCTTCGGAACACGGTTCGGGCTTGCCGGATTCGACACCGGTATTAATTTGGCCCATGCCACCACGTTTAACTTGTCCAAGCACACTATCAAGTTAGGCGTCGCCTACAATCGCGCCCTGAATATGGAAGCTCGCTCCGGAGCGGTCAACGGCGCATTCGACTTTGGTGTGAATGCGACGAATCCGCTCGATTCGGGCAACGCATTCGCCAATCAACTGCTGGGGAACTTCCTGACCTATACGGAGGCCAGCACCCGCCGTCCCTTTTTGAATTTGCGCAACATGGTCGACTGGTATGCGCAGGACACCTGGAGGGTGACTCGCAAGTTCACGCTGGATTACGGCTTCCGATCCTCTCATGCGCCGTGGTTCTACCAGAAAAATGGAGACGCGTCTCTTTTCGACGTGAAGGCTTACAACCGAGCGAACGCGCCTCGGCAATACGTTCCGGGGACCGCCAACGGAGTTCGCGTCGGCGTTGATCCGGCTACCGGCCAAACGGTATCGGCATCGCTGATCACCGCATTCGTGCCAGGGACGGGCAGCATCACCAACGGGATGATCCTGCAACGCGATCCGGGAATCCGTAAGGGTTTTATAGACAGCCCAGGCATCCTCGTGATGCCGCGTTTGGGCTTCGCTTACGATCCGTTTGGTAACGGCAAGACGGCCATTCGCGGCGGTGCCGGGATCTTCTATCAAACCGAGGATGACGGCTTCTTTGGAGGCTTGGCAGTGGCGTCGAATCCGCCGTATGTTTACACCGGGCGCGTGGTGAATTCCAATATCTCGCAGTTGATTCCCGGTTCAGGCTTTATCTTCCCGGCCAATGTAACTTCCTATGACCGGAAAACCGGCCGCCCGGTGACCTATAACTATTCTTTCGGCATTCAGCAAGATATCGGCCGCGGCATCATCGCCGATGTGAAGTGCGTGGGTTCGTTAAGCCGCCACCTAGCTGGGCGCCGCGATATCAACACGCTGCCCTTTGGGACACGCTTCCTACCGCAAAACATCGACCGAACCACGGCCAATGGCGCCCCCCTCCCGAACGAGCTGCTTCGGCCCTTCCCCGGGTATGGGGGAATCACTATAATCGAGCGAAACCTGAGTTCGCACTACAATTCGATGCAGGCGACCCTCAATCGCCGCTTCAGTAGCGGATTCCAGTTTGGAATTGCCTACACATACGCGAAGTCCCTGGACTACGGGTCGGATGAGCGAGGCGCTGGACTCCCGGTGTATCTCGACCCCAAGCGCAGCTACGGAAAATCGAGTTTCGATCAGACCCACGTCCTAGCCGCGAATTGGCAGTACGACCTTCCGTCATCGAAGGCGAAAAATTTCGTGGGGTCGGTCAGCCGAGGATGGCAGATCTCTGGCGTAGCGGCATTCTCGAGCGGAATCCCCCTCGGAATCAATCAAGTTGTGGCCGGCGGTGTGGACCTATTGGGCGGTGGCGATCCGGGCAGGGTCAACGCGACGTGTAACCTGAACCTGAGTCACTACGATAAAACCGCCACCAAGTTCTTCAATACGGCTTGTTGGGAATGCGCCGAAAGACGCGGTTCGCGGGCCGGGACGGAGCAATCTCGATATGACCTTGTTCCGGAACTTCAAATTCAGCGAACAGCGCATGCTTACGTTCCGCTGGGAAGTCTACAACACACTCAATCACACGCAGTTCAGCAACATCGACACGACCGCGATCAATTCCAACGGAAACAACGTAAGTACCACGTTTGGATCCGCTACAAGCGCATTGGCGGCTCGACAGATGCAGCTCTCGCTGCGATTTACCTTCTAAAGGACTCCGGAGATTCCAATCGTAGGCTGGGCTTACCATGAGGCAGAGGTCCGAGGTACTTCGCAGGGCTGCCAACAGCAGCTATGATGTCTGCGTTATCGGGGCCGGGGCCACGGGCGCAGGTACCGCGCTGGATGCACAACTTCGCGGTCTCTCGACCTTGCTGGTGGACGCGGGCGATTTCGGGTCGGCGACCTCCAGCGCGTCCACTAAACTGATCCATGGCGGCCTGCGGTATCTGCAGCAAGCCGTCATGGAACTGGATGCTAGCCATTACCGGCTGGTCCGGCAAGCGCTACGAGAGCGACTCCTCATGATGAGGAACGCCCCGAATCTGGTTCGGACCCGCCACTTCGCCATTCCCTGTACCAGTCTCCTCGAAGCGCTCTACTACGAGGCCGGCTCGAAACTTTACGATTGGCTCTCCGGCGAAGCGAGCCTTTCGCGCAGCCACTGGATGAATCGCGGCAGGTCTCTGGAGGCGATGCCGTATATTGAGCCGCAAGGGCTAAAGGGGACCGTGTTGTATAGCGACGGCCAGTTTGACGATGCCCGCTACAATTTGGCTCTCGTCCAGAGCTGTTTTGCCGCAGGGGGGAGCGCACTCAACTATGCTCCGGTCGTGGGCTTTGACTCAGACAATCGTGGCCGCCTCATTGCGATGACCCTCCAGGACGTAGAATCAGGGGACCGGATTCAGGTTACGGCGAAAGCGTTCGTGAACGCGACCGGGCCCTTCTCGGACCGCGTTAGGAGGCTTGCCGACCCAAGCGCAGTGCCGCGGCTTCGATTAAGCCGGGGCGTTCATATTCTGCTACCCTTGCCGGAGGACTTTGGCGACTACGCTCTTTTGATACCGAAGACCGAGGATGGACGACTGATGTTTGCCATCCCATGGCAAGGCCGGTTGCTAGTGGGCACCACCGAGACGGAATCAGACCTGAGCGACGAGCTGACAGTGACTCATGACGAGGCGGAGTACCTTTTGCGTCATTTTGACAAATGCCTGTCCCGCACATTCCAGCTATCCGACATCGTGAGCGCTATGGTCGGCTTACGCCCCCTGGTGCGATCCGCCGATGAACGCGACACAAAGAAAATGACTCGCGACTACGAAATCGAAATCGGGCGGAGCGGTCTGATCAGCGTGCTGGGTGGGAAATGGACTATCTACCGCGCCATGGCGGAGGACGCGGTAGACGCGGTACAAGGGTTGATCACGGGGCGTGTTACCCCGTGCCTGACGCGAACGCATCCCTTGTTTGGATCTGTGTCCGAGCACGAACCTGCGCCGCTTGAGATGGAGAGCCTTTCCGAGAAGTACGGAATAGGCCAAGAAACCGCTCGGCATCTTGTTCAAAAATTCGGCTCCCGCGCGTGCCGGGTCCTGGATTGCGCAAACGAGGATCCGAACCTTCTCATGCCCCTCGTCCAAGGGACGCCGCAAATTGGGGCCGAGGCAGTTTACTGCATTCGGGAGGAGATGGCCATCTCGCTGGAGGATATTCTGGGCCGGCGCCTGGGACTTCAATACTTCGATTGGCGCGCCGCTATTCAAGCGGCCCCGGCCGTGGCCAGCCTTTTGGCTCGTGAGCTGGCATGGCCCGCCGCGCGAGCCCGCAGGGAAGTAGAGCGTTATGTTCAACGAATCGGCAAGTATCTCGAGACTATCGGTGCGGACGGCGTCCGCGCTGAAAGGATGAGCTAAGGACAAGGATGCCCTCCTACATCGGAGCAATCGACCAGGGAACTACCAGCTCGCGGTTCATGGTGTTCGACCGCGCCGGCAAAATCGTCTCGTGTGCCCAAAAGGAACACCGGCAGATCTATCCCCATCCTGGTTGGGTGGAGCATGATCCCAGCGAAATTTGGAGTAGCACGGCCGGAGTAATCGCGGAAGCGCTCGCACAACAAGGACTGCGGGCATCCGACCTGGCCGCGGTCGGTATCGCGAATCAGCGCGAGACCACCGTCGTGTGGAACCGGAGCACAGGCGAACCTGTTTACAACGCGATTGTGTGGCAGGATCTTCGAGTGGCGGACGACGTCGCGAAGTTTTCTCAGCATGGTGGGCCGGACCGTTTCCGCCGTCAAACAGGGCTTCCGCTTTCGCCCTATTTCAGCGGCCTGAAGCTGCGATGGATTCTGAACAACGTTCCGGGAGAACGCAAGCTGGCGGATTCCGGCGAACTGCTCTTCGGCACCATCGATACATTTCTCGCCTGGCGCTTGACCGGTGGGCCGCAAGGCGGACTGCACATCACCGACGTCACCAATGCCAGCCGTACCCAGTTGATGAACCTCAGCACGCTCGCATGGGATCGCGACATCCTTCAGGAATTCGAGATCCCGGAGACGATGCTGCCCAGGATTGTCCCCAGCAGCGGAAACTTTGGAGAGATTCGGCATGGCGCGCTGACAGGAATCCCACTATGCGGAATTCTTGGCGATCAACAGGCTGCGTTGGTCGGACAAACATGTTTTCAGCCGGGGGAGGTCAAGAACACCTATGGCACGGGATGTTTCCTGCTGATGAACACCGGTGAGCGGCCTGTCGAATCACGGCATGGGTTGCTAACGACGGTCGCATATCAGTTGTCCGGAGAGCCGGCGCGCTATGCCCTCGAGGGCAGCATCGCCATTACCGGTGCGCTGGTACAGTGGTTGCGGGACAATCTGGGGATCATTCAGACCAGCGGCCAAATCGAAGACCTGGCTCTAACCGTACAGGATAACGGAGGCGTTTACTTTGTCCCGGCGTTCTCCGGCATGTACGCGCCCTATTGGAACGCAGGAGCCCGCGGGTTGATCGTCGGCCTCACGCGTTATGCGAACAAGGGGCATCTGGCGCGCGCAGTCCTGGAAGCGACCGCTTTCCAAACCCGTGACGTCGTCGAAGCCATGGAGAAGGACTCGGGCAATCGCCTGCTCGGGCTACGTGTAGATGGAGGCATGGTCGCAAATCAGCTGCTGATGCAGTTCCAGGCGGATATCCTGGAGCGCACTGTCGTGAGTCAGGCGACGCATGAGACCACAGCCCTCGGAGCCGCCTACGCTGCTGGTTTGGGGTGTGGCTTCTACGCGAATATATCCGACCTGAAGTCCAACTGGTCGGCCGGCGCTACCTGGACGCCGGACATGGACAGCGTCACTCGCGGTAGGCTCTACAACAGTTGGAAGAAAGCAGTCACGCGTTCGTTGGATTGGGTAGAAACAGAATCTTAAGTCGAGGTGATCTATGAGAATGCAAGCACGATGGCTCGTATTGTCGAGCATGCTTTTGATGGTGAATCCCTTGGTGGCTCACAATGGCCCCTGAGGTTTCAGCAAACCGCTGCCCACTGAGGAGTTGCAAAAGCAGCCGCAGACCAAGGGCGCAATCGGCGATCAGCAGCGTCACTATTACTTCACGGACGCAAAGCAGGAGATGCCCTATCATCTCTACGTGCCGAAGAGTTACAAGCCCGGCACGAAGATGCCTCTGGTGGTAGCTTTGCATGGTTACAACGGCAATCACGACTATTTCTTCGCTCTGGTTAACAACCTTCCCGAGTTGTGTGAACAATACGGCACATCTTCGTAGCGCCGCTGGGCTACTCATTAGGCGTTTGGTACGGAGCACCGCTGAGTATTCCTCCAGGCGGCGGCAAGGGAAAGGCCAAGGGTCCGGAGTTAACTCGGGAAGAGGCGCAGCGCGAGCGCGACCTAAGCGAAAAGGACACGATGAATGTGCTTGAGCTGGTGAGCAAGGAATACGCGGTGGATCCCGATCGCACGTTTCTCATGGGTCACTCGATGGGCGGCATGGGGGCGTATTTCCTCGGTCAGAAGTACGCCAGCAAATGGGCCGCTGTCGCGCCGATGTCGGGCACCATGGCTGGGGCCGACTATCATCTGGATCGGTTGAAGAAGGTCCCGATGCTGATTTCTGTTGGCGAGACGGAAACCGCCACTGCGAACAATGCCCAGGCACAAGTCGAAGAGATGAAGAAGTTGGGGATGTCCGCGCGGTATCTGGAGATCCCGCAAGGCACGCACATGTCGATGATCCCTCCGACCGTGCCGCAAATCCTCGCGTTCTTCGCACCGCTCAAGCGCAAACAGTTTTGCGCGCCTTCGCAGAGAACGCCTTGCCGCCGGAAAATCCCGGTGCGCTCCGGTTGTTGGCGCTTCAAAACTATCGTGCGTGGGCGTGACAAAAGGGCGCAGACAACCCGGGCGAGTCCTGTCCCATTGTTTCCCAGACGGCGATTGCTCTGAGGGTGTCCCAGCCGTAGCGGCAGGTCGGTAGGGTGGGCTTCTAGCTGCGCGTCGGGATCCGCCAGGGTTGTTTCAAAGGATAATTTTCTAACCCGGAGCCCGCTCCTCTCTTTGTCTCCGTGAGTGAAAGATACAATTCCTGCCCGCTTAGTATAAGAACACGCATCTCGCTGGCAAGGCGCGGTGTCACCCTAACCCACGCAGTCCAATGCGAAACGCCATTTTGTCGAGCCTCTAGGTGCCGACGAAATAGCTGTTTCTGGTTTGGTTCCAACTCCGTGAGGGGCAGGGGACATGCCTCCTCCAAGCACCGCTGCGCATGTCGTGGCTGAAAGTGCATCTCAACAAGCCACGGGGATCAGTGATCCAGCGATCCTGACCCTTGAGCAAGTCGCCCAAATCGTACGGTGTTCAAAAGCCCATGTTGCCAATGTCATTAATGGGCCATGTGAAGGGGTGCGTAAGAAAGCGATTGCAGAGAGAGCCGCGGACAAAGTGCTTGGTCCGCGTGCCGATGTCACCAAAGGGACCGTATCAAAACCATAACTATTGCAATGATTGATGATGCTGATTGTGCGAAGAGCAGATGCCCCATGTTGTTGAAAACGAGAGGAGAGCATAGAAAAGCTGGGAAACGTACCATTGGCTCCACACGCCGGAGGTCTGGGGTTCGAGTCCCTACGCGCCCACCACTTTCAAGTACTGGCGCTGCGCCGCCGTTAGTCATTCGTAGCCGAGTCTCCACACGTCTGTCCACATAGAACCGAATCACTCGCCGTCACTTTGGGTATTCTCCCGCCTTATCCTGTAGCGGTCGCACAGCTCCAACGCTAAGCGCGTTCCGGCCCCTTACCGCAAGTCACGGCGATCCTAACGCGCGAGTTGCGGTCGTCCCAGGAATGACCTCTAGCCTCGGGTGGGTAGCCCTCGCCGGCAGGAACAAGGCCTCCGAGGTCAGCCATCTCAATTCAAAGTGGGGATTCCTGGCGGGGGCCGTCGGCGGTAGCTGGGCACTTCGGCGAAGTCCAACGTTGGCGAGTTCTTTGGGCTCCGCTTCCGGCTGACCCTTAATCCAAAGCCCGCGTCTTATTTACTACAGTTTCCCTGAAATCGGTCGATGAGTTAAGCAGAGCAACATTCCACCCCTTTCTTCCCGTTGCCCCGAAAGTTACTTGACTAGCACCAAGACGCGCACTCTGAAGAGGCACCTTGGAGGAGACACTTTTGCTTTATCTTCGGTACTGTTTGCTATCTGTATTACTTGTTATCGCGTGTTCGACGAGTGTCTGCGCAACGACGCTTTTTGTGAACGGGGACTTCACCGACGGGAATGCCGGGTTCACAAGTGGTTATTCGTTTGTCGTGAATGGCCCCTCGGCTTGTCAGCCGCAGGGCGTGTACACGATTGGCGTGAGCCCACAGTCCTGCCACCCCGCATGGCCCGTATCGTATGGCGCGCCTCCTGGAGCGTCACTGGAGACGATGATTGTAAATGGCGCAACGCAATCAGACGTAATCGTTTGGTCGCAGACGGTGGTCGTCCTGCCCAACACTACTTACTACTTCTCGACCTGGGTCGCTTCCAACTATGCCAATCCGGCTATCCTCTCCTTTAGCATCAATGGAAACCAAATCGGGAGTGACTTCACGGCGAGCACGACGCTGGGCGTATGGACACAATTCTACGCGCCTTGGAACTCGGGGGCCAGTACCACCGCCGTCGCGTCGCTGCTAAACCAAAACACCGTGGCCTCGGGGAATGACTTTTCCTTGGACCTGTTCGCCTTTGATACTTTGGAGCCTGTTGGCGCGACAAGCACTGTCCCGGAACCTCAGTCGTCTCTGCTACTCATGGGGGGACTGGCGGCTCTTTTCCTAGGGGTTATGCGGCCGAGGGCCGCGGATCAAAGCTGATCTGCAGGCGTGTTCCAGTTGCGTTCGCGAGACGCTCAAGGGTCCGCGTCGCGGGGCGCGTGCCTCCACCCTCAGGTAGGCACCTGCCACCCGCGACGTTCCAGACCCGAACGGTGTCATCTCGTGAACCGGTCAGCACACGATTTTGCGCGACATCTAGTGCAACGGAATAGACTACCGTTTAGATGCCCACGGAGCTTGCGGCTTTTCTGTCCCGTTTAGTCTGTTCCACAAAATCGCCTCGGCGCCACTTGCGCCGGACGCGGAAAGGACGGTTTGGTCGCTGACGTCCAAAGCCCGCACAAACCCTATGTGGCCTCGCAAAGTCTGAAGTGCATGCCCGGAGTCTGCGTCTGCAACCACACCTCTTCCGTTCTTGCCCCGAAAATCATATTTTGATCAGCGGTCCATTTCACGGCCCACGAAGATCTACTCTGATCCCAAAATCTCCCCGAACTCGACCTGTTGCGACATCCCATTACTGGACTGGTTTCCTTGGGCACCGGTCAAAGACTTTAGTTCGGTCCGCAGAGAAGGAGCAGACACAAACTTCCTCCGTTTGGACGTCTAGCCGCCTCACCTTGGAGATTCCCCCTTCTCATTCTGTAGCGGTGGCATGCTGTAGCGGTGACATGGTTCCGCCACGCGGAGCCCCGGCTGCTGCTTAGAAAGATCCACTAGCCCTGAGCGCTTAGGCGGTTCCGGTCGATCCACGAATGGCCGCCCAACCTCGTTAGGATACCCTCGCAGGCAGGAGCAAGGCTCCGGGATTGGCTGTTGAGCCGCTCCGCGAATCGCGATCCCTAGCGACTCCGGGGGTCCTCAATTCAAAGTGGGATTCCTGCCCGGGGCAACTGGCGGGTAGCTGAGTGTGGGGACAGGCGGAGAAATTCCAAAAAGAAAATTCGTGCGTCTGACCCCGCATAGGTGTTGCAGTGTCGCACGCGAATCCGGGGATGGAGGGACCGGCCGAGCGCACACTAACCCACAACGCGGTTTTCTGGCCACCTGGCGTTTTCGGCAAGAATTACGGCTGGCCCATTGTTAGTAACGGGCGCATCTACTCCGGACCTCGCGTTTCCCTCAATCCCTATAAGGAGGGCATGGAGCCGCCAGTGGTCTATTGGGTGCCTGCAATTGCGGTTTCGGGCCTGGCTTTCTACTCCGGTGATCGTTATCCCAATTGGAAGAACAACCTCTTCATCGGCGGCATGCGCCAAGGGGAAGTTCCGCGATCAGGCCATATGGAACGCCTCGACTTTAACGGCGATTGGGAGGAGTTGCATCGCGAGAGTATGCTCCGCGAGCAACAGCAGCGCATTCGCGATATCCGTCAAGGTCCTGACGGGTTGCTGTATCTGCTGACTGCGGAAGACCAGGGTGCGTTACTGCGGATTGATCCGGCACCGCAAAAGTAGCGGCGGCTATTTCTTCGCGCGGAACGAACGCTCCGCTTTATCGTTAGGGTCCACTGACACTGGCTGGTCGCGCCACAGCCAACGCATCATTTCCGGCAGCATCGCGCCACCCATGTTGTGACTGTGCACGCCCATGCCCCAGGAATAGTTCACGTCGTAACCCTTCTTGGTCAGGGCGTCCTTCAATCGGACGTTTTGCAGGAACCAGTCGCGATGCGGGTCATAGGCATTCTTGGCCGCGCCTTTGTCGTTGGTGCCTCGGTTGTCATTGCGTCCGTCGATCATGAAGATCCGGATTGGCTTCTTCTCGCTCGCCAGAACCTTTTCCGGATACACATAGCCGCCCTTTAGATCGACATAGGTGCCGATGCCAGAGAGCACTTTGTGAAACTGATCGGGCCGCTCCCACGCGACGGTGAACGCTGCGATCGCCCCGGAACTCCATCCAGCAAATCCGTGTCGATCCGCATCGCGCGAGATTTTATAATCCTTGTACAGCACCGGCAACAACTCATCCACGATCACCTTTGAATACTTGTCGCCCAACGGATCATACTCATCCTGGCGATTCGATTTGCCATCTGCCACAAATAGGCCGGGATCGATGAATGCGCCGATCATCACCGGAATGTCGCCACGGTAGGTCAGATTGTCCAGCACGTTGTTCGCCCGATAGAAGCCGTCGGCCTTCAAGTAGGTCGCGCCGTCGTTGAATACCATCAGGCTGACGTCGCGCAACCCATCGTACTGCACCGGAACGTACACCCAATAGGAATGCTCGACGCCCGGGTACACTTTGCTGGGCAGCTTGAACGGACCCCGGATTTCGCCCTTCGGCACACCATCACGCGGCATGGAGTCCGGACCCAGGGTATAGAACGCGTCGAATTCCGATGCGGTCGGCGGGCCACCAGGAACTCGCTGAGCAAGCGCCGCGCCGGCCCCCACCAGCAACAAGGTTCCCGCCACGGCGGACAATATCTGTTTATGTTGTCTTCTCATGCACCCTCCCTACATTAATGTCCGTCGCCACGAAGAAACGATGAAACCTTGGTCCAGACTTATTTGCAGCGGTCGGGCTTAGCCTTCTCGCGATATCTCACGTGGCAGTGCAGGCACGCATTGGCCAGAACTTCAGTGGCATCGATAATCTTGTCCTGACTCTTGGCTTGCGCCGCGGCATAGGCGGACATTCCTGCATCCCGCAGCTCTTGCACGAGCTTGGCCCAATCCTGGTTCTTCACGGGAACATCCAGACCGTTTGCGCACTTGCGCCCGGGCAGCATGAGGAGGTTCGCAAGCTCAGCCATGGCCAAAGCACTGTTCTCGACTGCCTCCCATTTCCCGTAGGAACTGGTCAAAAGGTCTGTTGCCATGCTCGGGTCCTTGGCCCGCGGCACGTCCGCTGGATTCACGTCTTGCGCCGCGAACACGATATTTGCTGCGGGATAGAAAGTTCCCCTCATCAGCTGGGCGAGGTTTGCGGGTACGGGAGCGGAGACTGCGGCTCCCGCACCGGGCGGTTGCGCGCGGCTACGTTCAATCAGCGAAGCAGAAATTACGATCCCGCTGAGTACCGCAAATGCTGCTCTGCTCATGCGAATATCCTCCCTCCACTCCTAATGACGGAGCTGGGAGGTGAAGTTATTCGTCTCGTATACTTCGCAATTAGCGCGCTCCGGAATAAGTCCGGCGTCGCGGCCGTTACTGACGCGCAGGGTTTTGGCCGGCATCACCCAAGGCTCGATCATCACGGTGGGGTCCTCGAGCGTCATTTCATAGAGAATTTCATCGCCCTTACGGGTGAGTCTCTCCACGATGCGCAGATTCTCGTCATGGAACAGACCGCCGCGTCCAAACCACGTTGTGTCGACGAAGTTGGTGGACTCGATCACCAGTGTGTCGCCCTCCCATTTCCCGATCGCATACCCGAAGTAAAAGGACTCGGCCGACTGGGTGTTGCGCTCGCGGGCATCCGTCGGGATCATGCGAAACTCCGCGTTTCCACCGCCGTAATCGGAATACTGCGAATAAAAGAAGATGATGTCTTTGTCGGTTTGGATGATTCGCCGGGGTGTGCCCTGCCGCGGGATTCCCAGCGGCTGGCAGGTCATGACCGGATCAAACTTGTTGGTCCACTGATCGAGTTCCTGAGTCTTGTCCCAAAACTCGGGTTTGTAAATGGGACGGCTCGGCCCAAACCGCGAGGGCGAGATCCACTCGTAATCCACCCAAAAGTTGTCTTGTCCGGTCCTGCAGCCGACGTCGGGGCTAATTCCGCCACCCACCACCTGCGTTGGACCACATCGGCGGGTCCCACTACCCGTAATTGGCAGAGGGGCGCCACCCCAGTTTCCTGTCATATCCGGCTTCCCATTGGCCGTCCGCGGGGTTACGGCGGCTGCAGTCTGCGTCGCAGGTGCAGGTGCAGTTGGGTTGGCATTCAGCGTCCAGTTAGGAGGCTGATTCGTTGGCTTGATCGCCGCCTTGACGCTTGCCGGAACCGGCATCACGACATACATCTGTCCCGTTTCCGTCAGTGTCGACGTAATGTCGCGGACGACGACGCCGTTTTTGCGTTCCGTCATCTTGCCCGCGTAAAACGCCTCGGCCGGATTGAGCGGATTGTTAAAATCTTTGTAGTCGCTGTAAGTGAACTCGTAAGTGTTCGATCCCTGTTTCACCACGACACGCTCGGCCATGAACTTCGCGTCGAGTGTCGCGGTCGCGGTTGCATTGGGGACGCCCGGAATTGGGAACGTCACAACGGGCTTATTGCCTTGCCACTCGACGGAGGTTTTCCCGGCCTTCGAGACGTCAGCAGGTATCCGTTGCGGCCTGGGCGCCATTTCCGGGGGATCGCTCGTCCCCGCCATCGCCCCCTTGAACGCGCCCTGCGGACTTGCCCACAGGCGAATCATGCGTTCCTCTACAGTTGCGGGCATCGGCGTCGCCTTGCCTTTACCGGCGACGAGTTCGGCGCCCGGAATGTCTTCGTTCCACGCATACGCTCCACTAAGGACTTCGATATTGGAACACGCTTGGCCATTGGGCCGGGTGCCCGTGTACTGAATCCGCTCGCCTGACGTCTGGTAGCTGATGCTGGTTCGATACTTCGTTACATTGCAGGGCTGTCCGTCCGCTTGCATGGTGCCCTTGCCCAGGTATTCCAGCGACATGATCAGGTCGCGTTCCTCGCTGCTTCGGAGCATGCCCATATACCAGGCCCAGTTGAAAAGGACTGCTTTCAGGTCCTTTGCACCCGCTGCGGGGGTGTACAGCGCAGCGCCGCCTCGACCTCCGGCGCCCGCACCCCGGCCACCCTGAGCCGGCACACCGGCAGCACCGGGCGCCTGCGCGCTGGCCGTCGGCGCCGCGCCGATTGCGAGAACAGCCCCGAGCGCGAGTCTCAAACAAATGATCCCTGGTCGAGAAGTCATGATAGTTCTCCTTGCTGCCCTACTCGCTGCCGACCCCAGCTGAGATCTGGACCACGCGCCCGTCCGGCATCGTCACCGACTTGAGAAACCCTAGCGGACTACCATCCTTCGCGGGAAGGAATGTCACCTTAATGTTGTCCCCCGTATGGAGGGCATTCGGTCCCGTTTTACCAACCCCCTTCGATGCGAGGGCCGTGGCGGAGCCAAGCGTCATCACCCACTCAGTCATCGAGCCATCCGGATTCGTAACCGCGAGGGCCAACGATCCGTGGGGATTCGTAAACTTGACAGTTGTGACCGTACCAGCAACTTGCTTGTCCGCTTTCATGTCGTACACACCCGCGAGGGAATGGTGAGCCTGCAACAACAGGCCGGCGGTCATCAACCATCCGCACAAGGCAACACATCTTAGGGTTAATTTAATCATTCGCGCATCTCCTCAAAAAGTGTGATCGGCACGGGATGCCCCACGTAGCAACGAGATGGAGTATATCACCGCGAGCACTCAGGGTCGATGCCCGCTACTTGACGTGTCGCTGCCACATGAGAATGTCCTATTAGTGCCATTTAGAAAAGTCCTATTG
>JBDTSJ010000076.1:0-34742 GCA_039931205.1 Acidobacteriota bacterium
CGTTGGCCGGTTTTGAAGTGGCCACGTATGGCCGGTTTTCAGGTGGCCGCCGAGGGTTATGCCGATCCCCTGGTGCTGAAGCCAGTCTGCTGTTCTTCGATCTTCGTCGTCAGTCCACTGCGGTCCCCTGATGCCCTTCGACCATGGCGGGTTGAGCAGCGCGACCGTTTCGAGCGAGAACTCATCGAAGCCCAACACACCCAGCCACTCGGGGGCCGACCTCAAGGCAGTGATCGCGTTCGCCAATAGCGGCTTCGGCATACCTCGATCCGTGGACAGAAGGCCTTCCCGCCAGTCAGTAGCCGCAGTCTGATCGCCAGTTCCATCCCAAGCTGGCGCCCCGGCAAACGGCGTCGCGGATTCCATCGCGAGTTCGATCTGCTCGCGGCCCGCGCCGAGCGCAATCCAGTCGCTCACATCTTTACCCTGGGGAACTACGGCAACGCGGACGGAAGCTGCTTTGCCTAGGAGCAACTGAGCAACTTTGGAGGCATGGTCCAGCCCGGGCTTGTCATTGTCAGGGAAGATTACGACGACCTTTCCTACAAAGTGGTCGGAGTATTCGGCTCTCCATTTGCCTGCGCCCATGGGATTGCATGTCGCAACAAAGCCGAGACCGACCAGACTCAGAACATCCTTTTCGCCTTCTGCGATCAGGACTGTGCTGGCGGGTTTCAGAGTAGGAAGCCGGAAGGGAACAAGTCGTACCCCTCGCAGATTCGGGATCCACTGGCCGGCTCCATCCAGTCGTTGCTACCAAAACCTCTTCTTAGGCCCGCTGCGCACAGATTGAAACAAGCGATTGCCCTGTTCATCTGTGTAATCGTACGTGGCGACAATACCCGGGATGCTTGACTGTTCCGGTGTCCCGACCAGCCCGCGAACCTGGGCGGCGGCTGCCGGGAAGCTCAATCCAGAGAGCTCGACCTCCAGCCCAATCAATGAGCCGCCACGGCCGCATCGGGAGTGACAATACCATTCACCGGTTTCCGGATTAATGGCGAAGGAGGCATGTTTGCCCTTATGGATGGGGCACGCTCCACGCCATTCTGGGCCGATGCGCTTCAGTTTCGGGACGCGGACCTCGCAGTAGCGGGCGATCTCCCAGGGACTCATAGCACAGGCCCCGCCGGAGACTTGATGGAGCCCGTGCGCTGCCACCGCGCTGCCACCTGGCCATTTTGTGGTGATGTCTGCGTAATCGTGCCAGCACGAACTCGACGCAAATGCAAAGACTTAGACTTAGATGAACTGGACTGAACTAACGCTTGGCACGTTCGATTCTCGTTAGCGCTACCAATTCCTCTATAACTTACAGACATTGCGCTGCCACGCGCTGCCACCAGATACGATTCAGATATTCACTGGAGTCCTCCTGGGCGATTCGCCAATGGATTCTGGAACTCGTCCCAGCGGCGGGCTGCTTCATCATCCCGTCCGTGGATGGCATGGGTGTAGACCTCTGCCGTCACCCGGGAGTTTGAGTGCCCGAGGCGTTCGGAAACTACCGAGAGTTCCATTCCCGCGGCAATTAATTGAGAACCGTGGGTGTGACGCAGGGTGTGCAGGCTAGCCCCCGTTGGAAACTTAAGGCGCTTGAACAGTGCGGACACCGATGCTGATACGGAATCCGGCTTCAACGGTGTTCCGTCAACTTGGGCGAAAAGCAAGTCCAGGTCATGCCTGTAGTCCTCCCCAAACTGTGTACGAAACTGGTTTTGCATTGCCCGATGCACTTCCAGTTTCTGAACGGTGGAGGCGGGAAGGGAGACCAGGCGCTCGCTGGAGTCTGTCTTCGTTCCTTTGAACGATAGAGCTTGCTTGGTCTGAGAGAGCGATCGGCCAATGATCAACCGACCATTTTGAATGTCAGACCAGCGCAAGGCGAGGACTTCACCCCGCCGCGCACCAGTTGCCGCGCACACATCCAGGAATATTCCCAGGCACCAGGGCGAGGTCGCTGCGGCGATCAGCGTTCTGGTCTGGTCGGGCGTTAAGGCCATCCCTCGACGCTTCTTGGGTATCGGTGGTTCGCTCGCTGCCACCGGATTGGTCGAGACTAATCCCCATTTAATGGCGCGCTTAAAGGCGCTCGAAACTACGCCGGCGATGTTTTGGACGGTCTTGCGCGACAACGGCCGCGGCTCGTGCGTTCGACGATGGTGACCACCGCGCTCAAGCAGTCGAATCCATTCTCTACTCAGGATGAGCGGCGTAATTGCTGGTAGCTCCATGGACAGTAATGCTGGATCCAGATATTGCTTGTGCTCGTGATACCATTCAATCGTTTTTGGTGCTAATTTCATATCAACATGTTGGGTGAAAAATTCCTCAAACAGCGAGGCCAGACTGGTTGGAACCCGAGCCGTTTCCGCGCCCTGCTTCGCCAGTTCACACTTGTGGTGTTCTTCGATTCGCCGCCGGGCTTCAGCGTCCGTCGCGGCCGCTTTTGTGGAGAACCCCGCTTGCGAGATTCTGCGTCTGTCGGATCGGGTCGATCCGGGTAGGCTGAACATGAATCCCCAGAGGGGCTTTCCGGATCGGTTCTTGTGTTTGTAGACTGGCATCAGTTCACCACACTTACCTCTCGCTTCCCCTCAAGTCCACGGCTCGGCTGGGTTCCACATGTCCGCTCCCACTCTTCGTAAGCGCTGCGGGTCACGATCCAGCGCCGCCCTACGCGAATTCCGGGAAGCTTGCGGGATTCCAGCAACTAGTAGACCGAAAGGCGTCCAATACTCAACTGCCGAGCAATCTCGTTCACCGTAAGTCGGCTAGATTGCAGTTCTTCGAGTTCTTGCATTGTGGGTTTCTGTCACACTTGGTTCGTTCCAGCCTGATCGGGTCCATTGAAGAACGAAAGCCTTGCAGCCACTCTACTGCCACGTGAGCTAGTTGGGAAGAGTCAAAGAAATGTCTCTTCGAGTCGAAGAATTGCCTATTTTTTGACCCCTTTTGAGGATCATGATAATTCAGAATTGTCGGTACGCTCCGACGCTGGGCATCGGTTGGCACATTGATACCATACAGAACCTTGGCGATCTCATCATTCGTATTTCCGGCGTTTTTCATGATTGCGGCCTGCTGAAGTTGTTCCGGCGTAAATTTGGTTTTTCTGCCCAGCCGCTTGCGATTGACAGGTTCTTTAAGCTCAGGTTGAGGCGCTGGTATCGCTTGCACCAGTTCAGAAGTCGCTTGACGATCTGCCTCCAAAGGCGATCGCACAGAGGAAACTGGCGGGCGAATTTCAGAGTGTTCCCTGGTGGCCAGGACGAATTCCTTGAGTCGCGCCAGCCACGCCGCAAAATGCTTCATTTTGGAATCCCAACTCTCCGGGTTGCCTTTTCCTGTCTGGCTTTTCTTCCCCGGGTATCCCGGGCGGGTCCAATACGTACGTCCGTTTTCACCTCCGAATGCGAAGTGATCTTGAGTTGGCAAGTAGACGATCCGAAACGAGGGTGGGTATGTCTCCCGGAAAAAGTCGGTCACGTTAAGGCCGGCCTCTTGAATCATCAGGAACGCTATGCCGCCATACTTCGTAGCGTTGATCTCTGCCCAACTTTTGGGATTTTGGGGCGAAGCCGGCACGCTGGCGTGGGTCGAGATCTCAGGGTGCGGGTGGTCGCTTGAGGTATGTTTCAGTATCAGCTTCAGATCGTAGCTGTCGAACTGACAGGAGAGGCAACGGAAACGAGTCTGTCCCTTCCATTCGAAGACCAGGAGGGGCCATTGACGGCCCTTCCATTCGAACAACTCAGTGCGCATCATCCACGGTAGGTGAGAGGCAGACTACCGACGAATCCGCCCGCACCTCTACGCGGAACAATTCTTCTGCGCCCAAAGAGTCGCACCAGATGTAGACTACATCGTGACGAAGAGCACTTTCAGATCGGACTTCTAATCGTTGAATGCGGCGGGAGATGGTCTTCGTGGACATGTTTGACAGTATACGAGAGGTCGCCCGAAGCGATCAACGCTCACCCAGCTCGAAGTATCAAAGGCGTCCGTGCTAGTTTTCAAGTCAGCCAGAGTCTTTGCGTTCATCAGCGCCGCGAATTGCTTCGCGTAGAGTGCACGGGCCATCTCGAGAGTCGCGGGATCTTGCTTTGCCGGCGGCTGAGCGGAAGCCCTGAGCGAAATGCCGCAAATCAAAATGCCAGCCAGTAGGAGTCGCGAGGCACGCGCCTTGAGCACCCGGGTCGCATCCCTACCAAACTCGCTCACGTTCACCATACGAGCCAGCCTATCACCGTCTTGAGCCCATTCGCATTTCGAGAGGCACTCGTTGATTGTCGGACTACCTCCGCCCCGCCAACTACCGCCGCAACGAGTCTTGCGTCTCTCCCGAACGCCGCCCTTCGATTAAGCTGGCGACGCTAATATCTTCATCCAAGTCCGCCCAGTGAATCCCCTCACCATTTCCAATCAGCCGCCAGTTTCCTCGCTCGGTCGGAGTTCCGTGCGTCAGCCGAGGGAACCAGGAAATAGGCACCGTGAAGGACCTGCCATCCGTTAATTCCACCGCCAGCGTGCCGTCGGTAAGCGTGACACCCTGCGCTGTTGCATCCTTAAGATTAATTCCCAAAGTACTCATTCCATGCCCCTATTAGGAAATGCCGATCCTGCACTATTATCCTCTCAATTCGTCGTAATTCGTTCGGGCCGGAATCCGTGACTCCCGGCCAGCCTCACCGGATCGATCCAAAAGTTCGCGCCCGAGTTCTCTCGTTCCACGTGAACATGAACGGGCTCGCCTCCATCTGCGGAATAGAAGAAGAATCGGTAAGGGCCGGATCGAAGAACCGTTGGCAACGTCCCCAGTTTACATTCTTAAGCCCACAAGCAAACCGACGCCGACAAGACCTAGTAGGCCTTATCGGCGTCCATCCGCATCCATCCGCGGTCTCCTAAAAAAACCTAGAAGTTATACCCCATCAGTAGGAAAGGAAAATCATACCCGTTCCCCTGCGTAGTCTTCTTCAAGAACGTCCCCGGAAACAAATGCGAATACCCAAACGCCACCGACATCTGTTTGGTAGCCGCATAGCTCCCGATCAAGTCCACCTCAGTCCCGATATACGTTCCCGCGGAACCGTTAGCGCTCTTCAAAACAGCAGCCCCATTCGCCCCGTACATCGAATCCGTAGCGCTAGCCAGCCACAGCCAGTGATACCGAGGCGTAAACGTCCACTTCGGGCTGGTCTTAAACTGCGCCGCGATCTGCAAGTTATGCACGTTCTTCCAGCCCACCTGATCCGCGAACCCAGTCTTGTCGTGCCCTGTCGGATACAACTGATCGAAGGTCCCCCGCTTCCCGTCGGCGGAGTTTTTGTCTCCCGAAGCATAGTTATACTCCACCATCCACTTCGGCTTCCATTTCAATTGCGGCGTGGTGTATCCCAGCATCCAATGCCCAGCCCACGCGCTGATATCGTCCGTAGCCAGCGAACCCCACTGCCGGTTCATCTCCACGTTGTAATCGAACGCGCTCTTCGCCGAGAACTTGCCCACAAGCCGGATCCCGTATGTCTTGAAATCCCGCTTGCCCGTAATGCCGGTCTCAGATTTCAACCCGCGCGTCGTGCGCCACAAAATATACGGCTCAATCGTCGCGTTCTTCACCAGCTTGGGAGCATTCACCCAGATGCCGTGAAAATTATCGGCCTTCGTGCGCCACGCCCGGTCAAACTCGCCTTCCACTTGCTGCACTACTGTCGAGGCGAAAGCATCGAACCTCGCGCCCTTCCATTTGTAAGTCGCGCGCACTCCATCGAAGCTGCGCGCCGTATTCACCCAGTTCAGATGGCCCACCAGGCGCATCTCGCCAAATACAAACTCCTGCCGTCCCGCGCGGATGCCGAACTTCTTGTTCTCCGGATCGCCCAGCTCCACATACGCCAGCCGTAGGTCCACCGTGTTCTGAAAGGGGAAGACTGCGGGAGTGTTCTTGCCCCACACTCGCGCGTCCTGCATCTGGAAGCCGAAACGCAGCCACGATTTCGCCGCAATGTTCATGTTCACGCGAAAACGGTTCAAGTAATACGCGTCGCTAGTGTCATTCTTGAAGCCGCCGCCGGCGAATCCCTCCACGCGTCCTTGATATGCGCCGCTGAATTTTAGCCACTTCGGCAATTCGTTATTGAGCTCCGCCGAAGGAATCTGAAACATGGGTGTTGCAGCGGGTTGCGCTTGCCCGAACATCGGCGAAGACAGCAGCAGCGCTGCGAAAAAAGTCCGAGTGTGCATGCCAGTAGACATGAGTTCTCCTGTATCTGTCGGAAGGGTCTAGGTTTATTGATCTACAGGGAAAGTGCTCAGCAATGAGCAAAGGAGGTGGGCCGAACGGGGTCCCGGCTACAACAAAACGCTAAGAAACCCGTTCGTTTCTGGCAGCGACGGTCCAAGTATAACAGCGCTCCCCCATTCTGCCCACCAAAACGTTTTTATGGACCCGATTGAAAAGTTGAGGAGCGTAACCCCACGAAATCGTGTTAGCCTGAGTTCGTCCTCACCTCGTAACGAACGGGTTTCCGGTGGGTAAGTAGTACCCGGAACCCGCATCCCTCCAAGTTTTCGCTCAACGCTTGAGCCTCCAACCTGTCGTGGAATCGCCCCTAGGCGTATTTCAAATTCCCAAGGAGACTCATGAAACCCACCCGCAGAGCATTCTTAAAGAACACCGCCGCGACTCCCATCGCCGGCCTCCTCGCAGGCCTTCCCGCCGGATGGACCGGGACGGCCTACGCCGACGATTCTCCTGAGGTCAAGGAGATGCGCTTCGGCATGATCGCGCTCACCGATTGCGCCTCCATCGTGATGGCCCATGAGTTGGGCTACTTTAAGAAATTCGGCATCCAGTCCATCGTCTCGAAGGAAGCCTCGTGGGCCGTCATTCGCGACAAGCTGAGCCTGGGCGAAAATCACGCCACACACATGCTGATCGGAATGCCCTTTGCGTCTACGATGGGCCTGCTTGGATCTCCTGTGAAGCCCATGGTGATCCCGTGGCTGCTCAACCGAAACGGCCAGGCCATTACGTTAGCCAACAAATTCAAGGGTTCGGTCAAAGCCGCGAAGGACATGAAGCCTTTCGTCGACAAAGCCAAGGCGGCCGGCGATCCCCTGACGTTCGCCATGACCTTCCCGCCCGGCACCCACGCCATGTGGATGCGCTATTGGCTTGCCTCGGGAGGCATTCACCCCGACAAGGACGTCAGCCTCATCACCATTCCGCCCGCGCAAATGGTCGCCAACATGAAGGTCGACAAAATGGACGGCTTCTGTGTGGGCGAGCCGTGGAACCTTCGCGCCATCGCCGACAACATCGGTTACACGATCGTCACCACGCAAAAGATGTGGGCCGATCATCCGGAAAAAGTCTGCGCCTTCACTGAGGAATTCGCCAACAAAAATCCCAAGGCCGTCACCGCGGTCCTGAAGGCTCTGCACTTGGCTAGCGAGTACATCGACAAGATGGAAAACCGGCCCAACGTGGTCGACGTGATTTCGCGCCCCACTTACATCAACTGCCCCAAGGAGATCATCCTCGACCGGTTGCAAGGCAAATACGATTACGGCGACGGCCGCAAGGAGCAGGACCCGAACTACATGATCTTTAACCAGCGCAGCTGCAACTATCCTGCCCGTACGTATGGATATTGGTGGCTGAGCCAGTTCCGCCGCTGGGGCATGGTCAAGGGCGCCCCGCAGTACAAACAAATCTCGGAGAAGGTCTTGCGCCCCGACCTTTACTTGGCTGCGATGAAGGAACTCGGCGTAAAGGTAACTGCCACCGACCTGGCTCCCACCAAGTTCGCCGATCATACGTTCAATCCGGCCGAAGCCGAAAAATACGCGACCAGTTTCCCGATCCACAGCCTGCAGAACTAAATACATGAAAAAAGCTGCCGAATACTTCCTCCTCCCCCTAGTGGGGGTCGCTCTGATGCTGGCTCTTTGGACTGCGGCCACCACTGTCGCGCCCGATCTCCCGTCGCCTATGAAAACGTGGGAGGACAGCAAAATCTATGTCTTGAGTCCGTGGACCAAACGCGGCGAGATGGACCAAGGGATTCTGCGCTTGGCGGCGTACTCTCTTTATAGGGTCGCTAAGGGATACTTTCTGGCGATATTGATTGGCACGCCTCTTGGCTTTCTGCTGGGCACGTCAAAAGCGATGCAGCGGATGTTTGATCCGGTCATCCAGGTGCTCCGCCCCATATCCCCCTTAGCATGGCTGCCACTCGGATTGGTGTTGTTCCGCCAGTCCGAGCCGGCGGCGCTCTTCTCCATCGCGCTGTGTTCCATGTGGCCGACGGTGATCAACACCATGCATGGCGTCCAGGCCGTCCCGCAGGACTACCTGAACGTCGCCAAAGTCCTGCGCCTCTCGCGCTGGAAGACACTCACGAAGATCCTAATCCCGGCCACTCTGCCCTACACCTTTACCGGTTATCGCCTCAGTCTTGGGTTGGCCTGGCTGGTGATCGTTGCAGCCGAGATGTTAACCGGAACTCCCGGCATCGGCGGGTTTTTGTGGCAGGAATATAACAGCCTCATCTATTCACACATCTTGTTGTGCATCTTGTTGTGCATCTTGACGATCGGCATTGTTGGTTTGGCGCTCGATCGCCTCATGGGCATGGCCGAGGCTAAACTGAGAGCGGCCTAAAGGACCTAATGGCATTCCTTCAAATAGAAGCAGTAGGCAAGACGTTCGTCAATCGCGAAGTCCTGCGCAACGTGAACCTGTCTATCGAAGAAGGTGAGTTCGTTTCCATCGTCGGCACATCCGGCTCCGGAAAGACAACACTGCTGAAAATCGCTTCCGGCCTGGTGCCCGCCAGCACGGGAACTCTAACCATAGCTGGCAAGCCCGTCGTAGGCTTCCCGCGCAAGGCCTCGGTCGTGTTCCAGAATTACTCGCTGCTGCCATGGCTGAGCGCTTCCGCCAACGTGGCGCTGGCCGTGGAGAGCGAATTCCCCGAGTGATCTAAAGAGCGCGTCGCCGAACAAGTGCAGCGCTATTTGGATCTGGTGGGCCTCGGCGCGGCCGGCGCCAAACGCCCGGGCCAACTCTCCGGCGGCATGCGCCAGCGCGTCGCCATCGCTCGAGCATTTGCAGTGGAGCCCAGTGTTCTGTTTCTCGACGAACCATTTGGAGCGCTCGACGCTCTCACCCGTGCGACCTTGCAAACCGAGCTCATGAAGCTGTGCGAAGCGCAAAAGCCGCGCGCAACCGCCCTGATGATCACCAATTCGGTCGACGAAGCGATTCTGCTTTCCGACCGCATTCTCGCGCTGGGCCGCGGGCCGGGAGCATCCCTCAGCTCGGCGATTTCCGTAGCCTTGCCAAGACCCCGCAGCGCCGACCTCATGCTGCATGACGACGAAGCCGTCCGCGTCCGCGCGCAGGTCACCGACTTCCTCACATCCAATACGCGCCCCGGACCACGATCGGTCGCAACCAAAAGTTCAGCCAGAGTGCCGGTGGAGGCCTAAATCATGGCGCAGAAATGCATGGAGATTTCATCTTTAACGAAGACCTTCGACACGCCCACCGGCCCCTATGTGGCGCTGAAAGACTTCCGCGCCCGCTTTGAGCCGGGAGAGTTCGTTGCGCTACTTGGACACTCCGGCTGCGGTAAGTCGACGGTGCTTTCCATCGTGGCCGGCCTGCAGGAGCGTACAGAAGGCGGCGTCATCATTGACGGCCACGAGATCGACGGCCCCGGCCTGGACCGCGCTCTAGTGTTTCAATCCCCGTCGCTGCTGCCGTGGATGACCGCGCTCGAAAATGTGCTGCTCGCGACACGGGAAGGCCACAAAACCAAGTCCCGCGAAGAGCAGATGGCAATCGCCGTGAAATATCTGGACCTGGTCGGCGTCTCTGAATACGCCCAGCAAATGCCAACCGAGCTGTCGCAAGGTACCCAGCAGCGCGTCGCCATTGCACGTGCGCTATCGCTGGAGCCGCGCTTCCTGCTGCTCGACGAGCCCTTCGGAGCGCTCGATTCCATCACCCGCTGCGAACTCCAGGATCTGGTTCTCGACCTGTGGGAGCGCGAACCCAAGACCGTGATCATGGTGACGCACGACGTCGACGAAGCGCTCTTCCTCTCCGACCGCATCCTGCTGATGACGGATGGTCCCGAATCGCGCGTCGGCCTGAATTTGCAAGTGACCCTGCCGCGCCCGCGCTCGCGTCGCTGGGCTGTGGAGAATCCGGAGTACTTCCGCCTGCGCAAGGAAGTGATCGGCTTCCTGGAACATCACAGCAAGCAGTTCGCTCACTAAGATGCCGCATACCTACGTCAACTTTGTGCCGGGCCCCTTGCCGCCGTTGCCCGAGGGCGCGCGCGTCAACTCCTACCGAGTCAAGTCCGACGGCACCAGCATGTGGCGGGTAGAGACCGACAGTTCGTTTGAAGTATCTGGAGGTTTGCGCGGGGTGGTCCAGCACCTGCACTACACCACAGCCGATCAACGAACGGACCTTGCCGCGCGCTCGCAGACGGAGCTCCCGGCCGGTGAAACCACCGCAGTCCTGATACCCATCCGCAAGTCCCCCGAGTGGTGGCAGATGGCGCACGATCAGCGCGGGCACCATTTCCACGGCGACGCGGGCCACACCGCGATTGGATTTCCGTATGCCGACAAGATTTTCCGCAGGCTCTACCACGCCCGCTATCTGGGCTCCCGCTTCGACTTCCTGACCTACTTCGAATTTCCGCCGGAGCACGAAGCCGCGTTCCGGGCGCTGCTGGCAGAGCTTCGCGCGACGAAGGAGTGGAGCTACGTGGAGGAAGAGTACGAAGTCTGGATGCGCAAGCTCAGCTAGACCGTCTTGGTCGCGCCCGCGTCCATGTCGATGAGCGAGCCGTGCAGCAGGATATGGACCAAAGCCCAGGCCACGCTCAAGCGCGTTCCTTCTCTACTAGCGCGGATTAAAACTCTTTCTCAGCGAGCGAATGCGCTGGGAAAGCTCTTCCCGAATGTGGGCCACAATACGTGCATTTCTATTGCCAGTTCGGCCGTAGGCCGCCACTTGAACTGGACGCCGGGCAAAAGTGCGGCGATCCACCGAAGTGGCTACGAGCCCTAGCCCATTTCGGCAACGTGCCGTTTCTTCTGGATCACTTGGCCCACCCCATCGGAGGCGGCTTTCACGAGCGCGCCCATCTTGGGGTGCACAGGGACGATGTCCACGGGAAATCCAGCTTCTTCCAACCATGCGGTCATCACCGGACCCACCGACGCCACAGCCGTCCATTCCTTCAGTGACGAGCAGACCTGATCCCGGATTCCGAGATCTTCCGCGACTGCCAACAGGTGATCCAGCTGAATCGATGACGTGAACAAGACTCCGTCGAACTCGCGTTGCGCCAATCCGCGCGCGGCGGAGCGCAACGGCTCCATGTCGGATGGAAAATCCCAGCGATACAGCACGATGGGACTGACGCGGGCACCCAGCTTCTCGAGCGCCCTATTCATTTCACGGTTCGGCCGGCCGTATTCCTGAATGGCGATGCGCCGTTCGGGCCGCGCCGCCACAGCCTCCACGATTTCCTTCCACGTGTTCGGCTCGGGGATCACGATCTGAGCCTTCAATCCAAGCTCGCGAAGAATCGGCAGCGGTTTTGGGCCGCGGGCCACCAGAGTAGCCTTCGCCAACGCGGCGCTCAGGCGCTCTGCAGGCAAATGAGCCACAACCTGATCCCTCAAGAACGTGAGACCTGTGCCGGTCATGCAGACCACCATGTCGAACTCACCCGCCTCAAGACGCTCGACGAAGCGAATGGCGTCGCTGTTGTCTTCGAGCGCGCGCTCCTGCACCGACGGCGCAACGAACGGGTCGCCCCCTTCGCGCCGGATGAGAGCTTCCATTTCTTTGGCGCGGCGGCTTTCCAGGCTAAGAACGCGAAGTCCGTCGAAGGGCATGAATCAAGCTGTTTTCAGTATGACGTAGGAGACTTGCTTTAGTCTCCCATCGCTGGCGCGGAGGCCAGGTTAGCGGCGATTCGGGCATCCACTTCAGTACGGGCTGCCTTTTCTTCCGCTTCCGAAAAGCGAACGACGAACACTAATACGGAGACCGCGCAAATCGTGGCGCCCAGTCCGAAGAGCGCTTGCGTCCACGGCATGCTGCCTTTGAAAAGGAAGCCCGCCATGACGGAGCCCAGATTTCCGCCGGCTCCTACGATTCCGGCAACCGCTCCCAGCGCGCGTTTGTTGACGAACGGGACGATGGCGTAGGTGGCTCCGTTGGACATTTTGATGAACAGGCCGGTCAGCATCATCGCGGCAATCGCCAGAGGCAGGAAACTCATGCGCGAGAACAGCATTAAGGCGAGACCCTCCAAGCAGATGGTCGCGCCGAGTAGGAGCGTGCGTCCGCGCAGTCCCCACCTGGTGTAGAGACGGTCGCTGACCATGCCGCCCAGGGCGCGGGCGAACAGGTTCATCATCCCGAATGATCCGGCGACGATTCCGGCGGCGGTCAGGCCCAAGCCGAAATAGTCGGTGAAGTAGAGGGCGGCGATGTTGTCGATGGTCAGCTCCATGCCGAAGCAGGCACCGTAGACGACGAACAGTGCCCACACGCGGGGGTCGCGGCAAGCTTCCAGGAAGGCGCCTTTGTTGGAGGCTCGGGAGGCCATCTGGGCTTTGCGGCGGAGGTCCACGAAGTCGCCGTCCGCGGTGTCCTGCGTGAGGTTGTAGTACGCGATCCCGGCTAGCAGCATCATCACGCCGGGCACGAACATTGCCAGACGCCAGCCCATGTAGGTGCTGGCTCCCATGCCGACAAAAGCGGTGAACAGGAGCGGCATGACCATCTGCGTTACGCCGCCGCCCAGGTTGCCCCAGCCGGCCGCGGTGGCGTTGGCGGTGCCTACGATGTTCGGCGCGAACATGACCGAGGTGTGATATTGCGTGATGACGAAGGATGCTCCGATGGCGCCGATCGCCAGACGGAAGATCAGGAAGGTTGTGTAATCGTGGGCGAAGCCTACGGTCATCACGGGGATGGATCCCAACACCAGCAGCCAGGTGTACGCGCGGCGAGGGCCGATGCGGTCGCATAGCCACCCGATCAGCAAACGCACCAGAATGGTGATGGAAACGGACGCGATGGTCAGGTTGCCGATCTGATCTTTTGTCAGATGCAATTCCTGGCGGATCACGGGCATCAGCGGCGCGACGCCGAACCAGCCGAAGAAGCACAGGAAGAATGCAAACCACGTCATGTGGAACGCGCGCATCGGGGCGCTGGAAAAATCCTTAAGGCGGATACGGGTGGCCTTATGAAGGGTGGTCAAGATTGGCTCCTTAATTTTCAATCCGGTTGACGTGTTCTAAATCCACCAGAACGATGCCGTTCTCTACGCGGGTGGGGAACGTTGCAAGGCAAGTGGGCTGGGCCGCCAACACGGGGGCTCCGGTTTCCAGATCGAAGCGCTGCCCGTGCAATGGGCACACGACAGTGGTTCCGGACACGATTCCGTCGCACAACGGGCCGCCCTTGTGCGGACACGCATTCTCGATGGTTAGGAAGCGGCCATTCACGTTGAAGATCGCGACTTCCACGCCCCCGACGGTCACGGCGCGTCCTTCGCGAAGCGGGATGTTTTCCGTTTTGGTGATCGCCGTCCACACGCTTTCCTGCGTCATTTTGTGGGAGCCTCCATGGGTTGAATCTGTACGAACTGGGTTGGATTGGCGGGAGCGTCGCGCTCCAGCCAGGGATCCTTGGAAATGGCCTTGGAGCGAGCCAAGCGGTCGAGAATGCCGCTCTTCAGTTCGTCGGAGGCGTACACCGTTTCCTTGCGGATCTTTTCGATACCGAAGCGCTCCACGAAATCGTAGGTCCGTTCCAGGTAATTGGCGTTTTCGCGATAGTACTGGAAGAAGAGGTCGCTGGCCTCGAGTGCCTGTTCCGTGGTTTCCACGGTAATCAGCAAATCTGCCTTGCGTACGGATTTGCCAGCGGCACCGCCGACGACTACTTGCCAACTGCCCTCATTGCCGATCAGGCCCAGGTCTTTGACGGTGGCTTCGGCGCAGTTGCGCGGGCATCCCACGACGCCCATCTTGTATTTATGCGGCGTGAACAGATTCTCGAGACGCCGCTCCAACTCGATGCCGGCGTTAGTGGAATCCTGCACACCGAAGCGGCAGAATTCGGTTCCCACGCAGGTCTTCACCATGCGGACACCCTTGGTGTACGCCTGTCCGGAAATCATCCCGAGGTCCGCCCAGACTCTCGGCAGGTCGGCCTTCTTGATGCCGAGTAAATCAATGCGTTGGCTGCCGGTGACTTTCACCATGGGCACGTTGTATTTGTCGGCGACGTCGGCGATCTTGCGTAATTCCGCCGCCGACGTGACACCGCCGCGCATACGCGGGATGACGGAGAACGTCCCGTCCTTTTGAATATTGGCGTGCACTCGATCGTTGATGAAGCGCGCCGAGCGGTCCTCTTCGTGATCGCCGCACCACAACATGTCGAGCATGTAGCTGAGAGCGGGCTTGCAGACCTCGCATCCTTTACGATTGCCGTAGACAGCGAGGACTTCTTCTACTGACTTGAGTTTCTGTCCGCGAATAATGTCGCGCAGTTTTTCGTAGGAGAACGGCAGGCAGTTGCAGAGCGTTGTCCGAGTCTCTTCCTGGAAGTCGGGCGTCACGGCGCGCAGAAGTTTCTCGCAGAGGCCGGTGCAACTGCCGCAACTAGTGGACGCGCGAGTTAATCGCTTTAGCTGCGTAAGGCCGGTAATGCCATGTTCGTGGATGGCCTGGACGATGGTTCCTTTGCTGACGCCGTTGCATCCGCAAATGGTTTCGCTGTCGGGCATGGCCGCGACTTCCAGGCCGGGATCAGCATCGCGCGGGGGAAATAGCACCTGGCGGCGCAGTTCCGTCAGATCCGTGCCGTTGCGCAGCCAATCTGTATAGGTGTGCTCGTCTTCGGTGTCGCCGACTAGGATGACGCCGTGCAGACGATTGTCTTTCAGCAGGATCTTCTTGTAGACCCCCAGCGAGGGATCCTCATAGCGCACGATATCGATGCCGGGTTCTGTATCGTCGATGGACCCAGCCGAGAAGATATCCACGCCCATGATTTTGAGCTTGGCCGCCTGAGACGCGCCGGCGAACGTCTTTGTCCGCACACCGGTGATGGTTTCCGCCAGTACGCGGCCTTGTTCGAACAGCGGAGCCACCAGACCGAAGACCTGCCCGCGATGTTCCGTGCATTCTCCGACCGCGAAAATGGACGGGTCGGACGTCTCCATATGGTCATTGACGACGATGCCGCGGCTGACCTTGATACCAGCGTGCTTCGCCAACTCAGCATTGGGGCGGATGCCCGCCGCGATCACTACCAGATCCGCTTCAATCTCTTCCCCGTTGGCGAACCGCAAACCGTCGACGTGGCCGTTGCCAAACACAGCCGCTGTCTGCTTGGGCAGCATGACGCGAATACCGAGGCTTTCGATTTTGCGCCTGAGGTATTCGCCACCGGTGGCGTCGAGCTGGCGGTCCATCAGCTTGTCCATCAGATGGACCACGGTGACGTCGCAGCCGCGAACCTGCAGGCCACGCGCGGCTTCCAATCCCAGTAAACCTCCGCCGATAACCACGGTCTTCAGGCCGGAACGTGATTTATCGAGCAAGGCGCGCGTATCATCGAGAGTTCGAAAGACGTGGACGTTCTTTTTTTCGACGCCCGGGATGGGCGGGATGAAGGCGCTGCTGCCGGTGGCCAAAATAAGTTTGTCGTATTCGGTCACGCCGCCCAGTTCGTCGATGACGTGCCGGCGTTCGCGATCGATGGCCGCAATCTTAATGCCCAGGCGCGTGCGGATGCCGTTGTTTTGATACCAGTTCAGGTCGTTAAGGACGATGTCGTCCGCCGTTTTTTCGCCCGCCAGCACCAGCGAGAGCATGATGCGGTTGTAGTTCACGTGCGTTTCGTCGCCGAAGATGGTGATCTCAAAATCGTGCGACTGTTTGAGAATTTGCTCGACGCAGGATACGCCGGCCATTCCATTGCCTACAACAACAAGTTGTTGTTTCATGCGGTTGCTCCCGTGCGTTCCACGCGGACCGCACATTGCTTGTAATTCGGTTCCCGCGAGATGGGGTCGAACGCGTCTTGCGTCACTTCATTCACGTTGGTTTCGGCGAAATGAAACGGCATGAAGACTTGTCCTGGCCCGGTGATTTCCGTCAGCCGTAGCTCCACCTCGCGGACGCGCCCACGGCGCGAGATGATGTCGACAGAATCGTGACTGCGCAAGCCGAGATGCTTCGCGTCGCGCGGATTCATTTCCAGCCACGCACGCGGCGAAAGGCGTTCGAGGATGGGTACCTCTTTGGTCTTGGTGCGGGTATGCCAATGCTCCACCGTGCGGCCGGTGTTGAGCACGAAGGGATACTCGCCGCCGGGTTGTTCGGGGAACGGCGCCCAGTCGGTGCAGACCAGCTTGGCGCGGCCGTCCGGAGTCTGAAACTTGCCGTCCGCGTACAGACGGGATGATCCGTTGGGCTGCACGCCTTCGGGAAGAGGCCATTGCACCGCGCCCTGCTCCGCGAGCATGGAATAGCTGATGCCGGAATAATCGCAAAGGCGGCCTTTGGAGACGCGCCTCCATTCGTTGAAGGCGTCCTCCGGAGTGTGCCACCCGGGATAGAGTTCTTCGCGGCACCCTAGCTTTTCGGCGATAGCCAGGAAGATGTCGAAATCCGCGCGAGCTTCCCCCGGAGGATCGACGGCTTTGTTGCACTTGCTGACGCGGCGCTCGGAGTTGGTGTAGGTTCCATCCTTCTCGCCCCAGATAGCGGCCGGCAAGAGCAGATCGGCCAGCTCCGTGGTCGGCGTGGGATGGTAGCCATCCTGCACGACTAAGAAGTCCAGATTGGAAAGGCCGTGCTTCAAAGTTTCCTGATTGGGATAAGACACCAGCGGGTTGGTGGCGATGATCCACAACGCGCGAATCTTCTTGGACACGGTGGCTTCAACGATGTCGGGATATGCCAGGCCGCGCTTCGCGGGCAAGCGGCCTTCCTTTACGCCCCAGATTGCCGATAGCTCGGCTCGGTCTTTGGTATCGTCGAACTTGCGATAACCAGGCAGGCTGGAAGTGAATCCGCTTTCGCGGGTTCCCATGGCATTGCACTGGCCGGTGATCGAAAATGGAGCAGCTCCCGCGCGGCCCAGGTTGCCGGTGAGCAACGCCAGGTTGCAAATCGCATTGACCGTGGCCGTTCCGATGGTGCTGTGATTCACGCCCATGGTCCAGGCGATGAAACCAGCCTTGGCGCGGCCGTAAAGGAAGGCGGTCTTGAAGAGGGTTTCCTGACTTAGGCCGGTGATTTCGGAAACGCGCTCAGGAGTGTAGGTTGCGACAAACTTTTCCAGTTCGGCGTAACCGGACGTGTGGGCGTCTACATATTCGCGATCGACAAGGTTGTAATTGATCAGGATATGCGCGATGCCGTGCAGCAGCGCCAGATCGGAGCGCGGCTTCAGGGGCAGATGCAGGTCCGCCATCATGGCCGTCTTGGTGACGCGCGGATCGGCGACGATCAGGGTGCGGCCGGGATTGCTGTCCAGATACTGGCAGAGGATCGGATGATTATCCGCCATGTTGGCGCCGATCAGCAGAACGACGTCGGCCTTTTCGAGATCTTCGTAGGCTCCGGGAGGTCCATCGCTGCCGAAGGAAATCTTGTAGCCCGAAACAGCGGTGGCCATGCAGAGGGTGGTGTTGCCGTCGTAGTTATTGGTGCCGAAGCCCAGCTGGACCAACTTGCCCAGCGTGTAGAACTCCTCCGTCACCAGCTGTCCGGTGCTCAGGACGCCCAGCGACGACGGGCCGTATTTAGCTTGCGTTGCGTGAAACTTTTCGACCATCACTGTGAGCGCTTCGTCCCAGCCGACGCGCACGAGCTTGCCGTTCTTGCGCAGCAAGGGGTACTTGGCGCGATTCTCCACGTCGATGGTGTGGTGTTCGGAAAGCCCTTTGGGACAGAGCTTCCCGCGATTGACGGGGTGCGACTCCAGAGGCCGGCAGGCGACCGCGCGGTTCTCTTTGACGCCGATCTCGATGCCACATCCGACCGAGCAATAGCCGCAGGTAGTGGCGACCCACTTCTCGGGAATCCGTTTGGCGGAAGTGTAGCCAGTGGAAGCATCGCGCGCGAACGCGTATTCCTCGCTCAAGTTGTCCAGGCCAATGGCGCGTTTCCAGTTCATGCAGCCCTTTCGCCGGAGGTGAACGCGGCAGCGATGTTCTTGGGAACCACGCTGACGAAGAAGAGATAGCGGCCCAGCCATTCGCCGGCCAGTGCGAGACAGAATCCGCCGATCACGGGCCATCCCGTTGGAATCACCAGCAGCGGAAGCAAGATGCCCGCGAAAACTAACAATGCCAGCCGCAGAAGGAACCAATTCTTCAGCGGGCCGGAGAGCAGCAGGGCGGTCCCACGCAACTCGTAAGTATCCGAGCGCGTCATCCACAGGAACTTCAGCAACTGCGTGCTAAGCTGCACGGAGGCTCCCGCCACGGTAACGAAGCGAACCCAGGCCGGCGCGGCGTCCTGCACGGTCATCACGAAGAGCGGACCCAGCAGTAGCGCCGAGGCATAGAATTCGGCGCTGGTGTAGCCGCTGAACCAGGAGGGACGTGCGGGGACGACGTAGATTCGGGCGGAGCAGCTTACGCCCGCGAGCCCAGCTATGAATGTGAACAGTCCGGCGGCGGAGCGGCCCGGGATGTCGAGGAACAGCATTCCGGCGAACATCGAAGCCGCGCCCGCGAACAAAGATAGAGTGAACACTTCGCGGCTCAGCCACGATCGGCGCAAACCTTTGAGAGCGCGGAAGGCATACATGGGACGGCCCAAATGCAACGTGGAAGCGCCCAGGCTGATGCCCGCCAAGCCGAGGGAGGCCAAAGCGGCGATCGTGAGCGCGGCGCCGGAATTCAGCATGTCGAGAATCCACAAGATCGCGAACGCGCCTACCGAAAGCTGCGTCAGCACCAGCATGAAAACCAGGGGCCAATGGGCATGTTCCAGCTCAATACGGTCTGTATCCACGCGGCCGGTATCGGGCAGCAGGTTTTTGGGAAGCGTGATGCGCGTGGTAGAGATGCTGTCGTCCGCCGAGGGCAACCCTGGCGCGTTGGCTGAGAGATAGTCGCGCCGCCAATCGGCGATGTTCACGATCTCAATCGCGATCGCGCCCTCCGGACACGCTGCCACGCATGCCGGAGCCTGACCATCGCTCAGCCGGTTATGGCACATGTCGCACTTGCCGACAACGCCGCGCGCCTCGTTATACTGCGGCACGCCGTAGGAGCAATTCCAAGTGCAGTACTGGCAACCGATGCAGGTGTCGGCGCTGTGCAGCACTACACCGGTTTTCGAATCTTTCGTGTAAGCCTCTACCGGGCAGCCGATGAGGCAAGAAGGCTCCACGCAGTGGTTGCAGCCCATCGAGAGGTGATAACGCTGGGCGAACGGATAGTGCCCGCCTTCCACTTCTCCCACCCGTCGCCAGTTGAGCGCGGCCGGATTTCCGTTCTGTTCATTGCACGCGACCACGCAACATTTGCAGCCGATGCACTGCGTCATGTCGAAATGGAATCGGTACTGTTCGCCCGGCTGAAGGTCGCGCGAGGGGATCAGGGGCCGCGGTTCGGTCTCGATTTGCACGAGCCCTCGCGCCTTGGGCGGAGCCGCGTACAGCAGCTCACTGCTCATAAGGGGTAGCGTCGTCATGCTCCCACGTCCTTTAGAAACACGAATCCCGTCCTTGCCATGAAGGCTTCCTAGATGTACTTGAGCAACTACTTGGAAATGAACTCCGTCGAGGAGTTTGAAAAAGGCGGGAGGCTTACAGGGTCCCTAAGGCCCCGGAAAACCCGTTTGTTTCGCGGTGAGCTATAAGCAGTCTAACAGGCACATCCAGTGTTTGGAAGAGTCTTCGGCAAAGATTCTTTTTATGGGCTCCATCAATAGCCAGAACCGACCTGGAGTGGCCCGATATCCCAGAATCTGTAACTTAGAAATCCTAGAAGTTGTGGCCCACCATCAGGAACGGGAAGTCATACCCATTACCCTGAGTGGTCTTCTTCAGGAACGTGCCCGGGAACAAATGCGCATACCCGAACTGCAGAGTTATCTGTTTCGTGGCCGCATAGCTGCCGATCAGGTCCATCTCCGTCCCGATGTACTTTCCAGCCGCGCCCGTCGCGCGCTTGACGACTGTGGCGCCATTCGCTCCATACAGAGAATCCGTAGCACTTGCCAGCCACAGCCAGTGATACCGAGGCGTAAACGTCCACTTCGGGCTAGTCTTAAACTGCGCCGCGATCTGCAAGTTATGTACGTTCTTCCAGCCCACCTGATCCGCGAACCCAGTCTTGTCGTGCCCTGTCGGATATAGCTGATCGAAGGTGCCGCGCTTCCCGTCCGTCGCGTTCTTGTCGCCCGAGGCATAGGTGTATTCGATCATCCACTTGGGCTTGAACTTCAGCCGCGGTGTAGTATAACCCAACATCCAGTGACCCGCCCAAGCGCTGATGTCGTCTTTCGCCAGCGATCCCCACTGCCGGTTCATCTCGATGTTGTAATCGAAAGCGCTCTTCGCGGAGAACTTGCCCACGAATCGGATCCCATACGTGTTAAAGTCGCGCTTGCCAAGAACGCCTGTCTCCGATCTCAGTCCGCGCGTCACGCGCCAAAGCACATTGGGCTCGATCGGTTCAGTACTCGCAGCTCCAAAGTCTGCAACACACTTCGCTTCACCTCTTGGAATCCAGCTCCGCCTGAAGCCAAGCTTTGGCGAAGTTCCAATCGCGGCGGACGGTCTTTTCGGAGACTCCAAGAACCTGGGCTGTTTCTTCCACGCTGTGGCCGACAAACCAACGCAGTTCAACTACGCGAGACGCCCGCAAATCGATGCCTTCGAGCCGCGTCAACAGGTCATCCAAGGCCAGAAAGTATTGCGGATCCGGTAACCCCAACTGGAGCTCGGCATCGTTCAGCTCGATGCGGATCTGGCCGCCTCTCCGCTTTTGTGCGAGATTTGCCCGCGCATAGTCAACCAGCACACCCCGCATCGCTTGCGCCGCGACGGCGAAGAAATGACCTCGGTTTTGCCAGTTACGATCTGCCTGACCCACCAGGCGCAGATAAGCCTCGTTGACCAAGGCCGTCGGTTGCAGCGTGTGATCCTTCCTCTCCTGTTGCATGTAATGGGCCGCAAGTCGGCGGAGTTCACCATAGACTCTCGGCATCAGCCGAGCCAAGGCGTTGGAATCCCCCGCCCGAAGTTCCAGGAGGAGACGAGTGATGTTTTCGTCTTTCTCCTTCCTAACGAATTCATTGGAATCAGCCACTTGCAAAGTGTGGCAGATTTCTTGACCGCATGCAGCAGGGGATTGCGCCTATTGAGGCAGATCCGATCAGGATCAAGGTCGTCAAAGTCACAACCCCATCTAAGGAGATCTTATGCGTCACTTTATGCTGCTTCTGCTGGCCTGCTCGGCCGCTCTCACTACCCTTGGAGCCCAACCGGCATCCAAAGGGGGCTCGAAACCGCCCGCACCCACGGCGGTCCCGCTGATTGTCACAGTTAATAACACTCAGACGTACCCGCCCTCAGGTCCCGGGACGGTCCAGAGCAACGTTCAGTCGGACGGACGCGGCAGCTACACAGACGGTACTGAGGGAGTCTGCGCGACCCTGGATACCAGCGGCCAGCTGCACGTGGATCTCCAGTGCAACAGCGCTGCAAATCCCCGTGTGCTGTATCTATTCGGTGTATCCCCCGTGGCACTTGCTCCCCCAACCAACGGCTCGTACAGCTGCACAGTCCCGAATCTAGCGAACACGGCGCACTTGAACCACTTTCAGGGCGTACCCGCCACAGATCTTGCTTCTCCCGCGTTTCAGAACATGACCGTGGACGCGACGGGCAACACCGTGTATCTGATTCAGGTCATGATCGCCAGCAAGCTGCTGAACGACCCGAGCCAGACCGCCTTCCGGGTGAATTACCACGGGACTCAGTCGTTTAGCGACGGGCTCAAGTCTTCCTACGCACAAGTGCGCCGGCTGTCGGCCACCCAGTGGAATGTTGAACCTGCGGCACCGTCCGCGCTTCCGGGCAATCCGATCAATGCCGGGATGTTGGTGCATGAGACCACCGTAAAGAACAGAACCACAATCACTGAATGTGGCTTCTATCAAGTTCCATTCAGCTTCACCCTGACTGCGAAGTAAGCGGGCCGGGCTTTTGCCCGTGCCGTTCGGAGGAGGAATAAATGCGAAATACCCTGATCTCAGTCGCTCTTTTCTTGATCGTGAGCGGCACCGCCGCTCCCATTTACGCGCAGGGGTCTTTGATAAACGACCCTGGCAAAGGTGCGAATGCGCAGGAACTGGCCAGGAAAGCGCTCGCTGGGCTCCCGCTAGTGTTCGAGGCCAATCGGGGTCAGGCCGATTCCCAAGGCGAGTTCCTGTCACGCGGAGGCGGCTATTCGCTATTCCTCACCCGCAGCGAGGCTGTCCTGGCTTTGCAGGCTGACCGTCCATCGGAGAATTCCACGTCAACGGCCTCCACCGCGTTCGTCCATATGAAACTGGTGGGAGGGAACCAGTCCCCAAAAGTGGAGGGCGTGGACAAGATACCGGGCGCCAGCAATTACTTCAGCGGCAGCGATCCGGCGCGATGGCGGACCAAGATCTCGAACTACGCCAAGGTGAAATACGAGGGCGTCTACCCCGGAGTGGATCTACTCTACTACGGCAACCGGGGATCACTGGAATATGACTTTGTGGTGGCGCCAGGAGCCGATCCGAAGCGCATCCAAATCCAAATAGACTCCACGGAACCCGGGCCGGCCCGGCCCTTGCGGATTGACGCCAACGGGAGTCTGGTCGTGTCCACAGGCAAGGGAGAGGTTCGCTTTGATAAACCACTGGTCTATCAACCGGGCGCCGTGAAGCGCTCTGTCGATGCTCGGTACGTACTACAGAGCCCAAACCAGGTGGCGTTCGCAGTCGCCGATTATGACCGATCCAAACCGCTGGTGATCGACCCCGTTATTGTGTATTCGACTTTCATAGGTGGAGGCTCGGTCTGGGGCCGGCATTTCGCTGATGACGTCGCTGTTTACACGGACCCGATGAGCGGTCACACCTACGCCTACATCATAGGAGCCACCACTTCCGTCGATTGGATTTCCCACGCAAGCAACTTCGGCCCCGGGGTACTATTCCAGCAGCCTGGTTCTTATCCTCTTTGTTGCGGACCAGAGACTTCCTACGCGGCATTTGACGCGTTTGTGATCAAAGTGGATCCGGCGCAAGTCGGCCCCCAGTCGCTAGTCTGGGCCGCGTTTCTGGGAGGCTCGCTATCCACCGCCGCGCGTGGCATCGCCATTGACCAAGGGGGCAATGCGTATGTGGTTGGCAGTACGACTTCTACCAACTTCCCAATCGCAAGCGCGTATCAGACGGCTCCTCGCGGCGGTCACAACGCCTTTCTCTCCAAAATTAGTGCTAATGGTTCCTCGCTGTTGTATTCTACCTATTTTGGCGGTTCGGGCTTCGGCTCGTATGAGGGTGAAACTGGTAACTCGGTTGCCTTGGATTCTACCGGCCGTGCCTATTTTGTCGGGGAAACACGGTCGGCCGATCTTCCCACCTTGAACGCCTTCCAGTCGACACTTCGAGGAACCAGGGCAAGTTTTCTGGCTGTGGTGGACACCACTCTGTCAGGTCCATCTTCCCTCGTCTATTCCACCTACCTCGGCGGTACGTCTGCTGGCTTTCCTTTTGGCAGGTGCGAACGACCTCTTTCCGTGGCCGTGGACGGGGCCGGTTCTGTCCATCTCGCCGGCAATACCAGCACTCCCGATTTTCCCATCGTGAACGGATTTCAGACTGCCCTGTTGCCCGGCTCCGGAGGCGCTGGCTTTTACGCGAAGTTGAATCCGTTCGCCCAACCCTGGAGCCAATTAGTCTACTCGACATATTTGGGCGCTGACGCGTGTGGCAGCTACGGCGTGACTGCGACTCTAGCCGTGGATTCCGGCGGACGGGCTTATCTAACAGGTTCCGGCAACGGCATCGTGCCAACCGCCGGCGCTCTATCCGGTGGGGGCGTCTTTGTTATGAAGATTGATCCCTCTCGGGTTGGCGCGAATTCGGTGGTCTACTCAGCCTCTCTTCCCGTAACCGACCCCTCTTCGGGTTGGATGGGACGGCATATCGCGGTTGATAGCAGCGGGAGCGCGTTCGTCATTGGATCTACTGAGGATATGGGCCTGCCAAATGCCTCGCGAAGTATCCCGAACGGGGTGGGCCAGAGCTTCGATGGCGGTCGGACGTGGACTGTTGGTGAAGGCATTACTCAATTCCCAGTAACCACCATCGCCATTGACGCTCGCACCACACCTCGCACACTGTATGCCGGAGCTAGCGGCGGACCCGGAGGACTATTTAAGAGCGTCGATGGTGGCCTCCACTGGAGCCTCAGCAATAGCGGTCTTGCACAGCAGCAAATTGAAGTGTTGGCGGTCGATCCTGCGAATTCAGCGAACATCTACGCCGGCACCTCGAGCGACACCGTCGGAGGCATCTTCAAGAGTACTGACCACGGCGCGACCTGGAGCGCTTTCGACGACGGCCTCCATTCGACGGCGATGCGTGTCAGGTCGTTGGTTTTTGACGGCAGCACGCTGTACGCGGGGGCAGGAGACGGTCTCTATAAGCTGTTACCGGCTTCGACGACTTGGGTCTCACTCGGACGATCGACTGATGTTCACAGCATCGCGATCGATTCAACCACAACACCACACACAATCTACATCGCTTCGGAGGCGGGCGATAACAGCGCGTACCGAAGTACGGATGGCGGGTTGAGTTGGACCAACATTCAGGCAGCCAATAGCGGGCCGCTGTTCCCCATCGTGATCGATCCGACGGCAGAGCCCAAACTGTTGTATGCCCTCGACTACTACTGCTTTGGAGACGGAAATGGTCTGCTAGTAAGTTCGGACAGAGGTGACACTTGGACGCCTCGCTATGGGCCGGATGCATGCCAAGGTTCGATAGCGGTCGACAATGCCGTGTCGCCCGCCGCAGTCTACGTTACTGGAGCGGCATCTGTATACAAGAGCGTAGATCACTTCGCCACCTGGGAGAGATCTCATACAGGGTACACAAGGTCCTTGACGGTGGACCAATCCACCGGCACTGCGCCAGCGTCGTCCACTATCTACGTTGGGAGTGCGCAACCTCTTAGGGCTGCTTTCCTTGCCCAACTAAACTCCGCCGGGTCAGCGATCCTTTTCTCGACGTATCTGGGGGGCTTCGGCGGAGCCACTTCCGGTTTGTCGCTGGCGCTTGACGCAGCAAACAACATTTACGCCGTCGGGCTAACAGAATCGGTGGGCTTTCCTTCCGTCAATGGTTTCCAGCCAACCTACTCCTACGCATTTGTCGACGATAATAATGGGTTCTTCGTCAAAATCGGGACACAAGTCTTACCGGTGACTTCTGAAAGAGTCAGCGAGCAAGTAGCTGTGCAAACCGGAACCCTATCCATCAGTTTCCCCAATATCCTGGGTTCGACGGGAGGCGGATCCCCAACGCTGAACGTAACGCCCGTCTCCCCCGGGACGGCGGAAAGCCTCTCGCTATCCAATAACCTGGGAGCCTATGAAATCTCCACAACTGCCATCTATAACGCGACCGTATCTCAGCCGATCACGCTATGTTTCCAGGTGCAGGCAGTGAACGATCAGACGGTCTTCAACAATCTCTCATTGCTCCATATTGTCAACGCTACTCCCGTCGATGTCACTTCTTCACGCGACTTCGCCACGCGAACACTCTGCGGAAGCGTTACCTCCCTAAGCCCCTTCGTGGTAGTAAAGGGCGCGTCGGATCAACTCAACGATTTGATCCGGACTATAAACGAATTCGACTTGAATCACGGCATCCAGACGAGTCTCGATGCCAAGCTTCAGAGTGCAATCGCGGCATTAGCGTCGGCGAAGAAGAACGACACCAAGACGGCTTGCAACAACGTGAATGCCTTCATCAACGCCGTGAGTTCGAACAGTGCATTGACCACGGCACAGTCGGCCACATTCACTTCGGCTGCAAATCAGGTCCGCGCCACACTGGGGTGTGCAAGGTGATCCTAACGAAGATTGTAGAATTCGGCTTTTTCCGGATTCCGCTCCGCTTCACCCGTCACGGCGAAGTAAAGCTCGTGCGAACAGGAACGTGATAGAGTCTACGGAAAGGCGTTCATGGAGAACAATCATTGGGAGCGAGCGAAGGAGATCTTCAGCCAGGCCCTCGACCAATCTCCACAGATGCGCGAAGCGCTTGTGCGGGCGGCGTGCGGCGCTGACGACGCTCTGTTCCACGACGTCGTGCGGCTACTGGACGCCCAGCGTCGTTCCAGCCGGACGCTCTCACGGCCGCTGATGTCATTGGTTCTCAGCGGTCCCACCGAAGAGCCACCGCGATTTCAGGCCCCTACCGTAGTAGCCCGCCGATTCCAAATCCTCGGACTGATCGCACGCGGGGGGATGGGGGACGTTTATGCGGCCGAGGACCTGCAACTCGGCGTCCGCGTTGCTCTAAAAACGATCCGTCCCGAAATCGCAGCGGACCAGCGTGTTCTGGAACTCTTCAAGAATGAGATCCAAATGGCGCGACGCGTCACCCATCCTAACGTGTGCCGCATTTACGATCTCGCGGAGCACGACGAGCCCACTGCGGACGGGGGCAATCGAATCACGTTCTTTCTCACGATGGAGCTTCTGGCCGGGGAAACGCTGTCCGAGCACCTGAAACGGCATGGACCGTTTTCCTCGGAAGATGCGCTATCGATCATTGGGCAGTTGGCCTCGGCGCTGCAGGCGGCGCATGATGCCGGAGTGATCCACCGGGATTTCAAGCCGGGGAATGTAATGCTGTTGCCCACAGAAGAGGGACTCCGTGCAGTGGTGACGGACTTCGGCCTGGCTGTGGTTCGCGAGCAGGCGGGGCTGCGGCCCATCCCGGATGCCGCGGGAGGTACCCCCGCGTATATGGCACCCGAGCAGCGGAACGGAGGCGAGGCAACCACCGCGACAGATGTGTTCTCGATGGGTCTGGTCCTCGCGGAAATCGTAGGCGCACGAGTTCCCAAGCGGTCGGACGGACAGACATCCCTGGAGACAGATCAGGAGAACACAAACGCGGTCGTGCTGCCCCCAACAGCAGAATGCTGGGAGCCAATTCTGCGCCGCTGCCTGGAAGCCGACCCGGCAAGGCGTTATTCGCGTCCGGGCACTGTTGCGGATGAGCTGATGGCCGCGGTTCAGCCGCCGCCGACCCGGTCGTGGCGTCGTCCGCAATTCGTCGGTGTGACGGGCGCCGTGGCTGTCGCCCTTCTAGGATTGACCACGGTGGTCGGGCAGCGGTATGGCCTGTGGAATCGCTCGAGCCCAATCACGTTCCGAAAACTGGGATCTCAACCCGCGAATGACATCCTCTGGCGTCCATCGCCCGATGGTCGATACTTTGCGGTCATGGACGGGGCGTCGGGTAACTTGGGTTTGCGCGATATCAGCACAGGCGAAACCCGGCTCCTGACACACTCAGCAAAGACATCGGCGGAGAATCAAGTTACCAGCGCGGCGTTTTCACCCGACGGGAATCGAATTGCCTACAGCTGGGTTGAATTTGAAAACGCCGGATGCGAAATGCGCCTGGTGGATACAGTAACGGGAGAGAGTATTCTGCTTCGCCGCGATGCGGCGCTGGTCTCTTGCGAGGTTGCGGCATGGTCTCCGGACGGCGCCAGGATCCTGTCCCGTTTCACATCGCCCGACTTTCTGAACCAAATCGCCGTAGTCGCGGTGAATGATTCAGCCGTGGCTTTACCCCTCCCCAAGGGGAGCTACAGGGACCTGGTCTTCTCCCCCGATGGCCAAAGCATCTTTTTCGGCGCACCGCAGAAGCCCTATGCCATTGAATCGGACATCTTTGAGGTGCCGACTTACGGCGGAGTGGTGATGCCGGTGGTTCAGGACTCAGCTGACGACGTGATCATCGGGTTTTCGAGCGACGGCCGGCGGTTGGTATTTTCCAGCGATCGCAAAGGAACCTATGGATTGTGGTCTCTGGCTTTCTCCGGAAACAGGATCACCGGAGAGCCCGTGGAGCTAGCCCATGACCTGGGAAGAGCCTCTCCGCTTGGACTGATTCGCGAGGGTGCCTTTTACTACAAGGTCGTCACCGATTCCGTGGACGTCTACACCGCCGACATTGACGTCGCCGGTGGACAAGTCCGGTCTGCTCCAACGAACGTAGTCAAGCGTTTCAGAGGCTCGTTCCGGTTCCCCTCGTGGTCGGCCGATGGAAATCAGCTGTCCTTCATTTCCTTCCTCGATGGGGCCCCGCGCATCTGGATTCATTCTCGCCAGACCGGGGAGGTGCGGACTGTCGCCCCGGATCTTGCATCCTTCCTGCAGCCCAAGTGGGATCCTTCGGGCGGCGGAATCTTTGTTACAGGAGCGGATCATCAAGGCCGGCAGGGAATCTATCGGGTGGATCCCAATACCGGCGACTCTGCACTGGCGATCAGCAGCAAAGTTTTGAACGGAGTTGACGGCGTGTGGGCTCGCGATGGACACACGCTCTTCGGCCGATTCTCTGATCCTACGGCGGGACTGTTCAGAATCGATAGTCGCACCGGCGGCCGACAGGTTCTCTATGTGCCGCCTTCGGGCTCTGACCTAGGACTCGAGAATCTCGCCCTATCGCCTGACGAGCAAGTGTTGGTGTTCCAGGCCCGGCAAAGGGCAGCCGGCACCAGTTCTCTGATGTCGATTCCTGCGTCCGGCGGAATAGCGCGCACGCTACTGACAATTGCCAAGCCCGAGCAATTTCTCTTTGGTTCCTTCGCCTGGACTGCAGATTCAACGGAAATCCTGACAGCCCGAACGCGAGGTGACAAAAGCGAGCTATGGCTCGTGCCGCGTAACGGTGGGGCAGCCCGGAAAATCGGCTTCCCTGAGATGCGGATCGCTCAATTGAAGATGAGTCCGGGCGGGCGGACGATCGCTTTCACGTCTGGTGAAGCAGCCGGTGAAGTTTGGATGGCGGAGAACCTTCTGCCATAAAGGGAAACACCACGAACCCGATCGGAGCTCAGGGATGATAAAACAAATTCTGACCGTGTTGCTGACCGTAACGGCGTTGGCCATGGGACAGTCCACGTTTGGCGTTATTGTCGGCACAGTCACAGATCCGACGGGAGCAGTGATTCCTTCCGCTCACGTTATTGCCGTGGAGACGGAAACCGGCGTCCAGATGGAGACCGTCGCGGAACTGGATGGAACTTTCGCCATCCGAAATTTGAAGCCGGGCAACTACCGGTTGTCGGCGAAGAGCGATAGCTTGAGTTCCGTGGTGCAGCCGCAAGTTGCGCTTGAGGCAAGAAGGATCATTCGCGTCGCGCTGCTGCTTCAGGTGGCTCCCGTGCTTCAGAGGGTACTGGTCGAAGCAGTGCCCGTCGGGATCAACACCGAAGACGGTACAATTCAACATTCGCTAAGCCGGGAGCAGTTGAATCGACTCCCGCTAAACTTCCGTGCTGTGGGGCTCAACGGCAACGGCGCAAACCCCAACGTGGCCCTCCCGCTCCTGACAATTCCCGGGGTAAGCAGCGGGCTGCTCAACTCCATTTCACTCTCTGGGGGCTTTCCGGCACAGGTGGAGTACACCATTGACGGCATCTCCAGCGTGGATGTGAATTTCAATCAGACGCTGCCGAACGTGCAACCTTCTCCCGAAGCAATTCGTGAATTTACCGTGACCACGGTGGGGGCTGGATCGGAGTTTGGGCAGATGGGGGATGTCTCTTTGGTAACGCGTGGCGGAACCAATCAGGTGCACGGCAGCTTGTTCTGGTATCACCAAAATGCCGCCATGGATGCGAAGATTTACGGCGCATCCACCAAGCAGGCGAAAGTCTACAACACCTTCGGTGGCAGTGTAAGTGGAAAGGTGAGAGTCCCACGGCTCTACAACGGCACCGATCGAACATTCATTTTTTTCGCGTACGAAGGGAATCGTAAGCCGGGGGATGTGGTCCAGCAAGCCTATGTTCCCACTCAGCAGATGTGGCAGGGAGATTTGTCGGCTGTTCAGGGGTCGACAGCCGTTGATCCTACCACGGGAACCCCCTTTCCCAGCAACGCCATTCCGCTGACAAGACTGAATCCAGTCGCGCAGAAGCTCGCCGCCTATTACCCGCGGCCGACCCAGAGCGGAGCCACTCCGTTCAATTACAGCGCCTTCGTGCGAGGCACAACAAACCTGAACAACTACAACGTTCGTTTGGACCACAACCTTTCTGCGCGTCAGCGGGTATTTGTCCGTTGGGGCGGAACGCCGACCTACTTCTTAAACCCACGTTCTCTATTGCTCCCTTTGAGCGAAGTCAGCGGAACCACCAATAGCGTAGTCGTCTCTCACACCTTCGCGCTCCGGCCGAACCTTATGAACGAACTCCGTGCGGGACTGACACGCTCCGGTGGAGGAGAATACTTTCCGATTCGGGCAGTAGATGCTGTCTCATCTCTCGGACTCCAAGGAGTTGATTTGAAGTATGTGGGCGTTGCGGGCGGGTTTCCTACGTTTGATTTCCTTGACGGCACCAACTTCACTTCCATCGGGCATGGACGGGAGACTGTGCAGCGCTCGCGAAATCTGCAGTTCACAGATAATCTGACCTGGACACGCGGGCGGCATACTGTCAAGTTGGGAGCGGATATCCGGCGCGTTGGTTACGAGCAATCGTCCTCGGTCGGGAAGGGCGCTGATTTTGGGTGGTTCCAATTCCGAAGTGTGGGCTTTAGCAAGAACGCCTTTGCGGACCTTCTGCTGGGCCTGCCCTATCAAGCGGAGTTTGGAACCGTTGGGCCGAACTTGAATCAGCGCTCTGTTCACTCACATTTTTATGTCGAAGACCGCTGGCAGACTACACCAAGCCTGACGTTGACCCTTGGGCTCCGTTGGCAGGTGCATCCCCCGATGACCGAGGTCAGCGGGAATATGGGCAATTTCGATCCCGTGACTGTCTCCGTAATCATACCCGACGAGGGCGTTCCGGCCGCACCAAACTTCTTGCGACAAGTGAACGCTTGCCCAGGCATTACGACGTTGTTTCGCTGCACTCCCATACTGAAGGCGAGTCAAGTGGGATTAGGCCCCGGCCTTCGAGAAACGCAATATTCGAATTGGACTCCGCGCTTCGGGTTTGCTTGGCGCCCATTCAGTGGAAATCGCACCGTGATTCGCGGGGGAATCGGAATCTACACGGAGACTCTATTAGGCCGAGTCGCATTCTTCACGACACTTCTCCACACATCCGACGTCCGAACGTTCCAGAACTATCAAGCTGGTTCGCCTCCCGTGTTCACGCTACCCCAGACTAGTGGCGGAACCTTCACCCAGGCCCAAGCCGGCAACGCCGTAGGGACCGCGATCAATCGCAACTTCCGCGATCCCCGCACCTACCAATGGAACGTAACCATAGAGCACGAACTTCCTTCGAACACGGCGCTCCGACTGTCCTACGTGGCCTCCCAGAGTGTCGGGCTCGCGATGGTGGAAGAACTCAATCAGGTGCCGGCCGGCACCACGCCTTTTTCGGCCAACCGCACACCCTTTCCCGCCTGGAGTCGGCTGCTGAATCTCAACAACCTTGGTTTCGCGAATTATCAGAGCCTTGAGAGCGAAGTCTCGCGGCGCTTCGGTCGCCGACTGACGTTCCAGACGGGCTACACGTTAGCAAAGCATCTGGGGAACGCCGGTGGTCCTGCTGGTGGACTACTTGGACCTCAGGTGTTTCCGGCAGAATTTAATCAAAATCAAGTCACCGATCGCTTCACTCTCAATTTAGATCGCGGAAATCTGCTGCCGACGCCCCGGCATCGATTCGTCCTCAATGCGACGTACCAGCTGCCGGTGGGACGTAATCAGTGGTTCGGGTCTGGACTGCCCAAGTGGGCTGACGGGGTTCTCGGAGGTTGGGAGCTAACGGGAGCTCTGCAAGCGCGTTCCGGCTTCTTTATCACTCCGACCATGAATGCAACCCTGGACCAATCCAACACTAATATCAGTGGCGGATTCCGAACATTTGCCCGGCCTGACCGGGTCGGGGACGGGAATCTGGCGAGCCCGACTGGCGAGCGTTTCTGGGATATCACCGCCTTTGCCACTCCACCAGTCGGATCCGGGCGATTCGGTAATGCAGGCGTGGGCATCCTTCGCGGACCGCACGCAGTGGTTTTGTCGACCGGGCTGTTCAAGTCATTCTCCCTCGCCGAGCGAGCGCGTCTTCGCCTCGAAGGGACATTCATGAACGTGCCGAATCATCCTGTATTCAAGGCTCCGAGCGCGAACATTTCGGATCCCCAGGGTTTTGGCAAGCGCTTCCCATTCCAGGTGTTCAGCCCGGACCTCGGCGGCAATCGGACAGGTCAGGTCGCGGTCCGGATCGAGTTCTAGACATCCGGAACGGCCTTGGGGCTTGAAGGCGTATGGTCAAACAACTCCACGCAACGTGAAGTCGTTTAAGATACAAACCACCAGAAACAGCCGGTGGTTAAATGCGTTCGTTGAGCCCTATTTCGTTCTGCAAAACAGCGTGTCTATCAAAGCTAATTGTGAGATTCGTTGTGGCGAGTCCTCAGGGAATACGCAGCGCATTCCTAGGGGAACCGAATCACAAGGAAAAGGCAACGTGCTGCTGTTTCCGCAAACCAAACGTGGAACTGGTCCAGTGCGATTCGATCATCGCCACGGAGGACTCTTGAAGTTCTACTAGGGGCTGCATGAGTATTTGACCATACGACCGTTCCAGAATAGTGTCTGATTTGGCCACGCAGGCAATTTCGGCCAGCGCTTTCCGGCCCAAGCGCTTCCCGATCTCGACGGGTGTAGCTCGTTCAGGATGGGATATCCACAATCGTGCAGGGCGTACTGTCCAAGAACACAACCTGCATACTCAGGCCGCCTCACGTAGTAAGCTTTTGCACGGAGCGTAACAAGCACTCGTAGAATGGGTCGCGTGCGAAAGAAGGTCGATAAGAAACTATCGTGGGTCGACCATTCAATCCGTAACGCCTAAGTCGATAAGAAAACAGTCTAGGGATCAGCTATAAGGCTTGTCGCTATCTGCCGCCATGTGGACTTGCCCCCATTTTTGACACAACCGGTTAAGACTCAAAATCCATTGAAAGGGAGAATGTGTCATGGGGTTGTCGAGAAGGATGTTTACGAAGGAGTTCAAGCTGGCTGCGGTGCAGCGGCTGGAACGAGGGTCGTCGATTGGAGAAGTGGCACGGGCGCTGGAAGTGAACCCGAACGTGCTGCACCGTTGGCGGCGTGAGATTCGGCAGGGGCCGGGCAACGTATTTCCGGGACACGGCAAGCAGCGCTGGGCCGAAGGGCGCGTGGCGGAGTTGGAGCGCAAGATCGGCCAGCAGGCCCTGGAGATTGATTTTTTGAAGGGGTGCTTGCAGCGCATCGAGGAAACGCGGATGCTGCAGGCGCTGACTGGAAATCCGCCGTCTACCAAAAGGTCCAAGAAGAAGTGAAAGCCAATCGAGGACTAACGGTAGAACGCATGGTGAAGCTGGGCCGGGTTTCCCGGTCCGGCTTGTACCGCCACGACGACACCGGACCGGCCCCAGATCCCGACATGGATCTGCGGGACGCGATCCAGAAACTCGCCGTGGAGTGGCCCAGCTACGGACGCCCACGCATCACGCGGGAACTGCGTCGGCGGGGTTGGATCGTGAATCCGAAGCGCGTCCACCGGCTGATGCGCGAGGACAACCTGCTATGCGTGCGCAAGCGCAAGTTCGTGGTCACCACCGATTCCAACCACACCCGCAGGATCTATCCAAACCTGGCGCGGGACATAATCCTGACAGCCACCGATCAGCTATGGCGGGCCGATATCACCTACATCCGGCTGCGCGACGAGTTCGTGTTCCTGGCCGTGATCCTGGACGCTTACTCGCGCCGTGTAATCGGCTGGGCGCTGGATCGAACGATGGAAGATTCGCTCACGCTGACCGCGCTGCGCATGGCGCTATCGCGCCGGGTGGTCGAAAAGGGTTTGGTTCATCACTCCGACCGCGGCTCGCAGTACGCCAGCAACGACTACACCGATCTGCTGAAAGCCAACGGCATTGAAATCAGCATGTCGCGCAAAGGCAACCCGTGGGACAACGCGGCCTGCGAGTCGTTCATGAAGACCTTGAAGTACGAAGAGGTGCTGCGCAACGAATACCGCGATCTGGCTGAGGCTCGCGCTTCCATCCGCGAGTTCCTCGAAAAGGTGTACAACCACAAACGGCTGCACTCCGCGCTCGGCTACCTGCCGCCCGCCGAGTTTGAAGCCAATCAAAAGGAAGCCGCTGCGCGGCAGCTCTCTGTATGAGTTTTCCAAGGCATCGGGAAATCTTTTCATCCGATGGGAGCGCCAACCCTTCGGCCAACGCCCCCGCTCATCGTCTGGATGAGTTTCCGGCGGGCTATTCCTCGGCGGGTTGCTCTCCAGCATTGCCCGTCTTCGCTTCGCCGACCGGGCACCAGTATGCTGTAATGTCGTCTTGCCGGTCGAGAACTTTTCATCGAAC
>JBDTSJ010000077.1:0-40533 GCA_039931205.1 Acidobacteriota bacterium
TGAAAGAAATGCGATGGAAATATTCCGCCATCGGCAGCGCCAGCCCCATTTGCACGGCCAACGAAATTACAGCCAGTTCCGCCACGAAGAATCCGATGCGAGCCGTCAGCGCTAACGCCCGCGCCCCGGCGGAGACTGGAATCCGGGTCCACAACAGGATGGTTTCCGCTGCCAGCCGTAGTTCCACTCGTAACTGAGCTGCGCGAGGCTGCACGTGCGGATCCACGTTCAGATTGGTGATGTTACGCAGGCCGTGCGCCAACGGCTGCATGGTGCGCTCCAGCACCGGGCCGCCTAATACCGCAATCGCCGCAATGGAAAGGAAAGAGAGCTGAAAGCTCGCTTCAAAGAGTTGCGGAGGATCCCACGCCAGAAAAATCAGCGCGATCGCGGCCAGTAAGTTGAGCGGCCGAACGCGGCGAAAGAAGAGCCGCGCGATCAAGTACAGCGTGAATCCCGCCGCTGCCCGCGCCACCGGGACGCTGAACCCCGAAACCAACGCGTAGAGCCACGCGGCCGCCGCCGTCACAGCCAGCGCCGTAGTGGCGGAAACCGGCGCGAATCGCAGCAGAAACAGCAGCACACCCGCCAGCACCGTGACATGTAGCCCGCTGATCACCAACGCATGATACGTGCCGGAGCGGCGAAAATCTTCCGTCCAAACCCGCTCCAACTTGGCGGATTCGCCGATGAGGACCGCTTCCAACATTCCCGAAGCGTAGTCATTATCAGGATAAAGCCGGTCGATCCGTTGGAGAGCCCCAGTTCGCAAGGCAAAGATCCAGCCCCGCCAAGCTGATCCGCAACGTCCCGGCAGAACTCGGACGGTTCCTTTGGAGGGAACCAGCGCGCTCCAGAAAATGTGCTGTCGTGCGAGATAAGCCGCGTAGTCGAAGGCTCCAGGGTTGTTGAAATTGTGAGGCGCCCGGAAGCGTGCCTCGATTTCAACCCGCTGGCCATAGACCAGTTCAATCGGACGGCTGGGAACCTGGACCTGCGCGCGTGCGCCCGGTTCCAATTCCAGCGTGAACTCAGTCCGGTCATTGGAGAAGATAGTCGGCTCGACCACGCAGCCGGAGGCCAACACAGTCTCCCTCGGATCCACATCGATCAGCGGAATTCTCGCTGGCCGGTGCCATGCCGTCAGGAAAACTCCCGCAAACACCAGAGCAAGCGAGGCGCAAACGCGCCGCGACCAGGGGAACCGAAGCGCGGACAATCCGGCAAATGCCACAGCCGCCCAACCCGCCTCCCACGCCGGAAATCCCCCCCATTCACCCAGCACGATCCCGCAGGCGACGGCGATCAGCGGCAATAACAGGGGTTCTCGCACGATATCTCAGATAGTTCGCCCGAGTCGCCAAAAGTCTCAAAATGGGAATAATCCGTTCGGCCAGCCGGATACGTAAAGTGGGTAGCTACATATTGATAGCAATGGCGTTACCATAAAAGCGGAGATCCTGACCATGCTCATTCGCACTTCCGACAAAGATTTCAGTTTTGGCCTGCGTTACTCCGATGTAACGCCCAAAGAACTGTACCTGAACCGACGGAAATTCCTCGGCGCGGGCGCCGCTGCCCTGGGAGCATTCGCTCTTCCCGGCAACGCGGACGCCGCCACGTTGGACGGCGTCAACAAGACCGGCCCCAATCACAGCCTATTGAACGATCAGCAATCCCCCAAGGCCACCGTCACTACCTACAACAACTATTACGAGTTCGGCACCGGCAAAGACGAGCCTTCTAAGAACGCTCCGGCCTGGAAGCCCAACGCCGCATGGCCCATCCGTATTGAAGGCGAAGTCAAAACTCCGAAAACCATAAACCTGGCCGACATCATGAAGCTAGGCATGGAAGAGCGCATCTACCGCATGCGTTGCGTGGAACGTTGGAGCGTAGTGGTGCCATGGATCGGTATCCCTCTTGCCACCCTCCTGAAACAGGTAGAGCCTACCGCCAACGCAAAATACGTCGCCTTCGAGACCTATTACAACTCCAAGGAAATGCTCTCGGCCCGCGAGGCGGGCATTGCCCTGCCCTACGTGGAAGGCCTGCGCATGGACGAAGCGATGAATCCACTCGCGATTCTGGCCGTCGGCATATACGGCGAGACGCTGCCGAATCAGAACGGCGCACCCATTCGCCTGGTGACGCCCTGGAAGTACGGTTACAAGGGCATTAAATCCATCACTCGCATCCGTTTCGTGGCCAATCAACCACCCACCACCTGGGGACTGTATAGTTCCAACGAATACGGTTTCTATTCCAACGTGAATCCGAACGTCGATCATCCGCGCTGGAGCCAGAAGGAAGAACAACGGCTGGGCGGGGGATTCCTCGGCAGCGGCACGAAGATGCCGACGACGATTTACAACGGCTACGGCGCGCAAGTGGCCAGCCTCTACGCCGGTATGGATCTGGTCAAAAACCACTAATTTCTAAGCAGCCATGAATAAGCTCCTGTCCAGCAAGTGGACCAAGGCCGTAGTGTTTCTGCTCGGCTTGGCCCCGTTCGCCGCCCTCTTGTGGTTCGTTTACAAGCTGGACCTGACTGCCAATCCGCTGGAATACATCACCCATTACACCGGCGACTGGACCCTGCGATCCCTGCTTATTTGCCTGACCGTCACTCCCCTGCGGATCATCTTCAATCGCCCCGCCATCACGCGTTACCGCCGCATGCTGGGACTATTCGCGTTCTTCTACGGCACGCTGCACCTGATGACCTGGGTGGGCTTCGACCGCCAGTTCCAAATCGACGGCATGTGGGAAGACATCGTAAAGCGCCTCTACATCACGGTGGGCATGGCTGCCTTCGCCGCCATGGTTCCACTCGCGATCACCTCCACCGCGGGCTGGGTGCGGAGGCTGGGGTTCAAGCGCTGGCAGAAACTCCACAAGCTGGTCTACTTCAGTGGCGTGGCTGGCGTGCTGCACTACTGGTGGCTGGTGAAATCGGACGTGCGCTTGCCGGCGATGTACGGCGGCATCCTGGCGATCTTGCTGGGCGTTCGAATAGTTCGCGCACTAACCCAGGCGAAAAAACCCGTTCCCGCCAGGACCTAGCGTGCTTCCGCGACCGGCATCGCGATCAACTTGCAAGGCGCTGCCACCGTCTGGTTGCGACCCTGCTTCTTGGCCGCATAAAGAGCGTCGTCCGCCGTGCGGATCAAACCCTCCGCGGTCACGTTCATCCCCAGCTTCCAGCAACAGGCCCCGAAACTGGCAGTCAGCGGATGATCATGCTCATCGATGTGCATGGGTTCGGAGGCCACCACCATGCGCATGCGTTCCGCCTGGCTGGCGGTACACAGTTCGTCACAACCCGGCAACACCACCAGGAATTCCTCGCCCCCATAGCGCCCGATCGAATCGTAGGTCCGCATCGCGGCGGACACGCGCCGCGTGAACTCGCGCAGCACCGCGTCACCCGCAAAATGCCCGAAGGTATCGTTGACCAGCTTAAAGTGATCCAGATCGGCCAATACCACACCCACCGACCGCTTCTCCCGCGCCCCGCGAACCAATTCCCGCTGCAGTATGTCCAGGATGGAAGAGCGATTCCATATGCGTGTTAGGAAATCCTTGGTCGCCTGTTCGCGCAGTTCCTCACGCGCACCCACCAGTTCGCGTTGCAGGTCGATCACACGGGACCCAGCCCGTAGACGTACTTTCAGCTCATGCTGGTCAAAGGGCTTGGTGAGGTAATCGTCCGCTCCCGCTTCCATGCCTTCAATCAGATCTTCGCGCTGGCTCTTGGATGTCAACAGCAGCAAATAGGTGTAATTCAACTCGCCGGTCTGGGCGTGTTCCCTGACGCGCTTGCAGACATCCGGGCCGGACATGCCCGGCATAACCCAATCCAGAATCGCCAGCCGCGGCGGATCTTCTCCCCGCAGGATATTCCACGCCTCCGTCCCATCGCATGCGACCACTACTTCGTAGCTCCACTTCCGGAGAGTTGCCTCCAGCAGGTGCCGCGAAACCAGACTATCGTCAGCGATCAGAACACGCATGTTGGTTACGGGTAAACTTTTCCCTTCCTGTATGTTATCGGCGGCTGTCATGCAATAGACCATATCGACAACAGGGTAGAAAGTGAGACTCAGTCATTTTCTGGCAGCGCAACGGCGCGCCGCTATCGTAAACTAAGGGAAACGCCTCGTTTTGGGCGCCGTCAGTTCACGGCAGATGCCCATCTCGCCGGTTTGGCCTGCACGTTTGGCCCGTTCTAAGGAGATTCATGGAAAATTCCGTTCTGGTACCGATGGTCGTGGAGCAAACCTCGCGCGGCGAACGCGCTTTTGACATTTACTCGCGGCTTCTGAAGGAAAATATCATCTTTCTGGGTACGCCCATCGACGATAACGTGGCGAACCTCATCATCGCCCAGATTCTGTTCCTGTCCGCCGAAGATCCGGAAAAGGATATCTCGCTCTACATCAACTCTCCGGGTGGTTCCATCACCGCCGGACTCGCGATCCTGGACACCATGAATCTGGTGGAGCCTGACATTGTTACCTACTGCGTCGGCCAAGCCGCCTCCATGGCCGCCGTCCTGCTCGCCTGCGGCACCAAAGGCAAACGCCACAGCCTGCCGCATTCCCGGATTTTGATCCACCAGCCCTCCATGAGCGGCTTGGCCGGTCAGGCCGCCGATATCGACATCTACGCCCGCGAGATCCTCCGCATGCGCGAGATCCTCAACGACATTCTGGCCAAAGCAACCGGCCAGGAGACCGACAAGGTCGCTCGCGACGTAGATCGCGATTACATCATGGAACCAGACCAGGCCTTGGCCTACGGCATGATCGACCACATCATTTCACACCGCTCCTTAATGCCCGTAACAAAGTAGCCGGGTAGGTAGGCTTGCAGCCTACGGCGGGATTCTATTCCGCCCGTTCGCGCCTTATACTGCGCCTTCACCCGCGAGTTCGATCCAGCTACAACCCGCGCAGGAACGGGTTCCGATCGCGCTCCCGCCCGATGGTGGTGTTAGGCCCATGCCCGGGGATCACCACAGCAGTCTCCGGCAAGGGCAACAACTTATCGTGGATCGACTGCAAAATCTGGCGGCCATTGCCACCCGGGAGATCGGTGCGTCCGATGGAATCGCGGAACAGCGTGTCGCCGGCAATCAACTTGTTTTCCGCGGGGATCCACACCGAAATGCTGCCTTGCGTATGGCCCGGAGTATGCAGAACGTGGAATTCCGCATCGGATAACTTTACGGTGTCGCCATCGCGCGCATCCACGTCGATCTCCGTGCGCTCCGGCGGTTCCATGCCGAGCCAGGCAGCTTGCACGTCGACCTGATCGTAGAGTTCGGCGTCCGCGGCGTTCATATGGACCGGAGCTCCGGTAGCCGCCTTGAGTTTCGCCGCGCCTCCAATGTGGTCGATGTGGGCATGCGTGATGACGATGTCTTTGACCTTGAGTGCGTGTTTTTTAAGCATCGCCAAAATGTCGTCGATTTGATCGCCCGGATCGATGACGATCGCTTCGTGTGTGGTTTCGTCGCCGAAAATCGAGCAATTACACTGCAGCGGCCCTACTGGAATGATTTCGTGAATCACGTCCCGATTGTACCGTTTCAGGTTTTCGAACTCCCCGTTCAAGACCAAGCACAGCGAGAACCGCGCCGGCCGCAACCTGCCCGTGAATGCTCCACTCATAGTGCGACGTCTCAAGTGCCTCGATTAAACGGGGGACCGCGAAATACTCGGTGTGCAGTTCCAGGATGATGAAGCGCACGTGCGTGTCCCAATCGCGGATGCCCGGAAAGATGTTCCGCTCCCCGCCTTCGATGTCGCACTTGAGAATCACCCCGCCTCGGGCGCTACCCCCTCGCGGGTCAGAAATGACATCGATGAGTGGCAAAACCGGAATGCCGGAGGCTGCCGCCGCACCAATGCGCAATCCCCAGGCCCCGTAACCCGCATCCAGTATCTCCGCGAATCCGCGTTCTGCGCCCACGAAAGCTTCTAATAAGTGCGTTTCCGGCTGTACGTTGCCTGCCAGATTTTGCTGCAACATGCGGTAATTGTCCGCATCCGGCTCCACTGCCACGACGGATTCCAGGCAAAGCTTGTTCGCCAGATAGATCGTACTGAGGCCGATGTTCGCTCCCAGATCCACCAGCATTAAGGGGCCGGCTCCTGTTGGCAGCAGAGCAACGAAGCTACCGTAGACCTGCTCCAGGAATACTTCGTCAAATACCCTGCGATCCGTGGTCGCTGGGCGAAGCGCTATAGTTTCCCCAGTTCCTAATCGGTATCTCCGGGGGCCGCCCCGGCCCATGCCCACGCGGTCGAGTACCTCGTCCAGAACATACAGAAATTTGTCCGCCAGGCCCAGTTCGGAGTGCAGAACCCGCTCGAGTTTGCGCGCTGCCGTAGATGCAACTCGTAGGATGGCCGACACATCTATTAGGTGGGGGCCCATGCTCGGAAATCTCTTTAGGAACTTGGGACTTATACTCGGGGTATGACGATGGGGCACAATCCGTTGAGCATTTTTGACCGCTCGCGCCACTCTTTGGCATGCTTACCTATTCCGCTACGTGGGCACGCCAAGCCCACTCCCGGCGAATCGCGATGAATCTATCTGTTCCCAACTCCGGCTATCTGGCCCTCCGTGAAGCAGCCGCTTGGCTGGACGTTTCCGCACGCGGCAAGATCCTCGTGCTGGGCGAAGACCGCGCGCGGCTGTTGCACGCGATGACTACCAACCAGGTTCAGGAACTGAAACCGGGCCAAGGCTGCTATGCTCTTTTTCTAAACGCCCAAGGACGAATTCTAGCCGACGTCGATATTTTGTGTTTCGAAGATCACCTGCTGCTGGACACCGAACCCGAACTGCGGACCAAAATCCTGGAACATCTGGACCGCTACATCATTGCCGACGACGTCACCTTAGAGGACGTTACCGGGCAACTGGCAGCGACGGCTCTCGAAGGGCCCCGCGCCGCTGAGTTTTTAGCCGCATTTGGTGCCCCTGCGCCGGTCGAATTGTGGTCCCACGCCCAGTGGGGCGACTCCACGGTGCAACGCACCCCCACCGGATTTCTTATCCTCGGCGCAGCCGGGCTGCGGGAGAGACTAGCCGAGGCGGGCGTCCCCCAAGTGTCGTTCGAGGACGCCCGAATCGTTCGCCTCGAACAGGGCCGGCCGCGTTACGGCGAAGAAATCACGGACCGCCATTTAGTCCAGGAAACCGGACTCATGCACGCGGTCAGCTTTACCAAAGGCTGCTATCTGGGCCAGGAAATCGTCGAGCGCGTGCGCAGCCGCGGTCAAGTCCACAAGCAACTGCGCGGCATCCAAATCGATACCAACGAGCCGCCAGAACCTGGAGCCAAACTGACCAGCCAAGGCACGGATGCGGGCGAAATCATGAGTTCTGCTTATTCCCCCGCGCTCGGCAAATCCGTGGCCATCGCCTACGTTCGCGGCCCTTTTGCCGATCCCGGCACCGAATTGAGCCTGGGTACGCTGCCCGCCCGCGTAATATTCACACGCTAATTTGACGGAACGAACCCAAGCATTTCTTTCCAAGCCGCCTCGTCATGTCCTACGGCCAGCATTTTTGCCGCGCGGATCAGGGGTAGTTTCAATAACTTAGGCTCTCGCTCCACTTTCTGCAGCAGTTCCTGATCCCCCATCCGCAGGTATTTCAGGCCAGCGTCCACATACGCCTTGCCTTCGCTGTCCAGCAGCCCCGTCAGCCCGAAGCGGTCCACAAAGCGCTTGATCTCGCCGGGAGACATCGGCTTCTGGGCCAGGTCCACGAACTGAATCGGGACGCGCCGTTCCTTGAAGAAGCGCTCCGCTGCGCGCGTGGCCTGTGAGCCTTTGATGCCGAAGATTTGAACGCTCTGCAAGGGAGTTAAGGCAACTGCGCGGGAGCATTCACATGCACCAGGTCGATATTATTCTCCTGGCAGATGTATTCCATCAGTTCGTCGCCAGGAAGCAAGCGAGCTCGCCCCACCGTGGTGAACGGCTTGGCGTACGCTCCTGGATCGTCGATAGTGACCTCGATCGCCAGCGTGTTCATGTCCGTGCGGGTGAAACGCTCAATGGTGTGGAGCTTTTCCGTGTGCGGATGGCCCAGGTAATCGAACCAGAACTTGTCGTTAAAGCCGACCGTATCCACCACCAGGGTTTCGCCGTCCCACTTTCCGGTGGAGTGTCCCCACCAGGTGGGATCGGGGTCCTCAGGATGCGGGCGGCCATCCATGAAGATCTGGCGATAGCTGTGGATGTTGCCCTCGTACAGCATGTAGATATGCGTCGCGGCCTTGTGCGTCGCGTCCTGCACCAGGCGCCAGGGGTACGGATTGCCGCGCGGAATTCCGCTGGGCATGCAGTTGGCCTGCGGGTCGTCCTGCGATTTGAGGGTCTTCATCTTCTCCATCGCCCACGGCAGCGGCTCTACTTTCTCCCCCGCCTTCAGCCCTTGCTCGATGTTGCCGGCGTTACTGCCGAAGCCGGTCCATACGCCCGAGAGGTCAACCGTACCGTCAGGCAGATGCGGCGTAGGGGCGGCGGGGGCCGCAGGAGCTTTCCCCTTGCCTCCGCCTTTGCCCTTCGCGGCGGGCGCGCCAGCCGGAGCCTGAGCTGACAGAGTCAATGCGGCGATGGTCGCAGCAATCGCCAGAACATATTGCATGCCCTTCATTGCTTACCCTGTTGGGCGCCCGTCAGCGTGAACGCCTGGCCATCCGGCAACCGCATGAGGCTGGCGCTGGCCGTGGGCGTGCCGTCTTTGGCTCGCGAACCGGCCACATGCACCTTGTCGCCTTCTTTGATCGACTTGCGGGTCCAGCCATTACGGCTGAGCAGGTTGGGACTACCGACCTCGAAATTCCAGTTGACGACCTTCCCATCCGGACCGGTGACGTCGATGTAGAAGTGCGCGTGCGGATTGGTCCACTCGACTTTAGTCACCACCCCGTCGATCTCAATTGGGGCCTTGGCGTCATATTCGGCAGCGAACGAATGATGGGCGGCCACGGGAATCGCGGCCAACGTGGCCACCGCACAAGCGATCAGGAGTTTCGATTTCACGGGCAGCACCTCCAACAGGGTCCTCCCATGATAACGCTGCCCTCAGGGCTTGATCTCGTCGACTGTGATGGTGGATTCCACGTCGAATTTCTGGAAGTTGGAGTTTCGGTATTCCGAGCGTTGCTGGGCGCGAATGAACTTCGCGATCTGTAGCCGCAGGTCGGATATTCCAGAGATTTGCAGCCACGCGTCGTCGTTGACTTTCTTGTATTCGAATTCGGCGATGGATCCGGGCTTAATGACTGAGCCCTCGGCGATGAAGCTCAGGTTCCATTTCACGATTTCGTGCTCAGCTTGATCCACCCAGATTTTGGATTGCGTAACGAGGACATCCTTCTCGTGCTGGTTCTTGAGAACGCGGCCGGGCTGGGGATTGCACTCAATGATCCAAGCTTTGCGGCCGCGGATTTCTTCTTCACCAAGTACGCGACTGTCGAAGAGCTCGGCCAAGTCTTTGGTGCCGAAACGCACGGTACGGTTGAACAGGCTGTTGCGGCGGGCTTTCCGGCGCTCCTCCGCAGTCTGGCGCATTTTCTTTTCTTCTTTGGCCTGTTCTTTGGGGGACAAGGGCTTTCCATCGCGGGCCACCAGACGCTTGTAGGTTTCGCCTTCCACGAAAATGACTTCGCTAGTTTCGGTGTGGTCCTTCTTTGCGATACCTTTCTTGTCGTAGCTGTAGTACGTGGTGTCCTGGATATAGGTGTAGCGAGCGGCGTGTTCGTCGTTCGTTTTCTCCGCCTCCATGACGCGCTCAAAGATTGCTTTGGTGTCTTGAGCGCGGAGCGAGACCGTCAGTATCGCAAGCAGAAGTAGTTTACTCATGACGAAGCGCCACCGCCGGGTCCACTCGTAAAGCCCTCCGCGCTGGGAGCCACACGGCGAACAGCGCGACGGCGCCTAATGTAGCCGGGACGATTGCAAACACCACCGGATCCTGCGGCTTCACGCCGTACAGGAAGTCCTCCAAAACGCGCGCAGCAGCCCACGCCGCCGTCAGGCCGATCGCGACCCCCACCATCGTGAGACCCATACCCTGGCGCAGCACCATATTCCTCACTTGACCTGCCTCCGCACCAAGGGCCAAGCGGATTCCGATCTCCTGCGTCCGCTGCTCCACGGTGTAGGCCATCAATCCATAAATCCCAATCGCGGCGAGCGCCAGGGCGACGAATCCGAAAACGCTCATCAGCAGCAAGCTGAAGCGCTGCCGCGCGGTCGAGACCGAAACGACTTCGTCCATTAACAGGAGATCGGAAACCGGCAGGCCGATCGCGTCCCGCAATTGCCGTTGGATTTCCGGCGCCAGCTTGTTGGGATCCGAATGGGTTCGCACCACCCAGGCCAAGGGTCCGTCCTGAAAATACTTGGCAATGAATGCGTCCGGGACTTGTCCCGTGGGGACATACATTATGGGGCGGGGAGCCTGGTCTAACCCGGTATCGCGAATATCCCCCACGATGCCGATAATCTGCCGGACGGGTTCGTCACTGAATTCCGCCATCACGCCCTTGCCGATCACGATCTGGTCATTCAGAGGATCGCCATCTTTCCAATACTTTTTCGCCATGGCTTCGTTGATCATCACCACCGGCGGCGATTTAGTACCGTCCCTCTGAGTGAATGCTCTTCCGCGGCGGACCGGAATCCGGAACACGTCGAAGAAGCCTGGAGAAACGGAAGTCCAGCCGGCGATTTGCGAGAACGTCGTCGCCTGCGGGCGACCGATCACATCGAAGGTCATGCTGTTACCGTCCTGCAGGGGCACTGCGTTGGTGGCGCTAGCCGCTTCCACACCGGGCACGGCTCGGATCCGTTGCAGTCCGGCGCGGACAGTAGCCGCAATCCCCGCGGCTGTGGCGTGCTTCGGCCCAGTCAGCAAAACTTTCATGGTCACGACGTTGTTTGTTTCGAATCCCCGCTCCACGCTGTACATGGTTGTAAAACTACGAATCAGCAGCGAGGATCCCACCAGCAGAATCACGGCAAGCGCTACCTCGCTCACCACAAGCGTGGCGCGAGCCTTGTTCTGCCGCAGTCCTTGGTGCGAGCGTCCCCCGCCATCCTTCAATGCCGCATTGAGATCCACGCGCGAGCTGTAAAGAGCCGGCAGCAATCCGAATAACACGGCGGTGAACAGGGACACTACCACGGCGAATCCCATCAATCGCCAGTCCAGCAGGAGGGTTTCACCTTTCTCTCCGACCCGTAGCATGTCGGCGGTATTCACCGCCAGCAGAGCACGCATGCCAGAGTAGCCCAACCACAGTCCCGCGGCGCCTCCCGCCAAAGCCAGCAGCACGCTTTCGGAGAGTAGCTGACGGATCATTCTTCCGCGGCCCGCTCCGATGGCGGCCCGAATTCCCATTTCGCGCTGGCGACCCGCGGCCCGCACTAAGGAAAGGTTCGCGACATTGGCGCAAGCGATCAGCAATACCAGGCCTACGGACGCCAGCAAAATGAGCAACACCGAACGCATGCTTCCGACTAAGAACTCGATGCCGGGAACGAGACTGAAGTGAACGGTAGTGTCATTAAGCACTTTCGGGAAGCGCGCCCGAAATTCGCTAGTGGAAGCCTTCAGCCGCTCCTTGCCTTGTTCCAGGGTGACTCCAGGCTTCAATCGCGCCATGACGAGGAAGTATTCCCCGTGGTCGGAAGAGTTGGGGTCGAGCCCGAACGGAACGTATACATCCGTGGGCGTGCCGAATTCGGCCATGGCTGGATCATCTTCGAGTACTCCGATGACCGAGTGCGGCTTTCCGTTCAGAGAAACGGTTTTACCAATGATGGCTGGATCACCTGCAAAACGGCGATTCCATAGAGTCTGACCGATCACGGCGACAGGCGGACCGTTGGGAACGTCCTCTTCCGAAGCAAATTCGCGGCCCTTCAGAATTCGAACTCCCAGGCAGCGGAAGAAATCCGCGGACACCCGCATCGAGTTCCATTGCTCGACGACTTCTCCCCCGGTGTAGTTCATGACTTGGTCGGGTAAAAGAGCGGATACCTTCTCAAAGACTGAGGCTTGCGTCCGCCAGTGGGCAAACATCGCCGGGGATGCAGACGGGTTAAATCCGTCGCCTTCACCCGCAGTCGCCAGGAAGACCAGGCGATCTACGTCCGCGATAGGTAGAGGCTTCAGCAGCATGGTGTTGACGATCGAGAAGATCGCCGTGGTGGCGCCGATACCCAATGCCAGCGCTGCGATCGCGGTCAACGTGAAGCCGGGACTTTTGCGAAGGCTGCGCGCGCCATGGCGCACGTCCTGGGCGAATTGCTCGATCCACAGGAATGAGCGAGTCTCGCGATGGAGTTCCTTGGCTTGTTCCACGCCACCGTACGCTCGCTTCGCGGCGAGCGCGGCTTCCCTTGGAGGCAGGCCGCGGCGTTCGAAGTCTTCTTGCAGTAACCCGAGATGGGCTTCGATCTCGCGAGTCATTTCGCGTTCGGCGGGATTGGGGCGGACTACGTTGGTGAGCCTGACGAGGAACCGGCGCATTGGGGTTAGGCTCCTTCCGCGATCAACTTTTCCACCAGTCCCGACATCTGACGCCAGCGCCGGGTTTCCTCGGTGAGGGCTTTCTCCCCGGCTTTGGTGATGGCGTAGAATTTGGCTTCCCGGTTGCTTTCGGTCTTGGCCCACTCACCCTTGATCCGGCCTTGCTGCTCCAGACGCACCAGGGCGGGATAAAGAGTACCTTGATTCAGTTGCAACAGGTCCTCGGAAAGGTGCTGCAGGCGAGTGGCAATGGCATAAGCGTGCTGGGGACCCATGCTTTGGAGCGTCCGCAGGACAATCAGGTCCAGCGTGCCTTGCAGGACGGCGATACGGTCTTCACTTGGCATCCAAGTAAACCTCTGGAGTCGAATATACTCCAGCTTCACTTGCCCGTCAAGTAGAGTTTTGGGGCAGCGCTTCTGGACCGTCGGTCGTCCATGGTCAATCGTCCATGGCTGGATGCCGCGAACACGCCATGATAGACTCGTTTGCCAGGGCTTGTGTATTTTTTGGCCCGACAATTCTGGAGGTTTTATAAAGATGAAAGCCAAGTACGCTCTGCTCGCCGCGGCGGCTGCGCTGATTGTGCCGCTGGTTCCGGTGTTTGCTCATCACTCGTTTGCGGCTGAATACGACGCCAACAAGCCGATGAAAGTGACCGGCAAGGTGACCAAGGTGGAATGGACGAATCCGCATGCCCGCTTCTATGTGGACGTGAAAGATGAGAAGGGCGTCACCACCAACTGGAACTTTGAGCTGGCGAGTCCGAACGTGCTGAAGCGCTCCGGCTGGTCCCGCACTGCGCTGAAGGAAGGCGATGTGGTGACGGTGGAAGGTTCGCTGGCGAAAGATGGCGCGAAGATGGCGAACGCGCGCGCGGTGACGATGGCCGATGGCAAGCGGGTATTCGCGGGCTCGTCGGGCGGGGACGGGAAATAATAACAATGAAGCGGAAAGTATTGAATATAGCCGCGCCTGTGGGCGCGGTGTTGGCAGCGTTGTTCCTGTTGCAGATGCCTGCGGATTCCCAGGCTCCCGCGGCGGGTAAAGCCAAAATTGACCCGACGGCTCCGGCGGGAACCGAGCGCGCGGATCCAACAGCTGCGGCGAAGGGTAAAGCCAAGGGCAAGGGCAAGGCCGCTCCGCAAGGTCCGGCGCCGAAGACCGTTGATGGCAAGATCGATTTCTCGGGCATCTGGAATGGCGGCGGTCCTATTGGCGACATTAAACAAGGCCTGCCTCCCGGTGAGGAACTGCCATTGCTGCCCGCCGCCAAGGCGCTTATGGACAAGCGGCAGTCGCAGGACGATCCCGAGGCGAATTGTTTGCCGACGGGGGTGCCGCGCATTGCTCCCTATCCGTGGCGCATTGTACAGACGCCCACGCATATCTTCTTCCTGTTTGAAGGGAACATCCACACCTATCGCCAAATCTTTATGGATGGGCGCGCCTTCCCGAAGGACGATGATATCGACCCGACCTGGTTTGGGTACTCCATCGGGCGGATTGAGGGCAACACGCTAATTGTTGAGACCAAGGGCTACAACGACAAGTTCTGGTTCGATTTCAAGGGCACTCCGCACACGGAGCTGATGACTACGGTGGAGCGATATACGCGCAACGACCTGGGCACCCTGACGGTAGAGACAACGATCACCGATCCGGGAGCTTATTCGAAGCCCTTCACTATCAAATTCACCGCTACGCTACGGCCAGGCGAGGAGTTGATGGAGTACATCTGCCAGGAGAATAACCAGGACGCCGCCCATATCAGAGGTCCTGCGTCACTTGAATAGACGGCGGGCCTAAGCCCGGGTGAAATCTTAGTTCAGCAAAGCCCTTTCTTGGCCGATACGTTGGTCGAGGAAGGGCTTTTGCTATGAGTCTATCGCCGCTCACGTTTAGTGGAGTAAGTAAGTTTTCCCAGGATTTCGGCACCATCATGGACCGCGCTGTGAAGATTGCGCAGATCCCCATCCAACAAATGCAGAACCGGGATGCCGATATTCTGCAGCAGAAGTCTTTGCTGGGCGGACTATCGGCCGGGGCCGCCGGACTGGCCAGCAGCCTTCGGGCGCTGGGAGACACGGCAACGGGGCGTGCGCTGGCGTCGTCGAGTTCCAAACCCGCGGTGATCAGTGTGGCGAACTCCGGCGCAACGGTAGCGGCGGCCTACACCATCGATTCAGTTACATCGATCGCGAGCGCCGCGTCGGAACGGAGCGTGACAGGGTACACGGATTCGGCGGCGACGGCAGTCGGATCCACCGGCGATTTCAAGTTGGTGGTGGGCGGCGCCGATTACACCTTCCATCTCGCCAATAACAACCTGGTGGGTTTGCGCGACAAGATCAATACCTTGGGTGCTGGTGTGACGGCGTCGATCCTGACCACCGCCGACGGCAACTATCTTTCCGTGTCCGCGAGTTCCAGCGGTGAGACTACGCTTGCTCTGTACGACGACCCCGCGGGGGCCAACACAAATTTGATCACCGGCACAAACCAGGGGACCGATTTAGAGTTTTCCTTGAATGGAATCCCTGTGCACCAATCGCGCAATCTGGTGAACAGCGTGATTCCGGGACTGACGTTTACGGTGCTGGAAGAATCCGAAACCGCGGTGCAGTTGAGCCTTTCCACTGATCGCAGCCAACTTACCAGCGCCTTGTCGGCGTTTGTCGCGAACCTCAATTCGCTGCGCGGCTCGGTCAGCGCGCAAGTGGGTCCGGCCGCCGGACTGCTAAGCGGCAATTTCGTGGTGCGCCAGCTCGGCAGTCAATTGCGCAACCTGGCGTCGCTGCGAAGCTCACAAGGCGAGATCAACAGTCTGACGGATCTGGGCATCACGTTCAACAATTCCGGCAAGGCGGAGTTCGACCCCGCGAAGATCGGCGCGTTGACCGAGAACGGCGTGTCGGACGCGTTCACCTTTCTAGGCGACAGCAGTTCGGGCCTTTCCGGCTTCGCGAAGACCTTTGAGCAATTCAGTGAACCGGTGGCCGGGCTCATCAAGCTGGAGCAGCAGGGACTGGATCGCATGGACAAATCACTGCAGCGGCAAGTGGAAGCCTTGAACGAGCGCATCGCGGTGATGCAGCGCGGTCTCTCGTTGAAATTGCAGCACGCGGATGCGCTACTCGCGCAGCTGGAAAGCCAGCAGAACACCATCAACGCCAGTTTGCAGGGGCTGAACGTGGTGCTCTACGGAAAGCAGACCTAGCAGTAATGAATACACCGAATGCTCTCGAAGAAGCCAGCACGCATGCTGTCGCGGCCGCTCAACTAAAAGATCTGGAAGCCTTGGCGGATGCCCTGGAGATGCGATCCCACGCACTGGAAGCGGGCGATTTGCCCACTGTGGGCGTGCACGCGGCGGGAGAACTCACTGCACACCTTCTGCGCGATTTGATTCGCGAGACTACGATAGAATCCGCACGCTTGCGCCAGGTGGGCGATGCGTTTGGTCGCGACGCGGGAGCTTCCATCGGCATCGACAGTACTGGTTAGGCCGCACGCCATCCGAGACGCGCCGCGAGACCACTCAGCATTGGAGCGGACGAGAAAGTACCTGAATCCCGACCAACAATCCTGCCCGCCCCCCCTATTACCAGGTTGACGTAGGACCTCCACCATTTTCCCCTCCATATAAAAGGGCCACGCTAGCTACCCGAAGGATAGCCGGCGTGGCCCGAGTGCCTATGCGACAGGTCTTAACCTCTCAACAGAGTGAGGACCTGCTGCGGGGCGGAGTTGGCCTGCGCCAGGGCCGCGATACCGGCTTGCAGCAGGATTTGCGACTTGGTCAGGTTGGCCGATTCGGCGGCCAGATCCGCGTCACGGATACGGGATTCGGCGGCTGCCAGGTTGGTCAATTGCGACTGCGCCAAGTTGATGGCGAAGTTGAACTGATTCTGACCGCGACCGACGACCGCTTGTGCGCGGCCAAGGACGCTGACTGCCTCGGCGACGGCGGCGACGGCGGCTTGTGCGCCTTCGATGTCGCTGATGTCAGCATTGGCTCCCTGTCCAACGGTTTCCGCCAGCGACTGGTTGCCGGCGGGCGGAGCGATGCCGGTGGAGTTAGGAGTTCCACCCACGGTGACCTGGAAGCCACGTACCGTGCTGAGGAACTTGATGGACTGCGCGCCACCGCTTTCGTCCTTGACGGCGACGATGCGGTTGAGCGTACTGTCGTTCGATTGCTGCAGAGCCGCGTTGATGGTATCAAGCGCCTGGTCAATCGACTGGCTACGCGCGGTGGCGTCGTTGCGCAGGGTGATGGACAGTCCGTGTTTGGCTCCGGTGTTGTCGTTGGCCGTGATGGAGACTGTTTGATCGTCGGAACCGAAGAGACGATCCGAGTAGGCCAAAGTCGCGCTGGCGTCGGCGCCTTGCGACGTGACGTAGGGCGAAGTGGCAGGCGCGCCGCCTACGATGTTACCGGTGTAGGTTGCTCCGGCATGCGTGAAGCCGGCGTTGCCTGCTCCGTACGCATTGAGGCGGAAGTAGGTGCCGTTGTTGGAGACGATCTGGATCTTGCCGGCGCCATTGTCCTGCGCCTCCAAGCCAGCCGCGACCAAGTCGCCGTTGGCGGCAATGTCATCGTTCAGCTGCTGGATGACATTGGCTTCGCTGGCGTTGGTTCCGTGGGTAACGGTAGCGCCGGTGAGGCCGAGGGCCGTTAGTGTTTCGGCGTCCGAACCGCCGGCCACATTGACGACTTCGACCGCGCTGCCGTAGCCTTTGGAGGCCGACGAAAGCACGATGTTGCCGGATCCGTTCAACGTCGCGCTGCCGTTTGCGCCCAGAGCGGTGTTGATGTTGGTCAGGATGGTGGCGATGGACGTGGTGGCGCTGGCGCCCAGTGCGACGGTGATGTTGGTGCCGCCGTCGACACGCAACACGAGGTTGGCGCCGCCGGTGAGGTCCACTACGCCGGCCGTGTAGACCACCGTACCGGTCTGCGAAGCCGCCGTGGCATCGCCCGCCGAAAGGTCGGCTGCGAATACATGCGCGCTGGAAGCGCCGCCGTTGAAGGAGACTTCAAACGACGCGGTGCCGTCGGCCGCCGTTGTCGAATAGGAGCTGCCCGCGGTGATGCTGGTGTAATCCACCGCATTGCCGGTACCGGCTGTATAGCTGCCGAGCCCTAACAAGTTGGCGGAGTCTCCGGAAGCAACCACTTGGAACTGTTCGCCCTTGTTGGACGTGAAGACCAGGTTATTGCCGACCGAAGAAGTGGAGAGCGAGATGCCCGCTGCGCCCAAAGCGCCGGAGGCCACGATCTTGGATTGCAGATCCGACAGGATGTTCGCTGCGGTGGTGGTCCCGGCGGCGAATGTGTCCAGCGTGATGTCCACGGGAGAGGTTAAGCCGCTGCCTTGGAAACGCAGAGTGACGGAATCGGACTTTGTCGCCAAGTGGTCCGAATACGCGCCCGCCGTGAATCCCAGCAACGTGTTGGCGTTATTCGCGCCGCCCGCGACTGTCAGAGTTGCACCCGGCTTGCCGGCTTCCAGGACGATCTTGTTGTCGATGACCTTGGCGGTTACCGTCGCGTTGTTGGCGCCGGTGAAGTTGCCATTGGCGGAAATCTTCGCGTTGATGTCGTCGGCAATCTGCTCTTTTGTGAGCGAGGTTCCGACGTTCAACGCCAGGGTTTGCGCGCCGCTGGAGCCAACCGTCAAATAGATGTTCAGGTTGGTGGTTGCGACCGTGGCCGTGGCAGCGGCGTCGCTACCGATGGTGTTGGCGCCCGCCGCGAGGGTACCCGCGGCTTGTACTTGCACATTGAAATCCGCGCCCGTGGCGGCATCGGCGGCCGAGGCTGTTCCGGACAAGCCCAAGGCGGTGTTCAGAGCCGTGGTGACAACGGCGACGGAAGAATCCGCACCGGTATCTTTGCTCTTGATGACAATCTTGTTGCCGTCAAGATGCGCCGTGGCGGAAGCGGCGAAGGTGGCGTCCGCGTTCAAATCGGCTACGATCTGTCCTTTGGATGTGCCCTTCGCGGAGGTTACCGTGACGTTGATCTGGCTGCCACCGTCAATCTTGAAGGACAAGATTGCATTGGCGCTGGTATCGGCGTAGGCGACCGTGTCGGTGCCCGATGCAACGGCATTCCGTTCGAAGTTGCCGAGCAGTGCGTTGGCCACACCATCGCGGGCCTGCACTTGGAAGGCGGTTGTGGAGCTCTTGAACACCAGTTGCTGTTTACCGCTGGCATCCGTGTGGACCGCCGCGCTGATGTTGGCGTTCTTGAGGGCAGTGCCCTGTTGCGTGCCGCCGGTTTCCGCCGCTGCAATGGCCGCATTGACGGCTTCCACAAGGTCGGACGTGCCGGAGACGCTGGCCGTGTTGACGTTGATCTTGATGCCGTTGCCGTCAAAGCCAGGTCCCTTCACGACGAACGTCGTGTAGCCCGGGGTTGCCAACGATGCCGTGTTGGCGGTGTTGGCCAAAATTTTGGAAACACTGGTGTTGGCGGAGCCTGCCCCGATGTCGGTGCCGGCGACGCCCACTGCCTGAACGCCCTTTAGGCCCAAGCTGGTGGAGTCGACAGTGGAAGTGCTGAGGTCCAGCGCCACGCTGCCGTTGGCGGTGGCATTAATACCGTTGGACGATTTGCCGCCGCCGATGAACACGCTTAATGCCTTGGCGAAGGTGCCGCCCTGATTCAGGCCAACAGCCTGCGCCTGGCGATCGATTTCCGTGATCACGCTTTCGAATTCGGAGTTCAACACGCCACGGTCACCCGTGAACGCGCCGGAAGCAGATTGAGTGGCCAAGGTGCGGGCACGATCCAGCAACTGTGAAATGTTGTTGATACCGCCATCGGCTGTCTGCAACTGCGCCAAACCGTCGTTGGCGTTGCGGATGCCTTGCGACAAAACGGCTTCGTCCGATCGGTAGCCATTCGCAATGGCCAACCCCGCCGCGTCGTCGCCTGAGTTTACGATGCGCAAACCCGAGGTCACCCGGTTAATTGTCTTGGACTGGAAATCGCCGTTCACGCGCAGGGAGTTTTGAGCCTGCAGAGACGCGATGTTGGTATTAATTGTAAATGCCATAAAATCTCTCCTTGAAGTTTGTCGACCGGGATTCCTTTCCCGGTTTTGTTACAAGGGCCTTATCGGGTCAGCCGATGGACTTTTGAGAGATTTGATGAATTGTTCGAGGCGGGGGCCCGGAATGGGGCGGGCGGCGACGCGATTCTGATCGCTGACTAAGCGGATTTCCTTGCGGACTACTGGAATCTCCTTAGGCGCGCGGATTCCCAGCTTCACCTGGGATCCCGACGCGTCCAGGATCTCGACTTCTATATCGTCGCCGATAAAGAATGATTCGCCGGACTTACGCCGGATTACGAGCATGCGGCGCCTTCCAGCGAGTAGTGGGGGGAATACAACGAATCCATGCGCACGGCCTGCACCGCGGTGCCGGTCTCCATGTTAATAATGATGGGCGCAAAGAGATTGGCCGTCAGTTCGCCCTCCGCAGTGGCTGCCAACAATGCCAACGCCAGCGTCGCGGGGTTCACCGGGGCGGGGTTCAAGGGGGACGACGGACGCAGGCCGAGCGTCACTTCATCCTCCGGTGCAATCACGGGGACATAGTTTGGATCGATTGCGTGGATGGGCATCGCGGGGAAACATACTTCCGGGGTTTCCAGGCTCTGTAAATGCACAACCGGGGCCAAATCAGGCCGCTGGATGAACACAAAGCGGTGGCACAGTTCAAACCCGGGCAGGCCGTGAGGAAAGTGGACGGTGGCGTCGTCGGCATACTGAAGTTCCCCAAATTGCTGGGTTTGAACGAGGGGCATCCGAGGATAAAGTGCAATCCATCGATGCTGGCTCTCATTTTTTGTGTTGTCCGCGACCTCATTTAGACGGGAAATATTGTACTGCGGCGGAGCACCTGTCAGACTGATCGTTGTGGAAGAGAATCGTACCCAAAAGTTGCGTTTGCTGATTCAGGAAGTGGCCGGCAAACCGGCTCCCTCCGACGAGGAGGAATCGTTGTTCGAGAGCGGGCTGCTGGATTCCTTCGCGCTGCCTGATTTGGTGAGCGCCATCGAGAAGGCCTTCGCCATCAAGGTTCCGGACGCCGACCTGAATCCTCGCAAGTTCGATTCCATTGCGCGGATTGAGACGTACCTAGCCAACCGCTAATGACCACCGCCTATTTGCACGGCTTCGGGCATTATGTACCGGAATGTGTTGTCACCAACGTCGAACTCGCGGAACGTGTTGGGCGCACGGCGGAATGGATCGAATCCGCTTCCGGCATTCGCGAACGGCGGTGGGCGGCGAAGCAGGAAACAATCGCCGACATGGGTGTCGCGGCGGCGCAGGATTGCTTGCGCAGAACCGGCGTCACGGCGGACTCGCTGGGGCTGTTGATTGTCGCCAGTGGCAGCGGTGCGCTGGGTTTTCCCGGACCAGCGGCGGAGATCGCGCAGAGGCTGGGCATGGAAACGGCTGCTGCGCTGGATGTTCCAGTGGCTAGCGCTGGGAGCTTGTTTGGGCTGGTACTGGCGATGCGGATGGCGGAGGCTCACGGAGACGTTTTGGTTGTGGGCTCGGAAAAAATGTCGCCGGCCGTGGCGAACGATCCGAATACCGCGATTCTCTTCGGCGATGGCGCAGGCGCGGCGCTGGTTTCCTCCCGCCAAGGCCGCTGGAGGATGCTGGATGCCGTCCTGCATAGCGACGGGCAATACCGCAACGACCTGGCATTCGACGGCGCGCAGCTTCGGATGAATGGGTTGAACGTGATCCTGCACGCCGCGCGCAAAATTCCCGCAGTGATCGAGGAAGTTCTGGCTCGCCAGAATATCGCGGCGGCGGACGTACGCGCATTCCTGCTGCATCAGGCCAATCTGAATTTGCTGACCCGCGTCGCCAAGGCGCTGGGCGTGGAGCGCGAGCGGATTTTCACGAATGTCGAGCGGTATGGGAATACGTCCTCGGCATCCATGCTTATCGCCGCCTCAGAATGGGCGGAGACGAATCCGGCCGCGGGGCCAATTGTATTCGGCGCGTTTGGGGCGGGGTTCCATTGGGGAGCCCTTATCGCGACCAGTAATGTCGCGACCGGTATGCAGGACCCCTAGCGGGCTGGTGGAACCGGGAGCAGTCCGTACACGACAAGCTGGTTTGAGAACGTGGGCACGAAGACTTGTCCATCGGCTACCGTCGGGACCGCGAATTTGGCGAGATCCCCCAGGCGGTCCCGTCCGGAATTCATCTCACTGTTCCACAGTTCATGCGCGATGTCGGACGCGTCAAAAGCGCGCAGCACGCCAGGCACAGAGCGCGCCTCAGCGCTGGCGATGCTGGTAGTGGCCCATACAATTCCCGTGTCCCGGTCGCTGCCCGAAGCGGAGAGCGCAACGATTCCGCCAGGGTAGCCAGAATTGATCGTCCCCACCGCCGTGGGCATGCGGTCGAATTTGCGCGTCTCCGTGTTGACGCTGTAGGCGCGCAGGATGTCTTTCTGGGGCGACGGGCTTTCTTGATGGATCGGCGAACCCCACAGATAGAGCAGATTGACGGCGGGCCAAAACGCGTATTGCCGCAACTGCGCACAGCCGTCCCACTCAGGCGCCGCACAAGGCAACGTTGCCGTAAAGCTATCCAAGAGGCGCAGGTCTGCGTCGAACAAATAAAGATTGCCCTGCTTGCTGCCGCTGATCACCAGATTCGTGCCGCTCAGCACCATCGGACCAGCCGTTCCCACATCCAGATCCCCCGCATTGAGAGTTTTTTGGTCCGGAGGCGAGTAGTGAGCCAACACCTGCAACTTAGGGGAAAGTTTTACGATACTGTTGCTCAAGTTTGCCCGATCGTCCCAATCGCCATTGCCGGTGGCGAGGTATAGATTGCCCTGCTCGTCGGCGGCCGCACCCCGGCCGGATTGCCAGATGCCTCCGCCTCCCCCATTGGAGGTCACGTTATAGACCGCTACCTGCGCCAGCGTCGCGGCGTCGTACCCCATCATCCAACCGTGCCAGGGATTGGGTTGAAAAGGCGGGTCATGAAATACGGCGAAGCTTATATAGACGGTCCCATTGACCAGCGCGAGGGCGGGGCGCTGGAGATGCTCCCCCCAATGGTTGTCCTCTAGCAGGCGGGTGGACGAAAACGTCACGGGGCCGGAGCGTGAGAAGTAATCTTTGCCCGGCACGCTGCCATCGATAACTACGGGACTGCCCGGTTTCTCTTTCCCGGTCTGAATATCCAAGGCATGCAGTTTGTGGCAGTAATCGCCACGGTCCAAGCTTGCGGCAACTGCGTAGAGGGTTTGTGTGACGGGATCGATTACGGGGGTGCTGAGAATTCCGATTTCGGGCGTCAGGGTGGCGCCGCTGGTGAGAGGCGCCGTGACCGGTTTCGATCCGCCTGTTTTGCAGTTACCCGCGGTGTTGATGGTCAGGCGCTGCGACGGTTCGTGCGGGACGGGCGTACCCAGATCGCTATTCTTCCACAACGGCGCGCCGGCCTCGGGCGAATCCGCATCAAACGCGTAAATGCTGTTGTGCATGGTGGCCACATACACGACGTTGTGCATACCCGCGCCGGGGATTGCGACGCTCGGAACATACAACGGCTGGGCGTAAATATAGCCGTCGACGGTCCTGGAAAAGCGCTTGCCAAACGTGGCAATGGCGACGTTCGAAGGCTTTAATTTCGTTTCAGCAAGATTCACTCCGGAACGGGCGTTGTCATATTGGCCCGTAAGCACGCTCACTTGCGCGTTCATCCCAACGGCAAGCAGGAGAATCGCGAAAAAGAGCCGCATCATGAAGTGGCTAGTGGCGGTCGCGGGTGGACATCAATTCGTCGATGTTGACGAGTTCGGTGGGGTAATTGCCTGTGTAGCAGGCGTAGCAATAATTGTGATGTTCCTGGTCGGCGACGGACTCGCGTAGCGCGCCGAGGGATAGATAGGACAACGAATCGGCTTCGATAAATTTGCGGATCTCTTCGATGGAGTGATTGGCGGCGATCAACTCGCCGACGCTAGGCGTATCGACGCCGTAAAAGCACGGGGAAATGGTGGGCGGTCCGGAGATGCGGACGTGAACCTCGCGCGCGCCCGCGTTGCGCACCATGCGAACGATCTTGCGCGAGGTGGTCCCGCGCACGATGGAGTCATCCACTAAGACGACGCGCTTGCCTTCCAATAGATGGCGAACCGGGTTCAGTTTCAGTTTCACTCCGAAGTCGCGAATCGCCTGCGATGGTTCAATGAATGTGCGGCCCACGTAGTGATTGCGGATGAGCGCCTGGCGGAAGGGGATTTCGGATTCAGCGGCATAGCCGAGCGCGGCGGGCACGCCGGAGTCGGGGACCGGCACCACCAGGTCGGCGTCCGCGGGACACTCGCGAGCCAGCAGGCGGCCTTGCAGTTCACGGGATTCCTGCACGGAGCGGCCAAAAACAATGGAATCCGGACGCGAGAAGTAAACTTGTTCGAAGACGCAGTGGGCCAGGTCGCGTTTGGGCGCGTAGCGCTCACGGGTGAGGCCTTCGGGTCCGACGATGACCATTTCGCCGGGTTCGACATCGTTGAGGTACACAGCGCCGATCAGATCGAACGCGCAGGTTTCCGAGGCGAATACGTGTGCCACGCGGCCACCGGACATCTCCAGTTGGCCCATGGCCAGAGGGCGGAAACCGTGCGGATCGCGGGCGACCAGAACGCGGTCATCGGCGAGAAATACCAGTGAAAATGCGCCTTCCAGCTGCAGCAACGCTTCGCGGAGAGCGCCCGGCAAGGTGCGCTCACGCGAACGAGCCACCAGGTGTAAAACAACTTCCGTGTCGCTATTGGTTTGGAAAATGGACCCGTCGCGTTCCAGATCGCGGCGCAATTCGGCGGCGTTAGTGATGTTGCCGTTGTGTGCGACAGCAAGGTTGCCTTTATTGCACGCCACGGAAAGCGGCTGGGCATTCAGCAGCGCCGTATCCCCGGCGGTGGAATAGCGCGTGTGGCCGATGGCGTGACTGCCGGGCAATTGGCCGAGAACTTCCGGGGTAAAGAGATCCGCTACATGGCCCATGCCGCGATGCAGATGGGTATGGCGGCCGTCGCTGGACGCGATGCCAGCGCTTTCCTGACCACGATGTTGCAGTGCGTACAGCCCGAGGTACGCCAGATTCGCGGCTTCGGGATGCCCGTAAACTGCGAATACCCCGCATTCCTCGTGCAGTTTGTCGAAAACGTCTAGCTTGTCAAAAACGTCAAGTTTGTCAGACATGGACGGAATTCACCCAACCTTCCAACGCGTTTTCCCAAACATCCCGCAACTGCTTTACTGGAGAGTCGACCACTGTCGTTAAACCGAGATCGATTCGTAACCGTTCTTTCATTGTAACGCCCAAACGAACGCACTCGATATTGTTTTGGGCCGCGATTTTCTCCACGGCTTCGGGCGCAGTGGTAGAGACCAACACGCGCGAAGGACCTTCGTGGAACAACGCGTACTCAGGCCGCAAATCCGACTTTAATTCCACGGCCGCGCCCATGCCGGCGGAACAGCATTCCGCCAAAGCGACAGCCAAGCCTCCATCACCCACATCGTGCGAGGATTCCGCCAGACCCGCCCGCACCACTTCGCGGATCGCCGTGTGGACACGCTTTTCGTAATGCATGTCGAGCGCGGGCGGCAGGCCCCACATGTCCTTCAAGACGGCCTTGGCGTATTGTGTGCCGCCGAAGCGAAGGTCATCGACAGTGCCCAAGCCGCCCAGCAGCATTACGGTGCGGCCTTCCTCTTTAAAGGGGATGGTGACTGGCACGGCCGTGTCGAGCAGACCGACAATACCGATGACGGGCGTGGGCCAGATGGCGTCGCCCAGGGTTTCGTTGTACAGGCTGACGTTGCCGCCGGTGATGGGCGTGTCGAAATAGCGGCAAGCCTCGCTCATTCCTTCAATCGCCTCGACCAGTTGCGACATGATTTCCGGGCGCTCCGGATTTCCGAAGTTGAGGTTGTTGGTGGCGGCCACCGGTTGCCCGCCGACGCTGGAGATATTGCGGCAGCATTCGGCCACCAACAGCCGAGCGCCTTCGCGCGGTGAAAGAGAACAGTAGCGGCCGTTGCCGTCCAGCGACATTGCAATGCTGGTGCCGGTTTCCTTTATCCGAACAATGGCCGCGTCGCCGCCCGGACCAGCCAGCGTGTTGGTGCGGACAGTGTAATCGTATTGCTGCCAGATCCAGCGCTTGGAACAAAGATCGCCGGAGCCGAGCAAGGTGAGCAGGTCTTTCTGCACATCGCGGCTCTGGAATTTCGTCGCTTCCATGGGGGCCGTTCGATACGGCGGGACATTGTGAGGACGGTTGTACAGAGGGGCTTCGTCAGCCAACTCACGATTCGGAATGTCGGCCACGATCGCGCCGTGATTGCGCACGATCAGCCGGCCCGTATCGGTGACGACGCCGACAGTGGAGGCATCCAGTCCCCATTTGCGGAACACGCTGAAAACTTCTTCCTCGCGGCCTTTTTCGGCGACCAGCAGCATGCGCTCCTGCGATTCGCTGAGCATGATCTCATACGGAGTCATGCCCGTTTCGCGTTGCGGGACATGCGACAGGTCAATCTCAATGCCCGTGCCCGCGCGGCTGCCCATCTCGCAGGTGGAGCAGGTGAGCCCGGCGGCTCCCATGTCCTGAATGCCGACAATCGCGCCTGTGTGCATGGCTTCCAGGCAAGCTTCGAGCAGCAGCTTTTCCATGAAAGGATCGCCCACTTGCACGTTGGGGCGCTTCTGCTTGGACTCTTCCGTGAACTCCGCGGAGGCCATGGAGGCGCCATGAATCCCGTCGCGTCCTGTTTTCGCGCCGACATAGATCACCGGATTGCCGATGCCCGTCGCCTTGCCGAAGAAAATTTCGTCGTGTTTGAAAATGCCCAGCGCAAAGACGTTGACCAGCGGATTGCCGTTGTAGCAGGTCTCAAACTGCGTCTCGCCACCAACGGTGGGGACGCCGAAACAGTTTCCGTAATGCGAGATGCCCTCGACCACGCCAGCGAGAATCCGCTTGTTGCGGTCGCCATGCTGGGGATCGTCCAACGGCCCGAAGCGGATCGCATCCATTACTGCGATCGGGCGCGCGCCCATCGTAAAGATGTCGCGCAGGATGCCGCCTACGCCGGTGGCCGCACCTTGAAAGGGCTCGATAAAACTGGGGTGATTGTGCGACTCGATTTTGAATGCGATGGCCCAATTGTTGCCAATATCGATGATGCCCGCGTTTTCGCCGGGACCCACCAGCACTCTGGGATTCTCAGTGGGCAGCTTCTTCAGATGTAAACGGCTGCTTTTATAGGAGCAATGTTCGCTCCACATCACGGTGAAGATGCCGAGTTCCGTTTCCGACGGCTCACGCCCTAATATGGAGCGGACCTTGGCGAACTCTTCGGCGGGAAGTTGGCTCATTTATTTATGTAAAGCTACGAGAGACGCGACCATCGATTCCAGAATCACGCGCCCCTCGGTGGAACCCAGCAGCACGTCGGAAGCACGTTCGGGATGCGGCATCATACCCATCACGTTGCGTTTTTCACTGCAGATGCCCGCGATATCCCGCATGGAGCCGTTGGGATTGTCCAGGTAACGAACGATCACGCGATCCTCCGCTTCCAATTGATCCAGAGTGCGTTCGTCGGCGATATAACAGCCTTCACCGTGAGCCACAGGCAGGTGGATGAGCCGGCCTTTTTCGGCGGCGTTGGTAAACGGGGAATCGGTGGTTTCGATGCGCAGCGTGACGTTGCGGCAGACAAACCGCAGGTCCCGGTTGCGCAGCAAGGCTCCGGGTAGAAACCCGCTTTCGACCAGGATCTGGAAGCCGTTGCAAATGCCCAGCACCAAGCCGCCATCGTCGGCGAACTTGCGGATCGCGGTCATTACTTTGGAAAACTTGGCGATGGCTCCGCAGCGCAGATAATCGCCGTAAGAGAAGCCTCCGGGGAGGATTACCGCATCCACGTTGCCCAGCGAAGTGGAATCGTGCCAGATGAATTCCGCCGGCTGGCCGATATTTTGGGTAACGGCATACCAAGCATCGTGGTCACAATTGCTGCCGGGAAACACTACGACGCCAAATCGCATGGGGAAACCACATTGTAACACCGGCGATTGTAGCAGCGGCGGAAAGGTTCAAACGGGTTCGCGATCCAGTTCCTGATCCATCCAAGCAAAATAAGCCTCGGAACCATCGACGACGGGCAAAGCGATGACTTCGGCCACTTCATAGGAATGCGCTTTGAGAATGGCGTCGCGCAACTCTTCAAAGCGGTCGCGGCGGCTCTTGATCACCAGCAGCCACTCCGGCGCGTCGTCAATCTGGCCTTGCCAGCGGTAGATACTGCGGACGTTAGGGAGGATGTTCACGCACGCGGCCAAATTCTGTTCCACTAACGCGCGTGCTACTTGGCCGGCCTGCTCCTCCGACTCGCAAGCGCAGAGAACCACAATTTTGTCGGTCATTTGTTGGGGAGCCGGACGATGCCCTTGGACCGAAGGGTACCCTCGGTGCCCCGATCGCCCTTCAATGCGTCGTCAAGTTTCACTGGCTCCTTCGCCTTCTCAGCAGCAGTAGCGGCGGGATATTTGGCGATCCGCTTGGTCACCTCGGCCGCTCTCTTTTTGTCGGGGGAGAGGGCCACAAACCTGGTGAATGCTGCGCGGGCGGAGGGATAATCTTTCAGCCTCTCGGTGGCATCCCCCAACTTGAAAAAGGCGTCCACGGAACCGTCATCCCACAATGTGGCCTCACGATAACGTTGTGCGGCGCCCTTGAAATTGCCGCGGTGCGCATTGAAATCGCCGACCTCGATTTCCTTCTTGGCCTGCAGCGGATTGAAAGTATAGACCGTTGGCGTGGCAAGGCTTTCGTCAGCTTCGGGCGGCTCGGCGTACTTTGGCTCGGGTGCCGGGGGAGGGGGGGGCGGAAGACCGACCTGCGCGGCAACGGAACCCGCGATTACCAGGGCGAAAATAAATCCGCGTGTCACAATTCAAGTATAGAACCTCTTGAAAAGGATCCGGCTCAAAAAGACCCGGCTCACAAAAATCTGCGCGAACGTGCGGCCGAATTGCCGGCCCTGCCAGGGGTGTATCTATACAAAGACGAACACGGCACCGTCCTCTACGTCGGCAAAGCCAAGAACCTGCGCAACCGCGTGCGCAGTTACTTCGTCGAGGAACGCCTGCAGGATTCCAAGACCGGGAGCCTGATTCATTACGCCCGGCAGATCGATTACATCCATGTCGATAACGAGAAGGAGGCTCTGGCGCTTGAGAACAACCTGATCAAGCAGTTCAAGCCGCGCTTCAATATCCTGCTCCGCGACGACAAGACCTACCCGTATATCAAGCTGACGGCGGAAAAGTATCCGCGAGTTTATGTGACGCGGCGGTTGCGGAAGGATGGGGCTACGTATTATGGCCCGTATTTTCCGGGCAATCTGGCGCATCGACTGGTGCACTTCATCCATCGCCACTTCCTGGTCCCCTCGTGCAAAGTGGACCTGACTCGCAAACACACACACCCTTGCCTGGAGTTCCACATTCATCGGTGCCTCGGTCCTTGCGTCGAAGGCCTGGTTACCGATGAGCGTTACGCGCAGGCCGCGCATGACACGCGCATGTTTCTGGAAGGCCGGCACAAGGACTTGAGCGGCGAACTGAAACGGCGCGTCGATACAGCCAGCCTGGCCATGCGCTACGAGGAAGCCGCGGCCATGCACGAGTTGCTGCGCACCGTGGACGAGATGGGGGAGAAGCAGAAGATGGCGGCGGCGGAAGGCAATGACACCGACATTTTTGCGTACTACGCCGAGCCACCGTTGGTGGCCGTAAATCTCTTCCACCTGCGCGGCGGACACATTGTCGACCGGCGCGAGTTTTTCTGGGAAGATCAACTCGAGATCGATCCACCGGAGTTCTTCTCATCGCTGCTCAAGCAACTGTATTTGAATGAGCCGTATGTGCCTGCCTTCATCCACGTGCCCGTGGAATTCGAAGATTCCGTCTTGTTAGAGGAACTGCTTTCGGAGCGCCGCGGACGAAAAGTGGAAATCAACACTCCCCAACGCGGTCAGAAGAAGGCCATGATCGCGCTGGTGGAGTCGAACGCCAAACACAGTTTCGATCAGCGTTTCCGTGTTTTGAAGCCGTCTTCGCAGGCGATTCAGGCGGCGCTGGCGGATGCGTTGAACCTCGAAACCGCGCCACGCCGGATTGAGTGCTTTGATATCTCTCACATTCAAGGCACCGACAAAGTGGCCAGCATGGTGGTGTGGGAGGACGGAAAGATGAAGAAGGCGGATTACCGCAAGTTCATCATCCGGACCGTCGAAGGCAATGACGATTTCGCCAGCATGCGCGAGGTGATCACGCGACGGTATGGCCGCTTGCAGGAAGAGAAGGCCGAGCGCCCGGGGCTGGTGCTAGTGGACGGAGGCTTAGGCCAACTGCACGCGGCGGCGGCGGCGCTGGAGGAGCTGGGGATCACGGACCAGCCTCTGGCATCGATCGCTAAACGCGACGAATGGATTTACGTGTATGGGCAGGAAGATGAGCCCATCGTCCTGGATAAATTCTCGCCGGTGCTGCATTTGGTGCAGCAGGTCCGCGACGAAGCGCATCGGTTTGCCGTGACGTTCCATCGCACGCGGCGTAACGCCAGCCGCTTGAAGGGCGAACTGGCTCTGATTCCAGGCATCGGAGAGAAGACCGCGACGAAACTCCTGCGGCAGTTTGGAAGTGTAGAACGGGTGAAAGAGGCTACGGAAGACGAGTTAGCTGTCGAAGTAGGACGGGCCGCCGCGCGCAAGCTCCGCGCAGTGCTGCATCCCGAGCCGCCGTCGGCAGCTAATTAGGGTGTTCATGGACGAGGCGCAGCGAAATTTGCCATGTCTCCGGGGTGGCATCATTGTGCGTGTCTGAACTTGATCTTGAAGGCAGCCAGCGACAGGTTTGTCTAGCGTATGGTTGTCAGTTTGTCCCCCCTGGGGGCCAAGACATCGCTGGTGTCGCCCTCGCGACCGTTGGTATGAAGCCGATACATGGGTTGCGGCACCCTACCTCGACTGGAACAACGGGTTGGTACATTTGGTGCGGTGAGACCTTTTCGGATACTTCTGACTTCTTTCACCCGCTTTGCATCGAACACGTGGTCGAGCGTTTGCCGTTCGTAGCAAAGCTTCTGGGCCTTCCGCCCGGCTATCGGTTCCTGATCGGAGATGGATACGAGGATGTCTGGCTTGATGAGGCCTTGCTCAAAGTCTGAGGCACAATCCAACCGGCGGTTGCGTCAAGTAGGTCCTTTGCCTACTTAGCGGCGATCCGGCGCATTACGCTGACGATTTCATTGCCGCCGAGCGCGGTCTTACCCACGGTCAGCCCTGTCAGTCCGAAACCTGCCGCGCCCGCTTCCTGCAATTCCTTTTGCATAGTGGACGTCTTGGAGGTGGCGAGGAGTCTGTATTCGATGCGCTGCACGGGCTTTGAGGTATCCAGTTCCATAATCACGGCTACTTCGCGGCCGCCGAATGTGGATTCAAACACGGTTTGCCCTTTGAATTCGAACCCTTCGTCGCCCAGCGCCTGCATTTCCTTCTGCATGGTGGAGGTTTTGGACGTGGCCAGCAGCTTGTATTTCTTGGGCTTCGTCGCGCCCGTTAATTTGGACATGACGACCACCACTTCACTGCCGCCCACCGCGGTATCCCCGCCCATAACCGAGTTGAACTCAAAGCCGGCCGCGGCGGCTTCGTTCATCTCCTTTTCCGCGGTGGAGGTTTTCTTGGTGGCCAGAACGCGGTAATCGAAGGAGTCGGCACCCCACAGCGATGTGGCAGCCAGCACGGAAAACACAAGTGCGGCGGAGGTACGGACGTAAGACAGAGTCATTAAAGGATTGTACTAGAACAACTCCCCTATGTCCTTTGCGGCTTGTCGTGCTTCCAGATGAATCAACCCGGCGTTGGCTCCCTGGGGTGTCAATACCGCGAGAATTGCCTTGGAACCGGCGGAATACACGAACAGTGCGCCTTCCTCGGCCTGGATGGAAACTTCGCCTAACACGCCCGTGCTCAGATTCTCCGAAATGCGCCGGCCCAGATTGGAGGCTGCCGCCGCCAGTGCTGCCACTCGGTTGGGATCGGTGCCGTTAGTGAAGGAATGCGCAATGGGCAAGCCCTCATTGGAGGCTAACAACACACCCTTCAAATCCGGAATCGCCGCCTTCAGTGATTCCAGCTGGTTCTTCAGTACTTCCACTTTTGCCATTTACAATCCTCCTAGGATTTCCCGTCGGCGACACCTTGGTCGAAACGCAAGCGCAGGAGCCGGCCGCGCCTGTCCGCACTAAGTCCTAAGAAGAGAATCGTCCTTTAGAAAAAGAACTTTAGGGCTTATATGCCGGACTATTGGGGCAGCAGTCCTAAGTCGAGTTCCCGGAGTCTATCTAAGGCTTGCGCCCTAAATCCAACACATAAGTGCTTTACCGCACCGAAAGTCGTAAGTGGCCTCTTTAGTAATAGGGATCTAAGGACGATGAAGCTTCTATGCGATGTCTTTATTGCGGGAAGGAGCTTGCGCTCCTCAAACGGCTCACGGGAGGAGCCGAATTCTGCTCGGACGCGCATCGCCAGCAATATCAGGCCGAATACAACGAAATCGCGCTAAGCCGCTTGCTGCAAAACCAGCAAACTCGTGAAGGCGCGCCAGCCCTGCCGCTGGCCGTCCCCCCCCCCGTTGCGGAGCCTGTCCTCGAAGCGGTGGCTCCCGAGCCCCCGCGCCGCGTGCTGGCTGATCCTCCGCCGCCGTTATCGGGACGCAATGCGGAGTGGGCTCCCGCCACTGTCCTCACCCCTCCCGCCCCAACAGCGCCGGGGGACGATCCCCCCTCAGCTCTTGCTGGTCCGGTGCCTGACCCGCCGTCGCTGCTGAATCTGCAGCATGCCCTGTGGCGGGAAGGCGATCCGCCGTTTGCACCACGGCTGGTTACGGCGCTGCCCCGTCGCAACTACGACAGCGCCTCGGAAGATCGGGAGCATACGGCGTGGACTACTCCGCAAGTGGCCTGGAAGCCTTTCCTCGTACCCAGCAACATCGCGGTTCGGCCTCGGAAAAGGAATCTGGAGGTACGAGATTTTGTTCGCCAGGCGGTTGCGCCGGCGGTAACGCTACAACATAGTTCGGAAAAAGACCAAGTGGCGCTCGCAAGCGCCATCGGAGATAGCATGGAGATCACAAATCAGCCCCATCCCCCCACTAGCGCCCCCGCGCTTTGGTGGGCGGGACCGCTTGAAACCGGCTCGATTCCGCTTGTCCTCGGGGATCTTGCGCGGCTGAATTTTGACGTGACAGCCTTCGAGGCCGCGGCAGGCTTCGAGACCGACACGGAACCGGTGCGTTCTCGTAACGGTGGCGCGGGCCATGTTCCGCTGCCTCCCGTGTCGCCCAAAGAGGCCACGCCGCAACCCGTGCAAGCCGCGCCGGAGTCCATTGCAGCGCCGGGTCAAGCAATCCAACACCCTGAGAGTCCGAAGGCCGCGGAAATCGCGGCTCCTGTGCAGGCGCCCGCAGCCGTGGATCCCCTGGCCGGGTCTATCGCCGCGCCCACCATTCAGCCGCTCGCGATTGTATTGCACGGATCGGGCGCAGTGGCCGGAAAGCCACACCTCATCATCAGCCAAGGGATTCCTGTGCGTATGGAGCCGCAGGCGCCTCGCTCATCGGCATTACCGTTACGCCCCTCCCTCGTGTTAGGGCCTGCGCCGGTAGAGGCTCCCGCGCCTGCCGTGGCTGTCCCGGCTCAGCCGCTCGCTCCGCCCGCCAAGGCAGCCGTCGACCCGGAGCCGGTCTCCATGAACGCGGGACCGGCCAATGTGGAAGAGAGCCGGCTGCTTCCCCCGCGCCCCTCGCGTGCAACCAACGTTAAGAATCGCCGCTCCGACGTACGGGTGATTCCGGCGTCCAACCCATCCACACCGCTTCCGATTCCTGCGGCAGGCGCTCGCACCACCCCGGCGCCGCCTTTAGCGCAGTCGAAGCCGGTGCCGGCGGCACCGCTCAGCGAAACGCCCTCGCGTAGCACTTCCAGGCCTCCTCAACGGGCGGTACCAGCTACGGCTTCCGCGTCGGCCCAACAATCGGTACAACAGCCCGCCGAGATCGACTTGGGCTTGCCCACCTTGCACATGGAATTGCGGGAAGGCCCCTGGACCCGCCTACCTGCCGCCGTAAAGATGGCAGTGGCCGGAGTCATCGTAGTCTGCATCGTCGGCTTTGCTTATAACGCCTTCAACAGCAACCCGGCGGCAGCCAAACCCGTCACGCAAACGGCGGCGTATCAACTTGGCAAACAGATCAGCACTTCCGGCTGGATCGAAGATTGGGCGCCGGCGGACACTTTTCGGCGCGTCACCTTGCTGCGAGGTTCGCAACCCTATAGCGACTATCGCATCGAATTCAACGCCCAGATTCAGACCAAAGCCCTCGGCTGGATGTTTCGCGGTCTGAACCCCAAGAATTTCTACGTCGTAAAGATCGAAAAAATCAAAGGCGGGTTGCAACCCGAAGTGGCGCTGGTGCGCTACGCCGTCATTGACGGCAAGAGCGAAGGCCGCGTGGAAAAACCACTCCCGGAATCCATGAAGCTGCGCGTGGACACCATGTATAAGGTCCGGTTTGACGCGGTGGGTAATCTGTTTTCCGTGTGGGTGCAAGGCGAGAAACTGGACGAATGGCGCGATAGCCGCCTGGGTTCCGGGGGCGTAGGCCTGTATGCGGAAGGCGACGAAGTGGCCCTGGTGCAGGGAACCGTGAATGTATTTGAACTTGTGTCGGCGAAGTAAGGAGACGAGATTCCATGGCGAATAACGATCAACATGCTTTCTTTGTAGATGATGAGTTGGTGGAGCGGCTGCTGCGCGGCGACGGGCCCCTGGCCTCCAAGCCGGCGGCGCGGCCGGCGGAAACCAGTTCCCTTGGCAAAGCCGTGCAACTGGCCACCAGCGGACGATTAGACGAAGCTGCGCAGGAGCTGGAAAGCGCTGCCGCGCGGGGCGAGAATCCGGCCGAATTGTATTCCGGCTTGGGACACGTGCGCTTTGAACAACAACGCTGGGAAGACGCCGCGTCCTGTTATGGCAAAGTAGCGTCACTCAGCCCGCAGCATCCCACGGCGCGCTACAACCTGGGCCTCAGCCTGGAGCGCCAAGGAAAATTCCGCGAAGCCGCCACCGAGTTTGAAGCCGCCTCGAAACTCAATCCCAGCCAGTGGCAGGCCCACTGCGGCCTGGGACTTAGCCTGCTGCATTCCGGCCAGCCCGAAGCCGCCATCCGGAGCTTTGATGAAGCTCTGCAAGCTCAACCTCATCAGGATCGCGCGCTGTTCGGTAAAGCCGTCGCTTTGCATCAGCTGGGCCGTTTGGAAGAAGCTAGCGATATCTATCGCAAGCTGCTGCCGGGGAACGCGAGTTCCGAGGAACTGCTGACCAATCTGATCGCCATCTCCTCCGCGCGCAAAGAAGATTCGAAGACGAAGGAATTTGCCGAGCGCTTGCTGCGGTTGCGTCCACAGTGCCGCCCCGCCCTGGAGACCTTGGCGTCGCTGGCCTTGAGCAAAGGCGACTACGGCGCCGCCGCCCAACAATACTCGCAAGTGGTTAAGGTAGCCCCGGATTCTTACGACGCGTGGTTCAACCTGGGCGTGGCGCACCACCACGGCGGACGTCTGGATGAAGCGGGGCTGGCCTATAGTGAAGCCGCACGCATTCGTTCGGACGCCTCCGAAGTGAACGCGAATTGGGGTGCTGTTCTACAGGGGCGCGGTCAGTATCAGGAAGCGGAGCAGGCCTACCAAAGAGCCCTGTCGGCTTCCCCGGAATGGCCGGGAGTGTTATGGAATCTCGCGCTGGCCGCCGAACACAACGGCCACTCCGAAGAAGCGGAGCAGTATTTCGCCCGCTTGGTAAAAGGGACTCCCGACTTCGAAGACGCGGCCTTCCGCTTGGGATTCCTGCAACTGCAGCGCGGCGAGTACGCCGGCGCCGTGGATAGCTTCGAAATCTGTCTCAAACACCGGCCCGATTGGCTGGAGGCGATGCTGAACCTCGGCTTGGCGTGCTGGAAATTTGAGGATCTGGACTCCGCCAAGGCCACTTTCGACCAGGTACTGGCCCTACAGCCGGAGAACGTAGATGCGCTGCGCGCACTGACCGCCATCGCCATCGAGCGCAAGGATCATAATCGCGCGTGGGAGTTGCATGAGAAGCTGGCGTCCACCGGCGAGCGCTCTTTCGAACTTTCCTACAACCTCGGCCTTCTAATGCAGCAGGCGGGGGACCATGAACGTTCCGCCGAGTGCTACCGCCATGCGATCAAACAAGCACCCGATTTCTCACCGGCGCTGCTGAACCTGGGGCACGCGTTGAAGGCGGTCGGCAAGGATGAGGAAGCCCGGCAAGCTTGGGGTCGCGCCGTGGAAGCGGATCCGGCCTTAGCCGCAGGCTATTTCAAATAACGAGGCAGGCTTTTAAGTAACGAGGCGGGCTATTTCAAATAGCGGCACAGCATCCCTACATACTAAGGATTACGTCCAATACGGCGCAGCGCTTTTCTTCGCGAATCACTCGCAGGGCTTCGGCGATCGCTGGCTCCACATCGGCGACATTCTCGACTTTGCGGCCATACGCCCCCCCAGCCGCCGCCGCGATCGCTGAGTAATCGGGGGAAGGATCGAAGGCGATATTTAGATCCCGCTCCTGGCTGCCGAAGCCATCCGGATGCACGCCTAACATCGAGAATCGCGGCGCGCGCCATCCCCCGTTGTTAAAGATGACGGTCAGAAACGGCGTCTTGTACTTGCGGGCCATCCAGTGCACCGTCGCGGGCACGGAGAACATGAACGATCCGTCACCCGTCATACACACCACCGTCCGGTCTGGAGCCGCCAGCTTCATCGCCATCGCCGCGCCGCCGTTCCAGCCGAGTGAGCTTGCTCCGCTAGTGAAGCGCGTTCCCGGCCGCGAGCACATGGTGTGATTATTGATCACGCTGTAATTCGTAATGCCCTCGTTCACGATCACCGTATCGCGATCCGTCTGGCGGCGAACGCAGGCCGTCAAGTACTCCGGCGTAATCCCGGCCTTGGGTTTTTCTTTTTCGAGCAGAATGTCCCGCCACTGATTGTGGAGACTCGTGAAATGCGCGCGCTGTTGCTTCACCGCGCTTTGGTTGATCTTGGTGTTGTCTAAACGTGTGTGAATCTGCCGCAGCGCCGTTTCGCAATCCGCGCGGAACACTTGCGCAGCCGGGATGTACCACAGCGGTGTGCGCTCTTTGATGGGATCCACATCGATATGGCAAATTTTTGCGCCCGCCGAGGGGCGGTTAAACAGGGGAATCCAGGGAACATCACTATCCAGCACCATCACGACATCGGCGTCGGCCAGCGCGGCGTTCTGTATCTTCTCGTTGCCCTGCTGGCCCGTGTAGCAGGGATGGTCCGCGGGGAAATTCATATAGTTCGGCACGGACTCCAGCACGCCGATCCCCAGGCGATCGCACAATCGAACTAATTCCCCTACCGCCGCGGGATTGCGGCCCAAGTAGCTGGTAACCACCAGGGGCTTTTTCGCGGACAGGAGACTCGCCACCAATTCGTCCAGCCCTTGCTCGGGCAGCGGCAGCGAAGCAATCTTCTGCCACTGCGCGGGGTCGACCTTCACCGGCGGAATCTCTTCTTCGAAAACTTCGCGTGCGGCCATGAGATACACCGGACCCTTAGGATCGCTGGTCGCGATCTGCATCGCCCGATGCATCATCTGTTTGACGTTGCGCCCCGTGCGTAGTTCGTTTTCGTACTTCATGTAACCGCGCACGATGCCGCGTTGGTCCGGCACATCCTGCAGCCAATGAATGAATTCGTTGCGCGTGCCCTTCAACTCGCCCTCTTGCGTGTAAGGCGAAGCCCCCGCCAGGATGATCACCGGTACGCGGCACTTCGCGACGTTATGGATAGCGCCTGCCAGCGACTGGGTACCGCAATCCACGTGGATCAGTACCGCCTGCGGCTTGCCGGACATCTGGTAATACCCCTGCGCGCAGGTCAACGCGACCATCTCATTGGGGCAGGTAATCACTTTCGGCGCGCGCCCGCCGGAGGCCTTGGCGTACGCCAGCGCCTCCATAATGCCGGGGTGATCGCTGCCGAAATTCGCGAAGAGATAAGAGACACCAGCGTCGTTCAAGGCTTCAATCAGTGCGCTGGCGCCCGTGTAGGGAGCCGGCTTCGGTTGCGTTTGCTTAGGTTTGATTCGCGGAGTGGCCACGATTGTCAGTCTCGCATATAGGGCGTGCGCGTACCGTTGCTGTGCGGGCGGTAGAATCGAAGTGGATGAAACACGCGGCCCTTTTCGCTCTCCTGCTCTCGGGCTCGACGTTGGCCACGGCCGCGGATTGGACCGAATACAAGATTGGGCCCCTGCGCGTTGTCAGCAATGCCGGGGACGCCGACGCGCGCACCCGCCTTACTGAGATGGAGCAGCTCCGGTATGTGCTGGGCGGGATGCTCGGCAAGGACCCACTGCGCAACGAGGAATTGGATACCGTCTGGCCCATCACACTTGTCCTGTTCGACTCGGATCGGGATGCCGCTGCGTATGCACTGCCGGCGCCGTTCGTCGAGGGAGGATCGAGAAATTTGAGTTCCGGGAAGGCGGGCGCGCCCCCGGCCCCCGCATGGCGGCACGAGGTCGCGCGCCAATTGATCGAGGCCAACGCCGGGCGCATGCCGCAAGAGATCGAGACGGCTTTGGCGGATATTTTTTCCACCATTGAAGTGAAGACGACCCGCGTAGCGATAGGCGCTCCTGTGCCGGGATTGACCGGCACCCGGTTGCGCGCGTGGGCTCGGTTCCACATGTTAGCCACCCAGCCGGACTACGCGGGCCGGGTCCGTGTCTACCTACGGAACCTGCAGGGCGGCGATCCGCAGCTAGCCGCGCGCAACACTTATGCCGTTGAGCCGGCGGAACTTGATCGCCGTATGAACGCCTACGCGGACGCCGGCAAGTTCACAGCCGCCGATGTTTTCGGCAAAGCCCTCAGCCCGCAGCGCGAGTTTTACGAACGGCGCCTGGAGGAACCTGAGGTGGCCGTATTGCTAGAGGAACTGAAAGCCGCGGGGAAGTCATTCTCGCCTGACAGCCCACGCGGATTGTTGGCCGCCGGGACGCGAGAATCCCTGTACGCCGCCATTGCCGCCAATCCGAAGTGGGCGGAACCCCATGCCCGCATCGCGGCGCTGATGGTGGACCCGAAATCACGGATTGCGCCCCTGGAGAAGGCTACCCAGTTGGAACCTCGCCATAGCGAGTATTGGGAGGCGCTGGCGAAAGCGCAGACCGCGGCGAACATGTTTATCGAGGCGTCCAAATCCTGGCTGGGAGCCGAACGCGCCGCGGGTACGGAGGCCGAGCGGGCGCGCATCCGCCGCGAACGGGCAGCCATCGAAGAGCAGCGAGTGGAAGCCGAGATGGCCATCCAGCGCGCCGCTCGCGACGAGGCAGAGCGGGAATTGCGGCGAGTCATAGCCGAATCCGAAGCCCGCGTGAAGGCTGCCGAGACCTCCGCAAACCGCGCCAACACCCTCGAATCCGGCCCCTCCACTGGCCAGGCAGCGGTAAGTTTCAAGGAGGGCTTCTCCGGAATCCGGGTCGAAGGTCGCTTGACGGAAGTGGAGTGCGTCGACAGCATTTTGAAATTGATGATCCAGGTACCAAACAAATCTACAACCGTCGTACTAGTGCGGGCCAACCCCATCGACCAGGCGGGCCAGCCCGTTTTTAAGTGCGGTCCCGTCGATCCGGCTCGCCGCATTGAGGTGGTCCATAACGGCAAGGCCGATATTCGCTGGAACACGGTCGGGGAAGTGGATACCTACGATCTGAAGTGACGCTGCGAGACGCTAAACCCTCGGATTTCCCGGAGATAGCCGCCATCCAAGCCACCTCGCCCGAGGCCGCCAAATGGGATCCCTCTCAATCGCCAGACTACGGCTGCGTTGTGGCCCAAGGGGACAATGCCATTCTTGGGTTCGTTTCGTACAGGGAGTTGGTCCCTGGAGAATGCGAGGTCCTGAACCTGGCCGTCGTGCCCGCCGCTAGACGGCAGGGCGTGGCCAGGAACTTGCTGACGGTTGTGCTTCAAAAGCGTCCAGGTACGTGGTTTCTAGAGGTTCGTGGGTCAAATTACCCTGCCATTCAGCTGTATGAGAAGGCAGGTTTTTTTAGGTCCGGAGAGCGCAAAGGATACTACACGGAACCGGCTGAATCGGCTATTGTCATGACCTACCATTCGTGATATGGTTTGGGTGCCTGGGTATGAAAATCGGGATGAAAATCCGCCGGGCCGCAGTTGTAGGAAAGCAGTAAGAGAAGCAAAAATGTTAACGACCCACCGAGTCATAACCTACCCTGTCCAAGACTCGGCGTGGCCCTCACAACGCTCGCCCATCATGAAATGGACGCGCGTCACAGAAAGCAAAGAAAGAGGTGTCACCAATGGAGCAGACGAACGAAGAATTAAAGGCGCATCTGATGGCGACCGACGGGCATTTTCGCTCGTTGATCGAGGAGCATGCTTTGTTCCACAAACAATTGGAACAACTCGAAGCCAAGGAACAGTTGACCTTAGCCGATGAGGAAGTAGAGCACCGCCTGAAGAAGCACAAACTGCGGCTCAAGGACGAGATCAACATGATCCTGTCCCGAACGCAGCAAATGGCGTAACTCACGTCAGGTGCGCTGAGGTATAGAAAAAGGCCGGACCGCCGCAAGCGGGGTCCGGCCTTCGTGTTTAGGTCCCAAAGGAATCTGTTTACTTGGCTGGGTGCTTTTCCGTGTCCCGGAGGACGTCTACCACT
>JBDTSJ010000078.1:0-23063 GCA_039931205.1 Acidobacteriota bacterium
GTTGGCCGGTTTTGAAGTGGCCACGTATGGCCGGTTTTCAGGTGGCCGCCGAGGAATATAGCAGAGCCTTCCTCGACGTGATGTTCGATCTGGGGAATCAGCGATCCACGGCGACGCGTGGGGACTACCTTCACGCGGGCTTCGCCGTGGCGTTCTAGCAGCCCCATGACGATAGCCTTGCCGCCAGTGCCGTTCTCCGCGATGCTGCCGTACTTGAGAATCCTGCGGGTCTTGGCGCGGGCATTCATATTGCCGACCTTACCCCCGAAAAAAGATTTGTCTACTTCGACCTCGCCCTTTAGTTTTTTGTCCAGAGTGCCGCTTACCATCGCGGTACGAATCCGGTGCAGAATGAACCATGCCGACTTCTGAGAAACGCCCAAATCGCGGGCCATCTCGTAAGAGCTAATCCCGTTCTTGCAGCCGCAAATCATCCAGACAGCCGGGAGCCACTTGTCGAGTCCAATGGGAGAACCCACTACCTATCTAGCGGTAGTGGGTCAGTTTGAATTTTGGTAGTGGGCTACTTTAGCGGTAGTGGGTCAGTTTGAAACTGACCCACTACCTATACAGCCTAGCTATTGCTTTTTCTCCGTTGTGGTTTGTTTCTTGGTGGTTGTCTCCACAGCAGTGGGTGGATTGGACGGATCAGGAGTCGGGGCCGGCGTAACCTCTTTGGTCTCGGTGCTTGTGGTCGTGCGTTCAGTGGAGCTCGGTTGCACGATCGTCGTCGCTGGGGGAGGCGGAGTTTGCTGGCATCCCGTGAAGCCTAACGTAATTACCCCCATCGCGATCACCCACAAACACTTGATTGTGACTAGTCTCATTTGAAAGAGGTCCTTTTCCCCTCGCGGGAACGCTTGCAATTAAAGGGCCAGCTAGTAATTCTAGGGAAGTTTCGACTATTCGTCGCCGTCCGGACGCACCATAGCGGACGAGTTACTGGGAGCAACTCTGTGCGACCGATCGGTGGGCTGGGAACGCTGCCACCCGAGTCCTACCCCGCCCCACCTTAGTAGGCTCTTCGACGCTAACTTTCTGATTCTACATATCGCCGTAGCGCCCTAACCACCCGTGCGTGGTGGTCGTACTAAGAAAGGAACACCTCCAAGATACGGCCTGGATGGGAGAAAAAGCTTGTCAACGTAGGGTTAGGTCCTGATTCCTCGGAGCATATGCCAGTGATAACTTGGATCTGCGACCGGAAGAAGTCGCAAAATTAAATAGAGAGAGACCAAAAAAATGAAAAATTTCCTACTCAAACTGAAGATCTGGAAAGATCAAAACGGACAGGACCTCATCGAGTACGCCTTGATGGCGGGTTTTGTCGCCGTCGCTGCCGGCGCCATCATGCCGGGTGTTGCCACCAGCATCAGCACGATCTTCTCGAAGGTCGCGTCTGTGATGGCTCGCGCGTCGAACACCTAAATTCCGCGGGGATGGCCAAGCATCGAGGAAGGTTGGCCATTCCGTACCACTTGTGTTCCACAGGGCTCGCTCGCACGGCGTCTTCCTCTCCATTTGGCGCTGTGCCAAAGCTGAAGTCCGCGAGCGACCCGGCTCGACAATAAAACTGGGAAAGAGCCGCCGCGCGGATGACCTCCGCGCGGTGGCTTTTCTCGTTGGATCAAAAGATTTCTTGACTCCTCTACGGCAAAGGCACTAGACTCCGTTAGCACTAAAACGGTAATAACGGGGAGCTGGTGATGAACAGAAGGTCCGACGAGCGGAACTATGTTCGTGCTTCGGTTAAGCTGGCGCTTGGCGATGAAGAGGAGTTGGATGCGGAAGTCGCGGACCATTCCGTGGAGGGGGCCCGACTCATTTTGGATAGTCCCGTCAAAATCGGTACCCGCGTCCGCTTGTATTTACGGGGCGACCAATTCGGTGGAACGGTGCGGTATTGCACCTTGGATGAGGGTCGCGGAAAATACGTCGTTGGCGTCCAGATGGCACCCTAGCGTAGTCCAGGGGGATCATTGACACCATTTGGCAAAGGAACTAAACTTCCCAACTGATGAATGATCGAAGATCCGAAGACCGGTCCCATGTCAGCTACCACGTCAAGTTGACCGTCGGCGAAGGCGACGAGTTGGATGCTGAGCTCGCCGACCACTCTCCTGAAGGAATGCGTTTAATTCTCGTGAGCCCCATCAGAATTGGGTCGCGGGTCAGTCTCAGCCTGGAGGGCGGGCCGTTTATTGGAACCGTGCGCTATTGCACTCGTGACGAGGACCGTGGCAAGTATGTTGTCGGCGTTCTGTTAGGAAGCTAGCGTCGAGTCGAGCGAAAAAACGTCCCAGCATTCCCCAGCCTTTGCGAGCGGACTACCCAAAATATCCCTCTCTCACGTTACCTTTTAGGGCAGTCCCATCCTGTTGAAACGCGTTTTGTTATTGGTGAATCAAGCTCGTATGTGTACCGACAAAGAGCGCCTACTTTCCACATACGCGGAAACCAGTAGCCAGTTCGTTCTGGGCCTGATAGAACTCTACAGAAATCAGGCCACCTCGCCGGCTCACGAGTTCAGGCGCATGCGGACCAAGGTGGAAAAATCGCAACTGGGCATGGAATCTGCCCGCAGAGAAATGGATTTGCACGTCGCCGACCACAAGTGCGGCTAGTTTGCTGGTTGGATCCGGAGCACAGCCCCATCCTGCTCGTCTGTGATCACATAAAGCAGCCCATCCGGCCCTTGGCGGACATCGCGGATGCGCTGGTGCAGATCGGTCAGTAGCGACTCCCGCCGCAGCTCCTCCATCTTGGCGTTGAATACTACGCGCTCCAGGCGGCCGGTACCGGGGATCTCACCGTAGCGATTGCCGCCGACAAACAAGTTCCCTTTCCACGCGGCGAACCGATCACCTGAATAAACGACGAGTCCGGAAGGCGCTATCGAGGGAATCCATAACAACAAAGGTTGTTCGAAGCCTTCCTTCCACGGCGTTTCCGACACACGCGGCCCTTCGTAGGTGCGTCCGTAACTCAGCACAGGCCACCCGTAATTGCGCCCCGGCAGAATCAGATTCACCTCATCGCCGCCGTTAGGACCGTGCTCCACCGCCAGAACGGCTCCGGTTTCGGGATGGATGGCAAGACCCAGCTGGTCCCGATGGCCCAGCGTATAGATCTCCGGCCGATAACCCGCTTTGCCCACAAACGGATTGTCCGCGGGAGCTTTGCCATCCATCGTGACGCGTAGAATCTTCCCATACAGGCTGCCAGGTTCTTGCGAGTTACCGTCAAAGGGAGCGCCAGTGGTCATATAGACCATGCCATCGCGGCCAAAAGCAATGCGCGCCCCACTGGTGCTAGCGGCGAATGCGCCTATCAACAAGTCCTCAACATTCGTGAGCTCCGTTCCATTGAACTTGGCTCGCGCGAGGACCGTTGCGGTGTCCGTGCCTTGGGGACCCGGCTTACTGTAGGTAAAGTAGAGTCGCTGGTTTTCGGTGAACTTCGGGTCCGCCGCCAGATCCAACAATCCGGCGCTACGGAACGCGCGGATCGCGGGCAAGCCCTTCACTGGATCCGGTAGCAGCCTGCCGTCGCGTATCAAGCGCAAGTTCCCTGCCCGCTCACTCACCAGCATGTCCCCATTGGGAAGAAACGCTAGCGCAAACGGATGTGGAATGCCTCGCGCCACCACGCTGACCCGGATCTTATGCTGCTCCGCTGTGTCAAAGACGAAGGGTCCGGAACCAAGAGGTGGAATGGGAATGCCGATGCCCGGCGTTTGCTGCGCCCAGGCACCGGCCGTTATCAGAGAACAAATCAGAGCGGATATCGCGAGCCCCTTTGAGTCCATGACTAATGACGCTAGCATGCACCCGAGCTGGCTGCAAACTATCGCCGGCGGCCGCCACCTCCGCCGTTACCTCCACCACCGCCACCATTACCACCGCCAACGCTGCCTCCGCCGCCGCGGTTTCCTCCGCCACCCCCGCCTCCACCACCACGAACGGAGCCACCCCCGCCACCGGAAGGCGCAGGACTCGCGGCGCGCGCATTGCCTCCGCCACCACCACCACGAATGGAGCCCCCGCCGCCACCAGAGGGAGCATTGCCTCCGCCGCCGTACGATCCGCCCCCGCGCTCCACCCCGCTGCTGCGCGGAGCGGAACGAATGGTCCCGCCACCACCGCCGTTCCCGTAATTCTGATTGCTGGGCGCCGCACTTCGCTGTTGCTGTTGCTGTTGCTGCGGAGCGCTGTATCCACGATCCCGAACGATGGGAGGATTGATCTGCACCGGCTGTTGTTGCCGAGCGCCTCGATCCGTGGGCGCATTGTAACCCCCACCGTTATTCGGCGCCTGAGTCGCCTGACGCCGGGAGCCGCCAACGTCCTGATTCGACGTGTTGCCGCGCGGCTGCGAAACCGGGTTACTGCCACCCTGCGACGTGCCAGGATCGAACCTGCGCCAGCCGGTACTGGAGTTGTTGCCCGAGTTGTTGCTCGAGTTATTGCCCGAATTGTTATTGGGGCTGTTCACCGCCCGGCTGTCTCGTTGCGTAACAGTGCCACCCCCAGCGGGCGCCGCTACAGTTCCGCGATCGCCGCGCGTCGTATTATTGCTGCCGCGATTAACGGAATCGGTATTGCGGGCATCCGCTCCGCGCGATGCACTGGACGGAGCCGCGCTGGCCCCGTTGGGATCGAATCGACGCCAACCGGTACCGTTTGTCCCTGCATTATTACCATTGTCACGAGCGGCGCCGCGCGTGGCGCCGTTATTCGCAGCCGCTCCATTATTCACGGCAGCACCGCCATTGTTCACCACAGCAGCGCCGCGATTGCCTCGATTGTCGCCGCCATTCCCTGCATTATTGCCCTGGATTGCGCCGCCCCCATTTCCACGCGTTGCGCCCGCCGCTGCCGCTGATGCGTTTACGTTGGAACCTCGGTCGCCACCGCCCTGCCGTGTGGCGAATTGGCGGTCTCGATTGCCCGCGTTCGCAGTCTGCGCCGAGGCATTGCGATCCGAGAAGCGCCGGCTTTCCGGCGTGCTGTCGATCGGTACCCTGCCGCGCACATCGCCGGCCCGCGTCAAATCATTGTTCGACGCTCGAACATAGTTGTTGTTATCCACGCGGCCACGTCCGAAATTATTCGAGCCTATGCTGGTGACGCCATCACGTCCATTGGTCTGGCGCGCGTTGCGATAGTTGTTGAAGATGTTGGTGTTGTTGATCACCGTGATATTGTTGCCGCGGTTGTTATACCCGCGCCCATACCACGGCCGGTAAATCTCGTACGGAGCAAGAGGCACCCAGCCAATGTTGCCGTAATTAAAGCCACCGCCGTAGCCACCAAAGCCGACGCCCAGACCGCCCCAGCCGAAGAACCCGACCAGTGCGGGCCGCCAGTAGTAACGTTGATTGATTCCGCCCGGATACCACGCCCATCCATAAGAGCTGGAATACCAGCTTCCATAGTGATACGGAGCCCATCCCCAAGGATCACCGCTGATCCAGCTCCACCCGTAGTAGTTCACCCAACTCCACCGGCCCACGCGATAGGGAGCCCATCCCACTGACACGTTGGGAACCCATACGTTTCCGTACGGCGCATCGTAAACCCATCGCCCGTTGCCATTCAAGTCTTCAGCGCCGTAAATGTCGCGGCTCACGTACTGATAGCTGCTTTGCGCATTCTCCAGATCGCGATCGCGATTCTCATTCCAGCGGTCGAAGTCGTCTTTGCCAATGGCCGAGATAATCATGAACTCGGGATTGGACGGCGTCCCACGCGCCTGCATGGTCTTGCCGCTGCGCAGAATCTCGCTTCCCTGCGGCGTGAAAATCTCGGCCTGCCCACTGCGAACCGTAATCTCAGTGGTTCCGTCGGAACGCACGGTAATGCGGTACTCGCCCCTTTCGGTGGGGCGCAATGAAACGGTCGGCGTGCTGATTTCGATCTGCGCCGCGCTGTTTCCCCGGCTGGCGTCCCGCAAAATCCGGAACGTCGCGGTACCTTCCGCGACTTGAAGAAAATAGGAACGGTCAGAAATCTCGCCAATACGAATCTCACTCGCCGGACCCAGCCGGATCATGTTGGCATAGTCAAACTGCACTTCAGCCCGCGATCCCGGACCCGTCAGCACGTGGTCCAGTTCCACCAGCGGAGCATTCAACTCGCCCGCCACGGCCTCACCCGTGTCCCCGCGCCGTATCGTGACGTCACCATTCAATAAACTCAACCGCGCGACCCCGTGATCGGGATCGTCGCCTTGGTTTACATCCTGGGCCGAACCTGGCACCGCAAGCGCTGCAGCCACCAAAATCACTAAAGCTGTTCGTTTCATGGAGCTGTCTCCCTGCTGTCTTGACAGCACGCAACATTCCAAATGGAACAGACTGATTTAAAGCAACTTCGGCGTGTTCGACCTAAGTGAGGGTGGTTGAAAACCACCACTGATGGTGGACCACAGCTAGCCATTGGACAGCGCGGTTACACTAGAGTCATGTCCGCGCACGCCCAGCCGCGCCTCACCCCCGAGGAGTATTTCGCCTTGGATGAGAAATCGGAGCTTCGGCATGAATTCCATGAGGGTGTCATGTACGCGATGTCGGGCGGCTCCCCTCCCCACGCGTTCATCAATACAGCGCTTGGAAGGGAGTTGGGGAATGCCTTTAAGAATCGACCGCGTTGGGTGGCCGTCGGCACGTTGCGGGTCCGCGCGGGGGAAAACTTTTACACCTACCCTGATACAGTAATTGTGCGCGGTGAGCCCAAATATGCTCCGGAAAATGCCCACACGCTGCTCAACCCGACGGCCCTAATAGAGGTACTTTCCCCTTCGACAGAAGCTCACGACCGCGGTTTCAAATGGGCGCATTATCGCAAGATCGAATCCCTGAAAGAATACGCATTGGTCTCGCAAAGCGAACCACTGGTGGAGATCTTCCGCCGCCAGTCCAGCGGCGACTGGCTGCTCTCCGAATCGGCCGGCTTGGGCGCGGTTTGCCGCTTCGACAGTGTAGAGTGCGCCATCCCTCTGGCCGAGATTTACGACAAAGTATCCTTCGACGAACCGTCGAACATGAGAACCTAACCTAACGTATGGCGTTTGCCACTATTCCCGAAGCAATCGAAGAAATCCGCGCTGGCCGCATGTTGGTCGTGGTGGACGATGAAGACCGCGAAAACGAGGGCGATCTCACTATGGCGGCTCAGTCCGTCACCGCCGACGCGATCAATTTCATGGCTCGCCATGGCCGCGGCCTGATCTGCCTCGCTCTGGCGCCCGAACTCTGCGATCAGCTCCACTTGCCGCTAGTGTCGCCTATGAACACGTCGCGCTTCGGAACCGCATTCTGTGAATCCTTCGACGCGGTAGAGGGAACCACCACCGGGATCTCCGCCGCGGACCGCGCGCATTCCATTCATACCGCGATTCGCCCAACCACCAAACCGCAGGATTTGGCGCGCCCCGGCCATATGTTCCCCTTGCGCGCCCGCGAAGGCGGCGTCCTGGTTCGCGCCGGACAAACCGAGGCTGCCGTCGACTTGGCCCGCATGGCTGGAATGGAGCCCGGCGGCGTTATTTGCGAAATCATGAAGGACGACGGCACCATGGCCCGCGTGCCCGACCTGCTGGAGTTCTGCGCGGAACACGGCCTGAAGATGATCTCGGTCGCCAGCCTGATTCGCCATCGCAGCGCCACTGAGAATCTTGTGGTCCGCCGCGCCGAAGGTTGCCTGGATACTGAACACGGCAGCTTCCGTACCGTTACGTATGAGAGTACGGTCAACGGCGAAGCCCATCTGGTGCTAATCCACGGAGACGTTCGCGGTAAACACGACGTGTTGGTCCGCATGCACTCCCGTTGCGTTCTCGGTGACGTCTTCGGTTCTACGACCTGCCACTGCGGAGACATGCTGCGCGAGTCCGTCCGGCGTCTTGCGGCTGAACCCGCGGGCGTGCTCGTCTACCTGCATCAATCCGGCTGGGGCGAAAAGAAACACATCCCGATGCCTGACGGCTCCCCGCGGCCTCTGCATGAATTCGGCATTGGCGCGCAGATTCTGTCGGACCTGGGACTTTCCACGATCCGCCTGCTTACTAATCGGGTTCGCAAGCTTCCGGGTTTGGATGCCTTCGGCATTACCATCACCGCTCAAGTACCGCTAGTCGAAGGTTAGGGCGTCCCCGAATGAATCCGCGGACCCGGCTCTTGCTCTCCCATGATGCGGGCTTCGTCGACTAACATCTCCTCCCAGCGAGACTGCGCATCCTTGCGGCCGGCGACATTTGACGCCAGTTTCAGAAATATCTTGTAATGGCCCATCTCAGAAGTGAACAGGCCCTTGTAAAACTTCGCCAGCTCTTCATCGTCAGCCGCGGCTTCCGCAAGTACGGCGAAGCGTTCACAGGATCGCGCCTCAATCAGCGCCGACACAAAAAGCCGATCCGGAACCTCCCCCTGCGCGCCCTTTCGAACCAGTTGCCGCAGCGCATTCGCATACGGATTCTTGTGTAGCCGTTCCATCCTGCCCCCGCGGCGAGCCAACAGCCGCGTCACTTGCGCCAAGTGCACCGTCTCATCGCGAGCCACACTGGTCATCGCCTCCACCCATCCCGGGGTCCACTCTCCGGGCCAGCGGGTCATCAATTCCAGAGCGTTGCTCGCCGCCTTGCGCTCTAGGAACGCATGATCAATCAGAAGTGCAATCGGATCCCGCAGTACGGCGCGCCCCCACGCGAGTGGGGTGCGGGAATGAAGTGGCAGCGAGTCGATCACAGCAGTACCTTCACGCCGCACTTTTTCGCGGCCTTGTCGAGTCTACGGCGGATGGCTAACTCGAGATACACCGCGTCGTGCCGCTTCATCTCTCTCGTACCTTCGTTCGCCCGCGAATCCGTAGCCCATGCGATACCCACGGATGCGCCAGCGACAAAGCTCTCCGTCACCGCCGGCCCTCGTGAATGGCGCTTCGAATTTCATCCACGGTTAAAGGCTTCATTCTGCGGCGGCGCATATCCGCGCGTAGCTTGTCCAGCCCTTCAAACGCCTTCCGGGTCCGCTCCAAACGATCCTGTCGCTCGGGCACAATTCGAGCGACACGTTTATCGTATTTTGTAATGATGATCTCTTCCCCGTTGGCAGCGCGGGCCAACAATTCCCCAAAACGGGTTTTTGCTTCAAATGCGGTTACAGTCGCCATAGGTTCGCCATTGAAGGTTTGGATAGACCAGTCATCGACTAGTCTATCCTCCTCTCCTGCTTACGCCACCTTGGCAGGGCGATTCTTGTCCAGCAGGTCGCGCAACACCACCGCCAACAGCCCATCACTGGTACCGTTCCCGCCTGCCCCTCCGCCCTGGACCCACACATCGGGCGTCAGGCGAACGTTCTTGTCGGCCAGCGCGGTGAAAATCTGCAGCAGCGCATAATTGCCGCCCATCGCTTCCACGCCGAGCTTGTATGCGTCCGCGCGAGCCGAGCCCACAGCGCGAATGGCCTCGCCTTCGTTGCGCCCTTTGATCGCCACCACGTCGGCTTCCGCCTCACCAATCCGTCGTTTGGCGAGAGCTTCCCCTTCCGCCCTGCGAGCCATGGCTTGCGATTCACCACTGGCCTGTTGGATCGACGCGTTCGCCCTCATTTCGGCGACGCGCACGTCCTGCTCTGAGTTCAGCACCTCACGCTGCTTGTCCGACAGCGCTTTCTGGCGTTCCAAATCCTGCCGAGCCCGTTGCGTCTTCTGCTCTGTCACGTAGGTCTTCTCCTGCTCCTCCGCGATCTTGCGAGCTGTCAACGTCACCATCAATTCCTGCGGCGGCGTGATGTCTCCGATCAGGGTATCGACGCTCTGCACGTCGTATTCCTTAATCGCCTCATTGATGTGCATGCGCGCATCCTTCTGGCGCTGTGCGCGATTCGATAGGAAGTCGAGTACCGAGTAAGTCTGCGCGCTGTTGCGGAAGTAATTGCCGACAATCGGTTCCAACACCTGGTCGACCAGGTTCTTCACGCTGCCCATGCGCGAGATCACCCACGGAGCCTTCGTTGCGCCGATATTGATGATTTGCGAAACATCCAGGTTGAACGTGAATCCGTCCATCGAGCGCACCGTGATGGTCGACAAGGCCTCGTCCAGCTTATGCGATTCCGTGCGCGCCGCGGCCCAGTTCAGCACGATGTTGGTGGTGGGCACCAGTTCCACCTTCATGATGCGCGTGTTCACGGCATGTTTTCCAGGATACAGAGGTTCATTCCAAACGCCCTTCCCGCCGCGCGGAACAATATTGCCGTGCGTGAATTGTTCGCCCGAAATGTCGCCCATGTCTTCGCCCACGAAGCTGACCACCACGCCTACATGACCGATGGGTACCGCATACAAAGGATATTCTTCGATCTCGCAGAACCAAGGGTTGATGTTATAGGTGCCGGCCAGGATGATCTGCTCCTGCAAACCGCGGCAACCGCCGCTGTGAATGAATCCGTCCGGGCTCTGGAAATTATCGTGACCTCCAACAATCTTCGCCGCCATTTGTCCCACTGGCATCGGCGCGCCATCCAACACCGTCACAATGCCGACCTTGTCCGAACCAATGCTGGTGATCTTTACGTTAGGAATGATCTTGAACAGAATCGGATTGATGCGATAGTAACCTGCCGTCAAAACCGCCGTCTGGCGGCCCTTCTGTCCTCCATTGCGCATGAACGTCAGTCCATCCTGGAAGAAATCGCAGTCGACCACGTTGGAGAGGACACGATGCACGGGTGTCGGCGCGCCATCGTTAGCAATCACCAGACCGAGGTGGCCCTGCTCGATCATCGTGATCGGATATTTACTGATCTTGTACTGCCACGGCCAGTATCCGAAATGGACACCGGGAGGCAGCGTCGCGGCCTGAAATCCAGCCTCGCCATTGAGAGCCACGATGCGCCCCTCTGGCAGGGAGCCTTGGCCAAAACGCTTCGCCACGACGCCCACCTGGTTCTCGTGAATCGAAACAAACGCCGTCAGAAATGTCACCAACGCGGCAAACGCCAACGCGAGCGCGGCAAATACCCACAAACTGAATCCGAACAAATACATATTCCTCCTTTTAGGAATTCTGCACACACTACTGCCACAAATGAGTTACAACTTGGGGAAAACTGGCGATGGTCTAAATCCCGGTATCCGGAATCGACATGTGGAAGGAACTACAATCAAAAGCAAACATTATGTTCACCGATTGGAAGTATACATCCGCCGTACGCAAATGCAAGGAAAATCGGACCGTATTGTCTGTAAATCGATCTATCGGAACAAGTTCTTGATCAGGAACCAAACATTCGCCGGACGCTCCGCAAGCCGCCGCATGAAGTATCGATACCATTCTGAGCCGTAAGGAACATATACGCGCGAATGAAACCCACGGTTCACCAAATCCCGCTGCAAATCGCGGCGGACGCCGTGCAGCATCTCGAATTCGAAACGTTTGGAGTCATATTCACGCATTCTCACGTGTATTAGAATCGCTTCAATTGTTTTCTCGTCGTGGGTCGCTAGGGCTGGATACGTTCCCTCATCCAGAAGCGTCTTCGCCAGCGACAAATACGCCGCATCCACATCGCTCTTCTTAGGCATCGCGGCCGAGGCCGGTTCGATATACGCGCCCTTGCACAACCGCACCATGACTCGTGCCCGATTCAAGCGGTCGATGTCGCCTGGCGTGCGATACAAATAGGCTTGGATCGCCACTCGAATGCAGCCCGTCTCGCGTCCCACCATCTCCGCAATGCGGATCGTTCTTTCGGTGTAGCGCGTGTCCTCCATGTCGATTTCCACGCGGCTCCCGATTTCTTTAGCCCGCGTGGCTAACCTACGCAAATGTTCCACGGCGGCGGCTTCGGAAAGATCCAGACCCAGCGCCGTGAGCTTAAGGGATATCGTGGAAGGCAATCCGCGAGCGGCGATGGCGTCCAGCGTCGCCATATACGCATCCCGTGCGGCCACGCCATCGGCCAGCGAAGTCACGTTCTCCCCTAAATGATCCGCGGTCGTCCAGATTCCTTCCGCAGCGAGTTCCGCGCAGACGCGCAATTCGTCCTCCAGCGTTTCCCCCGCGATGAAGCGGCGCGTCATTCCGCGCGCCGTGGGATTGCTCTCCAGAAAGCGCCGCAGTCCCGGGCGCTGCGACAAGTAGAGGAAGAAGGCTCGGGTCATGCGTTTTCCGGCGGCTGTTTATACGATACGCTGATCCGGGGCGTCCAGCGTTTGCGGCTGCCGCGCCACCGTGTCAATCCTGGGCGGCTCGGGAGGCTCCGTGGTGCCCACGCCTAGTTCCTTCATGCGGCGCAAGGATGGCAATAGTCTCGAATCCCACGAACCGGCGGACTTGTTATACGCCTCCACTGCACGCTGCAGGTAACGCCCTGTCTCAGTGTACGTTTCGCCGAAATTACGGACCCGTTCGTGAAATTCGGTGGCGATCTTACGCAGCTCTTCCGCGTTCTGCGCAAGCCGCTCCTGCCTCCAGCCGTACGCCACACCCTTCAGCACGCTCACTAATGTCACCGGTGTCGCGATCAGCACCTTCTTCGCCAGCGCTGCGTCCAATAGGTCCGGACGGCGCTCGAGTGCCGCGCTCAAGAAATGTTCCCCTGCTAAAAACAGGATCACCATTTCAGGAGCCGCATCAAACTGACTCCAGTATTCCCGAGCCGCCAGCTCCTGCACATGCCGCCACAACTGCCCCGCATGCCGATCCATCGCCGCCGCGCGAGCCACGGAGTCTCCCGCTTCCTCAGCCTCCAAATATGCGGATAGCGGCGTCTTCGCGTCCACCGCCAGCCGCCGCCCACCCGGCAGCTTCACGATCATGTCCGGACGCCGTCCATCGGAGCCCACCTGCTCTGAGAAATCGCAGTATGCCGACATCCCCGCAAGCTCCGCCACGCGCCGCAGTGTCAGTTCCCCCCAACGTCCACGCGAATTGGGTCCGCGCAATGCCTGCGACAGCGCCACTGTATCTCTACTTAAAGACGCCAGGTGCGCTTCCAAACCGCCCAGCATGTGCTGCCGCTGCGCCTCGAATTGCCGCATCTGGCCTTCGATTCGCGTGAGCGTATCCGCCAGAGGCCGCGTGGCTTCGGCGGCGGAGTGCGCGTCTTCGCCCGCCTTTTTAGCTCGCAACCACAACACCACGCCAAAGGATGCCAACCCGGCGCCCACGATGGCGGCCAAAACAAAACCCATCCAGAATGTTGCGGGGGGCATGATTGTCTTTAGTCTTGCACATCCGCTCGCGTGGAATTCGCCCTAGCAGTCTCCACCCCACTTCGCGCTAAAGCTTCCCCCTGAGCGTGCCGATGACTAGTTGGGACTCTGTGTCTCTTGGTTCTATCCGGCTAGATCTGGCTGGCAGAGCTATAGGAGGAAGAAAGTGGTTGTCATGAAGCGCGTTAAACAATTGGTGCTATTGGGCTTACTGGTCTCGGCGGGGGCCTTCGGGCAGAATCCCAATTTCCAGAAGCTTAGCAGCGTTAGAATCGGCACCACTCAAGATGGCGCGAAATTCCTGGTGGACGGCCAGACTTATACCAGTTTGCAGAACTTTGTATGGCCGGAAGGAACCCGCCATTGCATTCAGTTCCCCACCACGAGTGAGACCGATGGAACCCCTTCTCCATTCCAATATTGGGACGACCGGGTCGCGCGCTATACGTTCGGTGGTTGGTCCGTTACCACCACCATTCCGAATTTTGTCTTCACCGGTTGCTTCATTGCGAGTCCCGAGACTACCGAATTCGTCGCCGGCGTCGCCATCGAATTTCCCATCTACGTTACTTTTCCGGAAGTTACTCCAGACGACGGATGTACGGCTACGCCAGCGCAAGATATTGATCGAAAGGGCGTACTCTTCATAGACGATTTTTGTTTCAGCAACACCACCATTCATTGGACAAGCGCAGGCGTGCACAACATTCTGGGGTGGTCTTACCCCGGCTGGGCATTCACAGGTATTACCGTCGGCAACCTACCGTTCTTGACGAAGTACGCATTCCCGCTCAAGCTCGAATCGAAAGTGCAGATTGGGCCGCTATTTGAAAAAGCCAAGCGGATGCACATCACCAGTAATCCGTTAGGGCTGCAGGTTTTAGTGGACCGCTCTCTGGTCACGACGCCACCCTATTACAAGTGGTATCTGGAGCCTATCAATTACGATCCAAACTGCTCCCCGGACTATTCCCGCATCGGTCCGAACTCTCCCCTGTCCGTTCCGCTTCTCTGCGTGGGCGATTTCGATTTTCTTCCCGGCAGCACCCACCAACTGGGAGCTCCGGAATACCAAACCGATCGCGACGCGCGTTTCTGGGTTTTCGATCACTTCAGCAATGGCCTGGGCCAGAACAGCACGTACATCACGCCCGGCGATCCGCTGCAGGTAGATAACATCGAGGCCTTCTTTGTGCCCGGCGTGCAGAGCGCCATCAATACCAATATCAACGGCCTGCAAGTGGAAGTGGATGGCCGCACCAACTGGCCCGGCCCCACCTATGGTTTCATCTGGGGTGAAGGTCACACGCACACCATCAAAGCTCCGCTTACGCAGACCGATTCCAAAGGTCGCGTGTACCGCTTCACCGGGTGGTCCGACGGGGGCGACGTGCAACACACGGTAACGATTCCAGTGGGCGCCCAGGCCTTCACAGTGACCGCCAACTTCGAGTTGCTGGGCCAAGTGAAAGTCACCAGCACACCTTCCGGTCTGACGGTCCTGGTTAACGGGGCTGATTGCATCACGCCTTGCAGCTACGATCAAGCCGTAGGCTCCACCTTGAGCATCTCCGCGGAGAAGACCATCTCTCTGGGGGAAACCTCCCGCTATGAGTTCGTTTCCTGGACCGGTGGGCCGAATACACTCGCTCAGCAGGCCACATTCACAGCAAATGTCCAAACACTTAACGTGGAATACCATGGCGCGCACCTGATCACTACCGCCTCCGACCCCGACAACGGCGCCAAGTTCCGTTTCTCCCCCGAATTCCCCGACGGGTTCTACCCGGAAGGCATCGACTTACAAGTTTCCGTCGTTCCCAACACAGGCTTCAAATTCCTGGGCTGGGGTGGCGAGGTCACTGGAACCTCTTCGCCCGCTCGCTTCAAAGTAACCGGACCCACCTCCTTGATCGCGTATATGGAAAAGGTGCCCGGCATCGCGCCGGCCGGCATTCGTAATGCCGCGGGAGATACCCCGGATGACACGGTGTCCCCTGGCTCCATCATCTCGGTGTACGGAGAACAACTGGCGGAGACGTTGGAGATCGGACCCTACAATCCGCTGGCGCAGGCCATCGGCCGTACGTATCTAACCGTGGGCGACAGCTTGTTGCCTCTTATCTTCGTATCGCCGGAACAGATCAATGCGCAGCTTCCCTCGGGATTGAGCGACGGCGAATACACCCTGACCGTACATCAGATCGGAAAGCCGGATTCGTCCGGCAAGTTCAAGGTCCGCCGCAACTCGCCCGGCGTGTACTACAACGTCACCGAGGACGGCATGTCATTAGTGGCCGCCCTGCATGAAGACGGTAGCGCCATCACGCAGCAGAGTCCCGCGCGACGCGGCGAAACGGTCTCATTCTTCGGAACAGGTTTCGGACCATATGATCGCCCCGTGATTGACGGCTTCATTCTGCCAGACACGCAGGTCTACCGCTTGACCGACTCCGTCAAGGTGTTGGCTGGCTTGCCCACTCCGCAGGTTCCCGCAGGCGCCGCAGCAGCCGAGGCCACCCTGCCCCCGCCCGTGGTTCGCGATCCGGTTTTCGCCGGCGGAGCAGCCGGCATGGTCGGCACCAGCATGGTGAAGGTCAAGATTGATCCCGACCTGCCAACAGGCAACGTACTGGAGTTGTTCGTGACCGTCAACGGCACCCAAAGCAACCGCGTCCAGCTTCCCGTGCGTTAAGCGGGTCATCATTTCTCAGGCGGCGGGCTCCCATGCCCGCCTCCTCACCTAACGAAGAACGCCTGCTTATCGATCCCCGCATCGATGGCGATATCGAAGAAGCCGACCATCATTTCATCCCAACTCTGAATCCCGTATCCCACCCGAGCCGCCGGATCCGGATTCCTCGCATTCCCCGCGGAATTATCATAAGTCGCAATCCAGTTCAGCTTCGTGCCCTTCTTGATCGCGAGCGGTTCCGCCAACCTGTAGGAAAGCTGCCAATAAAAATCGTAGGGCTCCACCAGCAGCAGCGTCTCGGCGTGCCCCTCCGCGTCGACTTGGGTATATTCAAACGACTTTCCGCGGAGGTGCATGTGCGGGAAGAAGCCGATCAGCAAAGCGTCATTCGGCAAAGTACCCCACACCGTCACCCTCTGATCTTTCGCCCCAGGAGCAATCGAGAAACTGGTGTTAGCCATCTGCAGAGTGATCACACGCTTCGCGGGACGCACCGGAGCCAGCATCAGCCCAACCTCGATGCGATCCTGCGTAGCCTGCCCCTTGGGCGTGTAGTGGACCTCCAGCACCAGATCCGCCCCCGCCGGAATCAGTTTCGCCATGTCGCTGCGAAAAACGTCCGGCGCGCTGCCCGGAGCATACACCGTCAGAATGTCATTCGTAGTGGGACCCCGTTTCCACGTGTCGCCCGCTGGACGAATATAGACCACGGCGTGATGCACCACGGCCCGGTCGGATGGCCGCAATTCCACGCCTTGTACCCATTTGTCCTCATCAAAGTCCGCCGCGATCACCAGGTATTGATATTGCAGCGGCTCCTTGGCGGGCACCGTAAACGGCTCGTCCATGGCCACAACCTCGTCCACGCGAGGCAGATTCCAGCCCTCATTCCAAACCCTGCGCGGGGCAGCGTCCGCTTCCCTGCCCTCCACCGATCCCATCTCGGCCCACTTCGCTAAAGTGTCTATTTCGTGGTCAGTTAGCCTGCGATCATTCGAGAACTTCCCGAAGTGCGGATCCGCAAACCACGGAGGCATCGTCCGCTTGACCACCTCCTCGCGTATAGCCTTGGCCCAGGGACGGGCCTCAGCGAACGTCGTGAGCGCCATGGGAGCCATTTGGCCCGCCCGGTGGCACTCCTGGCAGCGATTCTGCAGAATAGGCAGGACATCGCCGTAGAACGTGATGTCCTGCGCCCCTGCCAGGGCCGTCATCATTAGAAGAGCTGGAAAAATCGACGGACGCCTCACAGCACCCACTATACTCCGCGAACCGGCTCGAAATCGTTGAAACCGCAAACACCCCCGCCACGTCGTAAGCAACTGAGGCTTGACCTCCACCCTCGCCGGGTGCAATATGGAACAGAGAGGTAACTTCATGCGCCACAAGCTCTTGCTCATCGCGACGCTCGCCGGCACCACGGCTTGGGCTCAGGACATTGTCTCCGCTCGCGCCGGCCTCATCCACTACATGGAAGGCGAAGTTCGTGTGAACAACGTTCTGGTGGAGCAAACCGGCGATCAGTTCCTGAGCATGAAGCAGGGCGACACGCTCTCCACGTCCGAAGGCCGCGCGGAAATCCTACTGAATGCGGGCACCTATCTGCGCATCGGCGACGGCAGCAGCTTCCGTCTGGACTCCGCCGATCTGGGCGACACGCGCCTCGCGGTTCTTTCCGGGACCATGATCGTGGAAGTCGCCGATCTCCCCAAGGATACGGCAGTGACATTAGCGCTGAACGGTTCCAACATTGCCCTGAGGAAACGTGGGTTGTATGAATTCTCAGCCGGCGCTGCGGGCAATATCCGTGTTTATGATGGCGAGCTGGCATTGAACGCTTCGAATGCCCTTCCGATCAAAGTATCCAAAGGCCGCGAAATCGCGTTTAACGCATTGAGCGCAGGCCCGGGCAAATTCGATATCGAAGACACAACCGAGCTATACAATTGGAGCGCCCGGCGCGCCCGCTATGTGGCCCAGGCGAATCAGGCCGCTGCCCTCGCGCTCTATAACGGTGGGTCGCGTCCCACTACTTCCAGTTCGCTGATCCCGATGGGTGGCTACGGCGGCGTGTGGTTGTGGAACTCCTTCTATGGCATGTACACCTACTTGCCAACGCGTGGCTACGGCTACAGCCCGTACGGAATCGTGCTCTACAGCCCGCAGACGGTTTATATTCGCACCGCCCCGGTGATGAGCTCCAGCGGTTTCGACGCGGGCCAATCCCGCCAGGCCGCCGCGGCACCCGCTTATTCCGGTGCCAGCAGTTCGGCAGGCGTAGGTACCGTGGCAGCCCCTGCGGCCGCGGCTCCGGCCGCCAGCACCCCGAATACGGGTGGCGGCGGGGACGCCGGACGCCGGCGTTAAAGTTAGACCTTCACTTCCAAGACCAGCCTATCGGCATCGCATGCGACCACAACGCAGCTGTCCGGTGTCACGTGCCCTTGTTCCACCATGGCCGCCAACGGCTGCGTAATCAATCGAAGAATCACCCGCTTCAATTCACGAGCCCCAAATTCAACGCTGGTGCCCTTACGCAGCAGTAGCTCGCGAGCCTCCGGCGTCACTTCGATCTCGAATGCCCGCTCTTCCAAGCGGTCCTGAATGTGTTTTCTTAGCGCGGCTATTTGCTGCTCCAGGATGGCCTCCATCGCAACCCCATCCAGTGGTTGATAAGTGATCACGGCGTCGATACGATTGACGAACTCCGGTGAAAATCGACGTTTCACCGCGGCCCATCCGATGCTCTGCAGTTTTCCAGCCGTCCCTGCGCCAGGCGCCCGCGGAGCCATTGCCTCAAACCCGAAGTCAGGCGTTAGCTGCTTGCGCATCTCCTCCGCCCCCAGATTGCTGGTTAGTAAAATCAGTGTCCGATCGAAGCTGACCCCGGTGTTGTCGCCCAACCGCAAGGTGGCTTTATCCAGCACCCCCATCAGCAGGCGCGTCATGCTGGGGGCCGCTTTTTCAATTTCGTCGAACAGCAGCAGAGAAAGGTTTGACGACTCGCTGGTGACCGAGTTCAACTTTTGCTGTGTGATCAGCGGTTGCGTCTCACGATGTCCCAGATAGCCGGGAGGCGCGCCGATCAGCTTGGCTACCTCATGCTCCATTTGAAACTCGCCGCAGTCGATCTTCAGCATGTTGCGCTCACTGCCGTGCAGCACCTCGGCCAAGGCTTCCACAGTTCGAGTCTTTCCCGTGCCCGTGGGCCCCAGCAAAAGAAACACGCCTACAGGCCGACCATCCGGAGCCAAGCCCGCGCGATGCATTCGAATATACGGAACAATCTCTCGTAGGGCCAACGGCTGGCCCACCACGCGAGCTTCCAACTGGTCGAGTAGGTCTCTACTAACGCCGTTGTTCCCGCCCTTGCTCGCAGGCGGAGGTCGAATCGGAATGGGTGTGCGCACGGGGCTCAAAGCCTCCTAAGCCGTGATTATCCGGCCTAAGGCAGCTCTGTTGCGTTATGTGCAAACGCTAACCCGCTGTTTTCATGCGTGAACAGAGATCGGCACGATTGGAAACACGTCAGGCGCCTGGTCGAGAACCTCGTGCCGTTGGCCAAGGCAAGGTCACGTGCGTCTCACCACGTGCGTGTCGCCACGTGCGTCTCAAAATGTTAAAGGCGGATTAAGGTGGGGAAAAAGGACCGGCGGTTACTTGTGGCGATAAGTAATGCGCCCCTTGGTCAGGTCGTATGGCGACATTTCCATGGTGACGCGATCGCCCGCCAAAACACGAATCCGGTTGCGCCGCAGCTTGCCCGCTAAATGCGCTAGAACCGTTTTCTCTTGATCCAACTGGACGCTGAATAGTCCGCTGGGGAATTTCTCAACTACCGTTCCAGTGACTTCGATGCAATCTTCTTTGCTCATTGTCCTCCCAGTGGTGATTATACACGAGTGGTCTAACGTTCTCGCTGACCATCGGGCAGTCTGGCAGTTCTATAATGAATCCAATGGCCTACGCCGATAGCTGCCTATTAGCCAACCCGTAGAGCAAGGAGCGTACATGAGCGAGAACAACCCGCAAGATCCTGATCGTCCCAGTGGCCCCCCGGCTTTCGGCCAGGGCAGAGCGTCTACCTTCAATGTTGGCTCGGCTCCGGCCGCCATTCACGACGGGGGCGGCGGCGCCAAGATTCCGATCCTTTTCGGCGCAATAGTGGCCCTTGCCGGCGCGTCCATCTATGGCTTCATGCAGATCAGCGAGCTGAAAACAGATCTGGCTGAGACACGCGAATTGCTGGCCGGCGAAATCGGTAAAGTGACCGAGACCACCACGGACACCTCCAAGACCAGCCGCGCCTCCGTGGCGGCACTGAAGCTGGAACTGGAGGAGGCACGCCGTCAGGCCGCACAATTGGCCGGGCAAGCGAAAGTAGAAGCGACCCGCAACATCGACGCTCTCGCGGAGAAACTCGAAGACGCGAAACTGCAGCAGTCCGCCCAAACCGCGAAAGTGGCCGAGAGCGTAAATATAGTGGACGCAAAAGTCGCCGCCGTCAAAGAAGACACCAATGCCAATCGCGAGAAAGTGACCGCCGTCTCTACCGAGGTGTCCGCGGTAAGAACACAGGCGGATGCCACCAAGGCAGAGCTGCAGAAGACCATCGCCGATCTGAGTTCGACACGCGGCGATTTGGGCGTACAAAGCGGCTTGATCGCGACGAACTCCAAAGAGCTGTCTGCCCTGCGCCAGTTAGGCGAACGGAACTATACGGAATTCCGGGTTGCGAAGATCAAGACCATGCAGCGCGTCGGCGATCTGCAGGTGCGTCTCACCAAGGCCGATCCCAAGAAGAACCGCTACACGATCGAAGTGATGGTGGATGACAAGCTGATCGAGAAGAAGGATAAAACCGCCAATGAGCCGGTGCAGTTCATGCTGCCCCGCGCAGCCATGCCATTTGAACTGGTAGTCAACGAAGTGAAGAAGGACATGATCGTCGGCTATCTCGCGTCCCCCAAGGTCCAAGTCACGCGGAACTAGCGGCTTTTCTGCTACTCCGGCTAAGAACAGCCCGGTCCGCGGCAAATAGCGCGAGCCCTATCCACACGCCCGCAAATCCGATCAGTTGATCGTGCTTGAAGGGCTCCTTGTAGAACAGCACCCCTGCCATTAACTGCAGCGTCGGCGCGATGTATTGCAGAATGCCGATCATGGTCAGCGACACCCGCCGCACAGCTGAGGCGAACAGGACTAACGGCAGCGTAGTCACCACTCCCGCCCCTGTCAGGAACATGCTGGTGGCTGCGCCGGTGTGCAGGAACGCCCCTTTCCCGCTGCTGTAGCCGTACACCAGATACGCCAGCGCGGGCAGAGCCAAGATCGATGTCTCGAGCGTCAAACCCTCCAGTGGACCCAGCGGAGCGATCTTCTTTACCGCTCCGTACCCGGCGAAAGTGAAAGCTAAGAAAAGCGAGATCCATGGCAACGATCCATAGGCGGCACTCAGGTACAGCACGCCGGCTGCCGCGCAGGCCACGGCCATCCATTGAACAGGCCGCAGCCGTTCCCGAAAGAACACCACGCCCAACAGCACGCTGACCAAAGGATTGATGAAATACCCCAAGCTGGTCTCGACGATGAAGCCGGAATTCACTGCCCAGATGTAGGCAAACCAGTTGACGCTGACCAGCGCCGAAGCCGCCACGTACAGGCCCACGACGCTTCTGGCATTGCGCAAAAGGCTCCACTGGCGTTTCCACGAGAGGACCACCGCGAGCGTGACGAAAGACCAGAAAATCCGATGCGCGATTACTTCCAGCGCGGGTACGGATGCAACTTGTTTCCAATAGAAGGGAAATAGTCCCCAGGCCACGTAGGCCGCGACCGCTTGCCATATGCTTTTACTCAAGCAGTCTCCAGATATCCGCCGCAGCGTCTTCCGCTAGCGTATCACTGGTTTGTTAAAAATTGGTTTGCCGGAAAATGAAAATGGCAGGCCGGACCGAAGTCCAGTCTGCCATTTCCCTACTGAAACGTCGTTAAAGAGCTACTCGCGCGCCGCTACTTGGCCGGAGCCGCCCCATTGATCCTTGTTACGCGTGGTCTTCCAGATGCCATCGCCCCACCAATCGCCACGCGCCTTCGACCGGAGTTCGTTTTCCGTATCCCAGGCGGCCATCACATTATCCGCGGAGGATTTCTGCATTGCCAGCGTGACCGAATGGTCGGCGCTGCCCTGCCCCTTGTAGTGCAGCGTCACATGCTCCACGGGCGTGGGCGGAATCAGTTTCTTGCGCAGGTTCCAGACCTTGTACAGCGGTTCGCTGGCTGTCTCCACCTTGGACGTCGAGCGCTCTACTTTTGTGATTCCCGCGTATGGAATCTCAACCTTCGCTTCCTTCGCCCGCAGGATCATTGCCTTGCCGTGACTCAACTCCAAAGTAGCCACGGAGTGGACCGCCAGTCCATCGAGGTTCCCCTCCAGGTATGTGACGGACTCGGGCCCATCTGCCGCCAAGGCGAAGCCGCTGGCCAAAATGAAAGTGAAAGTTAAAAATGAGAGACGCATGGTTGTCCTTTCCAGCCCTATTCATCGGCTGATGGAGGGTTTGGCTTTAGACCACCACGCACAATAGTACTGCGGACGCAGCAATCGCGTTCGTTCAGAGGCTGAACGAATAGGGACAACTTATGCCGGCATACGGCGAATTTAGCGCCGCGGAGGACGCCCGCCCGCGCCGCCCTCGCGTGGGCTCATCGGCCGGGCCTCGTTGACGACCAAGGCGCGACCCTGCAGCTCCTTGTTGTTGCATTCGTCCACCGCGCGCTGAGCCGCCCCATCGTCATTGATCTCCACGAATCCGAATCCCCGGGCTTGCCCGGTAAATCGATCCCGCATCACCGTCACGCTGTCAATGCCGATTCCGGCGCTCTCAAAAAAACTCTGAACGTCTGTCTCGTTGGCGCTGTACGGTAGGTTTCCGACAAAAAGCTTCTTCACGGTCACTCCTTTGCAGGTATCGCGCACGTCGCAGCAGGCCGCGATATCTACCTTTCCAAACGAGCGCTTCCCGCGCTAAGCGCCCAATTTACGGGAGATAGTATGTCAAAACGGTCTACAGGAGTCAAAGGAGTTGACTTCCTCTGTCGCTGCCACATGAGAATGTCCTATTAGTGCCATTTAGAAAAGTCCTATT
>JBDTSJ010000079.1:0-100421 GCA_039931205.1 Acidobacteriota bacterium
GACGTCCCGAAGATCCTCAATTCTATCTGGTCTAAATCATCGAGAGCATGTCAGACCCTCGGTGGCATGATGATTCGGGCAACCATCGATCCAATCGCGCAATGGCGTTCGATCTTCTATATCGGCGCCGTGGCGACGGCGATTCTCCTACCAGCCCTATACTTCGCGGTTCCTGAATCGATTCACTGGCTGACGCGCAAACAGCCTGAAAACTCCCTGGCCCGCGTAAATGCGGCTCTGGTCAAGTTGGGTCATCCCACGGTGGGCACGCTTCCCGAAGTTCCCGTAACCGATCGCAAGAAATCCGTGATGGACATCTTGTCGCCGACCTTGATCAGAACGACTCTGATTCTAACAGCTGGCTACTTTCTGCACTACATCACGTTCTACTTCATCCTGAAGGGCACGCCGAAGATCGTAACGGACCTTGGGTTCCCGGGTCCAATCGGCACCGGAATGCTCGCGTGGGTGAACCTCGGTGGAGCTATCGGCGGCGCACTATTCGGAGTGGTGGCATCCCGCGCTGGCATCAAGCCGCTCACAATAGCGAGCTTAGTGATGTACGCAATGGGTGTCATCTACTTTGGTCAGGTGGTAGGCGGACTGGGAATCGTTCCGGGACGCGATGGGGCAAGTGCGGATTATCTGACCTGGATTGCGGGCGTGGTTGGCGTTTTCGGTAATGCCGCAATTTCGGGTCTATACTCCATGATTGCCTACGGCTTCCCCACTCACGTGCGCGCCACCGGAACCGGCTTTGTGATTGGCATCGGGCGTATCGGTGGGGTGATGGGACCGTGGATGGCCGGTTCCCTGCTGGATCAGGGCAGTATAATTTCATCGATCGCGTTATTTTTGAGCTTCGGGTCGCTGCTTTCGGCTCTGGTGCTTCTGTTCTTGAAGACGGGCATAGAGCGACCCGAGCGTAAGCAACAGAAGGAAGGCTTCGAAGGCGGGGGGGGTAAAACAGGCTCAAGCGTAAGGCTCAGGGCTGCGAACTAGAGGCACGGGGCTTAGCCCCGTTTCGCACTCAGAAAAAGACCGGAGCAACCATCAGCAGCGGCACCGCCAGCCTGGACGTGACCTCGAAAGGTTCCTTTGTCCGGCTCAATACGGTTGGCTCAGTCAAACTGGAAAAAGCACAACTAGCCAACTACGATCTTGGCTCCAAGCTGCGCATCATTGGACAGCTCGCCGGTGTGGCGGCGACGCCCACCACCGACATTCAATTAGTCGCCGCTAACTTTGAAGCGGGACCTTCTGGAACCACCGTCCGCGGGATCCAGTTCAACGCACCCGCACTGGGTCAAATCACGGGCGAAGGCTCCGTCAGCCCGGAGCATGCCCTGGATTTCCGCATGCGCGCCACCGTCCGCACCGGAGGGCTGCTAGCCGCGGCCATGCAGCAAAAAGGGGAAACGTCGACGGTGCCCTTCCTGATCCAAGGCACCTCCGCCAACCCGTCTTTCAAACCCGACCTCAAGTCCCTGAGGAATGAGAAGCTGCAGCAGGTGATAGGGAATCCCGAGGGCGCCCTCAAGACAGCTAAAGGCATTCTGGATATGTTCAAGAAAGCTCCCAAGCAGCCAGCGCAGTAGATCATCCGGCAGACTCGCACAAGACGTATGTGAGTCTGCAAATGCTACTCTGCAAACGTGAAGCAGAGCGTCATTACAGTCCCCATCGAACGCGTCGCCGAAACGTCCACGCGGGACCAGGACTACCTGGCTGTCGAGGAGCCGCTGCAAATCCGCCTGAACGGCCACGACCTCGCGATCACCATGCGAACGCCCGGCTACGACGACGAACTGGCTACGGGATTCCTGTTCACCGAGGGAATCCTAGCGAGCCGCGACGAACTCGCCAGCATCACGCCGGGCGATAATTCTATTGAGATTCAACTCACCGCCGAAGCCGCCCCGGACCTAAGCGCGCAAACGCGCCACTTCTACCTAACCTCAAGCTGTGGCGTGTGCGGGAAAGCCTCCGTCGACGCGCTGGTAGCCGCCGGTTGCACGGCTCCACCCCGCGACGGTCCCCGAATCAGCGCCGCGACCATTCGAAGACTCCCCGATATCCTGCGCGCGACGCAATCCGTCTTTGACCGCACGGGAGGACTGCACGCCGCCGGTCTCTTCGATCCGGAAGGGAACCTGCAACTGGTGCGGGAAGATGTAGGCCGGCACAACGCGGTAGATAAACTGGTAGGCCGCTCCGTGCTGGACGGGCAAGTTCCGCTGCACAATTCCGTGTTGTTGGTAAGCGGGCGAGCCAGCTTCGAACTGGTGCAGAAAGCTTTGATGGCGGGTATCGGCATTCTGTGCGCCGTGGGAGCCCCCTCAAGCCTGGCGGTGGAAACGGCCCTGCGCTTCGGCATGACGCTCGCCGGTTTCGTGCGCGACGCCCGATTCAACGTCTACTCCGGCGGGCAGCGCATTACTTAGCAGGGGGAAACTGCAGCACCCGGACCACTCCATCCGCGTCGGATCCGTCGGGCGCTGTGGTGTACTGCAAGCGCAACGCAATCGCTGGAGCTTGCACGCCGCATTTCATCTGGGGCGCCGTACCGCTCACCAGGATCTTGGTCGGGTCCGACATTAAGAAACTCTTGCGGCCCGCTTCTGTTTGCAAAATCATTTTCGACGGGGACGCACACACCATTTCCGTCAAAGTGCCTTCCGCGACTCGCGCACCCTCTTCAGCTAACTGAGCGATCAGCTCTCGCGGGTTGATTGGCGGAGCCGCGGCGGCTGCCTTCCTGGCCGCCTCTGCGTTGTCTACCTGGTCCATGCATTTCAGGAGTTCGTCCGCCCGCGTCACGTAGTCGGGACTCTTCGTCATTCGCTTCAATTCTTCGGCTCGCGCGCGCGCTTCCAGCCGGTTCTCTACCTGGACATTCGCCCAAGCGCGCATGTAAAGCAGGCGCTCGCCCTGATTTACGGTCTTGACCTTGCTGATTCCCGAAATCAATTCCAACACCGCTGGAGCTTGCCGGCGATTCACTTGCACCGAGGCCAGTTCAATGCGTACGTCCAGATCTTCCGGCTCCTGCTTCAGTAACTCGCCGAGCACCAGCAATGCCACGTCCGGCTTGCTGCGGGCACTCATGCGCCCGTAATCCCATAGCAGGCGGCGCGAGCGGTCACCCAGATCGTAAGCTTTGCCGAAATTCGCCAACGCATCGTCCAGCTTCCCGTCACGCCACGACATGTAGCCCAGCGCCGACCACGGCTCCGGGCGCTTGGCATCCTCGCGCGTCAGGTCTTGCAACTGCTTGCGCGCTTCTCCGATCACGCCTGGCAGGTTGGCCATGAGATCCGCCTGCGCGAGTTTCAGGTTAAACAGATTCGCCGGCTCAGCCTCCAGTTTCTCCATGCCGTCCAGCTTGATTTTCGTGGTGATTAACCGGTACGACCCGCTCTTCACATAAAACTGTAGATCCTTTTCGATTTGCGCGAGTGGTTTGCCGAAGGACTTCTCCAGCGCGTCCACGGAACCGGCTCCATCACTCACGTTGGCGGCCATTTGCCAAAACGTAGTCCAATCCACGGAGGACGTCAGATACCACACCAGGGCCCAACTCTCGTTGTAGAGATTCCCGGCCTTGTTGGTTTCGTTGTAATAGGGAGAATCGTGATCGGCGGCAAGAATGGTCGCGAGCGGCACCCACCGGTCCGCCAACACGCCCGCCAGCCGGCCGGCAATCGGCTGCCCGAACTCAGTGGTGTCGCCGATGGGGCGCATCGTCGAAAACAGCTCCGCAATGCCTTCATCCAGCCATGGCGGCGCTTTCATCCCCAAGTGCTTCAGGATCAGATGGACGTATTCGTGAGTGGCGGCCTGCGCGGTTTGATCGCCCGTTTTCCCCAGAACGATATAGTCGCGATCGGTTCCACCCGTGTAGTAGGCAATGGTGGATTCGCGAGGCCTGTAAATGCTGTATTCCTTGTCGGAGCCGAACATGACAATCGTCACTGGCAGGGGATTGGGCGGCTCATGTTTGAGCATTTGAACGAAGAATCCACGCACGCGCTGGAAGTAGTTGAGCGCGGCGCGCGTGTCGCGTTCATTCGCACTGGAGAAGATGGTGAAATTTGGAGTCTTGATCGAGATCCATTTCGGATCCGCCCCAGCCGCGGCCAGACTCATCAGTGCGAAGAGGACCAGGGGTTTCGCAAGATTCATGGAGGAATTTTATCACCAAGAAGAGTCTTCTTGACATACGATAGTCTTCGTAGTAGTCTCTTCGTAGACCATGACACCCCGCCCCACCGACGCCGAACTTGAAATCCTGACGGTTCTTTGGAGCCGCGGCCCTTCCACCGTCCGCGCGGTACACGAGGCCATCGTGGACCGGCGTCCCGCGCAATATACTACGGTGCTGAAACAACTCCAGATCATGGACGAAAAAGGGCTGGTGAAGCGGGACCATTCTGAACGGGCCCACGTTTACCAAGCCAGCCAGGCTAAGGAAGCGACGCAAGCACAGTTGGCCGGCGATCTGCTGACACGCGCGTTTGCAGGCTCCGCGAAGAGTCTACTGCTGGGCGCGTTGTCGTCCCGGAAACCGTCTAAGAAAGAGCTCGCAGAACTTCGCGACCTGCTGGCCGAGTACGAGAAGGGGAAAAAATGACGGCTGCTCTCACGTCCGCGCTGCTACATTCCCTGTGGCAAGGAGCCGCCATTGCCCTGGCGTTAGCTGTCGCCCTGTGTTTCGCTCGATCATCGAGGACGCGTTACACGCTGGCTTGCAGCGCCCTCATCGCTTTGCCGCTGGCGTTCGCGGCGACGATTTTTGTCGGGCTGCCTAGTGCAAACGCTGCTCCGCGCTTCGTCACGCCCTTCTTCGAGATCCCTGCGGCTCCCGTAGAATCCAGCGGCCCGGCGGTTGCCCTTGCCCCACCGATGAACATCATCCCCTTCTGGTTTGCGGGTATCGCGATTTTTTACGCCTACCGCCTGGCCGGTTGGCTGGCAGCCCAACGCCTCCGCCGGCGCGGAGTCTGCGCGGCACCGGCCGTATGGCAGCAGCGTCTCGCTACTCTGGCCCGGCGCCCGGTGAAATTACTGGAGTCCGCGCTCACGGATACTCCACTCACGATCGGCGCTCTTCGGCCCGTAATCCTGGTCCCGCTTGGACTGCTGGCCAACTTGCCCAGTGACCAAGTGGAGGCGATTCTCTTGCATGAACTAGCTCACATCCGCCGCCACGATTATTTGATCAATCTCATGCAGACTATCGTGGAAGGCATGCTCTTCTACCACCCCGCGGCGTGGTGGATTTCCCACATCATTCGCCAGGAACGCGAACTGTGCTGCGACGATCTGGTGGTGGCTGCCACCGGCGACGCGGGCGCGTACGCGCGCGCACTCTCGGCACTGGAACAACATCGCGCGCAAACCATTGCTCTAGCCGCCACAGGAGGTCCCCTTATGACTCGCATCCATCGCATTCTCGGAAATCCCAAACGCCGTACGACGGCCGCTCCCGCGCTTGGGTTTTTGCTGCTCGCTACCGCTACCGCGTTGTTCGCGTTTCATCCGGAGCCGATGCCTCTACCGGAGCCGATCCCGTCTCCAGCGCCGGCTCCGAAACCCGAACCAACTCCCCAGCCCAACCCGGCCCCAAAACCGGCACCCGCCGCGCAGGATACTCAACCACAACCTGCAGCTCAGGCCCCGCAGCCTCAGCCGACGCCGGATTTGAGCTTCCTGAGCTTCCAGCGACTCCTATCGGAAGCAAGGCTTCGCAGTAAGCTCGAAACACCCTTCGATAGATGGATCAACCAAGAAGTGGTGTGGATTGCCTCAAACGAAGAGCGCACTGCTTTCTACGGCCTGACGACCGACGACGAGCGCCAGATGTTCATCGAACAATTCTGGCTGCGCCGCGACCCGACACCTGATACACAACAGAATGAATTTAGAGACGAATACTACCGCCGTATCGCTTGGGCCAACGACCGTTTTGGCACCGCGCAACTGCCGGGGTGGAAATCCGACCGAGGCATGATGCACATCAAGTTTGGACCACCTGATGAACGGGAGGAAAATCCCGGCGCGACGTTGCCTTTCGAGAAATGGACTTATCGATACATCGAGGGGCTCGGTTACGATATCGTGGTCGAGTTTGTCGACGCTCAGGGTACAGGGCAGTACCGCATGACCTGGGATCCCAATGAGAAGAACGCACTGCTGAGAGTCCCTGGAGCCCGCTTGACTCTCTATGAGGCCATGTTCGACCGTACGCGACCCTTCTTCTTCACTCCGTTCCAGCGGCCTGAAGCTGGCAAATGATACCCTCGTGGTCTGCGCGCTCTCACGATCACTCACGTCGACACTGAAACCGCCTGGCGGGGCGGACAGCAGTCCCTGCTGACGTTGGCTAAGGGTCTCCGAGCGCGCGGCCACATACAAACCATCGTCACGCCAGCCACTAGCGCGCTGTCTGAACGAGCCATAGCTGAGGGCTTTGCAGTGGTCCGGAAGTGCGCCCGTAATACGGACATCGCCCACGCCCATTCCGGCCACGCCCATAACATCGCTCTGCGAGCCACCTTGGGCACCAAGACCATACGAGTGGTCACTCGCCATGTAGCTTTTGCGCCGCGCCATCCGCTGATTCATCGCTTGAAGTACACGCGCACCTGTCACGGCATCATCGCCGTTTCCGACGCCGTGCGCGACGTACTTGTAAACGCGGGAATCCCCGCGTCTCATATACAAGTGATCCACACCGGAATCGAATTGCCGCCCGCGCCTATGCGCCGAGCGCTGCATCGGCCCCTGACGGTGGCCCACATGGGAGCTTTCACCAAAGAAAAAGGCCAGGACATCGCCATCGCCGCAGCCCGCCTGCTGCCTCAAATCCGCTTCCTTATGGCTGGCGAAGGTCCTCTGCTACCCGGCCTGCGCGAGTCGGCTACGGCCAACGTGGAATTCCTCGGGTTCGTGTCCGATAAGGCGCAGTTTTTCTCGGAGGTCGACCTTTTTCTAATGCCGTCGCGTTCGGAAGCCTGGGGATTAGCGGCGCTGGAAGCCATGGCCTACGGCATCCCCGTGATCGCGAGCGATATTCAGGGCTTGGCCGATATCATCGAGCCCGGCCGCAGTGGTTGGCTGATTCCACCCGGCAACGCCGCAGCGCTCGCGCACACCATCGCTTCCGCCGACCCGATGAAGTTCGCCGCAGCTGCACGCTTGAGAGCGGAACAATTTTCGGTCGAGACGATGGCGCGAGAAACCGAGCAGTTCTATGCGGGACTTCTTGGTGTCTAGCGCAACACGACTATGCCCGGCGGGCCAGCAGCAGCGTCATGTCATCCTGCAATTCCCCAGGGCCGGTCCATTCCCGCACTGCCGTCAACACAATCTCCACAATCCGCTGCTCATCGCGATGCGAATTCTTGGCGACCAGGTCGATAAATCGCTCTTCTCCGAACATTTCACCAAATTCATTCTCCGGCTCAGTCAGACCATCGGTAAAAAACACCAACAGATCTCCTGATTCCAACTTTATGCGGCTCTCTTCGTACAAGACCCCGTCAAAGGCCCCCACGACCATTCCGTTCACGTCGAGCCGCTCCACTTGGCCACCGCGAATCAACAAGGGAGGCAAGTGTCCCGCATTGGTGTAGAGCAGCACGCCGGTAGACGGGTTATACAGTCCCAAACAGAACGTCGCGTATTTGTCAGGGGTGGAACTGGCGCACAAATTTCGATTCAGCCGGTCCACTACGACAGCGGTTGAGATCCCGATCCCGTTGGAACCGGCGGCGCCCTTCAATTGCGTGCGCAACGAACTCTGCAACGTAGCCATCAACAAGGCAGCCGAAATCCCCTTACCCGAGACGTCGCCGATGGCCAGCGCCACCTGTCCATCGCCGACCATCTCATAGTCGAAGTAATCGCCCGAAACCATTCGCGCAGGCTTGCACACCGCGGCGACCTGCAAATCCGCGGTGCGTGTTTCGATGCGTGGATACAGCTGATTCTGCACTTCGCTGGCAATTTCGATTTCTGATTGTAGCCGCTCTTTTTCCTTCGCGACGGTCACCAGCCGTTGCAGATTGTCGGTCATGCGATTGAAGGACGCGCCCACTTCCGCCAGTTGGTCGCGGCCGGCAACCTCCATGCGGTGCTCAAAGTTACCTTCCATTACCCTCTGCGTGCCCTCGTAGAGATGATGGACCGTACCAGTGATGGTGCGCGTCATCGATACTCCGATCACCCAACAAATAATCTCGACAAAGACAAACAGAACCGCGCCCGCGATGAGGATCGCCTTGGTCAATCCTTGGGCTGTGTCGGCCTTGCGATTAAAAACTTTGGCCAATAATGCGGATATGCGCGTGCGTACATCGATCACGAATCCATCCGCTTCAGAAGGGACGGCGGGCTTCATCCAATCCGCGGCGGGCATCTGCGCAAACCATGGCACCGGGACATCCAGCCAGTTCGCTTGAGGAGGCAACGCCCCGACCGAACCCGCGCTCGATTGCGGCAAATCGTCCATGGACGACGCCGCATCCACTAAACCCAACTCTGGCGCCAACTGGTCCAGCAACTTGCGCGTAAGCGGAGCCGCGATGGTCACGTCACCATTGGGCGTCTTGCGATAGCTCCAGAAATAGTATTGCCGTCCGCGCCGGACCATACCCTTGGCCGCCTGTGCCGAAACAACCGGCGGCGGCACTTCGGCGGTTTTCGGGAACCGGATTTCGCGTTCCCCGTCGCGTAAAAGCACGGCCAAGCCCTCATAGCGGGTGGTGAAATAGGGAGCCAGAATAGCGTCGGCTCCCGCCACTCGCGACGGGTTATCGAGCTGCGCAATCGCGTCGGCCGCGGAGCTCAACTCCGTCAAGCGATGGTCCAATTCCGTGGTCACGACATTCATCGCGATCTGCAGCATCAGGAAATATCCCGCGAATGCCGCCAGCGACGCCAACAATACAACAGGCGCCACTGCAATGAACACGTAGGTAATAATCAGACGGTGGCGCAGCCGCCACACCGCTTTCTGCGAAACTGCGCGAGCCACTCGTAGTAGCAGCCAGAGGCCCGCCCCCAGCCACAGCATGAGAAGAGGAAAGCCGCCCATGACCAGCCATGCGGCCAGCGCAAGTGCAAACACAATTCCTAGCCGGCCAACAAACCGCAGCAAGAATGGCATGCGCTCTAACACTGGATTTAGTCGATGATGTGAGCAAGCTCCGGAGCTTCCGCATCCGGAGTCAAATAGTGTTTCGTCAAGCCTTCGGTTAATATCTGGAAGGCGGAATCGACGTCATCCGCGAACTCAAACAGACTGAGATCGCTCTCCGAGATCATGCCGTATTTGACCAGGGCATCAAAGTTCAGGATTTCCTTCCAAAAGGAAGTGCCATAAAGGACGATGACGATCCTCTTGCGCAACTTTTCGGTCTGCATCAGCGTTAGGATTTCCGTAAATTCGTCCAGAGTGCCGAACCCGCCCGGGAAAACCACCATCGCCTTGGCCAGATACGCAAACCAGAATTTGCGCATGAAGAAGTAGTGAAATTCAAAATTCAACTTGGGGGTGATGAACGGATTCGGCCGCTGTTCGAAGGGCAAGCCGATATTCAGGCCGATGGTCTTGCCGCCCGCCTCCGCCGCTCCGCGATTCGCCGCTTCCATGATTCCGGGCCCGCCACCGCTGCATATTACGAAGCGCCTGGTCGATCCGCCCAGCCCATCGGACCATTGCGTTATCTTATGCGCCAGATGGCGCGCATCTTTGTAGTAACGGCCCATCGCGCTGGCTTCAAACGTTCGCGCCGAACCAAAGAAGACGACCGTATCGCGGATTTTCTCATCCCGGAAATGCGCCAAGGGATGTAGATACTCGCTCAATAAGCGGATAGGACGCGCATCCGGCGTATCCATAAACCGCTCGTCGCGATAGGCTCGCGGCAGGCGACTGTCGAGATCGTTGTCGTCGGAGGTGTTCATCTAGGGGTTGTATTCATTTGGATTCTTGCGCGGTCTGTTCCAAAGCCGCCAGGCGCTTTTCCAATTGTCGCACCGTCTTCAAAAGCTCCGGCAGTTTCGGAAATGCGGTGATGGATCGCAGCCATTCCCGCGCCGGGAAAGCCGGCGATCCGCTCATCACGGCACCCGCCGGCACGTCTCCGCCAATCCCGCTTTGCGCATAGATGATCGCGTTGTCGTGAATCGTGAGATGCCCCGATATGCCCACCTGACCGGCCAGCAACACATTTTTTTCCAGAATGCTGGACCCGGCCAGACCAACTTGCGCGCAGATGATGTTGTCTTCGCCGATGACGCAGCCATGACCGATTTGCACCAGACTATCGATGCGGGCTCCGCGCTTCACGCGAGTTTCTCCCATGGATGCGCGGTCGACCGACGTCAGGGATTGGATTTCGACATCGTCTTCAATTACGGTGACGCCGCTTTGGACAATCTTCGCGTGACTGCCGTCGGCGCGCTTGGCAAATCCAAATCCATCGCCGCCGATCACAACGCCGTTTTGCAGCGTAACGCGATCTCCGATGCGGCAGAATTCGCGGACGGTGGCGTGGGAATGCGCGAGGAAATCGTCACCGATCGCCGCGCCTTCGTAGACCACTACGTGCGGATGCAACACTGCATTCTTTCCGATAATCACGTTCTCGCCGACCACCGCAAATGCTCCGATGGAGGCTCCTTCGCCGATCTTGGCGGTGGGCGCAACAGCCGCCTGCGGATGGACCCCGGAAGCCGGCCTAGGGGCCTGATAGAACATGGCCAATGCTCGGGAAAAATCCAGATATGGATTGGAGGAGATCAGTTGGGCGGGCAGAAGCCCTGCGATGAATTCCGAGACCAATACCGCCGCCGCGCGCGTGGTTTTGACTTTCGGCGCATACTTCGGATTGGCTAGAAACGTGAGCTGTGTTTCCGAGGCCTGATCCATCCCCGCCACGCCGGTGATTGGGAGGCTGGGGTCACCCCGCAACTCGCACCCCAGAGCGGACGCCAGTTCGCCCAAACGCAATTCCTGTGCTTGCATCTTCACAGTATCCCGCGAAAAGATGCTTGACAGGCCAGCTACTACGTGGCACGATATACTACGCGAAACGTAATATGTCTGATCCTACGCTCTTAGTTCTAGCCAGCCTGGCCGAAGGCGATAAACACGGCTACGCCATGATGGAGGATATTGCGGCTTTTGCCCAAGTCCGCCTGGGTCCGGGTACGCTCTACGGAGCCATCACACGCCTGGAACAGCGCGGCTGGATCAAGCCGGTTGCCTCCAAAGACGATCGCCGGCAGCCTTACCGCATTACCGGCGCCGGGCGCGAACACCTAACGGAGCAGCTCTCCCAGCTAAACCGCCTAGTCAAGACCGGCCAAAGCCGCCTCAAGGAGGCGTGATCGATGCGCCTGAACTACTTCGTAGCTAGGCTCTATCCCAAATGGTGGCGGGACCGCTACGGCGAAGAATTCGCCGCACTGCTGGAGGACGCTCGCCCCGGCTTAGCTGGAACTTTCGACATCTGCAAAGGAGCTCTCGCGATGCAACTCACCAACTGGTCTCCGAAACGCATCCTCGCCTGCGGAGCGCTGGCTGGCTTGGCGATCGCCGGGGTGGCCACGTTGTTCCTCACCCCCATGTACCGCTCCTTGGCGATTTTACACGTCGCCTCCGGTTCCGGCGACAAGGAAATCCTCGCCCGCGTCAACTCCATTTCGAATACCGTGCTGGGCAAGGACGAGTTGAGGGACTTAATCCGAAAACTCAATCTTTATCCCGAGGAGCGAAAGAGGATGACGACGGAACAGTTGATCGAGTACATGCGCAATGAAGTAACCGTCGCGCCACTGGATAACTTCGAGGGCGGCAAGAAGGTTCCGGCATTTAAGGTCCAATTCGCTTATCCCGATCGTGTGATCGCCCAAAGAACCGTTTGGGCGCTCGTCACGCAATACATTGACCAGGACGTTAAGTTGCGAGACAAGGACGCATACTTGGCAGGGGAGCTGAGACCCGAAGGCGGCATCGGCCTGGAACTCCTTGCCACCGCATCCTTGCCAGAGGAACCTACGTACCCGGGCCGCAACAAGATCCTCTTTTCCGGCCTCGCGGGGGGGACTCTCATCGGTGGCCTGTTTGCTTTAATCTTTCGGCTCCGCAAAGCTCCGCCGAAACAATGAGCCTCGATCGCCTCGCCGCTAAGCTCTATCCGAAGTGGTGGCGGGACCGCTACGGCGAGGAATTCGCGGCGCTGCTGGACGACGTGCGCCCGGGTCCGAGGGGCACTTTCGACATCTGCAAAGGAGCTCTCGCGATGCAATTCACCAGCTGGTCTCCGAGACGCATCCTGGCTATCGGAGCTCTTGCGGGTCTGGCGATTGGCGCCGTCGCGGTGGGCTTTGTCAGGCCACAGTACGACTCAGCGGCACTCATGACAATCGTCAGGGATTTGGAAAACAATCAGCCGTTCACCTATCAGATTGATTCGCTCTCTGAATCGGTGTTAGCCGGTGGGAGTTGTACCGGCTGATTGAAAAACTCAACCTTTACACGGAAGATCGTGCGACCAAGACGCTAGACCAGGTCATACAGAGGATGAAACAAGACATTCGCATTGCGTGGGTGGACGGGACTGCGGGGTTATCCCGATATCGGATCACTTTCACGTATCCGGATCGTTTTTACGCCCAGCGAACCGTGGCGGCCCTGGCCACCAAGTTCATCGACGAAGACTTCAAACGGCAAGGCAAGGCGTACGGGGCAGCCCGACTGCGGCTCGACGAAGCCACCAGACTGGAACTGCTAGATACCGCGAGTCTGCCAGAGAATCCCGGGGCAGCGCGGCGGAATATCGTCTTCGGCGGCCTGGTTGGCGGGACGCTTATCGGTGGGCTGGCCGCATGGTGGCGGAAGAGGAACCCGGCTTCCACAGTAACTCCCGCGCCGCCTCCGGCCATGTCGGGAATCTGAATTGAAAGCCAGCCTTGCTTCCAGATCGCGAGCGCCCTGCAAGGCGTCCTCCATTCGCGAAAGCATGGCCTGTTGCGTGGTTGCTGCCTCGAATCCCTGAAAGGCCTGATTCGAGAATCGTTCCGCCAGCCACCGTGGCACACACGTATCGCGTAAAAGCCAATAGCCGGTCACTGCGAAGCATGTCCAGATCGGAAGAATAAAGATAATAAGGTCCTGGGACGTGTGGGAACAAAATCCGCACCATGCGCCATATATCCACCAGCAACCTGAGCGTGGGCATGCGCTAAAGTGAACATGTTCAAATGCGAAACCGCCGATAGAATCATAATGAGGTCCGACCACCGATGAACGCAGAACAGCAGAGACTGGACGACACGCGATCTCGCAGCAACCATTGGAAACGTTGGGGTCCCTATTTAAGCGAACGCGCCTGGGGGACGGTGCGCGAGGATTACAGCCCCGGCGGCACAGCTTGGGAGGCCTTCTCTCACGACCACGCGCGGTCGAGGGCCTATCGCTGGAATGAAGATGGCCTTGGCGGCATCTGCGACCGCCATCAGCGCATCTGCTTTGCTCTGGCGTTGTGGAACGGCCGCGATCCCATTCTCAAAGAACGTCTTTTCGGGCTGACCGGCAACCAGGGCAATCATGGCGAGGATTGCAAGGAGAACTATTACTACCTGGACTCCACTCCGACGCATTCCTACATGAAGTTTCTATACAAATATCCGCACGCTGAATATCCGTATCAGCAGTTGGTCAGCGAAAACCAGAACCGCGGCAAGGATCAAGGGGAGTTCGAGCTCATCCACACGGGCGTGTTCCATGAGAACCGTTACTGCGATGTATTCATCGAATATGCCAAGGCGTCCGCCGAAGACGTATTGATTCGCATCACCGCGCACAACCGCGGTCCGGACGCGACCGAGCTCGACTTGCTGCCCACCGTCTGGTTCCGCAACACGTGGTCCTGGGGTAGGGAGAACACGGTACGCCCCTCTCTGCGCTGTGGCAAGCCGAACGTGATTGAACTGGACGAGCCCCATTATGGCCATCGGACATTACTCTGCGGCGGTTCGCCGGAGCTGCTTTTCACGGATAACGAAACCAACGTCCGCCGCCTGTACGGTTACGACAACAGTCATGAGTATGTAAAGGATTCGATTCATGACTTCGTTATCCACAACCGCGCGAGCGCAGTAAATCCGAAGCATTTCGGCACCAAGGCCGCCGCGCATTACCGCACGACCATCCCTGCCGGCCAGAGCGTGGAACTGCGCTTGCGGCTGACCGATCAGGTTGTAACGGACGCCATGCTAGAGAAGGATTTCGACGACGTTTTCAAGCAACGGATGGAGGAAGCGGACGAGTTCTATGCCGGCATCATTCCCGCCGAATTAAGCACCGACGCGCGCAACGTCATGCGGCAATCGTTCGCGGGCATGCTGTGGTCCAAGCAGTTTTATCATTACGTGGTCAAAGACTGGCTGGATGGGGATCCCGGCCAGCCGCCGCCTCCGGAAAGCCGCCGCGCTGGCCGCAATAAAGATTGGGATCACCTGTATAACGCCGACGTCATTTCGATGCCGGACAAGTGGGAATACCCGTGGTATGCGGCGTGGGATTTGGCGTTCCACTGCGTCCCTTTAGCGTTGGTGGATTCCGAATTCGCCAAGGAACAGCTCCAGCTCATGGTGCGCGAGTGGTACATGCATCCGAACGGACAGTTGCCGGCTTATGAGTGGGCGTTAGGCGACGTGAATCCTCCGGTGCATGCGTGGGCAGCGTTCCGCGTTTACAAGATCGAGAAGAAGCGGCGCGGCGTTGGCGACAGGATCTTTCTGGAGCGCGTTTTCCATAAGCTGCTGCTCAATTTCACATGGTGGGTCAATCGCAAGGACGCGGAGGGCCGCAACGTATTTCAAGGCGGATTCCTGGGCCTGGACAACATCGGCGTATTCGACCGCAGCGCTCCCCTGCCCACGGGCGGACACATCGAGCAAGCCGACGGAACTGGCTGGATGGCCATGTACAGCTTGAACCTGTTGGCCATCGCATTGGAACTGGCGAAAGAAGACCCAGCCTATGAAGACGTCGCCAGCAAATTCTGGGAGCACTTCCTATACATTGCCAACGCCATTAACCATCTGGGCAGCAAGGGCACCGGCATGTGGGATGAGATCGATGGTTTCTATTATGACGTGCTGCATTTCGAAAACAACGATCATTTGCCGTTGAAGATTCGCAGCATGGTTGGTTTGATCCCGCTATATGCGGTGGAGACTCTGGACCCGGCGATCCTCAACAAGCTCCCCGGCTTTAAGCGCCGCATGGAGTGGTTCGTGGAGAATCGTCCCGACCTTACGGCGAATGTGGCGTCCATGAGTCTGGAGGGCAAGGGCTCGCGGCTGTTGATGTCCATCGTGGATGAAAAACAGTTGCGCCGCATTCTGCATTACATGCTGGACGAAAATGAATTCCTTTCTCCCTTCGGCATCCGCGCGTTGTCGCGGGCATACAAGGATCATCCGTATGTGCTGCCGATGGATGGGACTTCGCACACCGTCCGCTACGAACCGGCGGAATCTTCTACCGGCCTGTTCGGCGGCAACTCCAACTGGCGCGGACCCATCTGGTTCCCGGTGAACTTCCTACTGATTGAGTCTCTGCAGAAATTCCATCACTATCTGGGAGACAGCTTCAAAGTGGAATGCCCCACGGGTTCCGGAAAGTACTTGACGCTGTGGGAAGTGTCCATTGAAATCGAGCGGCGGCTGCAGAGTATCTTCCTGAAGGATTCCACCGGCCACCGTCCGGTACATGGCGGGGAGACGCAGTATGGCCACGACCCGCATTGGCGCGACCTGGTGCTGTTCTATGAGTATTTCCACGGCGACGAGGGGTCCGGCGTGGGCGCCAGCCATCAGACAGGCTGGACCGGCCTGGTAGGCAAGATCATGCAACAGACGGCGGGGGCGGAGTAACCGGGCGCCAAACGGACTTTGCAGAAGCGGGGCCTTTGCGCGACAATTCGTTCGTGCTCCAAATCTCGGAATCCGATGTCCTGCGCGTGTTGCCGATGCGGCCGTGCGTGGACCAGATGCGGCTGGCGTTCGATGCGATTCGCGCCGGCACTACTTTGAACCAACCCCGGCGAAGGCTGATTCTACCGACAGGCTCCGTGCTGCACCAGATGGCTGGATCTTGGGGAAAGTACTTCTGCACGAAGATTTACTCCAGCAATCTGAAACACGGGGGCCTACACCAGATGTATGTGCTGCTGTATGACGCGGAAACGGGCAAGCCAATCGCACAGATCGAGGCCAATGAGATGAGCTTGATCCGCACCGGCGCGGCTTCGGGTTATGCTGCGGAACTCCTCGCCGACCCGAATGCTGACGTCGTTGGGCTGATCGGAAGTGGCTATCAAGCGCGCGCCCAGGTGGCCGCGATGCGGGCCGTCCGCCCGATTCGCGAGATTCGCGTGTGGAGCCGCAAGACCGACAAGGCGGCCCGTTTTGCGGAAGAAAATGGGTGCCGTGCGGTGGCGAGCGCGGAGGAAGCGGTGCGCGGGGCTCCTATTGTGGTGACGGCGACGACGGCCAAGGATCCCGTGATCGAGGCGTCGTGGATCGCACCGGGGTGCTTCGTGGCGGCCATGGGGTCGAACTCCGGCGCACGGCGTGAGATTCCTACTGACTTGGTGAAGAACGCGGGGCTGATCGCCGTCGACAACCTGGAGCAGGCTCGCATCGAGGCGGGCGATTTATTACTGGCCTATGGTGGCACCGAAGGCTGGAGCAATGTGGTCGAGTTACAGGATGTGACGCCGGGCTACGATCCCTCGCGCGTGACAATTTTCGAGTCCCTGGGAATCGCAGTGGAAGACGCGGCGGCGGCGGCGTTTGTTTACGAGGCAATTCTCAAGGAATCCAAGTAAACCGGCATGTTAAACTGAGGCTTCCGCTGCGGCACTTCCCGCCGGGTATTTCAGCTCACATTTCTATGGAAAACAAAGTTGTTCGAAAGATTTCGCGTCCCAGTGCGGACGTCATGAAGGTACTGGGGGAACAGGGCGTGGCTACCGTGCATGAGGCCCAGGGGCGCATCGGGCTGCTGGCTAGCTACATGCGGCCGATTTACAACTCGGCAAAAGTCGTGGGGCCGGCGGTCACAGTGAGTTGCCAGGCTGGCGACAACATGATGATCCACGCGGCGGTCGAAGTTTGCCAACCGGGAGACGTGCTGGTGGTGACCACGCGGTCGCCTTCCACGGATGGAATGTTCGGGGAACTGATCGCGACCTCGTTAATCGCCCACGGGGTAAAGGGGCTGATCATCGACGCGGGAGTTCGCGACGTAGCGGATTTGACCGCCATGGAGTTTCCAGTGTGGGCGAAAGCGATTCATGCGCACGGTACCGTAAAGGCGACTGCCGGATCGGTGAATGTACCGGTAGTTTGTGCAGGCGAGACGGTCTATCCGGGCGACGTGATCGTGGCCGACGTGGACGGCGTGGTTGTCGTTCGCCGGCAGGATGCCGCGAAAGTGGCCGAACTGGGGCAGCAGCGATTGGAGAAGGAAGCCGCTTCGCGCGCTAAGCTGAAGGCGGGCGAGTTGAGCCTGGACTTTAATAAACTCCGCGCCAAATGCATCGAACTGGGCGTGGTTTGGGTTGACGAAGACAAGTAAGGATTACTGGGACTTATATGGGACAAATCATTGGAGCATACGCGACCGTGCATGCGCCGCAGTTGTTCGTGCGGCCTCCGACGGAAGTTCCGGAGCAGATGGATGCAGATATCGCGGCGATGAAACAGATCGGCAAGGATCTGGATGAGTTGAAGCCCGACGCGGTGATCATCCTGGGCAGCGATCATCTGGAGACTTTCTTTCTCTCCTCCGTGCCAACGTTCGCGGTGATTGCGGGTGAAACGTCGAAGGCGCATTTTGCCACCAAGAGCTATGATATTCCGGTGCATTTGCCGCTCGCCGAGGACATCCTCGACAAGCTGGTGAAGGCTGACTTTGATATGGCGTATTCGCAGGACGCGCTGCTGGGGCACAGCTTCGCGGCCGTGTACGAATGGATCATCGCGGATCGCGATATTCCCGTGGTACCGATTTTCATCAATACGTATCTGCCACCTCTGCCGTCGCCGCAGCGCTGCTACGCGCTGGGCAAGACCCTGGGCAACATCATTGCGGGGCGGCCGGAGCGCGTAGTAATCATCGCCAGCGGCGGCATGTCGCATTACCCGGGCACGTGGAAGTATCCGCAGCCCGCGTACGATTTTGATTATTGGGCCATCGCGCAGTTGGAACGCGGCAACACCGACGAGTTGATGAAGCTATCGTCGGAGCAATTGGATGAGGTCGGCAATACCGAAATGTTGCCGTGGTATCCGATGTTCGGCGCGATCGGCAACGACAAACCGGGCGAGTTGATCACCTATCAGCCCACCTGGCACCACGGGCACGCAGTGATGCGTTTCCTGCCGAATAAGCGCAAGGGTCCGCCGACTGGCGAGATTCCTCCGGCGTATAAATTCCAGCAGGGCGGATTTGAGTTTTACAAACATCCGCATCCGTCGGCGTACAACCTCAACAAGGTGCTGTATGAGCTGCGGTTGTCGAAGGATTTGCGGCATCGGTTCTTCAAGAGCCCCTCTGCCGTGGCCAAGGAATACGAGTTGAAGCCGGACGAAGCGAAAGCGCTGGAGACCGTGCTGGACGAGAACATCGATGCGTTGCGGTCGCTAAAGCCGCATCCGTTGGTGGACGCCGGTGCTCATCCTCTAGGTATGTTGATGAGCCTGGTGGTGGTGCAAGCCGAAATGCGCCGCTTGCGTGCCGCCGGCGAGTTGCACCTGGGTCAGTAAGGGCTGGGCGTTCTTACACTAAGGCATGGCACAATGGAAGGTTCTTTCCTCCATTGACACCCATGCACTTCCAGGCGAAGTATTACGCCGATCGGCTCCATATCGTCAACCCCGGCGGGGACGTTGCTGTTTGCACTTTGTGGTCCAAGGCCGAATCGGCGCATAAGATTCTGCTGGACGCAGGTGTGGACCTGGGCGCGGACACGTCGCGCATTTCCTTGATCACCAATCTGTACGGCAACGGGCTGCCGCAGATGTTGCGCAATCTGCTGATGAATCCGCAAATCCGGCGCATTGTGATCGTAGGCAAGAACCTTTCCGGCTCGCGCGAGTGGCTGCTGAATTTCTTTGAGCATGGGTTAGAGGAAGTGGAATTCCTGGGGGCGAAGGCCCACCGCATCCGCAACACGACGCGCACGATTGACGGCTGCGTGCTGCCGGAGCACTTTGCAACGAAAATTGAGTTTCAGGTTTTCGGCGATCTGGGCGATGCCGCCACGGGAACGGGGCTGCGCGCGTATTTCGACGCTCTGCCTCCGTTCGAGCCATGCACCGAGGAACGGCGGGAGCCGCCACCCATCCCCGAGCCCACGGTCACGCGATTCCCTTCCGAGCCACGCGCGCACAACATTGTCCGCGATACGCCGATGGAGGCGTGGGCGGAGTTGATCTTCCGGCTGTACCGCTTCGGCCATCGAAACCTCGTGGCCAAAAAAGGCGCGAAGGAAGGACGCGTCGAGCTGCAAAACGTGAAGATTGTAGTGGAGCGGCCAGTGGAAGAATCGGACGAGGTGTTGCGCGGCTACGGCTTCAGTCTGGAGAAATTCCAGGGTTATCAAAGAAGAATCCTGGATCCAAACAAACCGCCGGACTTGGGTTATACCTATGGGAATCGTCTGCGCGGCTACTTCCACAACGAAGGCCACGTCGTGGATTCGGTGGAGATCGCCGCCGAGCGCTTGCGCGCCAAGCCGGATTCGCGCCACGCCTACATCACGCTGTGGGACAACAGCCGCGACCTGCCGGAAGGCACGGACACTCCCTGTTTCGTCACGGCGTTCTTCCGGAAGTTCGAAGAGCAGCTTACGATGACGGCGACCTTCCGTTCGCACAATGCGATGGACGCGTGGCCGGAAAACGTCTACGGCTTGATCGCCATCCTGCGCTATGTCGCCGATCGCGCAGGCTTGCCGCCTGGGCCGCTCACCGTGATCAGCCATTCCATTAGCATCGATTTGCCCTCGCTCGAAAAGGCCAAACGCGTGGCCGAAGGGAAAGAATCCGATGAAGTATTGGACCCGGCGACGGGCAAACTGGGGCCGCGCTTCGATCCGAACGGCGCGTTCACGACGACGTTCGACCGGTCCACCTGGGAATTAGTGGTCGAGCATTCCTTTGACGGCATGAAGATTCATGAATACCGAGGTAAATCGGCGGAGGAGATCGAGCGCAAGCTGGCTCGCGACGTCGCACTTTCCGACATATCGCATGCCCTGTATTTAGGCCGCGAGATCGCACGCAAGGAGTTTGAGATGAAAGCGGAACGGGCGCGTGCGAGTAAGGCCGAATGATCGCGCTGTTTGATATTGGGTCCACGCTGATCGACGGGCCTGCTTACGGTCCAGCGCGCAGGCTGGCGGAGATGTTGGGGTTGGATAAGGCGGCCGTAGCGCAACTCGAAGGTCTATTGTTTCGGACTCCCTCGACTGACCCGGAGGATTTGGCTCACCACGTGGCGGAGAAGCTGGGCGTCGATTATGCGCAGACGGCTTTGGCTTGCAGGCAGCTATGGAACGCGCAACTCGATGAGGCCTATGTGTTGCCGGGAGCACTGGAAACAGTGGCGAGACTGGCGAATGCGGGAATACAGCGAGCCTATCTATCCAACATTTGGCCGCCATTCTATGAGCATTTTCGACGGACGTTTGTTAGCGAAGCCGGAAATTCCCAATTCCTTTCTTTTCAAAGAGGGGTGATGAAGCCGGATGTGAAATTCTTCCAGCAAGCGTTGATTGGACTCAACGTGCCCGCGCAAGAAGTGGTGATGATCGGCGACACCTACAAGAACGATATTCGGCCGGCCATCGAGTTGGGGATGAAGACTGTGTGGGTGCTGCATCGGCCCGACAAAGAACGAGCGTCGCTGGTGGAGGTGGTGAATGGCACGGCTCCGCGGCCTGGCGTCACCATTGGCGCGATCGGCGAATTAAGATTGGAACATCTTTCATGAAAATCGCGAAGTATGAATTGCTGCCGGAGGCGGAATTACTGGCCCGTCTGAAGAAGACCCGTCTACGTGGGTTCGAGCGCGCGGAAGTGTATCGCGACGCCACGCTCGAAATTGGCGAGCAGATCGACACCAGCGAGCTTACTCCGGCACAGCGCTACGTGCTGGCCGACGGGGTACAAACAATTTTGGACGTGGCCGACGCATTTACGCCGCTGGGTGTCGATGTCTTCGCGCTGCGCGGGGCATTGCTGTTCTGGCCGGAGGGGTCGGATCCGCAGGAGGCTCCCATTCCGTTGCTGCCGCCTATGATTGAGGAATCCGTGGAGGCCGACGGGCGCAAGGTGTTGCTGATCAATGACGGCATTCACCGGGTGTACGCCGCCCGCAAGCGGGGGCGCGGGTTAAACGTGGTGATCGCCCGCAACGTACCGCTGGAGTACCCGTATTACGCCTACGCGCTAGAGGATGGCTGGGCGCAGGTGGAGGAACTCCGCGAGTTGACGGAAGGGTATCAGAAGAAAGCGTACCGGAATCCAGAGAATTACAAGGCGTTATTCCGGGACTTCAATGAAATCTTCGACGGGATTCAGAAGCAGAGGCCGCGGACGAATCCCGAACATCTCAAAGCTTAAGCCGCGGCGATCAAGCGAGGCTGTGCCGCCGGCGCCGCTTCCAAAACCAGCAAGGTTACGTCGTCGTCTGGCGTGGCGTGCCCCAGGAAGGCCCGGAAATCGTGCAAGATGGCTCCGCGAACGGTTTCGGCGGAACCCCAGCGGCAGCGCTGCATGGCGGCACAGAGACGGTCCTCGCCAAATTCCTCGCCCATGGCGTTGGCGCCTTCGACGATCCCGTCTGAGTAAAGAACCAGGACATCGCCAGGCTCGAAGTTGACGGCGACCTGTTGATACGTGGAGCGTTCCAGGAGTCCCAGCACCGGGCCGCTGGAATCCAAACGGACCACTTCGCCGCGGCGCAGGACTAAGCCGGGGCAATGTCCCGCGCTGACATAGCGCAACTGCGACTGCTTGGAATCGTACACGCCCCAGAACAAGCTGGCGAACTTCGCTTCCGCGGTACGGCCGTAGAGCAGTTCGTTGAGGCGTTCGGCAAACTCTTCGTGGGAGGCGGCGTCGCGATACCAGGCGTTGCTGCGGACCGCGCCCTGAATCATTCCCATGACCAGGGCGGCCGGCAAACCCTTGCCTGAGACGTCGCCCAGGGCGAAAGCTACGCGATGCTCGCCCGCGGAGAAGACATCATAGAGGTCGCCGCCCACTTCCAGGGCGGGCACGAACTCGGCCGCGATCTTAACATGCTTCAACTTGGAATCGGCGGACGGCATCAAGCGGTTCTGCACGGCCCGGCCCAGGGCCAACTGCTGCTCCCAGCGTTTGGCCCGCAGATGGTAGCGCGAGCGCGCCCCGATCACCAGCAGGGATCCCAAGAGTGCGAAGGCGGCGGAGGCATTCACCACGAGATTGGTTTCGATGGGCGTGGAGGACGGCGTGTTGCGCCCCCGGCTGCGCAGGCGATCCTGGAATTCGGTGAAGCGCAGGTATTGGTAGGTGGAATTGGCCACCACCAACAGGGCTAGCAGAGCTCCCAGCGATAGCACCCACTTCAGCCACCGATTGGTCGTTTTATTCGCTTCAGCCGTCATAAGATCTACTCCGTTCACATGAGGAGACGACGGCGTCCGGGCGTTTGGGCACACCTAAGCGGTTGATTTAACTTGGACTTTACAAAGAAGCGCCGAGAGCTTGTAAGTGGCTAGTTACCCACGGCGGTAAACAGAGACTGCTGGCCGCTCTCGCCGTTCAGCTTGAAACTCAGCGGGATAGCGCTGCCGGGCAGGACCGCGGGCACCACCACGTTGATTTGATAGAGGCCCAGAGTTCCGGGGGCCAATCCAGCGTAGGTTACCGTGGCCTGCGTGTCGCCGAAGAATACTTGCAATGGCAGCACTACGGCGTTATGGGCGCGCACAATTTCACCGGCGCTGAGGTGGGGGGCTACGGGTCCGAAACCGATGCCGTAAAGCGTTACGGTGTCGCCGGAACGCAGCGGTGTGTCGGCAACTGCGATTGAGCCATCCCCCAGGATCACGGCCGCGTACTGCTTGCCGTCCTTCGCCAGTGACGGCGGCGCCAGAATACCGGGCAGCGTTTCCTCAACGGCAATCCGATACGGAGCGCTAACGCCAAGGCCGTTCTTCACCACAATTTCGTACGAACCAGCGGGAAGAGCGTCGGGAACCTGGATGTTGATTTGACCCGAACTCACATACGAAACATACGCGGAACGCCCGCCGATGGTCACCGAGGCGCCACCTAGCGTAGTGGGAGCGATCCCGTCCACAAAATCGCTAGCCGACCATTCGCTGGTCCCTTGCGCGAGGTTGGATCCGTAGATCTCCAGCCATGAGCCCCGCGCCGCCGAGCGAAACGCGCCAAAGGCGGACGAGCTGATCACCCCTCCGCTGCCAATTACCGGGCTCTGCGGAATCGGCCTCAGGAGCTTGATGCGACTGTTATCGGTATCCAGCACATACAGCCCACCCGAGCCGTCCGGGACCAGGGCGCGCGGGAATTGCAAAGTGGCATCGGAGCCAATGCCGCCGTCGCCAGAGTCGCCAAATTGTCCATTGCCGGCGATCGTGCGGATCACTCCATCTTCTGTAACCATCCGAATGCGGCTGTTCATGCTGTCAGCGATGAAGATGTTACCCGACGCGTCCACGGCAACCCCGCGCGGATAATTGAGGGAAGCGGAGGTGGCCGGACCATTGTCGCCGCGATAACCAGCACCGATGCTGCCGGCGACAGTCGTCATAATACCCGCGGGCGAGACTTTGCGAATGCGATGGTTATAGGTATCGGCGATATACAGATTCCCCGCGCTGTCGAGCGCGATGCTTTGGGGATAATAGAGAGCCGCGTCGGTGGCCTTGCCTCCGTCACCCATGAAATTGGGCTGACCGGTTCCGGCAAAGGTGGCGATATTTCCGTCGGTGGTGATTCTGCGAATTCGATGGTTGAAGGTGTCGGCGAATAGAATGTTGCCCGCGGGATCTACGACGATTCCAGCCGGAAATGCCAGCAGCGCGTCGAGAGCTTTGCCGCCGTCCCCGCCCACGCCCTGTACGCCCGTGCCAGCGATATGCGATATGACGCCGGCCGTGGTAATTTTGCGGATCTGGTGATTGATGGAATCGGCGATGTAAATATTGCCCGCCGGGTCCAGGGCAATACCGTAAGGCGAGTTCAGCAGCGCGCCCGTGGCCGCGGCACCTTCGCCGCTGAATCCGCGGGTTCCGGTACCGGCAATGGTCCGAATGATGCCGTCGCTCTGCACTGTCCGGATGCGCTGATTAAAGGTGTCGGCGATGTAAAGCGTGCCCGCGCTGGAGCGGGCGGCCGCCATCGGAAAGTTCAGCTGCGCGTCTTTGGCTGCGGCGGAATCCCCCGCAAAACCGGCCGTGCCGGTGCCGATCACATTGGTGATCGTGTAGATGGGGGCCTGCGCCTGGCACAGGCCGGCCAAGCTGGCGAACATACAAACAAGCAAAGTAGGAAAACGGGGTGATTTCATCGGGACGGGATGGCTCTTATTCATTGTAAGCCACCCTTCCCGATTGGGACGCGCTACTCGGTAGTGCGCTAATTCTGCGTTGATTTGCATTCTAAATAGTCCGGCATTGGTTCATTAGCTTTAACCTTCTCACGGAGTACCCGGATAGATCGCTTAAGCTTTCTTGTATGAATTTGAGCCTCCCGGAGCGCTGACTCCGCGTCTTGTAGAATCCCCCCCCAGCCAGATTGTACATTATTGTACTTTTGTCTTGCCTTTTCCTTATTCATATTGTACTATATTCTTGTACATGACTCCTCTTGAAAGTGCAAAAGCCGAGCGGGATGTTCTGCTCAAAACCAAGGTCGAGATTGAACGAAAGCTTGATGCAATTGAGCAGTCTATCGAAATACTTTCGCCCGTCTACGAACCCCAGCCTGCCTGGAAAAAAGACCTTGTGACGGCGCTTTCTGCGGGGCAGGAAGCAATCGACCGAGCCAAGAACTATGGACTCACCGACGCAATTGAGCGCTCCATGAGCGGTTATCCCGCTGAGGTCTTCTCTCCCACTGGAATCCGTGACTTGGTGGTACGGGATGGTTTCACGATAAGTGCTCCGAATCCCATGGCGGTTGTTCATCAGGCGTTGAAGAGAATGGCAAGCAAGCCTGGGCCAATTCGTTCTTTCGCAAAGAATGGCCGGGTTGGATACTTTTATGAGCCCAATTGGGTTGCAAGCAGGAGTAGCTGATTTTTTGCAGCCCCTCGGGGGCTGCGCGACAAAAACTAAACCCGGTAAGTAGTTAGAGCTACCCACCGGGTTCAACCTCAGGCCGAAGCCCAAGGAATGGATTGTTGGTCCAATTCCATTGTGCATCCGGCCTGAAGAAAGTTCAAGGCCAGATTGACGTGCCACAACTGCCGTTCGGAATGCCGCAAGTTCGGCAAGCACCGCAACGGCCTTCGCCGCTACCAGTGCCGCCATTGTTCCAAGACATTCACTGAAGCGCACGAGACGCCGCTTGACGGCATGTACCTGCCCATCGAGAAGGCTGAAATGGTTCTGCGTCTCCTGCTGGAGGGCAACTCCATTTCCAGCGTCGAACGGATCACCGAAGTACACCACGGCACGATTCTCAAACTGCTGGTGTTGGCAGGCGAGAAGGCCGACCGCATCATGGCATCCAAGATCGTCAACGTCAAAGTGGACGACGTGGAAGCGGACGAAGTTTGGTCTTTCATCGGCAAAAAAGAAAAGCGCGTTCGTCCCGAAGATGACCAGAACCTTGGCGACTGCTACACGTTCGTTGCCATCGAAAGGAATACCAAGCTGGTTCTCAACATCGCTATGGGCAAGCGGAACCAGCGGACCACGGACGCCTTTATCGAGGGCGTTCGGCACGCTACCGCGCATGGGCGTTTCCAGATCACCACGGACGGCTTTGCGCCCTACAGAAGTGCTATCCGTAACACTCTGCACGACCGCTGCGACTTCGCCCAACTCATCAAGGTCTATCGGACTCCCCAGGACGGCGAGAAGCGGTACAGCCCCGCCGAAGTGCAATCGGTGGAGGTAGTCCCAGTCATGGGCCGTCCCGATCCGGCGCGCATTTGCACGTCGATTATCGAGCGGTCCAATCTCAGCCTGAGAATGCAGAATCGCCGCTTTACGCGGCTCACCAACGCCTTTAGCAAGAAGTGGGAGAACCACTGGGCAGCAGCCGCACTGTTCTACTGTTGGTATAACTTCGGCCGTATTCATAAGTCCCTGCGGGTTACTCCTGCGATGGCGGCGGGGATCGCGGATCACCAATGGAGTGTGCGCGAACTTCTGGAGGCTGCGTGAGCGCCCTATGGTTCCCGACTTTTGCAAAACCGCCACCATGATATTCAACGCAGATTTAGCGCACTACCCGCTACTCTTCCTTCCCGTTACCGGTTTGTGGCTCCGTACCCTGACTTTTGCCCTGGCCGTCTGGAGGGACGCCTTTCCCGCCCTTGCCCGGAATCGGGAAGCACCACCTTGGGCGTCCGCGGAATCGGTCAGTAGGGAATCGCAACGGCGACCCTGCTGGCAAGCAGTTACGCTGGGGACGCATGGGATAATGGGGACCTACATGGGCCGCATCCGGATTCTCTCTGACACCGTCGCCAATAAGATCGCGGCCGGCGAAGTGGTCGAGCGACCCGCCAGCGTGGTCAAGGAGTTGCTCGAAAACTCCCTGGACGCCGGCTCGACAGAGGTCCGAATCGATATCGAAGCCGGGGGCAGGCGCCTGATCCGGCTGGCCGATAACGGCGTGGGGATGATGCGGGACGACGCATTATTGGCTTTCGAGCGCCACGGCACCAGTAAATTAAACGACGTGAAGGACCTGCTCTCCATCTCCACGTTGGGGTTCCGAGGGGAGGCCCTGCCATCCATAGCCTCGATTTCCAGGACGGTCCTTGAAACACGAGCCCGCGGAGAGCAATCTGGTTCGGTAGTGGAATTTGCGGGCGGAAAACTATTGCGCTGCGACGAGGCGGCACTGGGCGAGGGCACCACGATCACCGTGCGCGACCTCTTTTTCAATGTGCCTGCGCGTAAGAAATTTCTGCGAACGGAGCAAACGGAGATCGCGCATATTGCTTCCCTGGTCACGCATTACAGCCTGGCCCACCCCGGCATGACTTTCGTGCTGCGGCACAATCAGGCGGAGTTATTGAACGCCACCCCTGTTCCCACTTTGCGGGAACGCGTGTTTCAGGTCTTCGGCAGCCGGATGTTAGAGGATTTACTGGACTTGGGCGACCTTGCGCGGGACCTGCCGATTCCCTTGGAACCCGACGAGGCTCCTATGACGCGCCGCTTTCGGCTGCGCGGTTTCGTCAGCGGTCCGCACGTGCAGAAGCTGAACCGCAATTCCATTTACCTGTTCGTGAACGGCCGTCTGATTCGGGATAAGTTGCTTCTGCACGCGTTGTCGGCGGCGTATCACAACCTGATGCCTCCGGCTTGTTTTCCCTTCGCGCTGCTGTTTCTGGATTGCGATGCCGAAGAAGTGGATGTCAATGTCCACCCCTCAAAAACCGAAGTCCGCTTCCGGCACGGTTCCGTAGTACATGATTTCGTGCGCGATTCGGTGCGGGCTTGCCTGATGGCCCAGCGGCCCGTCTCAAACTTGCCTATGGTTACGCCGCCGCAACCCGGCACTGGTTTGCCGTATTCGGAATTCAGCCAGCGCATGGAGAACCTGGGTTTTGCGCCTAACCCGCCGGAGACTTTCGGGGACGGCGCGCCCGAATTCACCTTGCGCCGAACCGCGTCCCCTGCCCCACGCTTCGATTTCAGCGACGCTCCGCAAGCCCTGGCCTCCACCGGCGTGATGGAGCCTCTGGTGCGCCTGGCGGTCCCTGAAACGCACGGCCCGTTGTTCGCCGACGCGTACATGCCGGAGCCGGACAATTACGAAGCCTTGAAGGATCTGCGTCCGCTGGGCCAGATACACGATAGCTTCATCGTGGCCGCGGGAAGGGACGGCTTGTGGATCATCGATCAGCATGTGGCCCATGAACGCATCCTGTTTGAACAGGTCCTAACCCGCCGTGCGCAAGGCGCCGCCGAGAGCCAGCGGCTGCTGATGCCCATGGTGATCACCGTCAGCGCGGCTCAGCAACTGGATTACGCGCGCATCGCGGAGGAGTTGGAAGGCGTGGGATTTGAGACGGAGCCGTTCGGCAACCGCACGATCGCTGTGAAAGCCGCGCCCGCGGGGATCGGCCCCGCCGACGTGGAACGCGTGCTGTTCGAGATTCTCGAAATTGCGGAGCGCGAGCTGCGGAAGACGTCACTGGACGACCTGCGCGCCGGCATGGCCGCGTCCATCGCGTGCCGCGCCGCGATCAAGATTAACATGCGGCTGGAACCGGCCAAGATCGACTGGTTATTGAAGAGCCTGGCGGCTACCAGTTGCCCCATGACTTGCCCGCACGGCCGACCCATTGCCCTGCGCTACGCAACGCGTGATATTTTGAAAAACTTTCATAGGATCTAATGCGAATCGTCATATTCTTACTAAGCTCTGTTGCCGCCTACGCGCAAACAGTTCCACCGCCTATCACGCAGGCCGAACGCCTGAAATGGGCCACGGTCTCCACCGTCGGCGCACCCAGCCTGTTGGGTGGCGCGATCACCTCCGGGTTCTCTACCGCGATCAACAGCCCGCCCGAGTACGGCACGCATTGGGAAGGCTACGGCAAGCGAAACGGCTTACGGTTGAGCGGAGCTGCTGCCAGCAACCTTATGGAAGCCGAACTCGGGGGCTTGTGGGGTGAAGATCCGCGCTACCGCCGCATCGGAACCGGCCCGGCGAAAACTCGCGTGTGGCATGCAGTCAAAGCCGGCTTCACCGCATCGAACCGCAAGGGGAATACGATGCCCGCCTATGCGCGTTATATCGCGATTCCCGTGAGCAACGTGATCTCGAATACCTGGAGGCCCGACAGCCAACACACGGCAGGCCAGGTCACGACGCGCATTTCGCTTGGGTTCATCAGCCATATCTCGGCAAATGTCTTCGCGGAATTCTGGCCCGATATCCAAACGCACGTGTTCCACAAAAAATGATACATTGGCGGGCGTGATGCGCCCCTCGGTTTTAGCTTTAGTGTTCGCAGCCTGCGTGTCCGCGCAATGGCTTGACTATCCTTCTGCCGGCATCCCACGCACGCAGGACGGCAAACCCGATCTCACCGCGCCAGCGCCGAAGAAGACCGACGGCAAGCCTAATCTGGGCGGTATTTGGCATCGTGTGCCTCCACCGAACACACCCTCCGGGGCGAATTTCGGAAACACGGTGACCTATTACATGCCTGCAGGCTCCACGGTCCCTTTGCAGCCCTGGGCGGCGGAGCTATTGCAACAGAGGCGCTACGGGAACCTTGGCGCGGGCCGTCCCTCGGAACTGTGCCTGCCACATGGGGTGCTGGGGAGCATGCTGCCCAACATTCCGTTCAAGATCATCGAAACTCCGGGCGTGACGCTCATTCTCATCGAGCAACTGGCGCAGTTCCGGCAGGTATTTACAGATGGCCGTAAATTGCCTGCCGACATGCAACCTGCTTGGTACGGCTACTCAATTGGAAAATGGGACGGCGACACATTCATCATCGATTCCGCAGGCTTCACGGACAAGACCTGGCTGGACGACAGCGGGCATCCGAACACGGAAGCAATGCGGACACAGGAACGTTTCCGCCGCATCGACTTCGGCCACATGACGCTGGACATCACGGTGGACGATCCGAAAGCGTACACCAAGCCGTGGACTGTGACCATTCCGCTGGAACTGATGCCCGACACGGAGTTGATCGAAGACGTGTGCGACAACGAGAAAGACGCGGCGCACAACAAGCTTCCGAAGTAACTACAAGTTGTACTGGCTCCGCACTCGCGCGATCTCGGCGACACTCCAGGCTTGTGCGGGACACCCGCGCGGGTGACGCGGTTTGTCGCCATCATAGATCTCCGCCAAGGATCCCAAACAACCGTGGCTGGCGGATTCCTGATCCAGGGAATGCAGCATATTACGGCAATCCCGCAGTGTGTCCGGAGTCTGCCCAAACGCGTTTAAATACGCGTCTATAAACGGCCCCATCAACCATGGCCAGACAGTGCCCTGATGATATGCCCCGTCGCGGTCGTGTGGCGAGCCTTCGTAGCGACCTCGATATTCCGGATCGGCCGGATCCAGAGTGCGCAAGCCAACCGGCGTCAGCAGCTTGACCGCCACCGCCTTCACGACCGCGCGACGCTGGGCGAGGTCGAGAAGATCGTAGGGCAGGCTGACCGCAAAGATTTGATTGGGTCGGAATTTTTCGGCTGAACCCTGGGGGGGTAGCACGTCATGCAGACACTCCCGCGTGGGGTTCCAGAATTTTTCGCGGAAGCTGTCTCGCGCCCGCTTCGCAGCGGTAGCGTACTGCTCTGCCGCGGCGGCGTCGCCCAGTTCGATAGCCCAGCTCGCCATGGACACCAGCGCTCCGTGCCACAACGCGTTAATCTCGACCGGTTTCCCGTGACGAGGCGTCACCACCCATTCGCCGACCTTTGCGTCCATCCACGTGAGTTGAGTACCCGGCGTACCTGCATTCAGCAAACCGTCGGCGGGATCCGCCCCGATGCCGTACCAAGTCCCGCGCATGTGCCAATCCAGAATTTCTTTTGCGGCGGGGTAAAACACGTCGCGCAAGAAGGATCGATTGCCACCAGCCGCCAGCCATTGGCGTACAGCTTGGAACATCCACAGCGTGGCGTCCGCCGTATTGTACTCCGGCGTTTCACCCGCGTCCGGAAAACGGTTGGGGATGATGCCTTTGTCCCGGTGCTCCAGAAAGCCTTCGATAATCTCGCGAGCTTCTTCGAGGCGTCCGGGAGTGATCAGGAGACCCGGCAGGCTGATCATGGTGTCGCGCCCCCAATCGGTGAACCATGGATAACCGGCGATGATCGTCGGCCTGCCATCCGCGCGGCGAACCACAAACGGGTCGAGCTTGCAGGGCGGCGAATCGATTTCATCCCCATCCTGTAACGGCTCGGCCGCGGCCACGATGGAGGTCCAGGTATCGGACCGCAGCTCCAATGTAAGGACGCCAGGCGTGAACAAGTCCTCGCGGAAATCGAGGCCTCGGTCCAGCTCAGCAAGGTATTCGATGTCGTGATACCAATGCGGATCAGCAGTAAAGCTGCCTTGGTTATGCAACTCCAGGGCTGGTAGACCCGCGTAGGGCTTCATGCGTACGATCCCCGGCGAAACATCCGCCGCCGGATTCAACGAAGCATTGGAATGGGTCAGGGAATGATAGTCGCGATACGCCAGGAACGGCCGCACGCGCAGCGTAATGGGAACCGATGGGCGGTAACGAATCACGACGGCCTGTCTTCCGGGCACCAGGTAGACCTGCTTTTCCAGCGTCAAACCGGCGAAAGCAAAGCGCCACGTGGCACAGGGGTCCGGTCGAAATTCTTCCAGGTGATCAAAGCCGAGACCTGCGACAGTGCCCGGATACTGACACGCGCTGAGCGTCACCGTGCCCGCGCTGCAGATGGCTTCTTCTTCCACGCGGGACAGCAGAACAAAGCGTTCCACCGGCGGCTTCAGCGAGGCGACCAGCAATCCGTGATAGCGCCGGGTGTTGATTCCCGCGACCGTCCCCATGGCGAAGGCGCCCGTGCCGTTGGTTTCCAGCCACTCCAACTGGGAAGATTGCTCAAGGTCGCGACAACGGGAGGCAACGGCCGACACCGTAGGTCGCGGCTCTAACTCTGGAGAAACTGCGGCGCTCATACCTGGAGAATCCATTGCGCCTCCAGTTTATTCCATGTAGAGCAGCCTCTCACGACGCGGCGGAGTTACTTCTTAATATCGCGGTGGGATTCCTTCACACGGTACCCCGCCGCCGCCAAACGTTTCCGCAGGTCCCCCGCGATCATCACGCTGCGGTGGTGGCCACCGGTGCATCCAAAGCTGATCGTGAGATAGCTCTTGCCCTCGTCGATGTAGTGCGGCAGCAGGTAAATCAGCAGGTCGGAGATACGTTCGATAAATTCCTTGGTCTGCGGAAAGCTTCGAATATAGCGCGCCACACTGGGATCTTTTCCGGTCTTTTCTTTGAAGGCCGGAATGTAATTGGGGTTCGGCAGGAAACGTACATCAAACACCAAGTCGCTCTCCGGAGGAATCCCGTGCCGGTAACCAAAGCTGTTGACCTGGACCAGAATCCCGGAAGTGCGCTCGCGTTGCCCGCCAAACGTGGAATGGATCGTCTCGCGTAACTCGTGCACATTGAAGCGGCTGGTGTTGATGATCGGATCAGCCAGCTTGCGGATCGGCTCCAGTTGTTCGCGTTCGTTATGGATGTTCTTAGCGACCGTCTGCTTCGTGCCCAAGGGATGTGGCCGGCGAGTCTCACTGAAACGCCGCAGTAAGGCGGATTCGTCGGCTTCCAGAAACAGCAGCCGCGTGGGCACTTGCCGGCGGATGCGTTTGAAGAGCGCGGGAAAGCGCTCCAGTGCATTGCCTTCGCGGATATCCACCACCAGGGCGGCGCGCCGGATGTTGGGCGCGCTCTTGGTCAGTTCCGCGAACTTCTCAATGAGGTCCAGCGGCAGGTTGTCGACTGAATAGTACCCGAGGTCCTCGAAGGCCTTGAGGACGGTGCCTTTGCCCGAACCGCTCAAGCCCGTAATAATGACGAGCTCCGTGTTGGTGAGGGACGTCGGCGGAAGGGACACTTCTCAGGATTCTATCAAGTCAAAGTGCCCGTCTGTGCGGCGCACCAAAACCGACACCCGATCGGTATCCGCATCGCGGTAGGCCAGATGGTTGCCGTTCTTGTCGATCATCATCATGGCTTCTTCCAGGGTCAGGGGTTTCCGGCGGCCCATATTCACCCTGAATACGCGGGGTCCGGAGGACGCGACAGGAGTCGAGGCTGGCTCGGACGCAGGAACGCTGGCGGGCTTAGCCTGGCGACGGTGCGTTTCGCGCCACTTGTTGCGCTGCTTCAGAGCTTGGGCCTCCAACTTTTCCAAGGCCGCGGTCATTGCCAGGAACAAGTCCGTGTTGGTTCCGATGCCGACAAACTGATGATCGAAATAATGGATGGTTACCTCAGCCCGATAAGTGCGTTTCTGCTGGCTCAAGACAACGTGAGCCTTATGCTCGCCATTCCCGTCCAAAAGCTTGGAAAGTTTGGCGAACTTCGCGTCCAATTTGTTCTGGACCTTCTCCGGTAAGTCGTGGTGAATCCCCGTGTAGGTTACTTGCATAATTTCGTGTTTGAGAGCGGGTCGCACGGCTGTGAACTCTGGTGTTACTCGCGAGCGCGGCGTTGATGCGTGGAAGGAATGCGCATGTCCTCCCGGTATTTGGCAACCGTGCGACGGGTAACGTCGATGCCCTCCGCTTGCAACTTGTCGGTGATCTGTTCATCGGTCAGCGGATGCGAGCGGTCTTCGTCTTCGATCATTTTCTTCACGCGGCGCTTTAACAAGAGCAGCGGAGTACCGCCGCCGCTGGGGCCCTGGACGGCCTCGGAGAAGAAATAGCGCAGTTCATATACACCCTGCGGCGTGTGCGCGTACTTGCTCGAAACAGCCCGGCTCACGGTGGAGGGATGCACGCCAATCTCCTCGGCGATCTCCTTGATCATCATCGGCTTTAAATATTCGATGCCGTGTTCTAAAAACTCGCCCTGGCGTCCCACGATGCATTGGCAGACGCGCATAATGGTTTGCTTGCGCTGCTCAATATTCTTCATCAATTGGATGGCGGAAGCGTAGCGTTCCTTGACGTAATTCCGCACGTCCTTATCAGGCTCATGGTCCCTTTGGATCATGTTGCGATACTGCGGATTGAGGCGTAGTTGCGGGACATCGTCGTCGCTCACCTGAATGACGTAGTCGTCCCCATCCTTGGTGATGTAGACGTCCGGTTCCACCACGCGCGCACCAGCGCCGGAATAGCGCAAGCCCGGCCGCGGGTCCAGATGCTGGATGACGTCGAGAGCAATCTGAATATGCTCCATCGGACGACGCAAAACCTTAGCGAGTTCCTTGCTCTGCCGCGTTTCCACCAGCTTCAGATGGTTGGCAATGATGTTCCAGGCAAGGCCATCTTTGGCGTTGCGGCTTTCCAGCTGCAGCATCAGACATTCGCGCAGGTCGGACGCGGCCACGCCAGCCGGATCCAGGGTCTGCACTACGCGGATGGCCTCTCGAACATCTTCGAGCGAGTTCTGGCCTTCTTCCGCCATGTCCTCGGGGGTGGAAAGCAGGTATCCGTTTTCATCCAGGTTCCCGACCACTCCTTCGGCCGCATCGCGGACGTTTTCGGAGAGCGCGATCAGCGCCAGTTGAGAATGCAGGTGGTCCGCCAACGTCACTGGCGAAGAAAGGAAAGTCTCGAACGAGGGTTTTTCGGTGTTCTCAGCCGCGGGGCTCTTAAAACCCGGGTCCAGGTAGTCGTCAAAGTAGGATCCAAAGTCGATCTCGTCGAAGGGATCGCTGGCGGTCGGGGTGTCGGCCGTAGCGGCAGCGGCTCCCGCTTCCCCGGCCGGAATCTCAGAAAACGAAGTAGGATCGTAATCGCCGGCATCCGGAGCGTCAGCCACCGAGGCATCCGTTGTCAGATAGCCGGCATCTGTATCGGCGGCGCCAGGTGTGACTTCGAGGATCCCCTGGTCGGCTGGATCGGCGCGGCCTTCGGCTTCCAGCAACGGCTGCAGCTCTTCCGCAGTCAGTTCCTCAACGCCCTCACCAGCCTCTTCCAAGACCGGATTCTGAGCGATTTCGGCCGTGATCATGTCCTTCAGCTCCAGCCGGTTGAGCTGCAGCAGACTGACCATTTGGACCAGGCCAGGCGTCAGGATTTGCTTCTGTTGAACCCTGATTTGAAGCCGTGGAGACAGCGAACTCATGAATCTTCTACAAGTCTAACATCGCTGGGTATAGGACTAGACGCCGTTTGGGTACTAATTTGCTCATGACCCAGATGGCATAGTGGGGCAAGGCTCAACTACCGTGGCTGCACAGGCATCCACTGGACCGAAGCCCTCTTCAACGCGGGAGCGGGCGAAGCAGCCGCCGGGGGAGCACTTCCCTTCGGCGCATCCTTTTTCGAAGCAGGCGCAGCCGCCGAGGCAGGCGTAGCCGCTTTCTTCGACGAGCTCACCCGAATGTTGTTCACCACTCGCCGCGCCCCGGAGGATTTAGCCATCCGTGTAGCCGCCCCCTTGTGCTGGCCGACCGTAGTAGAGCCCTCCCAATAAACGATTCCCCCCTTCACGCGTACCGTGAAGTGGTCATTGCCAATGACCGATTTCGCGAGGCGGGTATGCAACTGGACCTCAATGTCCGCGTCAGACAACTCAGGCTTCTGCGCAAACAGAGTCAGGGCGCTTAAGAGAATCAATAAAGCTCGCAGCATGGCATTGGAGTAGTGTCCACGCCCGCCCAGCTTCTCTCGGAAAATGTTTGGAAAAAGCTCAGCCGAGGTAGTCAAACAGCGACGTACGCGGCATCTTCGCCCGTGAGCTGAGGGCCGCCTGCTGCTGCAGCTGGGCTTGATTCATTTCGAGGATGGCTTGTGACAAGTCGGCGTCTTCCATCCCAGCAAGTTCCGTCTTCAATTGGACCTGCCGATTACTCGAAAACTCGTGCGCCTCTGCAACCTTGTTCTGGATGGTGCCGTAGAAAGCCAGTTGGTTGTTGAGATGTTCGCCCGACGACGTCAGTCCGGACATCGCCGCCAGAATCGCCGGCAGATCGTTATCCAGCATGGCTTGGCGCAGCGTGGTGATGGTGGCGAAAACGTTGTTCTCTGGAACGCTGGAATCGAAAATATCCTGCGCCGTATGGCCGAGCAGAAATGCCGTCCCGTTGGGATGTTGCGCCAGCCGTGTGGCCGGTGCGCCCAGATACGAACTGGCGGGCACAGCCAGCGTCAAGTCCATCGTATAGGGCGACTGCTGATCGGCATCTCCCGCAAAGATGTAGCGCCCCTCCACTTGTGTGGATGCCAGCCCGGCGAGCTGTTCCAGCACGCTGCCCGCTTCCTGCGCCAGGGTGTTTCGACCCGCGGCTGTAGCCGTATCGGTGGCCGCTTGCGCGCCCAACGTGCGCACGCGCTCGAACAGTTCCACACTGCTCTGCAACGCTTGCTCGCCGCCGTCGACCTCGGCTTTGACACGCCCCAGGTTGGAATCGATCTGCTGTGCCGCAGCGAAATTCGCACGCGCCGTCAGCAAGGTCGAAATCTGATCCGGCGCATCGGAGACGCGCGTTAGCTTGAGCCCCGTCGAGATCTGGCGTTGCGCGCGCTCCGACCGGTCGGAGATGCGGTTAAGGCTGGTCAGAAATTGCCGGTCGAGAGCCGTGAGATTGGAAATCATACAGAACCCCTTAGTGCAAAATGTTCAAGACGGATTGGGTGAGCTCGGCCAGCACGCCGATCATCTTACTGATCGCCTGATAGGAACGCTGGTATTCCAGCAGGCGCGTGGCTTCTTCGTCCAGAGATACATCGCTAATGTCGCCACGCTGCACACGCGCCTGCGCGACGGTGTCCTGATACTGGCTCTCCTGCTGACGGGCCGAAGCTACATCGCGGCCTACGCGGGACCCTAGGTTGCCGAAATACTGCGTAAACGTGAAGCCGTTCAGGACGGGATCGCTGCCCAGCTTGGAAAGAGCAATGGCGTTGGCATTCCCGCCAGGAGCGCCCGGCAAGGCGGCGGCAATTTGGTCCGGCGCGATGCCGTTCGTCGAAAGTGTAAATGCGGCGCTGGTAGCGCTGTAGATAAAGAAATCCGCCGGCGGCGGCTGGCCGTTCTTGTCGACACCCTGCGCCAAAGTGGTGTTCACCGTGTCGGCAAAGGAGGCCGCCAGGGTATTCAGGTCGGCTACGTAACCTGGCAACAGGACATTCTTTTCGATCACCAGGGCGTGTAACTGTCCGCTACTGATCTGGCCGGTGATATCGGCTCCCACTGCGTCCCGAATGATGCTTTGCGGAGTTGAGAAATCGACATTAATGGGCCGTTGTTCCTCGCCCATGACCAGAATGGTCTGCCCATCGATATAGACGTTTACCGCCCCGTCAGCGGTGCGGACGGTACTGAAGTTGACCAGTCCGGATAGCTCTTCGAGAGCTGTATTAAGTTGCGCATCCAGCGCAGGATCGGACACCGCGCTCGCTGACACGCGGTAAGCGTGGTTGATTTCCGCGACGCGTTCCGCCAGACGATTAATGCCGGCTACGGTGGCCCGGGTTTGGCCCAGCACATTGGTCCCGATGTCCTGCAAGCCGCGGGCGCTTTGATTGAAGGCGGCCGTCACGGTGTCCGCCAGATCGACCACCGATTGGCGAGCCACGGCGTTATTTGGATTCACCGCAAGATTGGAGAATCCGTTAAAGAATTCGTTGATCGCCCCGGGGATTCCGAATTGGCTGGAGAGATCGAATTGCCCTTCGACCATGCCGATGTCCGCGGCCCTTTGCTGAGCGTCGCCCAGCAGCTGCTGCTGGTTGCGAACCGCTTGCTCCATGTATTGCGAGCGCGAAGTGACCGACGGGCTGGATAAGAATCCACCGTCTACCGCACCCGGGAAGACTTGCGGGATCTGTTTGGCGTAGCCCGGGGTATTAGCATTGACGATGTTGTTCTGAACCACCGCGAGTGCGCTGCCGTATACCCGCAGGGCGTTGGTCGAATTGTGAAGAGCCGTGACGAGTGTGCCCATGATTTACCCCTGCACTCTTACGCGTGTCTGCGCGGCCGTTCCGGCCGTGAGAAGTTCCGCTGGAGCTCCGGCGGGCGTGTAGCCGCCGTCCATTCCCAACAGACGTCCCCAGCCGTGACAGAAATCGTCGGCGCTGTGAGCCAGGGCTTCCACGCGGCCTAACTCATTGCGTAGCAATTCGAGCTCGGTGCAGTGGGGAGCAGGCTGAGCCAGTCGCAGAACCTTTGCCGCCTGCTCTAGCGCCCGCAGCTGCACAGGTAGGTTTGCGGCGAACTCCGCTGGCGTCTCCGCCACTAGAGCTCTGCGCAAGTTTTCTACGTGCAGGCGTACGCCGGCAACGTCATCGGTTATATCAGAGAGTGTTGTTGTGTTGGATGGCATCATCGATGATCCCTGCGGCCGTCGCTTCGGCATCTACTTTGTAGCTGCCTTGCGCATAGGTCCGCGCGATCTGCTCGATGCGTGCCTGGGTTTCCGGAGAATCCGCGGCTAATGCCCGCAAACTCCGTACCAGCTCAGATAGGTGTACGTCGTCACCGGACCCGTCCCCGACAGGGGCGTCCCCGGAGCGCAGCGGCAACGCCGTCCGTTCCACCGACTGCGTCTTGTTCGTTTGCGTCGGATTGGTCTGGAGACCTCCTGGCGCTAGCGAGTTCGGATCGTTTACTTTCATCTTCGAGCAGCTCTTTCCTCTAGCTGCCGTATCGACTATTGTGGCGCACTTATGAGAAGTTTTGTAGATTGTTATTGCCTGGGGAAAATCTTAAGCGCAACTGGCGAACGCAGATAAGAACAAAGAGTCCTTATCTGCGTTGCGTTTATCTGCGGTTCCGTGGCTTAGAAGTTGAAACGAAGAGGGTTCATGGATGTTATTGAATATCGCTATCTACCAGCCAGCTGGTCCAACCCTGCGTCCAGTCGACATCGCCGAACGCGCCGACGAAGCGCACCTGGTCGAAGAAACCGTCGTCCGGGGCAGCCACCCAACCGGCGCGGAAGATCGGGCTGCCAAACACGCTCAGCCAATCCGGGTCACTGTATTCAAACGGGCGTTGGATCAAGGGGTCGGCGACGACGAAGTTCTTGCCGGCGCCATTGCCCTTGAGTCCGTTGGCGAAGTCTTGGCTGTACTGAATCGTGATCTGGCCGGCGATCGTGGCAGCGGCGTTGGTAACGCTGCGCATATTATTCCAGCAGAGAATGCCGTCCATCTTAATGTTGCCTGCATCCGCCTGCGCTTGGGTGTTCGCATCGGGGAGGTTCATGCATTGATCGGAAAAGTTCGAGACGACGATGTTATTGAACGTTCCGCGAGCCGCACGCCGGAGGAAGATACCGGGTGAAGCGCCTGGCTCGTCGAAGCCGGGCTGGCCGCTACCGAAGAAGGTTAAGTTGTAGAAGGTGGGATCCGAGGCGGGCGTAGCCGCTGGGTTATATTCACTGTTGTCGCCTTCGATGCCGCGGTTGCCGCGAGAATCGGGGCTCTGGTAGAACATCCCGAACTGCAATTTGCCGGTTGTCCCCAACTGGAAATCAGCGGAGTCGTCGGCGTTCAAGCCGCCAACAACGTACTTTGTGTTCATCGTGCCGCCGAACCATTCAAAGGAGTCGTCCCCGCCGAAGATGGCTTGCAGGTGATGGGCGGTCGTCGCGGTGCCGCAGCCGGCCCAAGTGAAGGAATTGGTTTCGTTATTGGGCGTGAGAGTCACACCGGAGTATTCGATGCGGACGTATGTCATGGTGCCGCAGCTGTGCGTGGGATCGGCGCCTCCGTAGAGGCCATCGGGATTTGTGGTCAGCCCTTCAATATAGAAAGAGCCCGCAGGATTATTGCCGCCGCTAATGTTCGCTCCGGTGTTTACAGGAGCTTTACCAAGCATGAGGACACCTCCCCAGTCGCCCCGCTGCCGCTGACCAAAAGCGCGTGAACTAGTGAACACGATCGGGCGGGATTCGGTGCCGGCTGCTTCAATGCGGCCTTCCCGGGAAATCAAGAGGACTGATGCAGGCTGCGATCCTGGCAACCCGTAGACGAAAGTCCCAGGCTGAACCGTAAGTACGGCGCCGTTTTTCACGGTAACCAAGCCAGAAACCTGCCAAAGCGTATCGTTGGTTAAGGTGCGGCTGGAAGTGATCTCGCCCGTCAGCGTTTGGGTGGAGGACACCACGCCTACCTTCATATAGGCCGTCTTTAGAGGATGGGTGCCAGTGTAGTCGCGCAATTCAACAACGAAAGTGTGCATGCCGAGTTCGTTGGGCATGGATACGGAGGGAGCGATCCCACCCGCGCCCAACAGGATCGCTTTCGATTTGTCGGCGAGCTTAGCCGCTTGGAAGCCTTGCGCCAAAGTGTTGCCGTTGATATCCGTCACCGCCGTGGTACCCGCGGGATAGTATGTTTTGACTCCAGTCTGGTTGTTCTGGCGATAGACGAAAACCGTGTACGGATACAGGTCGTTATTCGTCTTGACGGTCCATTTAAGCGTCAGGCTCCCGCCGGGGCTATAGGTGTATTTGTCGCTCCAGATGTACATCGAGGTCGCTACGCGCGGGCCATTGTAGATCTGAGCCTCGCGTTGCGCCGTCACCTTTTGACCGGGCAGCAGGGTGGCCGCGCACAGTCCTAGCATCAGTATCGAATAAATTCGCATAATCTCTCCCTAATCGTTTCTTTAAATGAGGCGTCTTCTAGAAAAATGAATAACTGATGCCGGCCTGAAATGTCCGCCCGAGTTTGTATTGCCGTTGGGTGAACACACCCTGGGTCCAGCGAAAATCTGTGTTGGTGATGTTTTCGCCCTCAATGCGGTAACCCCACTGGCCGCGTTCACCCCTGGAATACTGGTAAACGAAGTCGATATTGGGAGTAGCTTCCTGGTAGATATCCGGTACGCCGAACGTACCCACGTCGGTGATGCGACGCGATACATAACCAGCCTGCAAACGCGCGTCGCTATGCCAGCGCGGACGGGCCCACTGAAAAGTCCCGTTGAATACATTGCGCGACTGGCCCAGCAGAGGCCGACTTTGGGACGTCACGATCATGGCATCTTCCGGCTTGAGCTGGATGTTGGAATTCACGAAGGTGTAGTTCGTTGAAAATGAAAACTCCTTCAATAACGGAGACAGCCGCGCCAAATCCTGCCGGAATTCGAGTTCGAAGCCAAAGTTCCGTGCGCCCTTGGCGTTGGCGTAGGTTTGCCGAAGGTCGTTGGAAGGAAGAATCGTTTGCTCGATGGGGCTGGTGAATTTCTTCACGAAAAAGCTAACCGCGATCAACTGGTTTCCGCCCGGGAACATTTCCCAGCGCAGATCATAGTTATTGATGATGGCGCGCTTCAGATTGGCGTTGCCAACAGTGACAAACCCACCCAGGACGTTGTTGAAATCGAACGGCGACAGCTCACGGAAGTCCGGCCGCGAAACCGTACGGCTATAGGAAGCGCGGAAGGTTTGCCGCTGTGAGAGCGTGTACATCAAGTTCACAGCCGGAATGGGATCGCGATTTTGCAACGCAGCCTTGACGGCAACAGAACCTGGTATCTGGTTGTCGACCGTGACTACTTTCTGATCCGCGTCTTCCACGCGGATCCCGCCTTCTAAACGCCATTTACGCCCGAAGCTGAGATCCACCATGGAATAACCCGCATAGATCTTCATATCGGCGTCATAGCTGTCTGTGCCGCGCGTGAACTCTACCAGCTGAAATCCGCTGGGACGAATGTTCTCGGCAGCAAACAATTGGTTGCTGGGCAATTGCAGGTCGAGCGTACTCAATTGCTGCGGAATGAACCGGAAGCGCCGCGCCTGAAAATCGCGATGCCGGATCGTGGCCCGGAAACCGGTCTTGAACAGGCCGCTTACAGATCCCTTGAAAAACGGGACGCTGTAGTCGAATTGCGGCTCGTAAATGTGATCTTTCAAATCCGAGAAGAACCGGATCGCTGAGCTTCCCAGAGCAACAAACTGCTGCTGCCCATTGGATAGTTTCCCGCGCAACACCTCGCGGAGATCGGGTTCATTACGCTTGGAATTGGAATAGGTGAACTGCCAATGGATCAGACTGCCGTGGAAATCCGGCAACGCGTGTTCCCCTTCGACCCCGTTAGAAAACAGCGAGCGTTCCACATAGCGCAGGCGCTGCGAGGATAGTTCGATGCCCGTTCCGCCGTCAGAGCCGGAGAACTCACGCGCGCTTTTGTCTGTGTCATGCGTGAACATATTCTTAAAAAGGATCTTGTTATTAGGCGTCAAGCGGTATGAGAGATTCACGACGCCGCCCAGACGCGCGCTTTCGGAGTACTCGCGGAAGTCCGGATACTCAGTGAAAATGTAAGGAGTGCCGCCGTCCTGGCGAATAAATCGCTGTACTTCCTTATGCACCTGTGGCTTGTTCGAGAACGTCAGAGCGCTGGTTAAGCCCAGCTTGCCCCACGTATTTCCGCCGTTGACGGACCAGTCGAGAGCGGGGCGCATGGATGCGATCTTGGTCGGTTCCCAGCTATCGGAAAAGGCCCGGCCGAAGGCCTGCAATTGGTCTGGAGGCACGTTGCCTTGAAACAAACGCGTATTGGATCCGATGGAACTTGGAATTCCGCGAGCGCCGGAACCATAACCCCAGAAGTCGCCAGCGCTAGCGCTGCCGGGATACGACAGGAAAGGGCTGTTCGTGGTGACCGTATTAAAACCGCCCTTGAATGACACGGTCAGATGTGGGCGCGGCGGAAATTCGGTGGTTTGCAGTTGTACCAGACCGCCAGAGAACTCACCCGGCAGTTCGGGGGAATAGGTCTTAGCGATTTTAATGCTATCGATCATGCCCGTCGGAAACAGGTCTAGCGGAACGACGCGCTTCTCTGGCTCCGTGGTGGGAATCACCGCTCCATTCAGCTGCGTGGAGCTATAGCGTTCGCCCAGGCCGCGCACGTATACGAATCCGTCCCCGACGATGCTGACTCCGGTCACCTTTTCGATGGCGCCGGCAGCATCGCCGGCGGCACCTTCGGTGAGTTCCTGGTGCCCGATGCTGTCGCTAACCACAGCCGAAAGTTTGCGCTCGGTGAGCATCGCCTCGGCAGTGGAGGCGACGGCATCCAGCTTTTCCACAACATCGATGGTGCTGACCAAACGCTCGTTGGACATGAGAGTGCTGGCTTCTGCGACCGCGCCCGCTATCACAGTGACCTCCCGGATCTCCACCGGCAAATAGGTCTCAGCTGTAAATTTCAAGGCGTGTTTTCCTGGCGCTGCGGAGAACGAGAACCGCCCGTCTGGAGTCGAGACGTTCTTTGGATCGGAAACGCCGTCCACAGCGATGGCCGCCAAGCTGATGGGCCGCCCCGTTTGACCGTCATACACGGAGCCCGCAATGGTACCTGAAGTTGCCTGAGAGAAACCGGTGCTGGCTGCGGCCACTGCCAGAAAGAGCCGAACGTATTTATTGAACAAAGATCGTTACCTCATTTGAATCCACACCGTCCATGGTGATCACGACGGGGACGCGGCCGGTGATGAAGGTTTGCGAGGGCACCTTCGCGTTCACCTGCCATAACGCGGGAAAACCGGGTGCCAAGCCGGTAAATTGGACTTCGGTCAGGACGCCTCCGATATAAACCTGCGGCGTTGACAGAGTGGTATTTAAGGGATTGCCCGGCGCACCGGCTCCATCCGTGATCGCGTTCTTAAACGTGCCCGGACCGGTTGCATAGATCTGAACAAATTCGCCGCGCAACGCGACGTTGGTTGAGGTATTAAGCGTGCTGTTCTGATTCAGCACCGCGCCCTTCGGGGGAGTTGCCGTGTCCTGGAAGAAAATTCCCGGGGCTGCACTGATGATGCGAATAGTGGAGTCATAGGTTGCGCTTCCGGCCTTGACCTGGATGGGCTGCAACCCAGCCGCTGTCCCAGCGGGGACGATGAAATTGATCTGGCCGGTGGAGACGAAGTATACCGGGGCTGCGACGCCGGCGACTGTCACCGTCACGCCGGCTAGATTGGTACCTACCGGAATCACTCCGATGGTTTGGGTGACGCCTGCGAAAGTGCCCTTGAGCGTAGCCCACGACCCGGCAGAGATTGCCGGACGAAAGCTTGCTCCGTTTTCAATGGACGTGATCTGCGCGCTTAAGGTCCCACAGAGGACCAGGACGGATAAGAGAAGTTTTTGAGCCATGGAGTAACGACCTTGATGTTACAAAGGGCTCGTTACAGCCGCGTGACTGGTTGGTGAATGTTAAGTAAGGTGCGAGCTATCTCGCGGCGAGCAGTGCACGCAGGTGGCGGGCGCGTTCCGGCGAACGGAGCTGGCGCAGGGCTTTGGCTTCGATTTGGCGGATGCGTTCGCGGGTGACGTCGAACTCCTGGCCGATTTCTTCCAGCGTATGTTCCCGCTCGCAGCCGATGCCGAAGCGCAGGCGGATCACTTTCTCTTCTTTGGGCGAGAGGGTTTTGAGGATGTTCGCAGTCTCGTCACGGACGTTGGTATCGATGACGGCGTCGACGGGCGAACCCACCCAGCGGTCTTCGATCAGATCGCCCAGGGCGCTCTCACCGTCGCGGCCGACGGGGGTTTCGAGCGACACCGGATCGCGCGAGATGGTCTTCAGTTTCTGGACCTTCTCCACCGGGATATCCATGCGGCGCGAGATTTCTTCGTTAGTTGGGGCACGGCCCAGTTCTTTTTCCAGCTCCCGGGTCGCGCGCAGGAACTTGTTCATCGACTCGTTCATGTGAACGGGGATGCGGATGGTGCGCGACTGATCGGCGATGGCGCGGGTGATTGCCTGGCGAATCCACCAGGTGGCGTAAGTCGAAAACTTGAAGCCGCGGCGGAATTCGAACTTGTCGGCGGCACGCATCAGGCCAATATTGCCTTCCTGGATCAGGTCGAGGAGGTGCAGCCCGCGGTTGACGTATTTCTTGGCGACGGAGACTACCAGGCGGAGATTGGCTTCGACCAGGTCCTTTTTGGCGCGCTCGGCTTCGACTTCCCCATGTCGAATCGTGGAAAGCGTGTGGCGCAGGTCCTGTAAATTTGACCCGGCTGCCTGCTCATGCTTCTTGATCTCTTTTTTGAGTTCCTTGATGCGCGCAGCGGCGGCTACGGATTTCTTGCCTTCCAGCTTGCGCAGATCCTGTTCCAGGTGCGAAAGTTCTTCGCTAACGCGCTCGATTTCCTTGGAGAAGACTTTCCACTGCTGGATGTAAAACGGAATCCCCCGCATTGCCTGCGAGATTTCGACGATGGAACGGGCAACCTTGCCCAGCCAGCGGCGGCGAAGCTTTTTGTTGCTGGCCGGAACGGAATCCAGCTTTATGGCAGCCTGTCCCTGCTTTTTGTGCAGGTTGAGGATTTCCAGGATGTTGTTGCGAACTTCGTTGCGGCGTTTGTTGTAGGCGGAACTTCCCGCCTCAAGGTCGCCTAAGTCGATGAAGTTGTCGACGGCATCGGGGTCGGCTTTGACTTCTTCCGCGATTCCCACGGCCAATAGCTGGACCAAAGCGGATCGGCTAATCGCCTTTTGCATCCGTAACTTACCGCGTTCCATGCGGCGGGCGAGGTTGACTTCGCCTTCGCGGGTCAACAGCGGTACAGCACCCATTTCGCGGAGGTACACACGCACGGGATCGTCGGTGTAAATCGACTCTTCAACCGGGGTGGCGTGGGCGAATTCTTCCCCGTCATGTACTTCTTCAGGGTGAAAGAAACTTCCGTCCTCATCGAACGGCATCCCTAGGGGTTCATGACCCTCGCCTAAAAATTGATCCTCGAAATGGTCCACGTGGTCCTACTTATGCTGGCGGCAGCGGCAATCCGCTTCCAGTCAGCACGTCTTTCTCGATTTCTGATGTCGTCTGTTAGCCTTTACTGTCAAGTGTTTACAAGGATTTAGGGACACGAATCCGGCTACCTCGACAAGCTTTTGGCCAGTGTCAGTATAACAGCCTTCCTAACTTAAGTTAAGACTCTATTTCAATGATGCCGCAAAAATCGTTTGGTTGCAGACAACAAGTGGGACCATAAGCCGAGAGGCAAATGGGTCAGAATACCCATTTTCCAGGACTAATCTGCAGGGGGCGGTAAAACGTTAGCAGGCGGCCGGCGGTTATGACTCCCAGCCAAGCGGCCAAAGAGACGGCGCCGACCATGCGGGCGCCGAGGGGAATGGAGGCTCCGGGTCCCAGCCCGCGGACCCGGCGGAATAGGGCGGAGTAGAAAACCAGGATATTCAATCCTGCGATGATCAGGAAAACGAGTTTCCAGCGGAAGGCCCAGTTGTAGATGTACTGGTCTGGCGCGCCGGACAGGAAGCAGATTCCGGTCAGGACATTACCAATGAACCCGGCGACGCCAAACGGGATCAGCCGGTGCAGGTCGGCCGGCGCGATTTGGCGTCCGACGCCCATCAGGCGAAGGTCGAACATTCCGACGGTCCCGATCAGCATGGTCAGGCCGATGAAATGGATGGATTCGCAGATGGGCCACATCCACCGCGTGCCCATGATGTCGTGTGTCGGCAGTCCGAGGAAGAAGAGGCGCGCGGCTTCGGTGAATTCGTTCATGGCATTATTCCCCTGACATGAGAGTTTTATAAGTGTAGGCCAACAAGCGGCCCGCGACGATGGCTATTAGCCAGCAAGAGATCGAGAGTGCGGCGACACTGCGTGCGGGACCAGGCAGCTGGCCGGTAGTAATTTCGGGGCCGTCGAAGACGCGGTTTTTGGTCCAGCGCAGGGCCATGAGCGCCATGCCGATGAGTCCGAGTTTCAGGTAGAAGACCCAGTTGGTCAGGGCCTTGGTGGGATAACCGATCAGCAGCGAAACACCCGAGATCACATTGATGATCAGGCCGAACCACAAGAAGGGGAAGAAGGCGCGCATGGCGGCCAAAGGGATGCGTGGCGAGACGCCGAGGATGCGTAGGTCGATGGCGATGTTCATGCCGGCCAGGAATCCCATGCCGATGGCGTGCAGGATCAGCAGGAAAGGGAATGCGAGCAGCGACGGGGATTCACGGACCCAGACGCTGAAATCGGTATGTTCGAGCCAGATGAAGAACGGTGTCATTAGGAGTGCGACGGAGGAGTGCGCCGGTACATTATGACAGACGGAGCGGCGTGACGGAATGACCGCCGAGCGTCTGCGCCATTTGGCGCAGGCAGGCACTGGAATGGGCAGCGCTGCTTTGGTCATTGGACTTAGCCGTTGGCGGTGCGATTGCACTACGTGGATCGGAGACGTTTTATGAAACTTCTAACAATGCTGACGGCGGCGGTTCTGACGGCGGGGCTGTGGGGGAGTGGCGCGAAGGCGCAAATGAAGGACGGCTCGGCCGAAATGGGGATGATGAAGCAGCACGAGGAGACCACCAAGTTGGTGGATCAACTGGCCAAGAGCTTTGCCGCAATCGAAGCCGAGAAAAATCCGGCGGAGTTACAGAAGAAGATCGCGGCGCATGGCGTGGTGCTGAAGGAACTTCAGGCTGTAACGCAAGGACACGGCAAAATGATGGACGAAATGAAGGCCAAGATGGCGACTAAGATGGGGACGGTAGCTCCACCAGCTGCACAGGAGAAGAAGCCGGTGCCGGAGGATCACAGCGCGCATCACTAGCGTGCGCGCGAGTTCTTCACGGGCTAGCTGCGGCGCTGGAAGAGATCCTTGAGCTCTGTCAGGAACGCTTCCACGTCCTGGAAGTCGCGGTAAACCGAGGCGAAGCGGACGTAGGCGATTTTGTCCAGGGTCTTGAGCCTTTGCATTACCAGCTCGCCGATATCGGTGGTCGAGATTTCACGGTCGGCATTTTCGGCGAGCTTGGATTCCACTGCGTCCACCACTTCGGCTAGTTTGGCGATCCCGACGGGGCGTTTCTGGCAGGCTTTGATCAAGCCTTCCAAGACTTTCTGGCGCTCGAATTTTTCGCGCCGGCCATCGCGTTTGATCACCATGAAGGGGATGTCGTCGCTGCGTTCGTAGGTGGTGAAGCGCCGTTCACACTTGAGGCACTCCCGGCGGCGGCGAATGACGTCGCCTTCTTTGCTTTCGCGGGAATCGATGACTTTGTCTTCGCGGTGATTACAGAAGGGGCACGTCATGCCCTATCCCCGTTATCAATACTCCAGTGGATTTTCGTCACCGACATGTCTCATGTTACGCCACTGGATGCCTTCCCGAAACGCCATGACCAGCCCGATGGGGACGGCGATCAGGAAGTTGAAGGCCCAGATCACGAGTGCGATGCCGCTGGCGGCCTCTACTTCCACGCCGTACATTTCGGTCAGTACTAGGACTGTGGCGAGTTGGATGCCTCCTCCTACGCCGGGGATCTGCACGATGTTGGCGAACGTGACCACACCCATCACGGTCAGCACCTCGGCCATTCCCAGGCCATTGACGGCTGGGAAGGCTTTGAAAATAGCGACGAAGGTGGCGGCCACGAAGGTCCATTCGAGCAGTGTGTAGAAAACCAGAAGCCACAGGCTGGCGGGATCGCGGGTAGATTGCATGCCTTCGTCAAACGCGTGGATGAAGCCGAGAATGCGCTGGCGGAAGGCTTCTGGGAGGAATGTAGTGGCATCCTCGATTCGCGTTCGGATCCGGCCGCGAAACCGGTGCAGCGCCAGGATCGCGGCAAAGCAAGTGGCGGCGGCCACTCCGGCAACCCATCCGGCGGCTTGGACTCCGGGAGGCAACTCGGCTTGGCCACGATTGGCGTAGGCCAGCGAAAAGCCGAACAGGGCCAGGATCATTAAGAGATCCAGGATGCGTTCGACCAGCCACGCAGCCACCTGGGTGGAAAAGGCTAGGTTGTACTTGCGGGCGATCAGGTAGGGCCGGACCGGCTCTCCCGCGCGGCCGAACAACACCATGGCGGTGAATCCGATGAAGGTGGCTGTGGTCAGCTGCCAAAGAGTGGATTGGGGGGCCATCGGGCGCAGCATGACGTGCCAACGGAGGGCGCGGATGACGTAGGAGGCCAGAATCAGGGGAACGGCCGCTGCAAGCCACGGGCCCCTCACCGTTTGGATCGCTTCCAGGAAGCGATTCCACGCAAAACCGGACTGGCTAATGCGAGCATACAGGAATGCGCCCGCAACGACCAGCAGCCCTACCGCGACCAGTAAACCTAGGTGATGCTTTTTCAATCGTTTACGACTTTCGACCTGGTTCTACCGCGAAGTAGGGCGGCTCGCTAGAATAGATCGAACTTCCCATGCCGACATTTCGTTCTCATTATAGGAACGTGGAAAACCAGAACGCGGTCAGGCGAATTCCGGTTCTGAGAAAAAGAGGTCGTACCACTCAAAATGGCGTTGGGCGCCACAGTTCGACAGGTTACCATGATTTGGTCGACAAGGGGATCCTCCTTGGACGCTGATCAGCAACTTGTGGAGGGGTGTTTGAGCGGTGAGGAGCACGCCTGGGAAGACTTGGTGAAGGTGCATACTCGACGTGTGTATGCCATCTGTTATCGCTTCACCGGGTCGGATTCGCAAGCCCAGGACCTGACCCAGGAAATCTTCCTGCGCGTCTTCCGGTCGTTAAAGAGCTATCGCGTGGGCGAGGGGTCCTTTGCCGTTTGGCTGTCTCGGCTGTCTCGTAATCTACTGATCGATCATTATCGTCGAACTAAGTTGGACCGGGTGACAGATTCGATTGAAGGCCAGTTGCCGATGCTGCAAGAGAAGACCGCGGCGGGAACGCGCGCGGATGGCATCCTGGCGGGGCGCGAGGCTAGCGAAGTACTACAGGCAGGCTTACAGAAGCTGTCTCCGGAATTGCGCGAGGCGGTAATCCTGCGGGATCTGGAAGAGATGGAATACCGTGAAATCGCGCAGGTGTTGAATGTTCCCGAGGGTACGGTGAAGAGCCGGCTGAATCGCGGGCGCGCGGAACTGGCCAGGGTCATTCGCAAGCAGCAGGGGGTGGCCTGGGCATGACGCCGAAACTCACCTGCGCCGATGTGGAAATCCGGTTGGCGGATTACGTCGATCAAAATCTGCAGGACAGGGAAGTGTCGGAACTGAAGGCGCACTTTGCAACTTGTCAGGCGTGTACCGAATTGGCCGCGGATGCCGCCGAAGCGGTGGCGTTCATGGAGCGAAGCGCGGCGGTGGAGCCGCCTCCGGAACTGGTAAACAAGATCCTGTTTGAGATCGGCAACGGACCGCGGCGCGGGATGGTGAAACCCACGCTGGGGCGGCGGCTCTTCGGCAACGTATTCGGGAAATGGCTGGAGCCTGTGCTGCAGCCGCGTTTCGCGATGGGCATGGCGATGACGATGCTCTCCTTCGGGATGCTGCTGCGATTTGAGGGCGTACGGGAACTGACGGCGGCGGATTTGAATCCGGTGAACGTGTGGGCGGTGACCGAGGACAAAGTGGTGCGGCTGTGGGATCGCGGCGTGAAGCACTACCAGAGCTTGAAAGTGGTTTTCGAGATTCAATCGCGCTATCAGGAATGGGCGGCTGAGCAGGAACGGGCCAAGCAACAGGCTGGGGAACAAAGTAAACAAGGCGACAGCCAGCAAGGGGACAACAAACAATGAGTGATGCTCAGCCACAGATTCCGCCAACCGAAATCAAGATCGTCGGCTATTGCCGGACGTGCGGTACGGGGCTGGATGAGGCCAATATCCGAACGGCGGGCGGCACGATTTACTGCGCGGAACATATTCCGGCGGAGACTCCCGCATCCCCCAAACCGGGGCCAATTCCGGACCCGGCGTACGCGGGTTCGCCCTATGCCGCTTCTCCGCCATCGCCTTACGGTGAGGGCTCCCCTGGGGTCGCGTTCGTGCTGGGCGTGATTCCGGGCGTAGGCGCGATTTATAACGGGCAGTACGCCAAGGGAATCGTACACGTGATCATCCTGGCGATGTTGATCATGGCGGCGGACAACGGGGGAGCGGGGCCTCTATTTGGTCTATTGATTCCGGGGTTCTGGTTTTATATGGCGTTTGAGGCGTATCACACGGCTCGCCGCCGTCGGCAGGGCTTGCCTCTGGACGAGTTTTCGAGCCTGGGAATTGGAATGGGTACGCGATTTCCGATGGCTCCGGTGTTGCTGATTGCCTTCGGCACGTTATTTCTGCTGGACAATCTCGGCGTTTTGGAAATCCGGCGGATTCTGCGCTTGTGGCCGGTCATGATGATTGCCGCCGGCCTGTACATGTTGTACCTGCGAGCCACATCGCAGGGAGCTAATAGCGAGGGGAAAAACAATGACCCCAAGTAATCCGATGCCGGACCAAGCTCCGTCACGCGCCGCATACAACTCTTTGGTGGAGGCCGCGCGCGGACCCATCATGCTGGTGACGTTAGGACTGCTGTTGGCCGCCGATCAGACGGATCGCATCGGAATTGATCGCACCTGGCCGGCTCTACTGATTCTGTACGGGTTGATGAAACTGGCGTCTTACGTAGGCGGGAGGCAAGCATGAGACGGGGCTCCCTGGTTGGACCTTTGTTATTGATTGGAATCGGCGCGCTGTTCCTGGCGCGGAACGTGATCCCAGATTTGCCTTTGTTGGATTATCTGGCGCGCTACTGGCCGGTTCTTCTCGTCCTGTGGGGCGCATTACGGTTGCTGGAGATCACGGTCTGGGCGGCGCAATCCAGACCTCTGCCGCGTTATGGGATTAATGGCGGCGAGTGGGTACTGGTGATCTTCCTCTGTATGTTCGGTTTCAGTTTACACGCCGTGCGGGGATTCTCTTCGTGGCTCCCGCAGGCTGGATTTCAATGGGGCGGGCTGGAAGTCTTCGGCGAATCGTTTGAATATCCGGTGGCGGCTGAGATGGTCACCTCCGTGGCGCCGCGGGTTGTTCTGGAAGGCTTTCGGGGCAGCGTGCGAATTGTGGGGACGGACGCGCCCAGCGTAAAGGTAACGGGACACCAGACCATTCGCAGCATGGACAAGGAATCGGCGGATCGCGCCAGCAAGGACGTACAGGTGGACGTGACCGGTGATGCCAATCAAGTGGTGATTCACGCGCATCAGGACCGGCTCCCGAACCGCATCTTCGGCAAGGACCGCGGTCCGTTCAGTCAGAGGATTACAGCGAATCTGGAGATCTTGGTCCCCAAGGGAGCCATCGTGGTGGCGCGAGGGCAAGACGGTGATTTCGACATCAGTGCGATCAATGGAGTGGAGATCACCTCCGACAACTCCAGCGTGCGCCTGGAGAACATCGGAGGCCCGGTGCGGCTGGGTATTACCGGCAGTGACATCATACGAGCCGTGAACGTGCGCGGCGATTTTGAATTGAAGGGCCGCGGCAACGACATCGATCTGGAAAAGATTGCGGGGCAGGTTTCCGTAAGCGGCTCCTGGGCCGGACTGATTCAGTTGCGGGAGTTGGCGAAGCCCTTGCGCTGGGACGGTCCTCAGACGGACGTGACTCTGGCAGGTCTACCGGGGGAACTGCGGATGACGATTGGCGATATTAATGGGTCGCGGATCGCTGGTCCGCTGCGCATTACTTCGCAGACGAAAGATATTGGGCTAACGGACGTGTCCGGATCCATGGACATCACGCTGGAGCGGGGCGACATCCGGCTGGCGGCCACTACCATTCCCGTGGCGAACATGATGGTGCGCCTGGATTCCGGCAACGTCGAAGTAGCCTTACCGGAGAATGCCAAGTTCGGCATGAATGCGGTCACTGATCGGGGCGAGGCTTATAGCGACTACGGTGGCGGCTTGCGGCAGGATTCCAACGGGCGGCGCGGTGCGTCGATCCAGGGCGGGCCGGGCGGTGGAGCGAATATCGACGTCCACGTCAATCGCGGGGAACTGAGGGTGCGGCGTACGGTGGGCGGGGACTCCAGCAGCGTCCTGCCGCCTTCCACTCGGGCTCCTGGACCTTCTCCGAAAGGCGCTCCACAAGTGATTGTCGAACAATAGGGTCAAGAGATCAATCTTGCGTGACCGGCTCAAGCAGCCGGTTCGCTCGATGTTCGGCGCGCAGGGAGTGGGCTTCCACTTCATCAAAGCCCTGAACCGTAATACTGAAGCGTCCGTTGTCGCCGCGCTTCACGAAGCTCTTGCCCTTCAGGTACCACAGAGCGGCTTCCAGGTGCTCGCGCGGGCAGCCCAGCACCTGCTCAAACTCAAACACGGTGAGCGTAGCTTTTTCGGGGTCATGGACAGCCTTGGCGTACAGCATTTCCAGAATGCCTTGACGCTTCCGGTGTTCGGCTTCGGGGCCTTTGGTGATCTCGGCACGATCAAAAATTTTCCAATGCAGTTGGCGAGTCTCGCGATAGAGCGCGTCATAGGCGGCGCGCCGGGCCGAATTGCTCAGGATGTCATGCGCTTCACATAGCTTGAGAAACATCTCTTTGTTTCCAGTTTCGATGGTATCGGGATGAAAGCGCTGCGCCAGGATTCTGTATACACGATTGACAGTCTCAGCGTCCGCATTCGGGCTTAGCTGCATGATCTCGTAGCAATCCAATTCGCTGGCATTCTCTGGGATTCCCTGCCCGCAGCCCTGCGCCCCTGCTGAGGCTTCGTCGATCACCTCGAGGCCGGCGTGGAAATTCCCATTGATTTGCTCAGTGCACCACTTAACGGTGGCAAGGTTTTCGAGTGCGGGCCGGTTGTCGTCCAGCTTGCCGCGAACCGTGATCCTGCCCCCCACATTCAACGACGTCATCAACGCAATCCGAGCGCCCGTCTCGGAAACGTCTATAAGGTCCGCTGTCAGCCACTTGGGATGTCCCATCCGGTCGTTGAACTGTATCCGAATAACGCGAGCGTCTGCCTTCTTGCGATTCGACCTGCGGCGCTGTGCGGTTTCGGCTAGAGTAGCGGGCATATAGGGCTACAAGTCTCATCGGCAATCTGCATTTGGAAATATAAAGCTTTTTACCCGTATTATTGCCCTATTCCCCTAGTACCGTTTGGTCAGTCTCAGGCTCTCGGATGACTACTTCTGGTCGAAAAGTTTGCTGCGATCCACACGCTCGCCCTTGAATAGAACCGTCGAGATTCGCTCCGTGGCGGCGATCTCTTCCAGGGGATTGCCATCCACCAGGAGCAGGTTAGCTTCGAGACCTTGCTTTACCAGGCCGATTCGGTTGTCGGCTTTCAGGAGGCGGGCTGCGTTGTAGGTTGCGCCTTGGAGGGCTGCGGCGGGAGGAATCCCGGCTTCCACCCATAGCTGCAATTCGCGATGGATGCCGGGGCCGTGGATCATCATCGGATTGCCGGAATCTGTTCCGGCGACTAGTGTTACTCCGGCGCGGTAGGCGGATGTGGCGTTCGCTTTGGACGCCTCCATGCTGAATGGATAGGCGGCGAAGGATGCTCGTACGGCTTTGGCTTCCTGCGAGTTGAGGTTGGCTTTCACTCCCTCGATCATGTTCGCCGGCATCACTTGGCGGGCCAAGGAGCGTTCAAGGGACTTAGCGCCGCCCAAGATGAATTCTTTCAGGGCTTCCACAACCGCCAGCGTGGGATCGTACGACATCCCAGTGGCTTTCATAAGAGCGAAGATTTCGGGTGAGATCGCGTCGGTCATGGAACCGTGTTCCACTCCGCTGGCACCGGCGGCTACGGCATCGGCGACATCGCGGGAACGGCCGGTGTGTACGACCAAGGGAAGGCCAGCCTTGCGAGCCGCTTCGGCAATCGCCTTCAGGATTTCGGGGTCCAGGCGCGGAAATGTCGTCGAGCCGCCGGCGGCTTCCAGAATTGCCTTGATGCCGTCCACGCCTTGCGCTTTCAAGGCGGCTACTTGGACGCGGGCTTCGTCGGCGGTTTTGGGCAAGCGGACGATTTCCTGGGCGATCGGGTCGCGATACTGCTGCGGGACGTACTTTATGAATTCGGTGCCGTGACCTCCCTCGACTGTAAACATGGGGCCAACGGCGAACAACTCCGCTCCCAGTCGCTGACCGGAGGCCATGGTAGCGCGGTGCTTCAGTATGTCTGTGAGTCCATCGCCGACGCTCTTCACGGCGGTGACGCCGCTATACGCCAGTTCGCGGTCGTAGTTGGCATCCGGGCTTGTCGACTGTTGCTGGCCGGGTGCGCCGGAGGGCGTAAGGTGAACATGCACGTCGATCAACCCGGGGAGCAGTGTTTTGCCAGCAGCTTCGATCGGGTCCGCTTCCAGCGTCTTTGCGTCGGGCGCATCGCCGATAAAGATTTTGTCGATCTTGCCGTCTTTGACGAGAACCGATGCGCGTTCCAGCACCGTGCCATCGCCCACGAAGATTCGCGCGTCACGGATCAGCCACGCGTGGGAACGGGCCACATCCCTCTGTAGGAGTTTGGCGCGCTCAATGTTGGTTTTCGCGTACGCTTGCCACACACCCAACACCAGGAACGGGGCGAGCACGGCTGCTAACCAGAGTTTCGCCGAGGGACGCATTTTCTCTTCCTTCTCCCAGCGAAAGAGTTTCAGACCGAGGACTGCTCCAACGACTGTCGTCAGCAGCAAGGCTCCGACAGCGGATAAATTATCGGCAAAGGTTTCCTTGCCTCGCAGGATACTCTGGATTCCGGTCATGAAATGTGCTGCCGGTAGGAACTGTGAAAATGTTTGGAGCCAGCCCGGCATACTTGTGATGGGAATTGTCGCGCCGCTTAACATCAACATCGGCATATACAAAACGTTGATGATCACCTGTGCTTCTGCATGGAATTCACTACGGCCGCAATCATGTTGCCCATCGAGCAAAATGCGACCACGCCGCACGCGATGAAAAGAAACAGAGACGGCCATTGTTCCGGAAAGGGCACGTGGTAGACCTTGTTGGCCAGGATCAGGACCAGAAGCGACATCGGCATGTACTAGACCAGACCGCTAACGATCGCGGCGACAAGCACAGGTCCGGGAGAAATAGGGGCTACTTTGAAACGTCGAAGAATATTCTGCTCGCGATTGATCACGGCGAGCATGGCGGCCCCGAAGAAGCCGGCACCCAGGACACCTACGATGAGCACCATCCCGACCACGAAACGAACGGATTGGGCGCCCAGCAGGGATCCGAATAAGAAGAAGAACGCCAGGGGAAATCCCAAACCAAAGACAAACGCGGTCTTGTTCCGCAACGTGAGGAGCAGCGACATCTTGATTTGCATCAGGTAGGCGTTCATGGGTTCAGTCCCTCAGCTTCTTTCCGGTCAGTTCGATGAAAACGTCTTCGAGCGTGGGGCGTTTCAAGTGGATATCTGCCAGTTCCAAGCCGGATTGTTCAATCCATCGCACCATCTCGGTGACGGTGCGCGCGGGACGCGTGGATGAGACGGTTAGATGAAGGCGATCGTCGCTTAGCGCGTGTTTTTCAGATTCAGGGAAACGCGGAATCTCGACTGGCATGGGAGCGCTGGTTCTTACTTCGATGCGCGATTTGCCGAGGTGTTGCTGCTGAATCTCGCGTGGAGATCCCAGGGCGATGATCTTGCCCCGGTCGATGATCGCCACGCGGTCGCATAGCTTCTCGGCCTCTTCGATGTAGTGCGTGGTGACGCACCGTGCGCTTGGCATCGCGTAACTCTTCGATGATCTTGTGGATTTCGAGGGGTACCTGCGGATCCAGGCCGGTGGTGGGCTCGTCCAGGAAGATCATGTCCGGATCGTTGACCATGGCCAGCGCCAACACTACTTTGGAGTAGAATTCGTCACGCTTATCACAGCTGCAAGCGCTTCAGCAGTTCGTCGCGATCCGCGTTGCGCGTATAGAACGCCGCGAACCAGGACAACGCCTCGTGAACTTTGATCTTGTCCGGCAGGTTAGTGGCCTGCAGGCAGACGCCGATACGATTCTTGATCGCCTTTACATCGACGCCCGGGTCGAAGCCCAGAACGCGGACGTCCCCGGCGCTGCGCGTGCGCAGGCCTTCCAGGATCTCCACGGTCGTAGTTTTTCCCGCGCCGTTGGGGCCCAGAAGACCGAATATCTCCCCCGGGCGAACTTCAAAATCGATCCCTCGAACGGCCTCGAAGGAGTCGTAGGATTTGTGCAGGCCTGTAACCTGGATCGCCGGGTGCATGTGTCGATTCTACGCATGCTCCCGGCGAATTCATTCGAATACCGGCGAATGACGTGATTCGGCAGTCGAACGACGACTGCTTACTTACCCGGCTTGAGGGTCAACTTCTGCACGCGCCAGTTGAGAATTTCAGCGACGTACAGCTCATTCTCCGACGGACATGCCATTTCGTGGATCCAGCCGAACTGCCCCTTCTGGCGGCCGGACTTGCCGAGGCTCCCGAGAACTTTCCCGTCGAGAGTGAGCTTGTAAATCCGTCCTGGGAATGCGTCCGAGGCATACAGATACTGAGTGCCACCAGCGTTCGGCGGAGTGATGCAGACGGCCCAGGGAGCTCCACTTTGCGTCAAAGCTGCCTGCGGCGAGATGGGATTGCCAAACCACGGCTTGGCATCCGGAGGAACCGGGACGTCAATGGTGATTTGCCGCAGCAGCGCGCCATCGCCCGTGAACACCTGGATGCGGCGGTTGCCGCGATCGGCTACGTAGATATTTCCCTGTGCATCGGAAGAGATGCTGTGCGGTGTGTTCAATTGGCCGGGGCCGGTGCCTGGTTCGCCGAAGGATTTGACCCAGTCGCCATTCGCGTCGTATTTCGCAACCCGCGCGTTGATGTAGCCGTCACTAATGTAGATATTGCCTTGCGGATCCCACGTGACATCCGTCGGCTGACGGAACTGGCCATCGATGGGCGGTCGAGGAGGATTGACGCGAGTCCACGGCCCGGCTTCGTCGGATGCTTCTTTCTTGCGTCCAAACACCATGTTCACGCGGCCCTGCGGATTAAAACGGATCACCATGTCAGACCCTTTATCGATCGCCCACAAATTGCCCGCGCGGTCCACACGGACGGTGTGTGCAAACGACCAGGCGTACAAGCCCTTGCCAATCTCACGGACATATTTCCCGGTCTGGTCAAATTCCAGCACCTGCGCGGCCGTGGCTCCGTACGCGGGACCGCTGGTACTGCCGCGAGAGAACACAAACACGTGGCTGTTCGCGGGATTGATTGCAACGCCGGCGGCTTCACCCAGGTACAGGTTATCGGGCAGCTTCAGAAAGTCGGGGTCCGCATCAAACGGGATTTGAGGCACGGCTTGGGGTGTGGGCTGTTGCGCAAAACTTCCGTTGACCAGCAGGAATGCCCCCACCAAGCACGCCAACGCAAACAAGGGGATGGTTTTCATGAGTGAAATTGTATCGCGTTATATTGGAGCAAGCATGCGGGTCCTTTTCCGGCGGCTGATATTCTCGCTATGCGGCGCGCTGGCGCTTCCCGCATTGGCGCAGGTCCCCACCTGCACCGCGCCCCTGTGGAGCCCCTGCGAACTTACGTTTACGCTCCAGCCCGGCGAAGATCCGGCTGCCGCGCAACTGCGTGCCGAATTCCGCTCACCGCATAAAGACACGCTGGTGCTACGGGCATTTCGCGACGGCAGCGCCCTGATTCTACGCTTCACTCCCGATGAGGTCGGCGAGTGGGATTTCCGCGTCACCAGCAACATCCGCCGGCTGGATGGCCAAATCGGTAAGACCATAGGTACTGCCTCCAGCGCCCCCGGATTCGTCCGGACCATCAACGTCCATCATTTCCAAACGGCGAATCTGCAGCCGCATCTATGGATGGCCTCGGCGATCGATAATTTCGCAGGCATTCCACGGGCCGATTTCGAGGCGGCAGTGACCGCTCGCACCAGTGAAAAGTTCACCCATTTGCGCGTCACCATTGAATCCGGAACTGATCTAAAGGAGGCCGCCGAACGGATCGCCATCATCCAGGCGCGCGGCCTGGTCACCGATATCGCGCTCGCGTCCATTCCCGAGGAGCGACGGGATCGCGAGCGCTATGTCACCGATATCGTGGCCCGTTTTACCGCGTTCAACATCACGTGGGCAGGCGTACCCGCGTTCGAGCGGCTCAAGAACTCAAAAGTCATCCTGCGCGAAACTGGCGCCCTGCTGATCCAACTGGACGCTTACAAACATCCACGCACTTCGATGTCCGACGTGAGTTCGGCGCCGCTGCTGGCGGAAACACCTGAGAATCGCTGGATGAATATTGTGAGCTACGGGACGCCCGACCCGAACGTCGGCGCAGTGGAGCATCAACTCTTTGCCATCCCCGGCATCAACGCAGGGATTCGCACGCGCTCCGATCTGTGGAACGCCACCATGAACGGGCAGTATCCCGCGTCAGGCTCCGGAAAAGAATTCGCCGTATGGTTTGATTTCATGTCGCGCACTCGCTACTGGGAACTAGAGCCGTACTTCGATGTCGACGGCGGACGTGCCCTTGCTCTCCGGGAAGCCGAGTACAACGGCAACCACTACGACGCCGTGGAATACATCGTGTATGTTGAGAAGCCCGGACCCGTGGAATTGGTTGTCGAAGATCATGGCTACGACATTTCCTGGCTGAATCCAGCCACGGGCGACCGCGTCGCAGGCAAGGGCTACAGCGGCAAACGGTTCACCGGCGAGCCGCCGGATAAGTTGCATGACTGGATCCTGCACGTCTCGCGCGAGGGGCGCAAGGAAAGCATGCTGAAGTCTTATAAGTTCGAATCCCGGCGCATTCTGCTGCAGGAGGTAGAATCGAACCCCACGACCGTACCGTTTGAAATCGGCAAGCCCACGGGCGATATCATAATGCACTTGCCGTCTTTATACGCCCTGAACATTGTCCGCCCCACCCGCGCGACCCGCGATCTGTTGATCGAATGGACCGCGGAACTCGCCACGGGAACCGAAGGTGGCCGGATTGTGGGCACAGGCCGCGAAGGAACCTTCCGTTTGCCCGAATCCTTCGCCGCGCGACTGCCCGCGGTGGTCAGCATGCGAGCGGTAATACTGAACGCTAATGGCAAGCTATACGTGATCGACCGGGCATTCAGGCTGGTTCCCTGATGGCCTACATACTGGCATTCGACACGACCGGCGACGCCGGCAGCATCGCTCTGGCCAAGGGCGAGTCCCTGATCGAAGAAGTCCCCGTTGCGGCAACGGAAGGCTTCGGACACGTTCTGTTCGAGGAGATCGAAACGCTATTGGCTCGCCACCAGTTGACCTTGCGGGAGATCGCCTGCTTCGCCACCGCCAGCGGCCCCGGTTCGTTCACAGGGGTCCGCATCGGACTCACGGCCGCCAAAGGTCTGGCGGAAGCCACCGGACGCCAAGTGGTTGCTGTCTCCAATCTGCAAGCGCTGGCGTGGTTCGGTCACGGTGATCTTCGGGCACCCTATCTGGACGCACGGCGCGGCGAGGTTTATGGCGCAGTCTATGACGCCCAACTCCAGTTGGTCCAACCTGAGGTTGTGGCCAAACTTGAGAACTGGACGGCCGGTTTACCTCCTGGAGCGCAAGCTTACACGCAGCAAGCTCCACTGGCACGGGCCATCGCGCAAATAGCATGGCAGCGTTACGAGGCAGGGCTGGGACAGGATGCCGCCGACGTAGATGCGAACTACGTGCGCCGGGCCGACGCGGAACTAATGTGGCGAGATCGGGACTAGCCGCGCCGAGGCCGTAACTGCGGAGGACCACCGCGGCCGGTTCGTTCCCCGTACTGCTTGTGTTTGAACTTGCCGCGCGAGGATTCATTCCAGTCAGCCATAAACCAACCGGTAGACGTGTACAGTTGGAATGACCGCAGGGCGGCCCATTTGAAGAGGCCATCCTGCCATGTCATATCGAATTTGGCTGGCGTCACGGGTTCTTTCAAATTCACCACCTGGCCGGTTCTGGCGCGTTCGTCGACGTCTGAGACTAATGTCGAACTTTCGCCGCCATAAACCAGCAGCGAACCTGCTTTGGCGTCGAACTCATACACTCCGGGTTTCAACAGGTCGGTCACCGAATCAGCCACGCGGACCCGAATCTTCGCTTTGGCCATCGACGACACCTCTATCAAAACAGTGCCCTCGTCCAACCTGACCACGGGGCTGCCCGGCGAAGTGTCGATCATACGCAGTTGTGAGCCTTCGGCGATCCGCGCCACCACACCCACGCCCAGAAAGACCTCGGCGCGTCCGCTCTTTTCCATTCGCAAGAAATTATTGCGGCCCAAGCGGTATGGAACGCGCACCCTCTTGTTAGCTTCCGCGTTTCCCAAAATGCCGGAACCTTCGACAGCATTTACTAGTCCGGCTTCCGAAGCCGCCAGATACATGGCGCGCGCGGAGCCATTCGGACGGTCTGGAAACTCCACCCCAAAGGAGGCGTTCTGAAACATCCAATCGTTATTGTTGTGCCACCTCTTGTGAGTGCCGGTTTCGGTTTCCAACTGAAAGCTGCGTAGGGCGGACCAATAATGAAACTCGTCAATTTCCTTGCGGTCGAGCTTGGCGATGTCGCGGCGCGTCGACAAGGTCGCTTGTTGACCTTCCCGCAGCAATTCCTTAACGCCGATGCCATTCAGCGACGCCAGCCCTTCGTATACGCGAATTCGGGCCACCGGCCCGTCCGCGCGCGATGCGTCGAACCTATACAGGCCCACGCGATCCAGATCCGCCGCCGTTTCCCCCAGCCGAAACCGCAGATGGCTTCCAGCAGGCATGCTTTTCACTTCCACCATGGCGGCGCCTTCTTGTAGATCAACGCGCACGTCCGCCACGCGGGTGTCGTCAAACTTGACCTTGGATTGATTCGCGACCCACATGACGGCGCCCGCGCCCAACAGCACTTCGCCGTGGCCGCCCGTCAGGGTTAGAGTTTGGCCATCCTCGATTTGGGGACGCCTGTCCAGGTTCGACGCGCGAATATTGCGGCCGTCGATGGCTACCGCGCCTTCCGAAAAGTAGATCGTACCCGCCCGGGCGCTGACCAGCTTCTGCGCGAATACAGGCGCGCTCAGCACCGCCAGAATCAGAATCACCCGCGCCCCAACACTGCTCACAAGTTTTTGCCTCTGCTTGCGGTTCTCACCCGTTATCGTACACGATAAACTGCATGGACGAATCCGCCGTATACGGCGCTATTGGGGAAGAAGGTTTCGCGCGCCTGGCGGCGGCGTTCTACCGTCGCATTCCGCAGGACAATATTCTGGGTCCCATGTATCCCGCCGACGATCTGGAAGCGGCCGAGCACCGCTTGCGTGATTTTCTAGTGGGGCGGTTTGGCGGTCCTCCACGCTATATCGAAGAGCGGGGGCATCCACGATTGCGTATGCGCCACATGCCGTTTCCCGTCACCCCAGCCGCTCGCGACCGCTGGGTGACGCTGATGGCGCAGTCGATTACAGAGGCGCAGTTACCTCAGGACGCCGGGCAACTGCTGTTTGAATTTTTCGGCGCCATGGCCACGTTTCTGATCAATAAAGGAGAATCGACAGCATGAACGCATTACGCCGTACAGCCCTCGCTTCCACGGTATTCTTCGGCCTCAGCGTCATTCACGCCGCCGAGCCGGATCCAAAGGTTCTTTCGTATAAACTGCTGAAAGACGTGAAATGGGCGGATACCGAGAGCGGGATCAAGCAAGCTGTTCTCTTTGGCGATCCCGCGAAACCCGGCTGGTACGCGGTGCTCGGCAAGTGGGAGAAGAACAAGATGAGCCGTCCCCATTTTCATGCCAATGACCGGCATATTACGGTATTGAGCGGCACGTGGTGGATCGGAACGGGAGCCAAGTATGATCCGGCCAGCACTAAACCCGTACCCGCTGGCACTTACGTCACGCACTTCGCCAAGCAGGTTCATTACGACGGAGCCAAGGACGAAGATGTGATCTTGGAGATTGTGGGGATGGGTCCGGCAACGTCCACGGGGGCGGAACAGAAGTAGTCAAAGTGGGGCACGCCCCACGCTCGACTCAGAAGATGGTCGACAGGTCAGCGAAGCGGTTCACTCTCACGAAACGGGCTCCGTCGCGGGCGAGAATTCGGCATTGCTCCAGCACCCATGTGCGCTCATGCGGGACCAGCACGGCGCCTAGCCCAACCTCCAACGCGGGATTGATATCTGAGCGTGGGGAGTTTCCGATCATCCATGACGTGTCCATGTGGAAGCCTTGCTCGGCTACCAGGCGCGCGTAGGCCTCGGCATCCTTTTCTTTCACGATGCCGGTGTGGCCGAAGTATTTGCCTAGGCCGGACCGGTCCACCTTCATGCGCTGCTCATCCGGATGACCTTTGGTAAACAGCGCAAGTTCGTGCCGGGCGCTCAGTATCGCCAAGGTTTCCTCCACGCCGTCGATTAGTTCAATCTGCTGCTCCAGAATCGCCTCGGCAAACGTCATCACCCGATTCAAGTCGTCCGGCGCAATGGCCCTTTGCGCAAGGTGTTGGTAGGCCTGCTGCAGGTTTTTCCCGAAATTGATCGACCCATAGCCGTGGATTTTCTGATTCACCAGCTCAATCTCGTTCAACACTTCGCGAATCTGGGGATGCGTCAGATGGCTGTGATCCAGAAAGTCGACGAACGCGTCGAAGGCGCGCTCAAAGTAAATATTGTTCTCCCACAGCGTATCGTCGGCGTCGAAAATCAACGTACTCATGGGCAGATTCTAGTGGCGGCCATTGCCGTTCAAGTAAGGCGCATGTCCATTGCTGGGCCCGGACGTGCTGTGCGCCGACGTTTTCACTTCCTGCTCACGCTTCAGTTTCGCGGCCAGATCGGGAAGGTACGCCGCAAGCCGTGCAATGCGCTCAGCCTCGCTTCGGCTTTTCAGAAGGGCTTGCCGGAATGGCAAATCCCGGACTGCGCGCGCCAAGCGGAAACTCACCTGGGGATCGGTGGAACCCGCGTCTTCCAGAGCAGGATTGTTCCACAACGTCTGCAGCGCGTTATATCCACTGATCGCGGTTTCCCGAACCGCCGTATCCACCGGCTCCTCACCCGGCTCATCATCGAAAAATTCGACCGCGCCGCGCAGGAAGCTTCGCTCTTCGTTGACCAGCAGGATCTCGAACCGCCGCCGGCCCAAGGTGACGATATCGAGACGTCCATCCGGATACTCCTGCAGAACACCCTCGATGGTCGCGGTGCAGCCGGTTTCCGCCAAACCTTCCCGGCTGGCCAGCACGATGCCGAACTCCGAGTGGTCGCGGCGCGCTTCGCCGATCATCTCTTTGTAGCGTTCTTCGAAAATGTGAAGCGGCAGATGTCCGCCCGGCATCAGTACTACTTCCAGAGGGAACAGCGGCAACAAGCCTGGCTGCATGTTACTATTATGCGACTTTTGCATGATTCTGAAATTGAAACGAACTCCAGGGATTTATCTCGTCGGTTTCATGGGCTGTGGGAAATCCATGGTCGGCCGCGCGCTGGCCGACGAGTTGGGCTGGCGCTTTGTCGATCTGGATGAAGAAATCGAGCGTACAGAAGGTTGTTCCGTCGCCGAACTCTTCGAGCAACGCGGGGAAGCGGCCTTCCGTGAGATAGAGTCGACCGCCTTGAAGAACTACGTGCGCTCCGTCGAAGGCGGACGCCCCCACGTGGTTGCCCTGGGCGGCGGGGCATTCCTGCAATCCAAGAACTTCGAAATGCTGGAGCACAACGGAGTCACCATCTGGTTGGACGCGCCGCTGGAAACCGTGGAACGCCGCGTGGCCGGGTTGACGCACCGGCCGTTAGCCCGCGATCCGCAGAAATTCCGGGAGCTGTTTCAGGCCCGCCGTCCTCTCTACGCCCGCGCCGATTACACAGTTCACGTGAAAAGCGACGATCCCACAGACACGCTGGCCCAGATCCGAGCCCTGTCGCTTGTCTAACTCGTGAAAAAAGCCGCCCTGCAAATCTTCCGTGCCGCCCTCGATGCAGCCGAGCCACAGCACGCTGTCTTGCGCCATCTTCGCTACGACGGACGCACACTGATCGCGGGACGGCAGCGCTACCGCATGACGGATGTGGATCGCGTTTTCCTCATCGGAGCCGGCAAAGCCAGCGCCGCCATGGCGTCCGCTGTCGAACGCTTGCTGGGCCGCAGGATCACGGGTGGGTGTATCAACGTCCCCGATGGGGTCACAGCACGTGTCCGCCGTACGCGACTGCATGCCGCGAGCCATCCTCTGCCCGATACACGCGGACTGCAAGGCGCCCACGAAATCTCCGAAATCGCGCGCCAAGCCACCGAGCGCGACCTGATCCTGTGCGTCATCTCCGGAGGAGCCTCCGCCTTGCTGCCGGCCCCGGCTCCCCTGCTCACCTTCGAAGGAAAACAAGCCATCACCCGGACATTGCTCAACGCAGGGGCAACCATCCACGAACTCAATACCGTCCGCAAGCACTTAAGTACCCTCAAGGGCGGACAGCTGGCGGCCTTAGCCTACCCCGCCCGCGTGTTGGCCTTGATCCTTTCCGACGTGATCGGCGACGACCTCGACGTGATCGGCTCCGGCCCCACCGTGGCGGATCGTTCGGAGGCCCTGGACGCCCGCGAAGTGTTCGAGAAATTCGGCATGCCACAACCGCCGCTGTTGATCGAAACCCCCAAACCCGGCGATCCCCGGCTATCCCGCGTACAGAACCTGATCATCGGTAGCAACCGCCAAGCCATCGACGCAGCCGCGAAAAAGGCTCGCGAGCTGGGATATCGGCCCCTGGTCCTCAGCACGTTCATCCAGGGCGAGACTCGCGACGTGGCGTGTATGCACGCAGCTATCGCCCAGGAGATTCTGGCCAATAACCGGCCGGCACGCCGTCCGGTCTGCATTCTTTCCGGTGGCGAAACCACCTGCACCGTACGCGGCGCCGGCTCCGGCGGACGCAACCAGGAATTCGTCCTCGCCGCTGCCATCGCCCTCAACGGAGCCCCGCATGTCACGGTGTTTAGCGCCGGCACCGATGGTCTGGACGGTCCCACGGATGCCGCCGGAGCCATCGCCGACAGCCACACCCTTGCGCGCGCCGCCGCTATGCACATGGATCCACGGGAGTACCTGGCCGACAACAATTCCTACCACTTCTTCGAGCCGCTCCATGGACTCATCAAGACGGGCCCTACGGGGACCAATGTTATGGACGTCCGGGTGATTCTAATCGAGAAGTAGCCAGATCCATTGGCCCTCCGCGTGCATCTATATCTCATAGAAGGATTGAGATAATACACGTGACGAGCTCGCACAATTGGCTTCACAGCCGACCGATCCCAGCGATTTTGTTGGGGTCTGTCATCGTCGCCGGCGGTTTGGGAATTGTGGGGGCGGGTACAGGAAACGATCGACCCAGCGCCGCCGGCTTCCCGGAAATTTCGTCCGGGAATTACACTTTTTCCGAGCCATTGCACAACGCCATTGCGGCAGCGCCGGAAAAAGAGCGTGCTGAGTTGGAGCGCTTTTACCAGGCCGCCACGTTCGCTCCCGTGTGGATGCAGGGAAAGTCGTTATCCAGCCTGGGAGAAGAAGCAGTCCTGGTGTTGAACGCCGCTGGCACTCGGGGATTGCGTCCGCAGGATTACACGCACGGCTTGGAATTTTTCAACATCGATTCGGCGGAGGCCGCGGCCCGTATGGACGTGGCGGTTACCCGCAACCTGTTGCGCTTGGCGAGCGACGTGCGCTTCGGCCGGCTTAATCCTGGGATCTATGCGACCCAACACGACGCGGAGGACCGCAAGGCTCCCTTGGCAGAGGTGCTTTGGGGCATCGCGCACGATCCCGGCGGCATAGAAGTTGGATTTGAGAAATTGGACCCGCCGTTCGCTGACTATAAACGGCTGGTGGCGGCGCTTGGACACTACCAGGCATTGGCCGTGAGCGATCCCTCGAAGCTGGCACAGGTGGGTCAGATCGAACGGACCATGGAGCGGTGGCGATGGTTGCCGCACGCCTTCCACCGCAGTCCAATTCTGGTTAACGTTCCCGAGGCTCAGTTGCGGGCATTGGACGATTCCAACAATGTGGCGTTGCAGATGCGCGTGGTGGTGGGCCAGACGAAGACTCCCACCCCGTTGTTCACGGCCGACATGACGTATGTGATCTTCGGACCTTACTGGAACGTGCCGTCCAGTATCCTGCTCAAGGAAATTGTGCCGGATATCAAGAAGGATGCGCGTTATTTATCCAAGAACTCCTACGAAGTGGTGGACTCGGCGGGGAAAGTGGTCCCGGCCGAGGAAGAGGTCTCCGGCGAAACCTTAGCAGGCTTGCAGTCCGGCAAGTTGCGCGTTCGACAGGTCCCAGGCGGGAAAAATGCGTTAGGACGGGTGAAATTCATGTTCCCCAATCAGAACGACGTTTACCTGCACGACACGCCGAGCCAGAACACGTTTACGCGCATTCGGCGGGATGTCAGCCACGGCTGCATCCGCGTGCAAAAACCCCAGGAACTCGCGGAATGGGTCTTGCGCGACGAAGAGGGCTGGACATCCGAAATGATCGCCGCCGCGTTGAAAGAAACAAACTCTCAGCGCGCCAACATAAAGGAATCCATTCCGGTATTTATCCTCTATCACACTGTAACCGTGGATGAGGATGGTACGGTCCATTTCTGGCCGGACATCTACAAACACGACGCTGCGTTAGCCGTCCAGATGGCAACCGCGAGGCGTTAGATTACCAACGCCGGACGCGGCCCACGTCGACGTGAATGAAGTTGGAGGCCGCGTAGTAACCCACGCCGCCCCTCTGCAGGGCCAAAGCCGCATCGCGCATAGTCGCAAGGGGGATTCCGGGCAGCCGGATGTCGATTGCCTCAGCCTGCATATGCAAACTATTCTTGGCCACTCCTGTCGTCGTATTACGCAGGAATTGGTTGGATACAGGCGTCCGGTAACCGCAAATAATCTGCAGCTCGGCGCCCGCCTTCCCTACGGACTTTTCGAGGTCGGCTAGCAGATCGAATACTCGCGGGTCGTATTGATGCACATCCCCCGTGCGGTGGTCACGCAGGAAATGGTTCAGGCTGCCCAGTGCGCTGGCGACGTAGGTGCCTCCGCGCCGGAAGACGATATCAATATGCTCCCCGGTGTGGGTATGAAACAGGCGTAAGCGGCTTTCGGGAACAGCGGCTTGCACAGGAGTTGTACTTTTAAGACTGCTAGGGACGACACACAATAAGATCGCGAGGGCTAGAAAAGAAGCTTTCAAACGGGCACCTCAATATGAAATTTGGAACGAATGTTCCATATCCAGTATATCGGCTGTATGGCCGTGAAACAGAAATCCACCCCGATGAATCTGTAAGGAACTAGATCTAAAGGACAAATATGCCGGCAGCAATCCAGAAAATCAGCCCGCTACCCCGAGGCTGGACCGGGCTGGGCTCCGCGATGACGGTCCCGTTTTAAGCTCACAGAGCTGAGATCGAGAAGGCCTATCGGGGCTAGTGCGTCCAGCTCGGTTTGTCTAGACTGAAAGGAATGGCAAACCGCACCCCCGTCGTCTTTTTCGGCCATGGGTCGCCGATGACGACTCTGACGAAAAATAAATACACCACGGGATGGGCCAAGATCGGACAGGCGGTGCCGCGCCCCAGGGAGATCCTGTGTATCTCGGCGCATTGGTACGTGCGCGGACCGGCCGTGATCTCGAGCATAGCCCCGCCCACGATTCACGATTTCGGCGGATTCCCGCAGGCTCTCTTCGATATTGAATATCCGGCGCATGGCAGTCCTACTCTGGCTCGCCAGGTTCAAAAGTTGCTGGCGCCGATCCCGGTGGAATTGTCCGAAAAATGGGGCTACGATCACGGAACCTGGAGCGTCCTGCGCCACATGTATCCGCATGCCGATGTTCCGGTGGTTCAGTTGAGCATCGACGGGACCAGGCCGCCCGAGTATCACTACGAAGTGGGCAAGCGGCTGGCTACGCTGCGCGATCAGGGAGTCATGATTGTCGGCAGCGGCAACCTCGTACACAATCTGGGACTGTACCAGCGCAACGATCCGGCCCTGCCTCCGTTCGAGTGGGCGCTGAAGTTCGATACTCGGGCGCGCGAGCTGATGCTGGCGAAGGATTACGAACAGCTTACCCGTTATGAGAAGCTGGGTCGCGAGGCCGCCCTTTCCATTCCTACGCCGGATCATTACTTGCCGCTGCTTTACGTGTTGGGCGCGGCGGACAAAAAAGAAGCGATTCATTTCCCGATCGAGGGCTTTGATGGCGGGTCGATGTCGATGCTTACAGTGCAGGTGGGGTGAACGAATGAGATATTTTGTGGTTTTGATGTGGGCAGTACCGCTGGCGGCGCAAACTCCGTGTGCTGTGAGTACCTTTCCAGGGTCCTGGAACGGGTGGGGTGCAGGCACGGGGAACACCCGCTATCAGCGGACCACGTCGATCACGCCGGCGAACGTCGGGCGACTGGAAGTGAAGTGGGCGTTCGGATTTCCCGGATCGCGTAGCGTGATGGGGCAGCCTTCGGTAGTAGGCGGACGAGTATTCGCCGGCACCGACACCGGCAACGTGTACGCCGTGGACGCCGCGACGGGCTGCATGCTGTGGAGCTATAAGGCGGACGCCGCGGTGCGGACCGCGATCACGGTGGCTCCGATTGGCAACCGCAGCGCGGCATTTTTCGGCGACGGGCGCGGTAAGGTTTACGCCGTGGATGCGGCTGATGGCAAGGAACTGTGGAAGTCGATTGCGGAATCGCATCCCACGGCGAAGCTGACCGGAGCTCCAGTGTTCTTCGACGACAAGCTCTTCGTGCCGGTGGCCTCCGGAGAGGAAGGCAGCGGAGGCGGCGCCACCTATGCGTGCTGCACGTTCCGCGGCAGCGTCGTCGCGATGGCGGCCGGCAGCGGGCGGGTTCTGTGGCGGACTTACGTAATCCAGGACGAGCCGAAGCAAACCGGTGCAAAGGCTAACGGCACAGCGAAAATGGGTCCCTCGGGAGCAGGCATCTGGAGCCCCCCGACCATCGACGCGAAACGCCGGCAATTGTACGTCGGCACTGGGGACGCTTATAGCGACCCGGCGGATAAGGCCACCGACGCGATCGTGGCGATGGATCTGGACACCGGCAAAATCAAGTGGATCGCGCAGGACACGGAGAACGATGTCTGGCTTTCCACCTGCATGGGAGCAAATAAGCCGGAGCATTGCGGGCCGGATCACGATTTCGGGTCCCCGCCGCAATTAGTGACGATCGGCGGGCGGGATCTGCTCGTCGCTGGTCAGAAATCGGGCAACGTATGGGCCCATGATCCCGACACCGGAGCCGTGGTGTGGCGGAGTCCGCTAGTCGAAGACACCACGGCATTCGGCGGCAAGGTCGTGTGGGGCGGCGCATCGGATGGCGAGAAGGCGTACTTCGGTCTGGGCTCCGGCGGCATCGGGGCGGTCGACCTTCGCAACGGCGAGCGTCGATGGTTTAATGCGATTCCTCCGGCGGCGACCATGCCGACGAGAAAAAGCCACGATGGCCCCATCGCGGCGATTCCCGGGCTGATTTTCTCGGGCGGCTGGGATGGCATGCTGCGAGCCCTGTCGGCTGCGGACGGCAAGGTGATCTGGGAGTACAACACGGCGCGCGAGTTTCCTACCGTGAACGGCGTGGCGGCCAAGGGAGGCTCCATGGGCTCGCCCGGGCCCGTGGTAGTGGGCGATATGTTGTTCGTCGCTTCAGGCTATGTCGGGGTTCAGAACGGCGTGGGCGGCAATGTTCTGCTGGCGTTCAAGCTACCCGAAGGGCGGTGACCGACTGCTCACCGCCGCAGCGCGGTAAACTTCCGCAACAGTTCATATAACACTACGCCGCCAGCAGTCGCGACGTTGAGAGAATGTTTCTGGCCCAGCATGGGGATGCGAACGTGGGTGTCGGCTAGCTCGCGCAATGGCTCGCTAAGGCCGTCCACCTCGTGCCCGAACAACAGGCACACCGGAAAGCGTGGCGACCACTCGAACAGGTCTACAGACCGGGTGCTGGTTTCGATGGCCGCGATCTCGTAGCCGCGGACGCGCAGTTCCTGGACACGGGCCAGCGTATCCATCGTGTGGTCCCACTTGACGAATTCTTCCGCGCCTAGCGCAGTCTTGCTGATTTCATTCTTGGGCGGGTAGCCGGTGTAGCCGCACAGATGCAGGGCCTCAACCCCAGCCGCGTCGCACGTCCGAAAGAAGGACCCCACGTTATACATGCTGCGTACGTTCTCGAGCAATACCGAGACCGGCAGCTTAGGGATTGCATCGTACGCGGCTCCATGAGCCGTTGCGCGATAGGGTAGTCTATCTGTCATTCTTTGAACGGACAGGCGCTAGGCCTGTCCTATGGGAGCGCGAATACGTAGATCGCGTTGTGTCCGGTAGTCACCTTCAGCTCGGGCACCTCGCCAGCAAGTTCGGAGAGCTTCAGGTTGTCTCCGGTCATCACGGCGACGTACTGCTTGCCGCCGACAGAGTAAGTAATCGTGCTGACGGAAATGGGCCCGCCCAAAATGCTCTCCCAAAGCTGCTTGCCGGTGTTCGCATCGAAGGCGCGGAAGCGCCGGTTAATATCTCCATGGAATACGACGCCGCCCGCGGTAGCGAGCATGGCTCCCTGTCCGGGCACGCGTCCCACATCGAAGCGCAGGATCTCGCCGGTGGACAGATTGATCTTCGCCAAGCCGGTGAGCGCCTTCGGATCGCCGCCTGGACGCTGCACCACTTTCCATCCTCCTCGGCCGCCGGGGCCCGCGGAAGTCAGCTCACGGCAGTTGTCAATGTACGAAGAATAAAGCGAATTCGTCACCGGAGAGTAAGCGGTGGGCCAATAGCTCTTGGTGTTCCAATAGCAGATTGTTTTCTTCTGGCCGGGTCCGGTAACGACATTGTCAAAGTTGATCGTCGCCTTGCCGGTCTTCACGTCGATGTCGGCTATGTTGAAATTCGGCGAGTCGTACGGGAAGGGCGTGGCCCACAGGAACTCCCCCGTGGCGCGGTCTAGCACCGATAACCCGCCGCCTTCGGCAATATTCACCGTCACATCCCGCTCTTCGCCGCGCTTAATGTTCGGATTGATCCACTTCACGAATTTCGGATCGGGATTGAACTTCACACGCGTCAGCGTCCGCTCATTGGTATGATCCAAATCCGAATCGTCACCCGGCAGATGCTGGTAATACCAATCCAGCTTGCCGGTTTCGACATTAATTGCCACAGTAGAGTTGCTGTATAGATCCGCCGGCGCGGTGCGCGAGGTCCCGTCCGCAGTGCCGTGCCGTTCCTGTCGTGTATCCGGCATAGGATTCGCGATACCCCAGATGAGCATCTTGCGCGCCGGATCATAGGCGCCGGGCATGCCCCAAGTGGAAGCCAGACGCTTCTCCACAGGAGCCCCCGCCCAGGATTCATCGCCGGGCTCGCCCACAGCCGGCGTAGTATAGAAACGCCATAATTCCTTGCCCGTGAGCGCATCGTGGGCCGCAATGTAGCAGTTTGCCCGATTGCCTGCGCATGCCCCGCCGGAGATGATTTTCCCCTCCGCGATGATCGGACCCGAGGTATGCCCGCGCGAATCGGTTTTAGTCTCCCAGCGCTGTTCGCCCGTCCGCGCATCGATGCCGACCACAAAGCTGTCGGGAGCCGTAAAAGCGATAATATCCCCGAAGATCGCCAGCGACTTCGAACGCCCTTGCGCAGCCTGGTTGGCCGGCATCTTTCGCTTGTACTCCCAAATCACGTCACCAGTGGCGGCGTTCAGGGCCTGCACAATGGCTCCCGGGGCGATTACGTACATCACCCCGTCGTGGACAATGGGTACGGTTTCCGTCTGTCCGGTCCCCATGCCGCGCGACCAGGTCATGCGAAGTTGGGCAACGTTCGCGGTGGTGATCTGGTTCAGTGGACTGTAGCGCTGCGCGTCGTAGGTACGGCTGTACATCAGCCAGTCATTCGGGCTGGGTTGCTCCAGCATCTGCCGGGTGACAGGCGTGAAGTTCTGCACCTGAGCGGTGGCTAAAACGGTGAAGCCTAGCAGCGCGGCGATTCGGGACATGGGAAAGCCTCCAACACTAGAGAGTCGCGCACATACGACGGTGGCGCAAGTGGGATCGCTGGTGGTGCCAATGTTGGGTGTAGTAGCGCACCCCCCCGCGTGCCCCGCCGAGCGAAATTTTGGAAGTGGTGGTGCGCAAGGACTTAAAGTGGCATTCCAGATGCAACAATAGAAGTATGAAGACCCTGCGCACAAGCCGACGAAATGTTTGGTTGGGGTTAATGGGCGGGGCGGCCCTGCTAGCCGCCGCCTCTGCCGCTTTCGCCCAATTAGAACAGATGAACACGGAGAACTCGATTGTCTCGTCCGATCATCCCGCTATCGCTTATCTGGACAAGCCCACGACAGATGCCGGGGCTCGGTTGAGCCGGCGGCTGGAGCGCGGCGAGACCAAGTTGGAGTATCAGGAAAACGGCCTGGGTTACCTTCCCAGTCTGCTAAAGGAGTTGGGCGTGAATCCCGACTCCCAGGCGCTGGTCTTTTCCAAGACCAGTTTTCAAGCGGTGCGCATTTCTCCACGCGCACCGCGCGCCCTCTACTTCAACGACGACACGATGGTTGGCTACGTACAGGGCAGCGACGTGCTGGAACTGGCTACGCTGGACCCGCAACAGGGCTATGTTTTCTATACGTTTGAAAATGTGGAATCCGGCCATCCCGTAATCGACCGGCGCGATGTATGTTTGCAGTGCCATCACGGCCCGGCCACGGCGGGGATCCCCGGAATCATGGTCGCGTCAGTCTATCCCGATTCCTCCGGCATGCCGTTCGCGCGCTTGGGAATGCCGGCAACGGATCACCGCACGCGCTTTCAGGATCGTTGGGGCGGCTGGTATGTAACCGGGACCCACGGAGGGCAGCACCATCAAGGCAACGCGATGGCGCGGGACCGGCAGTATCCCGATATTCTGGACATCAAAGACACCCAGAATTTGACCGACTTGTCTAAGAAATTCGACACTTCTCCCTACCTGCGGCCCACCAGCGACATTGTCGCGCTGATGACGCTGGAGCACCAGACTCGTATGACAAATCTGCTGACACGGGTCGGCTGGGAAGGCAGGATCGCGGACTACGACCATGCTCCCCAGGGAAGCCCGGCTCGACTCAACTTGGAAAAAGATATCGAGACGGTTGTCACGTACATGCTATTTGCGGACGAGGCTCCCTTGCTCGACCGTGTCAGTGGTGTCTCCACCTATACGCAGACGTTTCCGCAGCGCGGACCGCGGGATGCACAAGGGCGCAGCTTGCGGGACTTCGATTTGAAAACGCGTCTTTTCCGGTATCCGCTCAGCTACATGATTTACAGCGACGTATTCGATAATCTGCCGGAGAGTGTACGGGGAAGGATCTATCAGAGACTGTATGATGTTCTGACCTCGAATGATCCAGGAGCGCGGTTTCGCCGCCTCAGCGCCCAGGATCGTAGCAACGTCTTGGCGATCGTGCGCGATACGAAGAAGGGCCTGCCCGAATACTGGCGCTAGAATCGTCAGATGGGATTGCACGGGAAGACCGCGGTGGTGACCGCCGCGGCGCAGGGCATTGGACGAGCCACGGCGGAGGCCTTTGCCAAGGCTGGGGCGCGAGTCTGGGCTACAGACGTCAACGCCGCGAAGCTCGCTGAATTGCGCGATGTGGCGGGGATCGCCACCGCGACCCTGGACGTGACCGATGCGGACCAGATAAGGAACTTCGAGGCGCGCACAGGGGCCATCGACATCCTCTTCAACTGCGCGGGATTCGTCCACAACGGCGCCGTTCTGGATTGCCTGGAGAAAGAATGGGATGCCGCCTTTGATCTGAACGTCAAATCCATGTGGCGAATGATTCAGGCATTCCTGCCGGGGATGATCGCCAAGGGGGAGGGCGTGATCCTGAACATGTCTTCCATTGCGGGGCTAAAGGGTGTTCCTTCGCGCTGTGCCTACAGCACCACCAAAGCCGCCGTCATCGGGCTGACGAAATCGGTGGCCGTCGACTACATCAAACAGGGCATCCGCTGTAATGCCATCTGTCCAGGCACCGTGGAATCGCCCTCGCTCGAAGAGCGCCTTCGCGCACAAGGGGATTACCAGCAGGCGCGTGCAGCGTTTGTGGCTCGGCAGCCCATTGGACGCCTTGGACAACCTCAGGAAATTGCGGATCTAGCCGTGTATCTGGCGGGTGCCACCTACACCACCGGCGCGGTGCACGTGATCGACGGCGGCTGGACGGCGTAGCGCTACTTCTTTATATAGACCCGCAAGGCGGCCGGCTCCAGGGTGGCATGGTCGATATTGTGATCCATGTCGAAGGGCTCGTTGATTTTGGCATCGTCGTACAAATGCCGTATGACGAAGCCCGCGAGTAAGTCGAGAACTACCCCGCTAAGGGGCACTCCGGAGATTTCCACGGACGTCATGTGCAGCGTAAGCCGGCCCGCGGAAGACTCCGGGCGGAGGGCCATTTTCACCGGGCGCTCCCCTTCCAGCAACTTAGCCATCAACACGTTCATCTCGCTCTTTTTGTCGGCCAGCTTGCGGAGGTCAACCAGCGCTTCAAACGCAAGCGTACCGTCGCCGAACGTGATCTTCGTTTCCCGGATACCGCTTTGCTCTTCCGCCAGTTCTTCGCGCACCCAGGCGTTCACTTCCGCAGGGGTAAAAACGAAGACCGAGCCGGAGGCGGCCTTGCCTTCCTTGATCAGGTTCAGTTTGGCTCGTGCCATAGCCGCCACGGGGTCCGCGGCAGGAAGCCCGGGCGCCAGAAGGACGAAAGCCAGCAAGAAGCGCCGCATGCACCTTCAGTGTACGCCCTCAGGACGCCAGCAACCGGATCAATTCGTCCACACCAGCTTGGGCAGCGGCGCCGTCCTGGGCGGATGTGGCTCCGCTAAGGCCGATGCCCCCAAGAAACTCCCCATCCACTACCAGGGGCAGCCCGCCTTCCACAGGCACCGCCCCGGCCAGACTCATGACAACCGTACGTCCGCCTGCGACGGCTTCCTCCAGGGATTTAGTGGAGCGCTTAAATGTCAGCGCGCAGCGGGCTTTTTCCACCGAGACCTGCTGGCTGGCAAGCTGTGCGCCGTCCATGCGTTCCAGGTACATGAGGTTACCGCCATCGTCCACGATGGCGATGAACATTTTCCAGTTGTTTTTGGCGGACTCCTGCTCCGCCGCAGCGGCAATGCGCTTGGCGAGCGCCAGAGTCAGGACCTTCTTCGTAGCGAGCATCCCTTAAGGATGGCAGTTATTGCTGGGAGCTTGCAGGAGTAGAGGGTTTCGGCTGCGGCGGAATGAGGGCGCGCTTAATCACGATGCTGGGATTCTCCAGGATGTCCTGCGCCGTGGGAATCACCGGAGCGATCACCGGAGCCACCTCAGCGACCTGTCCGGTCTTCCCGCCAAACTTGACCAGCAGCGCGATAGTGCTCTCATGAGGAGCACGCACGCCGCCCACACCCGCGCCTACGCCGTTGGCGATATCGATGGCGGTCCGATTGGTGCGGTCTTTGGCGTTGACGTCGGCGCCGAGATCCAACAGAATCTGGATCACCGGGTCAGAGCCGCGTCCCGCCGCGCCGTGCAGTGCGGTTTCCCCGTTGGCGGCCACGTGATTGACGTCGAGCCCAAGAGCCACCAGCATCTTTATCGCTTCCACGGAGTTCGCATCCGAAGCGCGGGTTTTGCCGTCGCGCCAGGCAGTTCCGGCGGCCAGCATAAGGGCGTCCACCCCGGCCTGGGTGGTCAGCTTCACATTCGCCTTGTTGTCGAGTAGCAGCTTCATCATTTCGAGGTCGGAGGAGCGGACCGCGCGCATGAAGGGAGTAGCTCCCGCGGCCAAAGTGCCATCGGCGCCGTCGAGAACGCCGCGCGCCGGGATCGCCTTCAATAGTTGCGGGTCGACGTAGGCGCCCTTCGCAAGCAACAGCTTTACCAGGCTCATGGGCGTCTGCTTGTCGTCCACCTTAATCGAAGGCCGCGTGGTCACGTCCATGTTCCTCATATCGATGGCGGCGTACAGCGGAGTGCGCCCGCGGTTGTCGGAATAGTTGGCATCCGCGCCGTGTTCCAGTAGATATCCGGCAGCGTCATAGTGAAAATTGATGATCGCCATGCTGAGGGCCGTGACGCCATCGGGATCGGCCAGATTCACGTTCGCGCCCGCTTCTACCAAGGCTTGCACGGAGGCGTTACTTCCCTGCCGCGCGGCGAATAGCAGAGGTGTAAAACCGCCTCGCGGGAAATTCATCCCCACGCTACCGGCTTTGGGACGCAGCTGCGTGTAGTCAAATACCTTGGACTTTGCATCGATGAATGCGCCGTTGGCGATAAGCAGTTTCACCACCTCCGGATGTTCTTCAGCGGCAGCCCACATCAAGGCCGTCTGGCCGCGCCATTCTTCCGCGGTGTTCACCCGCGCCCCGTGTTTCAGCAGGGCCTGTACCGCCGCGGGATTGCCCGTGCGCGAGGCCGTCATCAGAGGAGTTTCACCTTCGGTAGCCGGCTGATTCGGATCCGCGCCGGCGTTCAGCAGCATTTCCACGACTCCGGCGTTGCCGTTGATCGCGGCTTCCGAAAGCGGAGTGATGCCGTAACGGTTGGTGGTCTTGGCATTGGCTCCGGCAGCGAGAAGCGCTTTTACCATGTCGGCGTCGTCGAAGTGAGCGGCCCAGTGCAACGCGGTGGAGCCATCGACCTGCGGCGTATTCACGTCGGCCTTTTGCGCCAGCAGGGCACGTACCCCAGCTTTATCTTCGCGCGCGGCGGCGTCCGCCAGCGGGGAAGTGCTGAGCGTCGCGGCAAAACTGAATGCGGAACAAACCACCGCCAGACACAGAATCTTTCGCATCATGGGACTTGCTCCTAAACGCCCGCTAGCGGACCAGTGCTGTCGCCGATGGATTCCATCGGAATGTCGACAGCGTGCATAACATTAACGAGCAGGTTCGCCATCGGAGTATTCTCCGCGAACTTGAGGTGCTGCCCGGTCTTGAACTTGCCGCCCGCTCCGCCCGCCGTGAGTACCGGAAGCGGGTCATGGTTGTGAATGTTGCTGTTGCTGAGGCAACTGCCGAACAGAATCAGGGAATGATCCAGCAGGTTGCCGTCTCCATCCGGCGTCGCTTTCAGCTTTGCCAGGAAGCCCGCCAGCAACGACGCGTAATAGGCCTGGATCTTGACCAGCTTGGCCAGGTTGTCGGGGCGATCCTGGTGATGCGAAATGGCGTGGTGCGGGTCCGGCACGCCCACCTGTGGATAGCTGCGCTGGCTGACCTCGCGCGCCATCATGAAACTGAACACGCGGCTGACATCGCCCTGGAAGCTGAGCGCCATTAAATCGTACAGCAGACGCGCATGATCATCGTAGTTATCCGGCACGCCTACCGGGGCATCCGGCACGAAGACCGCGGAGCCATCCTGCCTTTCCGCGATCTGCAGGCGGCGTTCGATTTCGCGGATATTTTCGAGATAGTCGTTCATGCGCGATTTGTCGCGCACGCCCAAATCTCTCTGCAAGCCCGGAACCTGGCTCACAATGTGATCCAGAATGCTGCGGTCTTCGTCCAGGCGGATCTTGCGTTGCTCCGCCGATCCACCGTCGCCGAACAAGCGCTCGAAGATCACGCGTGGGTTGATTTCCATGGGCAGAGGAGTCGTTGGCGAACTCCAGGAAATGGTGTTCATGTACGCGCAGCTGTACCCGGCGTCGCAGGCTCCCACCAGACCCGTCATGTCTTCGGTGGCGATCTCCAGCGACGGGTAACGCGTTTCCTGGCCGATCTTGCGGGCCGCGATCTGGTCGACCGTGGTGCCCGCGCGGACATCCTCACCTTCGGTCCGCTTGGGGTGGACGCCATTGAGGTAGGTGGCGCTGGCGCGCGCGTGATCCGCGCCACCATCGCCCAACGAATCGGCTTGATGGTGCGCCAGATTGCTGTAGATGTTGATATGGCTGCGATAGGCCTCCAAGGGCTTGAGGATAGGGGAGTATTCGAAGTCCCTGCCGGTGCCCGACGGGGTGAACTCCTTCATCACCGCTCCGTGCGGGAAATAGACGAAGCCCAGGCGTTGCAGAGGGGCCGCCGCAGTCTTGCTCTGCGCCGTCAGCGCGGGGATCATCGAATCCAGCAAAGGCAGAGACAACATGGTTCCCGCGCCCCGCAATAACGTGCGGCGCGACAAATGCTTCTTGGTGACGAACCTCATAACCCGGACCCTCCTATAACTTCTATCGCTGCGCGCCCAGAACCGGCTGTGCGCCTTTTACCTTCATTTGGAAGGGAACGCTCTTGGCGATCCCCAATACAACTGCTGAAAATCGATTGTCGGTGCGGGCGGCGTCCTTCACCACGCCGCGCACAGCCGGCATATCGTTATAATCCAGGCCGCGGCCTAATGCGTAGGTCATCAGCTTGTCCGTAAATGTAGTCACGAATACGTTCGGACGCGCCAGCAATGCCTTGCGTAGCGCCGCCGGGCTGTCTACCTTGCTGCCATCCAGCAACACACCCGTGGCGTCGATCGTTTCGCCGGAATCTGTCGTGCGCCAGCGGCCCGTGGCGTCGAAGTTCTCGAGCGCGAGTCCCAGCGGATCCATAATGTTGTGGCACGAGGCGCACGTCGGACTCGCGCGGTGCAGAGCCACTCGTTCGCGTACCGAAGTCGGCTTGGCCATCTCGCTGGCTTCCTTAAGCGCCGGAACATCCGGCGGCGGAGGCGGAGGTGGAGTCCCCAAAAGGTTCGACAGAATCCATTTCCCCCGCAGGACCGGCGAGGTCCGCGTAGTGTGCGACGTCACCGAAAGAATGCTCGCCTGGCCCAGCAGGCCGCGGCGATTGTCGTCGGTGATGGGGACGCGGCGGAAGCGGTTGCCGTAAATATTCGGAATCCCGTAATGCCGGGCGACGCGCTCATTGACGAACGTGTAATCCGCATTCAGCAAGTCCAGGATATTGTGATCTTCGCGGAAGATGCTGCCCACGAACATCTGCGTTTCCTTACGCAAATCCTGGCGCAAATTGTCGTCGAAATTGGGGAACTCCTGCGGATCGGGGAACGTGTTCTTCATGTTGCGCAGGAACAGCCATTGGGATGCGAAATTCTCCACCAGCGCGTCGGCCTTGGAATCCGCCAGCATGCGCCGGACTTGCTGTTCCAGAACCGCGTTGTCGCGCAGCTTGTTCTTCGAAGCGAGGTCGATCAGCTGTTCATCGGGCAGGCTGCTCCACAGGAAAAACGCCAGCCGGGAAGCCAGTTCCAGATCGCTGATCCGGGCGACGCTGCCGTCACGCAAATTGGCCGGCTCGGCTTCGAACCGAAACACGAACTGCGGATCGGCCAGAATCATGCGAATGCCGCTTTCGACGCCTTGATCGAAATTGCCGCCGCGATTGCGGGACGCCTGGTAGAAGCTCAGCAGAGGCTCCAGATCACGATCAGTGACAGGCCGCCGATACGCCTGGCGAGCGAGTTTAGTAAGAATCTCACGGGCGCACGCCACTTCCTGGCTTTCCTGTTTCGGCTGGCACGAGAAAATTTTCGCGCGGCTGGGAGTTTCGCCCGCTCCCGTCGGATTGTAAGGCCCAGCGACAATCAGATTTTCGACATGCGGCAGACCGGCTTCGTTGACAGGATCGAGCGTGCTGCGCAGGAACGGCTCCAGAATGTAATCTTCTTCGGCGGAGTTCTTCTTGATGAATGTAACGGCAACCATGTGAGGTCCGGCTTTCACCGGGACACGGGCCGTAAGCCGAGTCTGCATTTCGACAAACATTTGCGCCGGGTTCACCGTGACCTTATCGGTGTCTTCCTTGCCGCCCATCTTCACCGTGAAGACGCGTGCGCCGTCCACCAGGATCTCGAGTTCGTGAACTTCTTCCAGGCCGCGGATCACGTCCACGGTGTTGCGGGCGGGGATCACCTTGAAGACGTATTCGCCGTCCAGCGGGAAATTGTGCCGCGCGGCCAAGCCGCCGCGCGTGCCCAGCGGCATGCCTTCCACATGGTTGGCTTGCGATAGATCGGCGCGCGTTCTGTAGGTTGTCGCGATAGGTCCAATGGCGGGATCGCCGATGGCCACTCGGACGATTTTCGCGGAGGCGCTTATGTACTGTTCCAGCAGCGCGGGCGACACGCCCAGGACGTCGGCGTTGTTATCGAAACCGTAGCTTTCGTCGTCCGGCGGCAGCAACTGCGCCACGTCCATGTCCAGGCCGAGCAGATCGCGAATCGAATTCTGATACTCCGCACGATTCATGCGGTGCAGCGTGGCCCGGCCAGGATTCACTTTCGCCACAGCGGCCTGATCCAGAGACGTTTCTAAGTACGTTACAAATCCGTTTATGGCCGCACTATCCGGACGAGGCAGAGGCTGGGGAGGCATGGAACCGGTTCGCAGCTTGCGAATCACCTTTTCCCACGTCTCGGCGTGCAGCGCGGGGTTGCGGAGATCCAGCCCTTCCAGCGTCAACTGCCCAGTCTTTAGCTTGTCGCTGTGGCAACCGACACAATATCGATCTACCAATGCCCGCTCAGGTGTGGATGGCGAGGCCGCGGCGGCAGCCTGCTGGGATTGCGCCGTATTCAGGTAGACGCAACTGGCCAGGAACGTCGTTGCAACCAGCGCTCGAATTGTCGATCCTGCAACGGTCAGAAATCCCCCCGCACCCGCTTAGACGATACAAAACTCAGCCCTTACAGGCTATGCCACCCGGCACAGGAGCGCAAGGGGCACGGCAAGCCTGCCACAAAAACCAGCTATTGGAGTAATATTATGTGTCACCGCCTTCCATTGACGATTTTTACCTATGGTCCTGAGCGCATCGGAACTCGAAGCTATCAAGTCATCACTCGAAACCTGGGAGTTGATAGATCGGATCGCTACCGGAGTTGTAATCCTCGGTGTCGTCGGTGAATATGTAGCCGATTTCACCAAATTCGCCGAAAGGCGGAAAATAGAAAGACCGCTTAGTAAACTCTCTTGCTTAGTCTTGATTGTCGGACTAGTGTTCGAGATGTGGGGGCTCGTCAAGACATCTGTACTGTCAGGGCAGATTATTGAGCATGTTGGAGAGCAAGCCGAAACCGCGCGACTTCGCGCGAATGAACTTGAATGGCAGATACAGCCTAGGTATCTAACCAAGAAACAGCAGGAATCCGTGCAGTCCGCAATGAAGCCATTTGCGGGGATCGGTTTTTTGATTACATCGCATCGGCTGGATGCTGAGGGGCGCAGACTGGCATTACAAGTCAAATCCGCCCTCAACGCAGGGTTGAAACAAAATCCAGCCCGGATATCGCAGGGCGGTCTCTCAACAGACGCCAACGGGAGGCCATTGGAAACGCCTTGCGGGAGTATTCCGGGAGATCCGTTGATGTGTACTCATTCCAGGGGGACTTGGAGGCGAGAGATCTCGCGCGCGACATCATTACAGCGCTTGACTTGGCAGATATAAGAACCGAGAACCATTTAGGAGTAGACGCCTCGTTGGCTTCTGGGATCGAGGTGACATGCGCAGAGGACGGGCGCGATCTAGCGCGTGCACTGAAAGCCGTGTTGTCCGCCACGAATGGCGGCAGGCTTGGAGTGCTGCCACTCTCCCAGGACTGTCGATCCAACAACCGCACGGCCATAGTCATTGGTGTTGATCCGCCCAACCGAACGAACTGAGCCCAAGCGGCCAAGCCCAAAGCAACCAAAAGAGTCAGGTATGTAAAGTACGTTGTTTCCGTAGGGTAGCGCCGGACGTGTGTAACGCCGGATGTCTAGCGATGGACGGCCTTAGGAGTGCAAAGTAACGCCTGCGCCACGAATTTGCTCAGCCACGCCTGCGGCGCCGGAGGAGTCGATGCTAGCATCGATTCATGCAGCCCAAAGCAGCCGCGCGGGTGATCGCCGCACTCTCTCTGTTGACGTCGTGGAATATGACCGCACAGACGCCGGCGATCAATTGGCAGGCGCAGGAGGCGGAGACGCTACGCCATTTCCGTGCCCTGGTGCAGATCGATTCCAGCAATCCGCCGGGCAATGAAACGGCGGTTGTGAATTACCTGAAGCGGGTCTTCGACGCCGAAGGCATTGAGAATCGCGTCTACGCCCAGGACCCGTCGCGAGCCAATTTGGTCGCGCGCATCCACGGCAATGGCAAGAAACGGCCGGTGCTTGTGATGGCTCACACCGACGTGGTGGGTGTGCAGCGCGAGAAATGGCCAGTCGAACCATTCGGCGCGGTCCTCAAGGACGGCTACGTGTGGGGCCGCGGCACCGTCGACGACAAGGACAAGCTGGCCGCCAACCTGATGCTGATGCTTTTGTTGAAGCGCAATGCGGCCAAGCTGGATCGCGATGTAATTTTTCTGGCAGAGTCGGGCGAGGAAGGCGATACCGGTCCAGGGATCGATTACATGGTCAAGGAGCACTTCGACCAAATCAATTCGGAATTCGCCATCACCGAGGGCGGAGGCGCGAAACTGAGCCAGGGTCGCGTCACTTTGGTTACCGTTGCCACCGCGGAAAAACTGCCCCGCAGAGCGCGTCTGGTGGTCACTGGGACATCCGGACACGGATCCATTCCACGCACCGATAACGCTCTGGTCCGCTTGTCGGCGGCGGTGGCGAAGTTAGGTACCTGGGAAACGCCGATGCGCTTGAACGATACCACGCGTACCTACTTTGAACGCTTGGCCGGCGTTAGCACGCCCGCGCAAGCCGCACGCTACAACGGGCTGTTGGACCCGGCGAAAACGGTGCAAATCCAGCGCTACCTGGCCGAGAATGAGCCGATGCACTATTCGATGCTGCGAACTTCAGTAGTCCCCACCATCCTGAAGGCCGGGTTTCGGATGAACGTGATTCCCTCCGAGGCGGAGGCGACCATAGATGTACGCGTGCTGCCCGATGAAGACGTCAGCAAATTCTTCGATGAGATGCGCAAGATCGTGAACGATCCCTCGGTGAAGATCGAGCCTCTCAACGCGGGCGCTCGCGTCGCGACCCCTCCGTCGCGTCTGGATTCGGAGATGTTCCGCGCCATTGAGAACGTGAGCAAGCGCTTGTATCCCGGTTCCACCACGCTGCCGACCATGCTGACCGGGGCGACGGACATGGCCCAGCTCCGCGCCAAAGGCATCCAGAGTTATGGAATCGGACCCGCGGTGGACGATCAGGATCTGACCAACTATGGAGCGCACAGCGACGTGGAGCGGCTTCCCGAGGCCTCCCTCTACCGCCTGTCGCGTTTCACCTGGGAGATCGTGAACGAAGTCGCGGCAGCCAAATAGGCATGCTCGTCGCCATCACGCGCGAAGTCAGCCCCAGGCTCGCGGAGTGTGAACTATCGTTTCAGGATCGCCAGCTTATCGACGTGGCTCGCGCCAGAGAGCAGCATGCGGCGTATCGGACCGCGCTAACGGAACTGGGGGCGCGGGTCATTACGCTCCCCACGCTGCCCGAGTTTGCCGACTGCGTATTTGTCGAAGATCCCGCAGTGGTGCTGGACGAAGTCGCGATCCTCACGCGGCTGGGCGCGGAGTCGCGGTGCGGGGAATCAGCAAGCTTGGCCGAGGAACTCGCCCAGCGTCGCGAAGTGCTCCGCATGGTGGAGCCGGGCACGCTGGACGGTGGCGATGTCATGCGGATTGAGAAGACCCTTTACGTGGGCTTGTCGGGGCGCACGAATTTTGCGGGCATCCAGCAACTCGCAAAGTTGGTCCAGCCCTTCGGGTATTGGGTGACGCCGATTGAGGTGCGGGGGTGTCTTCATCTGAAGAGCGCTTGCTCGTATTTGGGAGACGCCACGATCCTGGCGAATCGCGCCTGCATCGACACTGAAGGCTTATGCGGAATCAAGATTCTAGATGTGCCCGCCCATGAGCCGCAAGCCTCAAATACCCTGCTGATGGGCGATCAACTGCTGATGCCTTCGTCCTATCCCGCCACCCGCGACCTGCTTCAATCGCATGGCTTCGCGGTCCGCACAGTGGATATCTCGGAGCTGATCAAAGCGGAAGCGGGAGTCACCTGCCTAAGTTTGATCTTCGACGCCGCCTAGTTTTGTATTTCCTCTTGCAGCCGCGCCAAGGTTTCGGGCGACCCCGTGAACAGCCCTGCGGGGAACTTTCTGTATTGCGATATCTCGCGCATGATGGCTCCCGCGCCCTGATTGTTTGCGCCCATCCCGGCCAGATATTGCAAGCGCAGATTCAAATCGCGATTGATCGCCGCCCCGGCCAGCCACTGGCGCATCTCTGACGCGCTTCCAGCGTACGTCCCAAACAGGTCGGTCGCGCTCTTGATACCAACTTCCGAAAGGGAATCAGCGGCCTTTTGATCGCGAGCCAAGCGCTGCTGAACTCCGTCCATGTCGATTTTCGTAGGCTCCGCCTGGCCCAGCAGGACCACGTCATAACCTTCGCCGTCAACATTGTTAGCCCAGATAGTCGCGTTGGGAAACACATCGAAAAATGTCGCAATCTCGCTCTTCACGGTGTCCAGATCGCTTTCATACAACGGCACCCACTGCGTGATCACGCCGCCCGGCTTCAGGTGCTGTTTCGCGAGCTCGAAGTATTCTTTCGAATACAATGTCGCCGCGCCCTTGACCCAAGGGTGGATCGGATCGGAAGTAATCACGTCGAATTTCTCCGCCGAGGTCAAAATGAAGTGGCGCGCATCGTCGTACTGAACCTCCGTGCGTTTGTCATTCAGCACTCCATAGTTTTCAGCACCGAAAAATTTAGTCGCCGCCGGAGGAATCAGCGCCTCCAGTTCGCAAATCACGATGCGGTTGATGCTGGAATAAGTCGTAAACGATCCTGCCGTCACGCCTGCACCGAAACCGACGACCAATACCGACTTCGGATCTTTATGCGCCAGCGCCGAAATGTGTCCCAACATGCGCTGTAGACGCATATCGAACGGCTCCGTGGACGCCTCCACTTTGCCGCTGACATGGAAGTAGCGCTGTCCCGCGGGCAACTGCGAGATCACGATGGACGAATTCATTCCCTCGCCCACATACAGAGGTTCGCCCGCATTCAAAGTAGTAATCGCCCGGCGGCCATAAGCAAGTGGCAACCAGGGAACCGCGCTAAGACCTCGCATCAGAGCCACTCCGCCACCCAGCGACAGGATCAGGACCGCGGCCGCGGCGGTTTGTCCCGCCCCCCGCAGAGATAATTTCAACGTCGGCACCAGCGCGATCACCGCGGCCGCCATCGCCAAGCCCATCAGCAGCCGTTGCGCATCCTGCGTCCCCAGCCACGGCACGAAAACCACACTGAATAGCAATGCTCCCAGAATCGCACCGACCGTATTGGCCGCATAGGTTTCCCCCGCGACCCGCGCTGTATCACCGCCCGGCGTACTCACCGCCGACATCGCCAGCGGGAAACTCGCACCCCACATCAACGCCGGAGGCAGAACGGTCCACAACGCCCGCGCCAGGTCAATCTGGAAGTTGAACCACGGGCTGCTCGCCAGCAGCGGATTCACCGGCCAATAAGGAAGCGAATCGGCCAGCATGTAGGCGGTCCACGCTATGCCGCCGACGGCCAACAGTTGGGCCCAGCCCAGAACCGTCCTGGCGCGCTCCTGGTTTCGCGCGAGTACCGAACCGACACTGCTGCCAATACCCAGCCCGATAAGAAACACCGCCAGAATGATCGAGAACGTGTAAACGGTCGCGCCCATCATCATGGAGAGCAATCGAGTCCAAATCACCTCCGCGCCCAGCGCGCACATTCCGGAAATCGCAATGACCAGGAACACAGCTCGCCGATTCGGCGATTCACTGGCAGCAGCCGCACCGCTTTTCGACGACCGCGTGTAAACAGCTTGGCTGGATAGCTGCCAAGCGAGCAAGCCAACCGCGACATTGATGGCCACCGCCACGTAGGTCGCGACACCCATGTCGTACACCCGCAGCAAATAAAATCCCGCCAGCAAGCAGCCTAATACGGCGCCGGCAATATTGCCTCCGTAGAAGAATCCCAGCCACGAGACTCCTTGTGGCGTGGCTTCGATCCAGCGCGCGATGGCGGGCAGGGACGCTCCCATCAGGAACGTCGGCGGCAGTAGGCAGAGCGCCGCGATCAGGGCGCGCAGCGTTACTCCGGTCCATCCAAAGCTGGCGATTCCCGCGTACACGCGATCCATCAAAGGGATCACAAACAGTATGACCAGTCCCAAAACCCCGATCCCCAATTCAATCTTTGCGTAGACCTTCAGCGGATGTTCGCTCTCTGCAACCAGGCGCGGCAACAGCAGGCTCCCCAGGCACATGCCGCCCATGAAGGTACCCAGCAAGACGCCTAGCGATACGGCGGAGGAACCAATGGCCAGCTGCAGCAGTTGGAACCACACAATTTCATAGATAAGCGCCGCACAGCCGCTGCCGATAAATAGCAGCACAAGCAAGGGCAAATAGGGCCGCAGCCCGGACGTTGGTTGAGTGAATGCGGATGGGGTGGCGTTCATGAAGGGGCTGTCGCGGGTTCTAGTGGTTTATCATACCTGCTGTGACGACATTCAGGGCCGTACTTGTTACAAAAGAAAGCGGCGCATCCATCGTGACGCTGGACCGGCAGGAGCTTCCCCCCGGCGAAGTGCTGGTGCGTATTGCCTATTCCAGCCTAAATTATAAGGACGGCTTGGCGGTTACCGGAAGGCCGGGCGTGATTCGCAATTATCCGATGGTCCCCGGCATCGATTTCGCCGGCACAGTGGAAGGTTCCACCGTTGCCGAGTTCAAGCCAGGTGATTCCGTCGTAGTGACCGGCTGCGGGACCTCCGAAACCATGTGGGGCGGTTATTCCGAGTATGCGCGCGTCAACGCCGAATTCATCGTTCCCTTGCCTGCGAACCTGACCCTGCAACAATCCATGGGCATCGGAACCGCCGGATTCACGGCCATGCAAAGCGTGATAGCACTGGAGCGGCATGGGCTGAAGCCCGGGGGCCGCGAGGTGCTGGTAACAGGCGCCGCGGGCGGCGTCGGCAGCACGGCGATCGCGATTCTGGCCAAACTTGGCTACACGGTCGCGGCTTCCACGGGACGCGTGGAACATCACGATTACTTACGATCTCTGGGAGCCACTACGATTCTGGATCGCACCGAGCTGGCCGCGCCTTCCAAGCGGCCTCTGGATACAGAACGGTGGGCCGCGGCCATTGATTCCGTGGGCGGGGATACCCTGGCTGCCGTGCTGCGCGGAATCCAAACGCACGGCAGCGTCGCGGTGTGCGGACTCGCCGGCGGCTCGGCCTTAAACACAACCGTGTTCCCCTTCATTCTGCGCGGCGTGAATATTCTGGGCATCGATTCCCCCAAGGTGAACAAAGCGGGACGCCTGGAGATCTGGTCGCGGCTTTCACAGGACCTGCCGCTCGAAAAACTGGACGCCATGATTCAGGTCCACCCGTTGGATCATGTCTTCGAAGTCGGCGAGCAGATCGTAGCGGGCAAAACCCGGGGCCGCGTTGTGATCGAGATATGACCAAAGCCGCCGCCGAAAAACACATCCGCCGAGTCCGCCAAATCTGTCTCGCATTCCCCGGAGTGCTCGAAAAACTCTCTCACTGCGAGCCGACGTTCTTCACGCCCAAACGTGTTTTTGCCATGATCTCGAACAATCATCACGACGACGGCCACGTGGCCGTACTGCTGCCCTGCGCACCCGGCGTCCAGGCAGACCTGATCGCGGAACGGCCCGAGACTTTCTACTACCCAAAATATGTCGGCATCGGCGGCTGGGTGGGCGTCGAACTCGATCAAATCGGCGAGGACGACTTGGGCGCGCAAATTTCCGAAGCCTACCGCTTCATCACCTCCAAGCCAAAGACCAGTGCGAAGAAGCCCCGTTCTGCGCGGTGATACACTCAAGCGAATATAAGGAGTCCACGTGCGTATCCAAACCCTGAGCCTGTCTCTCGTTCTTGCATCTCTACCATGTGTTGCTGCTGCCACCTGCGAAAGTCTGGCTGCGGCCAAATTGCCGAACGCCACCATTACCTCCGCTTCGGTCGTCGCGCCCGGAGCATTTGAAGTCCCCGTCGCCCCCGACGCGAAAGGTGGCAAAGGGGGCAAGGGTAAGGGCCCCAATCCCTACGCGAACCTGCCCAGCTTCTGCCGTGTGACGGCAACGCTCGCGCCCTCAAAGGATTCCGATATCAAAGTGGAAGTATGGCTGCCCTCGACCGGCTGGAATGGGAAATATGAAGCGGTGGGTAACGGCGGCTGGGCCGGCACGATCAGCTACACGGCGATGGCCACGGCGCTGGAACGAGGCTATGCCACCAGTTCCACTGATACCGGCCATGTGGGCGGACGCGGCACCTTCGCGCTGGACCATCCCGAAAAACTGATCGATTACGCGTATCGCTCAGAGCACGAAATGGTGCTGAAGTCGAAAGCTCTCATCCAGAATTTCTACGGCAGCCCGGCCCGGTTTTCGTATTGGGTGGGATGCTCCACCGGCGGCAAGCAGGGGCTGACCGAAGCGCAGCGCTATCCCAACGATTTCGACGGTATCATCGCTGGCGCGCCCGCGAACTACATGATTCATCTGCACGCGTGGTCTCTGTGGGTGTATCAGGCGATGAACAAAACCCCGGATAGTTTCCTGGAAACTGCGCAGTTGCAAACGCTGCACCAGGCTGCCATCAAAGCTTGCGATGCGCTGGACGGCGTAAGCGACGGCGTGATTGAGAACCCCAGGAAGTGTAAGTTCGATCCCGCCACAATTCAATGCGCCGCGGGAGTTACCACCGGCTGCTTGAACCCGTCACAAGTCGCCGCCGCGAAGATGATCTATTCCGCCGCCACCAACCCGCGCAACAAAGCCGAGGTCTTCCCTCCCCTGGAGCCTGGCAGCGAACTGCAGTGGGGCACGCTGGGCGGCAAACGGCCGGCAGACGTGGCCGCCGACACCTTCCGCTTCGTGGTCTTCAAAAACCCCGATTGGGACGCCCTGACGCTGAACTTCGACGCCGATGTAACCAAAGCCGACAAGCTCGACGACGGCCTGAACAACGCCATCAATCCCGACCTCAGCAAGTTCTTCGACCACAAAGGACGCCTGCTGATGTACCACGGCTGGAACGATCAGTTGATCGCTCCCGGCAACAGCATCAACTACTACAACAGTGTCGCCGGCAAGCTGGGCGGCGTTTCCAAGATCGATCAGAACATGCGTCTCTTTATGACTCCCGGCATGCAGCACTGCAACGGCGGCGAGGGACCCAACACCTTTGACGCGCTCACGTTAATGGAACAGTGGGTCGAGCAAAGCAAGGCGCCGGAAAAGATGATCGCGTCGCATTCCACCGCCGGCCAGGTGGACCGCACCCGTCCGCTCTGCGCGTATCCTCAGACTGCCGTCTACAACGGCTCCGGCAGCACCAACGAAGCAGCGAACTTCAGTTGCAAGCTCCAGTAGAACCCCGCTCTGATCGATCGCGGCGAGTCATGAAGCAGCCTCTCATCCTCCTTCCCGGCCTGATGTGCGATCGCACGGTTTGGGAAGCCCAAATAACAGCTCTATCCGACATCGCCGACTCCCAACCGATGGAGTGGCGTCTGGAGCACGACTCCTTCGGCAAAATGGCGGAGGCGGTGCTCGCATCGGCTCCCGCCCGTTTCGCCCTCGCCGGCCATTCCATGGGCGGCCGCGTCGCGTTCGAAGTGTTACGGCGCGCCCCCGAACGCGTCATGCGAATCGCCGTGATGAATACCGGAGTCGTTCCGCTGGCCGACGGGGCCGCCGGTGAAGAAGAAGAACGCGGACGCCGCCGCTTGCTCGAATTGGCGTTCGCCCAAGGCATCCCCGCCATGGCCGCGGAATGGCTGAAGGGCATGGTGCCGGCCCATCGCATGCAGGACACGGCATTGATCCAGGCCATCGTGTCGATGTTCGAACGCAAGACTCCCGAATTGTTCCTGGTACAGCAGGAGGCATTGCTCGCACGTCCCGACGCGCGGCCCTTGCTACCTCAAATTGCGTGTTCCGCCCTGGTGCTCACCGGCGAAGACGATGTCTGGAGCCCCCCAGTCCGTCATCAGGAAATCGCCGCAGCCATCCCCAATGCGAAGCTGGTCCTCATTCCGAAAAGTGGACACATGTCCACAATGGAGCGGCCGGGCGCGGTAGCGGACGCCATGCGCGACTGGCTAACGTCCTAGTTTGCCGCTAGAATTTCGATGTAATCCAGCCCGGCGACTTCGCCAGAATTAGGAATACCTTCAATGCGGATGACGTCCCCCGGCCGCAGAGCCACAGCCGGAATCGTGCGCCTGGTGGACGATGAGCTGTCGATACGCGCGGTGGGCACCACCAAAGTCGCCTGCCACTCATCCACGATCTGATCGCCGATCCGCACACGATACCTCGCCGCGCCGTTGTTCTGATCGAAATACTGGATGCGCAGTTGGAACCACCCCGCCGCGCCTTGGTAATTCATCCGAGCCTCGCACGACGCGCGACGGCACTCGATCGCCTCCGGGCCGGAAACGCTCTCCCAGCGGATCGGCATCATCGGCACGTAGCCGTCCAATTGCATCTTCTCGGCCTCCGTGCGACCCGGGAAATTCCCCGCACGCCCCTTTTCGTCCGCAATCTGCGAAGCGCGATGAAACCAGTTATTCACTGCGTCGCGCCACACCTGCGCCTGGCCGGCCTGATATTCCAACTGCGCCAGCACCTCGTTGTAACGCCTCTCGTCCAACTTACCGGCAAGCGATTTCCATTCGCGCGCGTAACCCTCCACCGCGGCCGCGCCTTCGTAATGCGCGTCGTAAAGATGCTGGATGACGGTCTTGCCTGAATGCAGTTTGTATTTGTAAGGCACGTGATGCAGAAACAGCACCAATTCATCCGGTGTATTCGCCAGCGATTCGTAGACACGCGCGACAGCCGGACGGTATTGGCCGCTATAGCCGGTGCCCGTGGCCACGGATCGATCCATGCCCACGCCCTCTTCATCCGCACGATGCCATTGCCCCCAGCCGTTGCCTTCCGACGCCTCCACCGCCACACCGTAGTGATTGCCCGTGATGTCGGTCAACGTCTGCAATCCCAGTGGACCCGTGTAATTCTCAAACGTCCGCCAGGAGTCGAGTTGTATCCGCGTCACCACATCCAACACCTTTGGATCCCGCCCGAACGTCAGCCCCGTCCAATCTTCTGCAATCTGCTTGGAGCTGACATTTGGGTCCCACGCCAATCTCCCGAAACCGTACAGATTCGCCTGCGACAGGTGATTTCCCAGCCAATTCTCGTCCAGCCCAACGTTCGACACGCCGATCACCGCATCCACCGCGGTCTTCACTGGAGTCGCACGTTCCGGCGTACTTGAGGAAATCCGCAAATCGAAATCCAAAACTTCTTTCCACATCGGGACAAGGAAAACCGTATGCTTCGCCTGCCCGAAATATTCCTGGGTGATCTGCAGCTCGATCGCCTTCTTCGTTTTCTGCAGCGTCCCGAATAACGGCGACGCAGGTTCACGCACCTGAAAATCAATGGGACCATTCTTAATCTGGATCACGGCGTTATCGTCAAACGATCCATCCAGCGCGCGGAAATTATCGTCCGCCGCCCGCGCGCGGTCATTCTTCAAATTGCGCCAGTCCATCTTGTTGTCGTAAACAAACCCGCGATAGAAGATCAAACCGCCGTGCGGCTTCAGCGCACGCGCCACCACGTTGGTTGCATCCGCATGCGTGCGCCCATACACCGATGGCCCTACACGCCCTTCGGAATCCGCCTTGATCACAAAACCGGCCAGATCGGGCACCGCCCGATAGACCTCGTCGGTTTTCGCTTTCCACCACGCGATCACGCGCGGGTCCAACGGATCAAATGTGTCCAGCCCACCCACCTTCTGCGGACTTCCAAAATCCACTGAGAGCACCACGCGCACACCCCACGGCCGAAACGTATCCGCGATCTTCACAATCTCCGGCAGAAACTCGCTTTCGAGGATGCGCGGATTCACATTGACGTTATTAATGGAACACCCATTAATCCCCAGCGACGCCAGCATCCGCCCGTAATCATTGACGCGCGACAAATCAGCGCGAGCTTTCAAGTTGTCCCAGAAAATCGACCGCCCGCCGTAGCCCCGTTCGATCGTGCCTTCCAGGTTGTCCCAGTGATTCACCCAGCGGATCGGCGAGCCGGGCTCCTTCTGTTCGTTAAGCGCATCGATACGTTGCCCCAGCGCGATTTTCTGTAGCAACGCAAACGCCCCATACAGCACACCCCGCTCGGTCTTTCCGACAACGTAAATGTGCCGCATGTTGCCCTCTTGTATGGTCCGCAGAACATAGCTGTCTTCCGCTAGGACCGTACCGGTATTCACGCGCATCTCCGCCACCGTCCCCAGGACGATGGAACTCTCCGTGGGGGCGCTCGACGACGCGCGCAGTGTGCGCCCCAGCATCCCCCGCAGCCCGCGCAATAATTCCGCGCGCGCGCTCAGCACCATAACCGAACTGCTCTGCGTCGTCACCACCGCGGGCACCGCCGCCTGAGCCTGACGCAGCGCATCGCCCTCCAGCGGAGCATACCGCAGCCACGCGTCATAGCCGGATTCCGCTCGTAAACTCAAAGCCGCCAGCAACAAAATTGAAGTGTTAACTATTGACGCCCGACGCAAGGAAGCCTCCATCCACCGCTATACATTGACCGGTCAAAAAGCTGGCGCCGTCCGACGCCAGCAGTACCGCCGCGCCCACCAATTCCTCCGGCTTGCCAAAACGCGCCATCGGAGTACGCATCAGCAATTCCTTGCCCCTCTGCGTCCCCATGATCGATGCGCGATTTAAGTCGGTGGGAAACACCCCCGGCGCAATCGCGTTCACCATGATCCCGTCCGCGGCCCATTCGCTCGCCAGGCTCTTTGTCAGCGATAGCATGCCCGCCTTGGCCGCCGAATACGCCGCGACTTGATGAAAACTGCGATACGATGCCAGCGACGCGATATTGATAATGCGCCCCCACTGGCTCGCCTTCAGCGGCTCATAAAACGATTGGCACGCGCGAAACGCTCCATTCAAGTGCGTGTCTATCACCTCCAGCCACTTGGCTTCTTGTTGAGTGGCAGTGGGTTCGCGAGAAGTAATTCCCGCCGCGTTCACCAAAATATCGACACGCCCGAATTCCGCCAGCACCGCGTCGCGCAGAGCATCGATCGAACTTCTGCTGCCCACGTCGCTCACCTGCACCAGCGTGCGCCGTCCCGCCGCGCGAATCTCCGCGCAGGCCTGCTCCAGTTGTTCCCGCCGCCGGCCTGTGGGGACGACGTGCGCCCCGTGCTGGGCCAGGCCCACCGCAATCGCGCGCCCAAGCCCGGACGTGCCGCCCGTTACCACCGCAACTCGATCCGTCAAATCCAAGGAAGTGGCCATCGCCTAAAAGGGTATCGAAACGGCGCGAACGTCGTTCGGATCCGCCCACCGGTCATTCGGAACAGTCGGTGTCCATCCCGGCCTCCCCGGGTCCTGATCGTACGGATAATTTCCTAGCCGCCGATACAGATCCTGGTACGCCAGCAGCTTATCCTGATCCAGCTTCACGCCCAGACCAGGACCCGTCGGCACCGCAATCGAGCCATTTTCGTAAGCCATCAGCCCGCCCTCGATCACATCGTCCGTCAGATGGTGGTAGTGCGCGTCCGCCGCGAAAGAGAGATTCGGAATCACGGCTCCCAAGTGCAGCATCGTCGCCAGTTGAATCCCCAGCTCGCCTGACGAATGCACGGCCACGCCCAGTTGGAACGCCTCGCAGATAGCCGCCGCTTTAACGCACGCGCGAATGCCGCCCCAAAACGTGGTATCCAGCAGAATCACATCCACCGCCGTGTTCAGCACATTGGCAGCCAGTTGCTCGAAGTTCACCACCACCGTATTCGTAGCCAATGGCATGCGAACTTTCTCGCGCGTCCGCCGCATGCCGTGCAGCCCAAATACCGGGTCTTCCAAATAATCGTTGCGCAGTCCCTCTATGGCCTGCCCGAAGCGAATCGCCTGCTCAGTGGACCAAACCGCATTTGGATCGAAACGCAGCGTGTCTTCAGGGAACGCCGCCGCCAGCGCGCGATACACCTCCAACTCGTACTCCGGAGCAAACACGCCCCCCTTCATCTTGTGCGTCCTGAATCCGAATCGCCGCTTCAACTCCCGCGCATGCTGCACCATCTGCTCCGCCGTCCGGACCTCGCCATGCCCACTCTCCGGATTTGCATAACGAAAGAAACAATAGGAGGCAAACGGCACCCGTTCCCGCAGCCGGCCGCCCAGAATCTCCGAAACCGGAACGCCCCAAGCCTGCCCCAAAATATCCAGACACGCGAACTCCAGCGCGGCTAACACCTGCGTCCGGTTGTTGTACAGCGACGCCGTCGGATTGGCGATTTTGTAACGCATCTCCTCCAACCGTGAGACTTCGTGCCCCACCAGATAGCTCTTCATCGCCCGAAAAACAGCCTCCGCGGATTCGCCGCCACCGCCCATCTCACCTAAGCCGACAATGCCCCCGTCCGTCTCCACCTGCACAATCGTCCGCACAAAGCGTCCCCAATGGCAGCCATTGGCATGACGCAGCGGAGCCTCTAGCGGTACTGTGACGGTAGTGGCTCGAATGTCCCGAATTCGTTGCGATTTCACAGAGTCCATCATGCCACGGCCATTACCTCATCGCAGCGGTGTATCATGATTTCGGACCCATTTTAAGGAGGCTTCGTGCGCCTAACGAATATAAAAAGACTCGCTCTAAGCGGCATCGCAACCGCCGCGCTGGCCGTGGCATTTTTTGCTACTGTGCGCCAAGGCGCTAGCCAGCAGGGCAAGCAAGCCGCGCCGCCCCCACCCGTTCCTGCCGCCCTGCGGAACTACCGGCCCGTGACCGCCGAAATGTTGAAGACCCCCGACGACAACAGTTGGCTCATGATCCGCCGCACCTACAATGGCTGGGGCTACAGCCCGCTGAACCAGATCAACACCACGAATGTTTCCAAGCTCCGCCTGGTCTGGACCACCCTCACCAGCGAAGGGCGTGCGCATGAAGCCGCCCCTCTGGTCAACGGCGGAGCTATGTTTGTCTCCACGCCGAACGGGCAAGTGATCGCGTTCGATGCCAGGAACGGCGACGTACTGTGGCGCTATCGCAGGCCTCGCCCTGCCGGATCCATTGTCCTGCACGACGTTTCGAGAGGCGTCGCTCTCTATGGAGACAAAGTTTATTACGCCGCCGGCGAAGCCGTATTGGTGGCGCTCGACGCCAAAACCGGCAGGGTAGTCTGGGAAACCACGGTGGCCGACAACAAGGCGGCCTACTACATCTCCTTGGCGCCGTTGGTCGCGGGTGGCAAGGTGATGGTGGGCGCATCGGGAGGCGAAACCGGCATCCGCGGCTTCGTCGCTGCCTTCGATCCGGATAGCGGCAAGGAACAGTGGCGCACCTACACCATCCCCGCGCCCGGCGAGCCCGGCAGCGAGACTTGGCCCAAGGGCGACCAATGGAAAACCGGCGGCGGGCCCGTATGGGTCACCGGCAACTACGATTCCGACACCAATACAGCCTACTGGGGCACCGGCAACGGCGGTCCGTGGATGGGAGACAAACGTCCCGGCGATAATCTTTACACCGCTTCCACGCTGGCTCTGGATGTCGCCACCGGCAAGATTAAAGGACATTTCCAGTACACCCCCAATGAGAGCTTCGATTGGGATGAGCCGTCTCCCCCGATTCTGGTGGATTACCAGCGCAACGGACGCACAGTCAAAGGCCTGATCGACGTCGCCCGCAATGGCTACTTATGGTTCCTGGACCGCGGCACCGGGGGCGCTATCAAGTTCGTCGAAGGCAAACCCTTCGTCTACCACAACGTATTCCGCAGCCTGGATCCGGTAACCGGCAGGCCCGACATCGACCCCGCGCACAAACCCGGCACCGGCAAACGCGCGGAATTCTGCCCCGGCTTACACGGCGGCAAGAACTGGCCTCCCATCGCTTACAGCCCGCAGACCCGCATGATCTACATCCCTGCGAATGACAACGTCTGCGGCGCCAGCGAGGGCGCGCAGGAAGTGACTTACACTGCCGGCAAAAACTTCACCGGAACAAGCTTCGGCGGCCCGCCCGTGCAGCCTCCGAACAAAGATCACTTCGGCCAGGTGCAAGCGTGGAATGTCGATACCGGCAAGCAGGTGTGGGTGCATAACTTCACCACCTCTCCCAACTGGGGTTCCATGTTAGCCACCGGCGGAGGCTTGGTCATCAGCGGCGGAACCAACGATCGTAAAGTGCGCGCCTACAATGCCAAGGACGGCAAGGTTCTGTGGGAGTTCCCCACCAGCAGCGGTGTCGAAGCCCCGCCCACCACATTTATGCTGGACGGCAAGCAATACCTGGCAGTATTATCCGGCTGGGGCGGCGACGCCAACGGCATGAACAACACCATCGCGCGACTGGTCGACGGAGTCCCTCAAGTTCCCGAGGGCGGCGCCATGTTCGTCTTCGCCATCGAATAGCCAGAGTTTCTGATCGAGGCGGGATTCCAGTCCCGCCTCACAGCGGCCAAATCGCTTCCACTAAAAACCCATCCGGATCTCGAAACAACACCGTCCCCGGCTCACTCACCGCCTCCAGCTTCGCGCCCGCGCTCTCCAGCGCCGTAGCCGTCTTCTCCAAATCAAACCGATCCGTCCTTACACAGAAATGATCGACCCCAGCTTGACGCCCTTCAGGAGTCTGCTGAATCCGGATACTCCCCAGGCCCGCCGCAAACGACAACCGCCCGCGCACTCCCTGCCCCACCCCCAGCAGCTTTTCATAGTGCGCCGACGACGCCACCACGTCCGCCGCATTCAACTGCACATGGTCCAGGCGGAGCGCTCGAAAAATCGGAGTTCCACTCATCGCCCGCGCCTCAGGCGCCGCCGTCCCGCTGGCTAGCGAGGTCCACCCATCCGCCGCCGCCATCTGCATCCGCGCGCCATCCGGGTCCGTCACCGCCAAATCCTTCCCGCTGGGATAATCGCGATACGCCATCCCCTGCTGCATTAAATATGCATGCAGCGCAGCGATGTCGAAGCCTTCGATCCCCACGCAAAAATGGTCCACTCGCGACGCATCCGCCCTGTCAATCGCGATATAGTCCGTCCCCAGTTTCAAATAACGGCGAGTCGTCTGCCGATTCTTCATCACATCCGCGCCGCCAAATAATTTCACGTAGAACGCAACCGACCTCTCCACATCCGCTACCGTGAACTCCACATGATCCACGCCCCGAATCCGTAAGCCCGCATCCGCCGCCTGCGCACTGCCCGCCACGCATACGCCCGCCACTCCCTGCATCATCCGCCGTCTGCTGATTCGCGTAAAATCCGTCCCCATGATCCGCCAGTATATCCCGGGGTTAAAATAAAAAGCATGAACAACTCCAACAAGCTGATCTGGTTTGTAGCCGGAGCCTCCATCGGCGCCACGCTCGCCATCTTATTCGCGCCCCAGTCGGGCGATGACACCCGCCGCTACCTGGCGGACCAAGCCCGCAAGAGCAAAGACAAGCTCTCCGACGCCAGCCGCGACGCCTATGAGAAGGGCCGCGAATTGTTTGACCAGGGCCGCGAACTGGCCGACGACGCCGCCGAGAAACTGGAACGCGGAATCAGCCGCGCGCGCCGCGGCCTCCAAGCCTAGGCCGTCCATTCTCAGGCCCACCGAGTGCCCGAAAATCTTCGCCCCGGCCTCTTCCGGCTGATGGCCATCAGCGTCGGCACCGTCGTCGCGAACCTGTACTACGCCCAGCCGCTGCTGCCCGACTTGGCGCGCGAGTTTCATCTCAGTGTCACCGCCACCGGCGCCGTCGCGATGTTAGGCATGGCCGGAGCCGGCATCGGCCAACTCATCTTCGTCCCTCTGGGAGACATCCGCGAACGCCGCCGCCTGATCGTATCCATGATCGCCGCCGCGGCCGTGGCGCTGGCGTTCATGGCCAGCGCGCAAAACGCCGCCTGGCTGATGTTCGCCACCTTCGCCTGCGGAGTCTCCGCCTCCGTGAACCACATCACCACGCCCTACGCCGCTCACCTCGCGCCTGCCGGTCAGCGCGGCCGAGTCGTTGGGACCGTCATCTCCGGACTCCTCATCGGCGTGCTCGTCTCGCGAACCTACTCCGGCTGGGTCGGCGAAGTCTTCGGTTGGCGAGCCGTCTTCGCCAGCGCCACCCTGCTCATGATCGCCATGGCTATCTTAATGCGCCGCTGGCTCCCCGAAGGCCCACCCGAATCGAGCCTCACCTGGCCGCAACTAATGGCATCCGTCATCCCCCTGTGGCGAACCCAACCCGTCCTGCGCCAAGCCGTGCTCGTCAACACATTGATGTTCGGCGCCTTCAGCGGCTTCTGGACCGCCATGGTTTTCTTCGTCGAAGGCCCGCCCTACAACTACACCAGCCGCGGAGCCGGACTCTTCGGCTTGATCGGAGCCGCCGGCGCTCTGTGCGCTCCCCTCGCCGGTCGCCTCACCGATCGTAGCGGTGGCCACAAGAACGTCCTCTACGCCATTTACGGAGTCATGCTGGCGTTCGCGATCCTGGGCCTCTTCGGAACAAATCTCGCCGGCTTCATTCTCGGCGTCATCATCCTCGACCTGGCCCAACAATTCGGCCACGTCTCCAATCAAACCCGTATTTACGGCTTGGTCCCCGAAGCCCGCAGCCGCTTGAACATGGTGTATATGACCTGTTCCTTCAGCGGCGCCGCCGCCGGATCGTATCTATCCACCTATTGGTGGCACCGCGCCGGCTGGACCGGCGTGTGTATCTTCTCCATCGCCCTAATGATCGCCGCCCTGGCAATCTGGTGGCGCAGCAACCCCGCAACCCTCGCTAGCAGGGCAGACTTGCAACCTGCGTCCGCCCCCAAGCCCCTCTAAATACCCAGCGCTGTCAGCTCTGTGGCCCTCGAACGTTCAAGGTTCCGTCCAGGAAAGCGTTGGCGCATTCATAATGCCAGTTGGTTCGAGTGGTTGTCTCGAAGCGTTCGAGACTGCAACCTGAAGCCTCCGGGGTGTGCCCGGAGTTGTAAAACACTGTCCTCTTGCCCCGAATCCCGTTTGTCAGGGAGCAGAATAGCGGGAGGTAATCCTTGCCTCCGAAGAAGACGATTTCATCGTTGGTCTCGTTTGGCAGCATGCGGAAATCGTCATAGCGGTCGGCCTTCCGCCGGCGCTTGTAGTCCTCCGCGCTCTGGCTGTAGGTGATGTCGTAGCCAGGTGTGAGGAAGCTGGCCGTTATCAGGCCCCAGCCCGCCGAGAGAATATAGACGCTTTGCACGCCAAACCGCTCAACGAGGCGTTTGTAGATCTTGTTCTCATAGAGCCGCCACGCCGGACAGAGGCCAAGAGGGTTATGTCCGGACTGTTCGTTGTATTCGAGTAGGACCTGTCGCCACGAGATGCCCTCGTCAGAAGGGTCGTCCGGTCGGGCGTAGAGGTGCGCGAGATCGGTGGGAGCGGCTTCCGGCTTAGCCACAAAGAGTACGGGCTTGCCTCCAGATGTCATGAGATGGCCGGTGACATGCCTCGCTTTTATCAACCATTCATAACTGAGGATTCCAGCACCGCC
>JBDTSJ010000080.1:0-52947 GCA_039931205.1 Acidobacteriota bacterium
GTGCAAATGGGGCTGGCGCTGCCGATGGCGGAATATTTCCATCGCATTTCTTTCACGGGTTTGAGCGCCAATGTAGTGATTGTGCCGCTCATGAATACGGTGGTGCCCGTGGGATTCCTCGCACTCTTCACCGGTTGGCATTGGGCGGCGGGGCTGGCGGATGCGCTATTACGATGGTCCGCCGCGGTCGCGAAGTGGCATGCTGAGCTGGAGCCCGCGTGGCGGGTGCCGAATCCTCCGGTTTGGTTGGGGGTGGCGTTGGTGGCAGCGATGGTTGTCGCCGCGGTTGTGATACGCGCGCAGAGGATCCGCCCTATTAACCGATGGGGCCGATGGGGACTGACCGGCGTCGGTCTAACACTGCTGGCGCTGGTGGTCCGTAGCCCGTGGCCAGCCGACATACGACCTGGATCGCTGGAGCTAACGGCGATCGACGTTGGCCAAGGAGACAGCCTGCTGGTGGTTTTCCCGGAGGGCAAGACCATGCTGATCGACGGGGGAGGACGTCTCGAATACGGCGCGGTAAAACGCCGCTCCAATCTGGATATTGGTGAGGACGTTGTGTCGTCCTACCTGTGGACGCGTGGGCTTCGTCACATCGACATTATCGTGGCCACGCACGCCCACCAGGATCACATTGGAGGCCTTCCGGCTCTGCTGGCGAACTTCCAACCGCAGGAGTTGTGGACCGGGGCGAACCCGCCGCTGCATTTGGTGGAGCAGGCTGCAGCCTTGGGGATTCGGGTTTCTGAGAAGAAGGCCTCCGCGGCCTTTGCGCTTGGCGGTGCGCAGGTAGAGATTCTGGCGCCCACCCAGGATTATGTGCCGACGGCTCCGGGCAACAACGATTCGCTGGTGATGCGGATCAGCTATGGCTCGCGGGCCTTTCTCCTGACGGGGGATCTGGAGAGTGCTGTGGAGCGACGGTTGTTGGATTCTAGCGCCATTCGCCCTTCAGACGTTCTGAAAGTCGGGCATCACGGCTCCCGCACCTCCACCAGCCAGGAGTTTCTGGACGCTGTCTCTCCCGTCATTGCCGTAGTTTCCGCCGGTTATGAGAATTCCTTCGGCCACCCGCATCCGGACGTGCTACACCGGCTGGAAGCCCGCCACAGCGTAATTCTACGCACCGACAGGGCGGGTCTTGCCACGGTCCAGACGGACGGGAAACACCTTTGGTTTGATATAAATGCGTGGCATTCCGGCAACTGGGCCAACTGAAGAGGGCCTTCCCGAGCATCTGCTACACTGGTTTAAATAACGGTACGAAGTGCGATTACTAGCCCTTTTCCTCGCATCCGCGCTGATAGCAGCGCCTGTCACACCCAGCCCGACAGGTTTCCCGGCGGAGTTGTCGGACGAATTACAGGAAGTCCTTCAACGCTATGCGGACGCGGCCAAGATGCAGCGCGCCACCATGCTGGGGTCCACGATGGAGGTAGAAATCGACGCCCGTCTTACCAAGCTAAAAGAGCAAGGTCACATGCATCTGGTGCAGACCATCAATAGTGATGCGGAATCCAGTGTGTCCGGGGTAATGTTTACGGGCGACGATCGCGTGCGGAAAGAAGTGATCGCCCGTTATCTGACCGAGGAACAGGGGGCCAAGAAATTTGGCGCCATGACCATCGCGCCACAGGACTACGACTACAAGATTCGGGCCATTCTGAAACACAACGGCGAAAGAATGTATGTTTTCGACGTGGAAGCAAAGAAACGGGTAGCGGGTCAGTTCCGCGGCGAGCTATGGCTGGACGGAAAGACTGGCATGCCGTTGCGGGAAGCGGGACAATTGGTGAAGAGTCCCAACATATTTTTGACGAATCTTCGATTTGCACGGGACTACGAACTGAAAGATGGCATGTCCGTGGTGAAACATTTTTCCAGTAGCGCCGAGATCCGGCTGCTGGGCGTAGGTCGCGCCGAACTCGATATTCATTACACCAATTTCAGCCGGGCTGTGGCCGCAACAGGACCCGTGGCAGTCAATTTTTCGCGCCTGTAAATTTTTCAAAAAAACTAAACGATGAGAACGCTTTTCCTAAACCCGCCCTCCTTTGAAGGCTTCGATGGCGGAGCCAGTTCACGCTGGCCCTCTACCCGCGAAATCGAGTCCTACTGGTATCCAGTGTGGCTGTGCTACCCGGCGGGCATGTTGCCTGATAGCAAAGTTGTGGACGCCCCGCCGCATGGCGTTTCGATCGAACAAACCGTGCAGATGGGCAAGGACTTTGAACTGTTGGTCTTGTTCACCTCCTCGCCCGGCTTTCACGTCGACGTGAAGATCGCGGAGATGCTCAAGGATGTGAATCCCAAGTTGAAGGTTTGTTTCGTGGGACCGCCGGTGACAACAGAACCGGACAAGACGCTGGATTCCACCAAGGCTATCGACTTCGTGGTGCGCCGCGAATTCGATCATCAGATCGCGAATTACGCCAAGGGTACTCCGCTGGAGGATTTGCCGGGGGTCAGCTATCGCAAGAACGGCGTAAACGTCCACAATCCGGAAGGCCCGGTGATTGAGAATCTGGATGAAATGCCGTGGGTGACGAAGGTTTACAAGCGAGACCTGGATTTCCGGCGCTACAACGTACCGTTTCTGCTGAATCCGTACCTGTCGTTTTATACCTCGCGAGGGTGTCCCGCGATGTGCACGTTCTGTCTCTGGCCGCAGACGCACTCCGGCCATCGCTGGCGCTTGCGTTCCACCGAAGATATCGTGAACGAAGTGAAGTATGCGAGGGAGAATTTCCCGGGCTTGAAGGAAATCTTCTTCGACGACGATACTTTCAATTACCGCAAGGCGCGCACGTTGGAGTTATGCAAGGAACTGGCCAAGATTGATTTCACCTGGTCCTGCACGTCGCGCGTGACCACCGACGAAGATACGCTCAAAGCCATGAAAGATGCCGGTTGCCGGCTGATGATCGTGGGCTATGAGAGCGGCGATCAGCAGATCCTGAAGAACATCAAGAAGGGCGCCACCATCGACATGGCGCAGCGCTTCACAAAGAACGCGCACAAACTTGGTTTGACGATTCATGCCGACTTCATTGTTGGGCTGCCCGGCGAAACTCGCGACACGATCCGTAAGACCATCGATTTCGCGAAGAATCTGGACTGCGAAACGATACAGGTATCCATCGCGCATGCTTACCCAGGTACTGAATTCTATGATTTTGCCAAGCAAAACTCGCTGATCAGCATCGGCAACATGAGCGATGCGCAGGGGCACCAGTTGCCTCATGTCATTTATCCGGGCATTCTCGACGAAGCGGAAATGATGGATTGGGTGGAGCGTTTTTACGGCGAGTATTATTTCCGTCCCAAGGCTGCGTGGCGGATTGTGCGCAAGGCGATTTTCGACAATAGCGAGCGCAAGCGCCTTTACAAAGAAGCGCGCGAATATTTGGCGCTGCGGGCGAAACGCAAGAAGTACGTTGCCGACATGAAGGCCGGCGCGGGCGCAAGCGCCAGCGTCTAAGAAATGGCTTTAGGGTTGAGAAGTGAGGCGGGCTTGGAGCCTGCGGCGCGACTTCGTCCCACCTTCTTTCAATGAGTCCGCAACTGGTTTGGAAGACTCGCGGCTTCGCGGCGTTTGTCATTCTTAGTAACTCCTTTGGCAATCTATTTCTCGCCCAGGGTATGCGGGAGTCCGATGAAGTTGCGACACCGTTCGCTTTTCTCGCGGCGATGGCGAACCCTTGGGTGATCCTGGGAATCGTTCTGCTGATTTCGTGGCTGCTTTCGCGCATGGCGATGCTCAGCTGGGCGGATCTCACTTATGTGCTGCCGGTCACCGCACTGGGTTATGCCGTTAGCGCCGGACTGGGCCACCTGTTTCTGGGCGAGGTGATCACGCTGGAACGTTGGGCGGGGGTCTGTCTCATTGTCGTGGGCACGGTGCTGGTAGGCTTGGGCGCGCCTCACACGGAACCGGAACGGGCGGAACCGGAACGGGCCAAATGAAAGCCTGGCTACTACTGGCGGCGGTGGTTGGGGCGACCGTTACCAGCGACCTGCTGCAAAGCTTCGAGATGAAGCGGCAGGGCGAAGTGCGGGCGGCATCCTCATTTCTTGCCACTGTCGCCAGCAAGCGACTGTTGATTCTTTCCATCGCTTGCATGGCCGTATCATTTTTCGCCTTCATGGCGCTGGTGCAGATCGCGGATTTGAGTTTCGCGGTTCCCGCGTCCGCCGCGAGCGTCGTACTGGAAACCATCCTGGCGCGACTGATCCTCAAGGAGAGGGTGGATTGGCGCCGCTGGGCGGGCATTTCGTGCGTTGCCTGCGGCGTTTATCTGCTAGCTTTGTAAGCTTCCGTGATTCTAGAAATTATATGTGCGGTGGCCGCCGCGTATCAGATCTTCGCGATTGTCGCGTGTGTCGCATTCAAACGGCAGCGAAGTATCGCCGGGAGTGCGAGCGTTCCCGTCAGCATTCTCAAACCGGTGCACGGAGTGGAGCCATCCATGCGGGAAGCCATTGCTTCGCATGCGGCGTTGGAGGGCGAATACGAATTTCTGTGCGGCGTCCGCGAAGGCGATCCCGCCGCGCAGGTGATTGCGGAATTTCCGAAAGCACGGATTGTTCCCGCGCGGACGCAAACTCCCAATGGCAAAGTGGGAGTGCTGGTGGACTTGGCGCGGGAAGCGCAGTATCGGGTATTGATCGTCAACGACGCGGATATTCGCGTGGCTGCGGATTATATTTCGCGCGTTACCGCGCCTCTGACTGATCCCAGCGTGGGATTGGTCACATGCCTCTATCGCGCGGAAGGTTCTACGTTTGCGGCGCGTTTCGAAGGGCTGGGAATCGCCACCGATTTCGCTCCGTCCACGCTGGTGGCGAGGCTGGTGGGCGTCGACGAATTCGCAATGGGTTCCACGATGGCGTTTCGCCGCACGACGTTGGATCGCATCGGAGGGTTCGAAGCGATTGCCGATTATCTGGCGGACGACTATCAACTGGGCCAGCGGGTCCACTCGCTGGGATTAAAGTGCGTATTAAGCGACATGATTGTCACGACGCATCTGGGCGGTACGTGGCTCGACGTGTGGCAACACCAAGTGCGTTGGGCGCGCACGATTCGCGTATCGAACTTCTGGGGTTACCTGGGCTTGCCGATTACATTCGCGACGCTGTGGGCAGTTGTGGCCGCGTGCGGCGGACATCCAGCACTCGCGCTCTTCTTGTTAGACCTGCGCATCGTGATGGCGATTGTAGCGGGCTGGGCCGTGCTCAAGAGCCGCGACACGTGGGTGTTATGGCCGCTGATCCCTATAAGGGATCTTTTCGGCGCGGCCGTATGGCTGGCGGGGCTGCTGGGTAAAACGGTGTTGTGGCGTGGGCGCCGATTGAAGCTTGACAGGTCCGGCCGTATCGTAGAAAACCCGTAAAATCAACGCAAAACAGCAAATTTTACCGAGTTTTCCACAGGCCTTTCCCTACTTCTGTCCTATTCCCAACAACATAGCGTTTGGCACGGCCCGTGCATCATAGTTCCCCGACAGCGTAGGAGGCTGAAATCAGATGGAAGATAACATTACTACTATCAGGACCGAGCCGAAATCGGGCAGCGCAGGTAAGTGGGTTGCAGGTGGCGTGATCGGAGCCTTGGTCATCGCGGGTGGATTTCTATTTCACCGCGTGAACACGCTCGAGACGGATTTGTCGACGCAGCGCGCCACGTCGCAGGCACAGCTGACCGAATTGCGCGAGGCCACCGCCTCCTCCGCTGTCGCCATGAACAAGAACTTCGGCGACTTCGCGGCGCAGTTGCAGGAAGGCACGCGCACCACCACTGCCGTCGCGCAGCTGGCCGCGGCGCAGGCGCAAAGCAACGCGCAGAAGAATGCCGAAAAATTGGTTCAGCAACTGGCCGAGCAGCAGAGGGTTAGCGACGACCAGTTCGCCAAGCAAATTGGCGACGTGAAGACGGTGAACGAAGAGCAGTCCGCCAAAGTCACGGGCCTGGAAAGCAACATCGGTAACGTGAAGGAGACTGTTGGAACGGTTCAGGAAGCCGTGAACCAGACGAAGTCGACTCTTGACCTGGCCATCGCGGACTTGAAATCTGCCCGCGGCGATCTGGGTGTTCAGAGCGGCCTGATCGCGACCAATTCGAAAGAGTTGGGTGCACTGCGCGAACTGGGCGAGCGCACCTACTTCGAATTCACCTTGAAAAAAGGCGCGGCCCCAACCAAGGTTGGCAACGTACAGTTGGCCCTGAAAAAGGTCGACGTGAAGCGTAACAAATACAACGTCAACGTGATGGCCGACGACAAGCTGGTGGAGAAGAAAGATCGGACCATCAACGAGCCCGTGCAGATGTATGTGAGCGGCGCTCGGCAACCTTACGAGATCGTAGTCAACGAAGTGAAGAAAGACACAGTAGTCGGCTACATCGCGGTGCCGAAAGTTCTTCGCGCGGCGCGGTAACGAAGACCCAGTAACATCCTGAAGTTCCCTGCCGGGCACGAGGTAATCAACCTCGTGCCCGATTTTTTTGGCCTCTCGATTTGACCCGGGTACCCTTGCTTGCGTACCCTAACAGAATGGACCGGAATACCCGCGTAATTCTAGGGTTCCTCATAGTGGGAGCCATGGTCGCCGTCCCTTACTTGGGCGGCGCTTTGTATGTGCCCCCGCCCCCTCCGCCGCCGGCCGCTCCGATTGTCGAAACCCCCACGCAAACGATCCAGCATTTGGCCATCAACGCGGGCGACACCCTGGATGAAATCCTGGCGGGCGCGGGTCTGGAGCCGGCTACACGCCTGGACTTATTGCGGGCTTTCGGCGACGCCTTTGATATTCGAAAAGTGCGCGCAGGTAAGGAACTACTGTTAGCGCGTTGGGAAAAGACCGGGGAGATCGCATCGCTCACCTACAACGTGGACCCCGATCATGAGGTGGTGCTGGTCCGCGACAGCGGGGTGAGTTCGGCGGAAGTGGTGGAGATCTCCGGCACCGTCAAAGAAGTTCCCGTGTGCGCAACTTTGAATGGGTCGCTGGATGCCACCATGCGAAGCGTCGGGGAAAACTTCGTACTCGCGATGATGATGGCCGATATCCTGGCCTTCGACATCGATTTCTATCGCGATCCGCAACCTGGAGACGACTTTTGTTTATTGGTGGAGAAGAAATTCTACGATAACGGACAGCCACCCACGTATCGCCGGATTCTAGGCGCGCGCTACAACAATGCCGGAACCGTGTCGGATGCCTACTTTTTCGCGGCGGGCAGTGACAAGGGAGCCTATTATTCAGCCGACGGCAAGTCGCTGAAGTCCGCGTTCCTGCGGTCTCCGCTGGAGTTTGACGCGCACGTGAGTTCCCATTTCTCCATGAGTCGCCTGCACCCCGTATTACACGAAGTCCGGGCGCATTACGGCACCGACTACGCGGCGCCTACTGGGACGCCGGTGCGCTCCGTAGCGTCGGGCAAAGTCGTGGCAGCGGGGATGTCCGGTGGCTCCGGCAACATGGTCACGATCCGCCATTCCGATGGATACCAGACGCAGTATCTGCACCTGTCGCGAATCCTGGTCCACGCGGGGCAATCGGTGGAGCAGTCCACGCGCATTGGCTTGGTGGGGTCCACCGGGCTCGCCACGGGGCCGCATCTGGATATTCGCATCAGCCGCAACGGTCAGTATATGAACTGGGAAAAGATGCGTTCGCCGCGCACGGAGTCGCTGGACGGTTCTCAGAAGCAGAACTTCACGCAGCAGCGGGATCATATGATGGCGCTGATGAACTCCGCTCTAAAGCCTTTGCCGGTTTCGTCGGCCGCAAGTACGTTGCAGGTCGGCCAATAGAACCGGCAAGCGCCCACTTTATTTGGTGTTCAAGCTATTTCGAGTTCAACCCTTCGGTCAACTCGATATAGGTCCCGTTGGGATCCGTGATGAACGCGATTTTGAGCCCCAGCTTGGTGGACATGTCATTGAACGCCATATCCATCTTCGTACCGCCCGCCACCAGACCATCGGTGAATGCTTTCAGGTCCTTCACTTCGAAGCCGATGTGATCCAGCGATCGGCCTTTAGTACCGGCCAGCGGGGCAGGCGCAGCCGCCGGAGCCGGACCTCCCTTGCCCTTGCCCGCGCCGCCAACGCCCAGGAAATCGACGCTACCGGGAGGAATGCCGGCGCCCTTCAGGCCTTTACGGCGTTCCGATTCCGTGCCGCCGAAGGTCTTGATGTACCACTCGCGAGCCACGTTCTGGTCGGGGGCGGTCAGATGATAGTGGCTGAACGCCGAAGGCGTGGTAAGCGCCGTGTCCTCCTGGATTTCCACGATAATGTCGCCTGGGAAGGTGATGAATCCCTGCACGCCGGCGGTTAGTTCCTGCACCGGCAGGTTGGCGGCTTTAGCCTTCGCGGTGGTGTCCGCATAACTCTTCACGGAGAACCCGACATGGTCCACGCTAGAGCCTTTCGTGCCCAGTCGAGGCGTTGGCTCGCCGCCCTTAGCTCCACCGCCGAGTCCGCCTACGATGAAAAACACGCCGGGCAGCTTCACCATGTTGAGAGGTCCGGCCTTTGCCTGCGAGCCGCCGAGCACGTCGGTCAGGAGCTTTTCCATGGCCGTGGGGTCGGCGACCATCACATGGATATGACCCACCGAAATGCCCGTCGGATTCGGGGCGGCGGTTTGACCGGACAGGAAAACGGCCGCAGCCGTCAAAACGGAAACAGGAAGTATTAGCCAGCGCATGGCGAGTATCGTATCACGGAGTCCGGGTTGGAGGAACCGCCTGGTCGCGAACGCCAGTTGGGTTGAACCCGGCGTCGGACGATACCATCTCCACTTTCGTGCGTCCAAGGCATTAGAATGGTGTGCATGAGAAAATTGGCCTCTCTAGCTCTTCTGTCCGGCCTCCTTGTAGCGGCCCCGATTGTCTTTGCCCAAGCCGGGGCCCAAGCTCCGGGCGCGCCGCAAAAGGTGTCCACGGTGGAAGGTATCACCGAATACCGCATGGCGAACGGACTTAAGATCCTGCTGTTCCCGGATTCGTCCAAGCCCACGGTGACGGTCAATGTGACCTACCTGGTTGGCAGCCGCCACGAAGGCTACGGCGAATCGGGCATGGCTCATTTGTTGGAGCACATGCTGTTCAAGGGTACCCAGAAGCGCGAATCCATCATGAAGCTGCTGACGGAAAAGGGCGCGGATTGGAACGGCACCACGTGGTACGACCGCACCAATTATTTCGAAACGCTGGACGCGACCACGGACGACAACCTCCGCTGGGCTCTGGAAATGGAAGCCGACCGCATGGTCAATTCGCGCGTTTCGCGGGTGGATCTGGACACCGAGATGACGGTGGTACGCAACGAATTCGAGCGCGGTGAAAATGATCCCAGCTCGGTGCTGGAAGAGCGCGTACTCTCTACCGCGTATCTGTGGCACAACTACGGACGCAGCACCATCGGCGCGCGCAGCGATATCGAGAATGTGCCGATTGAACGGCTACAGGCGTTTTATCGCAAATATTATCAGCCCGACAATTCGGTGCTGGTGATCGCCGGAAAGTTTGATCAGGCCAAAGCGCTCACCTGGTTGACCGAACTCTTCGGAGCCATCCCCAAGCCCACGCGTGTTTTGGAGACCACATACACAGCCGAACCGCCGCAGGACGGCGAACGCGAAGTGGTGCTGCATCGCGTCGGCGATACACAGAACCTGCTGGTGGCGTATCACATCCCGTCGGCCGCCGATCCCGACTCATCCGCGTTTGACGTGCTGACATTCATCCTCAGCAACGCTCCCTCCGGCCGTCTGTATAAGGCTCTGGTCGAAAACAAACTGGCCACCAGCGCTGGAGCCAATGAATACGAACTGCATGACCCGGGCGTATTCCTGATCAGCGCCGAGATGCTTAAGACGCAGGATTTCAAGGCCGTGGAAGACGCGCTTTTCCGCGTAGTGGATGGACTTACCAAAGAACCGCCCACGAAGGCGGAAGTAGATCGCGCGAAGAACAACATCATAAAGAATTTCGAACTGGCGATGAATAATACCGCCAGCATCGCGCGAGCTCTGAGTGAAAACATCGCCTCCGGCGATTGGCGGCTGCGCTTCCTGGATCGCGATCAGATTGAGAAGGTGACTCCTGAGGACGTGGTGCGGATCGCGCAGAAGTACCTACTGGAATCCAATCGAACGATTGGCCGTTTCATTCCGGCCGCCGAATCCCCCAAGCGCGCGGAAATCACGCCGACGCGGGACCTCAACGCCGCGCTCAACGGCTATACGGGCCGGGCCGCGAGTGAAGAAGGAGAAGCGTTTGACCCTTCGCCCGCCAATATCGAATCCCGCGTCACGCGCGTAACCCTGCCCAGCGGATTGAAGCTGGTGATGCTGCCGAAGAAGAATCGGGGCGGTACCGTAGTAGCCAGCCTCAGTTTCCATTGGGGCAATCTGCAGAGCCTCACGGGGAAGGGCGGATCCCCGGCCATGACAGGCTCCTTGCTGATGCGCGGGACTCAGAAGCATACTCGCCAGGAATTGCAGGACGAGTTCGATCGCCTGAAGACGCGTGTGAACGTGAACGGGGGGCTGACTGGGGCCAACGCATCCGTCAACGGCGTGCGCAGCGGTTTGGTGGCATCGCTTAAGTTGATTGCGGAAATCCTGCAACAGCCTACCTTCCCCGCGGGTGATTTCGATGAAATCCAACGTGCCCGAATTGCAGGCATCGAGGGTTCGCGTAGCGAGCCCGCCACCATCGCGGGAACGGCGCGCAACAAGCACGTGAACAAATATCCGCTGGACGATCCGCGCGCGGCTCTCAGCGTCGACGAAAGTCTGGCTCGCATTCGCGCGGCTACACTCGACCAAGCCAAGCAGTTCTATAAGGATTTCTATGGCGCTTCCAACGGCGAAATTGCTGTTGTGGGAGACTTCGATCCCGCGGAAATCCGGCCTTTAATGGAAGAGTTGTTCGGCAAGTGGAAGAGTCCCAAACCGTATGCCCGCATTCCGGATGAGTACCAGGCGGTGGGTTCGGTGAACCTGACGTTGGAGGCTCCAGACAAGGCGAATGCCTACCTCTACGCGATTCAGCCCATGGCGATGGATCAGCAGGACCCCGACTATCCGGCCCTGTACCTGGCTAATATCATCTTTGGCAGCGACCCCAAAAGCCGCGTGTGGCGGCGCATCCGTGAAAAGGACGGCTTGAGCTACGGCACCAATACCGGCTTCAGCGCGGGCACTCGCGACAAGGTGGCCACCCTAACGTTGGGCTCCACGTTTGCTCCTGAAAACGTACTCAAAGTGGAAGCGGCGTTCAAAGAGGAACTCGCCTTGATGCTCGACAAGGGTTTCAATGACGAGGAGTTGAAGATCGCGAAGGACGCGTTTCTGCAGGAGCGGCTGATTGGCCGAACCTCGGATCAATCCCTGGCAGGCCTCTTCACCAGCCAGGCCGAATTGGGCCGTACTATGCAACGCGACATCGATCTGGAAAACGCAGTCCGCAATGCGACGGTGGCCCAGCTGAATGCTGTCGTGAAAAAATGGATTAAGCCAGATAGCATCTCATACTTCAAGGCCGGCGACTTCAAGAAAGCCGGCATCACGAAGTAGGTTGCGCGGGTTACTCTAGGGGTTCCACCCCATGAATCTCCGCGACCGTTTCGCCGTCTCCCTGATCCATCGCGCAGCGGAGCCTGCTCTAGAATGGCAGGGCAGCACTTACACGTTCGGGGAGATGGACGCACGCAGTAATCGCATGGCGCATGCGTTGGCGGAGCGTGGACTCTCGAGGGGCGATCGCTTGTGCGTCTACCTGGCAAACTCGCTCGACTTCATCGATCTGTTTCTGGCGTGCGTGAAGCTCGGCGTCATTTTCGTGCCGATCAATATTCTCTACCGCGAGCGCGAACTGTCGCACATCCTTACGGATGCGGAGCCCAAGCTGCACCTCACGGAGAACGATTTGCCGGCGCTGCGAGCCGAGGCCGGCGCGAAATCTTCTACGCTCGCCGCCGTGGCGTTGACAGCGGATTCGCCGGCGGCGTTGGTCTACACCTCCGGTACGACTGGCGTCTCCAAGGGAGCGATTCTCACGCACAACAATTTTTACGTGAACGGCGCGGGTCTGGTGGACGCGTGGCGCATCACCTCCGCGGACCGCTTTCTGCTCGCCCTGCCGCTGTTCCATGTACACGCGCTGGGCAATGGTATCCACTGCTGGCTGCTCTCGGGATGCCTCACGCGGTTGTTGGAGCGGTTTGAGCACGAAAAGGCCACTGCTGAATTTCTGGACTTCCAGCCAACGCTATTCTTTGGGGTGCCTACGGTCTACGTGCGGTTGCTGGAGACACCGCTGGATGCAGCGCGCGAGATCGGGAGCCGTATGCGCCTGTTTGTCTCGGGCTCCGCTCCGCTGCCCGCGCAGGTCCTGGAAGACTTCCGCAAGTTGTTCGGACACGTGATCCTCGAACGCTATGGCATGACAGAAACGCTCATGAATATCGCGAATCCATATGGTGCGGAGCGGCGCCCCGGTAGTATCGGTTTCCCGTTGCCGGGGATCACGGTGCGCGTGGTGGATCGCGACGGCCGCGATGTTTCGGATGGTGAAACTGGGGAAGTGTATCTGAAAGGTCCCAACGTGTTTGCCGGATACTGGCGGCGCGACGAAGCCACTCGCAATGCATTCGATGGCGAGTGGTTCAAGACGGGCGACTTGTGCGTCCGTTCCGCGGACGGATATCACACGTTGTGCGGGCGGCGCAGTGACTTGATCATTTCCGGAGGCTTCAATATTTACCCGCGTGAGATCGAAGAGTTCCTGATGGAGCAGCCCGGCGTGGCGGAAGCCGCCGTTGTCGGCGAAGCGCATCCGGTGCGCGGCGAGGTGCCGGTGGCGTACATTGTTCCGCGAGCGGGCGGCGTGGATGCGGCGGCCTTGGAGGCGACCTGCCGCGAGAACTTTGCTTCGTTCAAGTGCCCGCGGCGCTTCGAGATTGTGGACCGGCTTCCGCGCAACGCTTTAGGCAAGGTCCAAAAACATCTGTTGCAGAAGGCAGGGCAGTAGGCGATGAAGATCATGATGGTGACGTCGGAGGCCGCGCCATTCGCCAAAACCGGAGGTTTGGCGGATGTGCTGGGTTCGCTGCCTCCCGCGTTGGCCGCGCTGGGTGACGATGTGGCCGTGGTGTTGCCGAAGTACCAATCGGTCCGCGCCGAGGGGGCGAAGCGGGTGTGGAATTCGATGCCGCTTCCGCTTGGCCTGGCGACACTCACGGCCGGCATCGATGAAGTGCAACGCGACGGCGTGCGTTACTTGTTCGTCGATTGTCCACAGCTTTACCATCGCGCTGGCATTTATGGCGACAACCTGGGAAGCTTCGTCGACAATCACATCCGCTTTGCGGCGTTGACGCAGGCTGCGCTGGGCATCGGCCGCCATATTTTCAGGCCTGAGATTGTGCATGGTCACGATTGGCAAGCCGGCCTGCTTCCACCGCTGTTGAAGACGGGACTGGCGGCAGACCCAACATTTCTGCACACCAAAACTGTCTTCACTATTCACAACCTTGGTTATCAGGGAACTTTTCCCGCCACCGCCGTGGCTGAAACCGGACTTGATCCCGCGCTATTTCATATGGAGGGCCTGGAGTTCTTCGGACAAGTAAACTTTCTGAAGGCCGGCATTGTGTGGGCCGATGCGGTGACCACGGTCAGCCCGACGTACGCCCGCGAAATACAAACTGTGGAACACGGCTTCGGTCTGGATGGAGTGCTGCGAGCTCACGCCGGCAAGTTGAGCGGGATCATTAACGGCGTGGATTATTCTATTTGGAATCCCGAAGGCGATCCGCACATCCACGCCCACTATTCGGCCGGCAACCTTAAAGGAAAACTGGCATGCAAGCGTTCCTTGCTGGCGGAACTCGGTTTGCCGCCCGGCGACGCGCGTCCGCTGATCGGCATTGTGTCCCGCTTTGCTGAGCAAAAGGGTTTGGATCTGGTTGAGGGTATTTCAGACTGGTTGCTGGAGCAGGATGTCGCGTTGGCCGTTCTAGGCGCGGGCGATGCCGTCACGCAAGACATGTTCCGGGCGCTGGCCACCGCACATCCCACAAAGGTTGCCCTTCGGGTGGGCTATAGCGAGGGTCTGTCGCACCGCATTGAAGCTGGATCCGATATGTTTCTTATGCCGTCGCGCTACGAACCTTGCGGGCTGAATCAGATTTACAGCCTGCGTTATGGGACGGTGCCGATTGTGCGGGCCACCGGAGGATTAGCCGATACGGTGGATGAGGCCACGGGTTTCCGGTTTGTCGAATTCTCCGCGGAGGCGCTGCAAGCGTCCGTTGCGGAAGCCCTTGCGGCGTTCAGGAAACGGGCGACCTGGACGGAGCGCATGGTGCTGGGGATGGCTAAGGATTTTTCATGGGACGCATCGGCGCAGGCGTACCGCGATCTTTATCACAGCCATCGAACCGTCACTGAATTTGGGTAGACCTCTTGAGGCGTAGCTCGGCGATAGCGGTTAGGGCGGCAGCGCGTTCTGTTTCGTCGCGCAAGCCGGCCACTACGGCCTGCAGGCGGTTAACGTCGATTTCGCCCGCCCCAGCCAGCACGCGAGGCAGCGTGAAGATAGAGACGCCGGGCACTGTGATGTCGAAGTTCAGGCGGCTCTGGCCGGTGTCGACCACTGCGAAGAAGCGATTGGTTCCCAAGGGAATGGAATCCACGTCGGTGCCTCCACCAGCGCCCGAGGACACGCGGCGGAGACGCGCGGGATCGAAGCGGGCACGCCGCGGCGCGGTGCGGGCGTCATTCAGAGCCATACCAATTTGTGAAAGCAATTGGTACGCCTGGTCCGGCCGATGCTGGCGCAGCAGCGCATTGGCCAAGGCACACAACATAGCCGCGCGGAATTCCGCGGGCAACACTTGCGCGTCCCGCTGGAGTAGATTCGCCAGTGGGTCTCCGATGGTGAAATTCGTCTTCGCGACCAGGCCGGCGTACAGCATGGCGCGTTTCACGCCGCCCGGCCTGATGGCGTTGGCGTAGCGGATGGCGGTCTCAACGTCGCTGGATGAGAACGCCGCCAGTGCCTCCGCGTAATCAATCAGCGGATTCAGCTGGCGGGTGGTGTTTGCATCCCCGATCCGGCTGGCGGTCATGCGCGCTTCGTCGAAACGTTTCCGGCTCATGGCCGTGAAGGTGTCCCGAACATACCGGGTTCTCTCCGCCGCCCCAGGAGTGTAGGGATCGGGTGCGGAGCTCAAAGCCGCCAGCGCCGTTGTGCTGGTTTGCAGACTGGCTGCGGCCCGCGCCAGCGCGTCAGCGGAGGCCAGTTCCAAATCCTTTGCGTGCCCTTGCAGCTGGATTGCCATCGCGTAAACCACGGTGGGGTCGTAGTTCGCTGTCGCCAGAGTTTTCCCGGCCAGGGTAGCAGAGGAGGCGTCATTGATGAGCTTGATCAGTGCCTGAATATAAGCTTCCACTGTTTCGGGGTTGGCACTGTAGCGGACGCTGCCAAAATCGGTGACCACGGAATTCGCCAATTGAATGTCGCGGAAGCGATTATCTACGTCGGGCTCATCGCGCAAGCGCCGGTTCACAAAAAGATACTTTCCCAACACGTTCAGAGCCGTCGCGCTGGGGGCTGGAGCGCCGGTCACGGTATCCAGCGCCTTCAAGAGGACCTGATCGCCCAACTCAGGCGCGCGTTCGCGCAGCTTGGCGAGGAACAGCTCAACAAACGCATAGTCGATGACCAGAGGCTCGCCGGCTTCGAGGACGAGTTCCACCAACTGCGCCCCGCGATCGGGATCGTCGATATAGCGGTCCATGGCGGATTGGATTACGTTGTTGTTGGCTTGTTGGCGCTCGTCGGTTTTACGCAGTTCGAAAGATGGAGTATCCACTAACGACGCCAGACTCGGGTCGCACTTCAGCGCGCTTGCGGCAACCATCTTCCACAGTCCGGTAAAACTGGCGATGGGCAGCAGCGGAGTTTTCGGATCGATGAAGAAAGAAACCTGAACAGTATTGATGCGAGCAATGGCCTGGCTGAAGATGACGGATGCGTTCAGCCGGTCGTAATCGCAGACCAGCGTGCCCAATTTGGCCAGCGAGTAACCGGAGACTACGGGGTTCGACAGATTGGCGAACTGGCCGGCGATGCCTCGCGCCCAATTGATCGCGTCGATCGTGCTGGTGTCCGGCTGACCCCAGGCAACGGGAGACGCCAGCAGCAGCACGCAAGGAACCCAGTGCCTCATCCCTCTATTAGACGCCGGTTGTGGGGAATCCGTTGAGTAGGCGCATGGGTTCGCGCACTATTGTCTTTAGAATCAGTAGTTACGTGGTTCCTTGGAGCCGGTTGGACGGACGCAATGACGTGGCTTGTGGAGCCTTAGTTGCATCCAAGGCTCCGTCTACCGCATCATAAGTGACGTAACAGGAGATTTAGGAAAACATGGCCGGCGACAACACATTAAACTTTACAGATTCCGCCTTTGACCAGGACGTGATCAACTCCGAGACGCCCGTTTTAGTGGACTTCTGGGCGCCCTGGTGCGGCCCCTGCAAGGCCATGGGGCCCACAGTGGACGCCCTGGCCACCGAATATGTCGGCAAGGTTAAGATCGGCAAAATGAACACCGACGACAACCAGGCGACGGCCATGCGGTTTAATATCCGCAGCATTCCGACGCTGTTGCTCTTTAAGGACGGAAAAGTAGTGGACCAGCGCGTTGGCGGCCTGCCGAAGCAGGAACTGGTGAAGATGCTGACCCCGCACATCGCGTCGTAAGCGGCTAGTCGGTGACTGCGCCGCGGGACGCCGAGCCCACGAGTCGAACGTACTTGTGGAAGACCCCGGACGCGTAACGTTGTTCACGCGGTTTCCACGTCTTCAGCCGGGCCTCGATCTCCGCGGCCGGGACCTCCAGATTAATGGTGCAGTTCTCGATATCGATGGCGATTGTATCGCCTTCGTGCACTGCGGCCATGGGTCCGCCCACGGCAGCTTCCGGGGCCACGTGACCCACCATGAACCCGCGGGTTGCACCGCTGAAGCGGCCGTCCGTGACCAGACCCGTAGTGTCGGCTAAGCCCGCGCCGACGATGGCACTGGTGACGCCCAGCATCTCACGCATGCCAGGACCGCCCTTGGGACCTTCGTAGCGCACTACGATCACATCGCCCGCCGCTATTTTGCCGCCGGTGACCGCAGCCATGGCATCTTCCTCGCGATCGAAGACGCGAGCCGGACCGCGCCGGACCTTGTTCTGGATGCCGGTGGTCTTGATCACGCAGCCCTCGGGGGCCAGGTTCCCTTTCAGAATCGCCAGACCGCCGTGCGCCTTGATGGGATTCGACAGCGCGTGAATCACTTCCTGGCCGGGGGTTTCGACCGCGTCGGCCGCTTCTTCGCCGAACGTTCGTCCCGTGATCGTCATCGCATCGAGGTGTGCATAGCCGCCGTCCGCCAGCCGCTTGGCGATCACCGGCATGCCTCCCGCTTTATCCACGTCCACCGCGACGAACTTGCCGGCGGGTTTCAGGTCCACCAACAAAGGCGTGCGATCGCTGACCTTTTGGAAATCGTCCATTTCCAGTTCGACCCCGGCCTCATGCGCCATCGCCAATAAATGCAGCACCGCGTTGGTGGAGCCGCCGGTAGCCGCGACGCTGGCGATTGCATTCTCAAACGCCTTGCGGGTAGCGATGGAGCGCGGACGGCGGTCGGCCATCACGGCCTCCACCGCAATCTTGCCGCAACGCACGGCCACGGCTTCCTTGCGCTTGTCCACTTGAGGCACGGCCGCGGTATTCATTGGAGCCAGCCCGATCATCTCCATCACCGTGGCCATGGTGTTGGCGGTGAACTGGCCTCCGCAGGCACCGGCCCCGGGACATGCTTTATTTTCGATGTCCAGGAATTCCTGATCGGAGATCTTGCCGCGGGCATGCGCGCCGACGGCTTCGAATACATCCTGCACCGTGAGATCGCGTCCTTGATACTTACCCGGCATGATGGATCCGCCGTAGAGAATCACGCCGGGCACATTCAATCGCAGCAGAGCCATGGCGGCCCCGGGGATCGTCTTGTCGCACGCCACCAGCGCGACGATGCCGTCAAACATGTGCCCGCGGCCCACCAATTCGATGGAATCCGCAATCAAATCGCGGCTGACCAGGGACGCTTTCATTCCCTCCGTACCCATGGTGACGCCGTCGCTGATCGCAATCGTGTTGAACTCCATGGGCGTGCCGCCGGCTTCGCGAATGCCTTTCTTCACGTGGTCGGCGAGCGCGCGCAAATTGTAGTTGCACGGCATGGTTTCGATCCACGTATTGGCGATCCCGATGATCGGCTTTTTCAGGTCTTCATCGGTGTACCCGATGGCTTTCAGCATCGCGCGTGCCGGCGCGCGGTCGTGGCCTTGCGTAATGGTGTGGCTGTTGAGTTTCATGGGAGAACTACTATCTTACCGGGCTTCGGCCCGCGCCGATATACCGGCCATAATTGACTTTTCCGCACCCCCGCGCGACAATTGAATTCGGCCCCCATGGGTCCCTTTTCCTGCCGGAGCGCGGGAGTAGCTCAGTTGGTAGAGTGCGACCTTGCCAAGGTCGATGTCGCGGGTTCGAGTCCCGTCTCCCGCTCCAACATCTCTTTTGTACATTCCGCCAGCGTCACAGAAACAAGCGTGCGTGGGCGGGGGCTCTACTTCTTGAGTGCCGCTTCCCAGTTAAGCACCACTGTGGTTGGCGGCGAGCTGTTGGTACCTACCAGGGTCGTGATCAAGAATTTCTGGCCGTCAGGCGTCATGTCCCAAGTGGGCGCTGCATTGCCGGCTGCTGCGGGGTAAAAGGGCGCGTCGAACAACTTCTTTGGCGCGCCGTACTGGAAGCTGGTGACGCTGCCTTGCTGCACATCTACCTGCATCAGGCTTCCAGCATCAGAAACGTATAACAGGCGCTTGCCATCCCGGCTCCATCGGGGCTGATGCCCGCCCGCTGTGGATACCATCCATTTTCCGCCAGCCGCCGCAGTGCTTGCCTCGGCGTTGGACTGAAACGGACGAACGTAGATTTCGCTACGGCCCGATTCATTCGAGCGGTACGCGAACCAGCGGCCGTCGGGAGAGAATTTTGCTTGTGTTTCCCCGAACGGTGTGGCTAGCAGGGGAATTGGCTTGCGCTGTTCGCCCGGCGATCCGGGCAAGGGTAGAAGATACAGATCGAAGCTTCCGCCAACGGTCTTGCGGAAAAGCAAATACTTTCCGTCGCGCGACCAGTCCAACGGTATGAGTGGACTTGTTGGATCCTGCAACAGGATTTCCGGCTCGCCCGCGTTATTAGAGGCTTTGCGCAGCAGGTTTTGACAGTTGGAGCCGGAACAATACGCAATCTGACTCCCCTCCGGGGACCACACTGGATCCGCGTCGAAAGCCGGATCGAAGGTGAACCTGGTACTGGAATTGCGGCTTAGGTCCAGGAGCCACAGATCATTTTGTTCTTCCGCCCGCATGGCGGCGACGCGCAAGCCGTCCGGGGAAAATGCCAGTTCTTCGTAAGCAGCGGGGTCGGTGCCTTTACCAAGCACGCCACCCTTGCTGTCGTACCAGGAGAGTTGCCGGCTGCCGCCGCCGCCCGTCCGGTAGACCAAAGTTCCTGTGGACGAGGCTGAGTAGAAACCACCTGAGCCAGCCGCACCGACGTTTTCCGCGATGGGCACGGGTTCGCTCAGCAGTTTTATTGCGCTAGCGTCAAACGGTTGGGCCATGAGTGTGTTGCCGCGCAGGAACAGCAAGCGGCCCCCGCCTTCCGCCGTGGAGGAGGGGACGTAGGGAACGCCGAGGTTGCTGGCTAACAACATCTCGGAGGGCGGATCCTCAGGCTTCATTTCCAGTGAACCAAGAAAGATTCCATCCAGGTTTCCATCCGTAGAAGATCTCAAATATAGAAAGTGATTTCCATCCGGCAGGAATACTGGATAAGAGTGGAAGTCTTCCTTGCGCTTGGGGTCAAGCGCCGTCAATTTCGTCACTGCGCCCCCGGTTGCCGCCACACGGCTGATGCCACCGTTAGAGGCGCGATTTCCGAATACGATCACGCCGTCCTTGTTCCACGTTCCGATTCCTGCGTTACCCGGCACTTCCGCCAGCGTTACGGGAGGCGCTCCGCTGGCCACTTCCACTTTCTTCACTTTTCCACCAAGCGCGAAGCCGATCCAGCGGCTGTCGGGTGCCCAGTATGGGCTTAGGGCACCCTCCGTTCCAGCGATTTGCCGCGCTTGCAGCGTGTCCATGGAACGTATCCACAGGCGCTGGGTTCCGTCGGGCTCATTCGAATTGAAGACCAGATTGCGGCCGTCCGGTGATAAGGCTAGATACGTCGCGGTCGCAGCGCTCTGCGCAGGCAGGGTCATTTGGAACCGGGTCAATTCCGCCACCGGAGGGGTTTCGCGGAAATGCAGGAACGCTAGCCCCGTTGCGGCCAGCAAGGCCACTCCCGCCAGGGCAGGCCATAGCAAGGAAGTCGAGGTAGATTCCGCCTGCTTCGGCAGATCCGTTCCCAGCAGGAGCCAGGCGTCCGCAATGTCATGCAAGCGCTTGTTGGGATCCTTCTGCAAGCAGGCGCGCAGCAGCGGCCGGACTTGCCCGGGCACCTTCTTCAAGTCTGGTTCGCGTTCGATTACGGCGGCTAATGTATCGGTTACCGTCTCGCCTTTGAACAGGCGGCTTCCGGTGAGCATCTCGTGAAGGACTACGCCGAAGGACCAGATGTCGGCGCGCTTGTCGACGGTTTTCCCGCGAGCCTGCTCGGGAGGCATGTAGCCAGCGGTGCCGAGGATCATACCGGCCTCGGTCATGCCGATGGTCAATGTCGGGGATAGCTCGGTGTCCGGGGTGTCGGGATGGCCCACCTTCGCCAGGCCGAAGTCCAAAACCTTAACGGTGCCGTCGGGCTTGATCTTGATGTTGCCGGGTTTCAGATCGCGATGAACGATGCCGCGGGCGTGTGCGGCTTCAAGGGCGCTGCCGATCTGGCGGCAGTAGGCGAGGGCAGTCTCGAGGGGCAGGGGACCTTTGGGCGATTCACCCTCGATGTACTCCATCACCAGGAATCCGGGGGCTTCTGGAGACGATCCGATATCGTGCAGTGTGCAGATGTTAGGGTGGTTCAGCGACGCGATGGCGCGGGCTTCACGCTCGAACCGCTCGGTGAAGCGCGCCATGGAAACTTTGATGGCTACGTCGCGATGCAGGCGGGTGTCGGTAGCTTTGTAAACCTCACCCATGCCCCCCTTGCCGATCGCAGCCACGATTTCGTAATGGCTGAGGCGGGTTCCCGGCGCTAAGGGCATGGTCCGCTATTCTACCAGGGGCTATTTTGCTTTGCCAGCGGGTCCCTTGCCAGCGCCAGCGGCTTGTTGCCCTAGCTTGGTGCCATCGGCCAGCGTGACGGAGACAAACAGTGCGCCAGGCTCGCCGGTTTTTAGGGGGTTGCCGACGATGGTGACCTTGTCGCCTGGCTTGAGCGAGGTTTTTTTCCAGCCTGCGCGGACCAGGTAGGCTGGCGCCGTCATCTCTACGTTCCAGGTAACAGTCTTGCCGTCTTTGCCGGGTACGTCGATCTCGATCCACGAATGCGGATTCTGCCAGGAGAATTCCTTCACTACGCCTTCCAGCGACATATTTTGGGTGCGGTCGAATCCGGCCATCGAATGATGAGCCCATAACGATGTGGTGCACGCCACTGCAAGTACAAGTAAGAGTTTCTTCATAGATGTGGTTCCTATTAGCGGACGTTTTGCGACCCGCTGGTGCTCAGCATGTGCTCATTCAAATTGGGCAGGCACACGGCTTCGGTGATTTCCTGATCGTCGACGCGGCGCCAGCGTTTGGTCCATTTCCATTCGCCTTCCCAACTCTTGGGATCGGTCATCGCGTATTCGATTTGCAGATTCGCTCCGTTATCGATCAGCTTCATTCGCTCGATCACGTGCAACTGGTCGCTGGCGGGAACTCCGCTATCGATCCAGTGATGATCGCCGACGAAGGCGGTGGTATCCACCACCAGGGTGTCGCCTTCCCAATGGCCGATGGATTCTCCGTTGAAGCTTGAGATCACGATGTCGGGGTCGGTATGCTTGCGGCCGTCGGTGTAGATGATGCGGACGCTATTCATGAAGCCGCTGATCATGTAGATAGCGGTCGGCTTCTGAATCATGGCGATGGGCCAGACGCGGGTCATGATGACCGGGAGCCCCGCCGGCCAGCATTGCCCGATATCATCGTGATACGCCTTGCCTTCCTGCTGGGCTTTCTTGGCGGCGTCGTAATGTTTCTGGGAATCCGGCGTCAGCTTGAATCCCGCGGGAGGGGCGAATTGAAAGGGGTTGTTGGCTCCGCCGCCATGCAGCCAGGTTCCGGTGATGTCGAAGCCCGGTTTCGGGCGAGTCTTGTTGATCGCAGCAGGAGCCAATGCGCCCAGGGCCACACCATCTTCATTCAGCGGAGCTAGAGACTGAGCCGCAAGGCTGCCCGCAAGCGCAGTCGCTACTAGAATTACGTATTTCATATCTCTTCTCATTTTTCGCGTAATCTCATCCGGACGACGCCTTTTTCGTCCACATACTCGCGGTTGTTGTCGCAGACAAACTCCACCATTTCGTAGTCCGGCACCTGCTTGAAAACCAGTGTGTAGGTGACCGGCTTTTCCAGCACTACCGGATCGTCAAGCGTGATCTGGTCGTAAAGCAGGTCCGCGCCTACGCGGTGAATACGTTCGGTGATGCGCAACTGGTCGCTATGCGGCAGTCCCTGATAACCGCGAACTATTTCTTTGATCCCGACGGTGTCGACAACCAGGGTATCGCCGTCCCAGCGCCCAACCGAGCGTCCGTAATAGCCGGGAGCCACATCATCTATGGGCAGTTGCGCTTTGCCGATATATACGCGCCGCACTTCGCTGAAAGCTTCGGTTACGAACGTGATTTGCTTGGGGGTCTGGATCGCCTCCATGGGATACACCGCCACCGTCATCATGGTCGGCATTCCGTAGGGGCTGCACAATCCCGCGCTGGCCAATTGTTCGCCGCGCTCGTTAGCGGCGCGCTCGGCGGCTCGACGAGCATCATACGCGGGCTTATAGGCCGGTTTCAAAGTGATGGGCGTTGGGGCGGGTGGGGCATTGGGACCCGTAGCTCGTGAAGGGCTCCACACGCCGCTGATATCGGGGGTCGGCTTGGGTGCTTGACCCGCTAGCCGCAGCGCGATGCCCAGCAGTAGGAGGATGGACCCAAGGGCAATGGCGATCGCTTTCCACGACATGTTATTTCGGTCCTCGACCCGGCCCGTTGCCCAATTTTTTCCCGTCCGCAAGATTCGCTTGCACTAACAGACCACCGGGATTGCCGTTCTTCAGGGGATTGACGATTAGCGTCACGATTGCCCCGGATTTAAGCGTATTGTGCTTCCAGCCGCTCTGTTGCAGGATGCTGGGGCTGCCCATCTCGATGCTCCAGTGTTTGACGGCGCCGGCGTCGTCCTTTACATCGATTTCGATGTAGGCGTGGGGATTGGTCCACTCAAATCCAGTGACCGTTCCTGCTAGTGTCACTTGCTTCGTGGTCTCGAACATGACGAAGGAATGATGACCCGCGACCGGCAGGGCAGCGAGTGCCACTGCGGCGGTGAGGACGGCTGCAAATTTCAGATACATCGGGACCTCCATCAACTCACAGAATAAGATGAATCTGTTTCGTTGATGCTACCCCAGTGAGCTCTTGAAGTCAAACCGAAGGGGTTTTGCTGTATGCGGCCCGTGGAGTAGCTAGGTGCGGGCGCCGCGGGTCGCCGCAGCCACAACGGGCGCTGCCGTGGGAGTTTCGGGCGCCCCATTCGGCGCGTCCGTTTTTGTCAGCCCCAGTTGCTTGCGGAGTTCCACGTCGATCTTTTTAAAGATGTCCGGGTTATCGCGCAGAAACTGCTTGGAGTTCTCGCGGCCCTGGCCGATGCGCTCGCCTTTATAGCTGTACCAGGCTCCACTTTTTTCCACAATGTTATGGGTCACGCCCAGGTCGATGAGATCGCCTTCCTTGGAAATGCCTTCGCCAAAGATGATGTCGAACTCGGCTTCGCGGAACGGCGGAGCCATCTTGTTCTTCGCCACCTTGATCTTGGTGCGGTTGCCGATGACCACGTCGCCGTCCTTGATCGCGCTGATGCGGCGAATGTCGGCGCGCACGCTGGAGTAGAACTTCAACGCGCGTCCGCCGGTGGTGGTTTCCGGATTGCCGAACATCACGCCGATCTTTTCGCGGATCTGGTTGATGAAAATCAGGCAGGTGTTGGACTTGCTGACGATGCCGGTGAGCTTGCGCATGGCTTGCGACATCAAGCGCGCATGCACGCCCATGAAGCTGTCGCCCATTTCGCCGTCAAGTTCGGCTTTGGGGACCAACGCCGCCACGGAGTCGACTACCAGCACGTCGATGGAGCCCGACGTAATTAACGCATTGGTGATTTCGAGCGCCTGTTCGCCGAAATCCGGCTGCGAGACCAGAAGGTTATCGATATCGACGCCCAGTTTACGGGCGTAGGCAGGGTCCAGCGCGTGTTCCACGTCGATGTAAGCTGCCATGCCGCCGACTTTCTGAGCTTCGGCCACCACCTGCAGAGCTACGGTAGTTTTGCCCGATGATTCAGGGCCGTAGATTTCGGAGATACGCCCACGCGGGAAGCCGCCGATACCTAACGCGAAGTCCACCGAGATAGATCCTGTGGAAATGGACGGTACGGCTTGCACGGCCTGCGCCCCCAGCCGAATGATGGAGCCTTTGCCGAACTGCTTCTCGATCTGGGTGAGCGTTGCACCTAATGCGCGGGCTCTTTCTTTTTCGTCCATGGGAGGCTCCTTCTCTTTTTGTTCCCCTATTGTAGCAGATTGGAAAAAGGGGACTGGCTCGGGGGAAGTCCGATTATAGCGCGCGAGCGGGCGGCCACAAGGATAATCCTGGGATGTCGGTGAAATCGGCGGTATTCAGGGTCCACAGGTGGGCTTGATGGTGGATAGCCGTAGCGGCGATCCCAATATCAATTTCCCGGCCACGGGGGCGCTGTACCGATCGATATATGTGCGCTGCGACTTCAGCCTCCTGAGAGCCAAAGGGTAGAGCGTTCGCGGTCGGAAATAGCATCTCCTGTAATTCCAGTTCCCTTTTTGTTCGAGACCCGCGCAGCCATTCGAAAATGACCAAGCTGGATAACGCGACGATTTCGCGATGATCTATTAGGATTTGAAGTTCCTCGGCGCCGCGCTGCGGTCCGGTGAGACAGTCGATCACGACAGAGGTATCGAGGAGAATCAACTGAGTCTACTCGGTCGGATGAAGACGGCCACCCAGGCGGCGGACGGCTCGAATCTCGGCAATCTCCCGATCCACTTCCGCTTGACTTCGGGTCGGGGGCATGGCCATGTACTCCGCCAAAATCTTCACCAAGCGCTGGCTCTCGGCTACGCTAAGCTTATCAGCCTTTGCATGGTAGTCCTCGATCGCCTCACGCACGGCTTGGCTCTTCGGAATCGCCTTGCGCGCGGCGACGCGGTTTAGGCGGTCCACCGTGGCTTCGTCCAAGGTGAAGGTGACCTTTACCATAGCTATGGCCATACTACCATACTCGGGGTCGCCGTTCGCGTAGAGATCAGTAATTCCGCATGAGGTCGAGGCCCGAGTACATGCTCGCGACCTGCGTGGAATAGCCGCTGAACATTTCCGTTTTCATATGGCTGCCCTGTCCCAGCACACCCGAACCGTCCAAGCGGTCTTCTTCGGATTGGCTGAAGCGAGGATGCGCTCGCTTGGGGTTCACGTTGGAATAGAAGCCGTAGGCTTCTGGCCACTCGACGCTCCACGTGGTGGGCGGCTGCTTTTCTACAAAGCGGATACGCGTGATCGACTTGATACCCTTAAAGCCGTACTTCCAGGGGACCACCAGGCGGAGGGGCGCGCCACTTTGGTTGAGCAGGGTTTCGCCATACAGGCCTACGGCGAGAAGAGTCAGGGGATGCATGGCCTCATCGAGGCGCAGTCCCTCTACATAGGGAAGGGCAATGCCGGCCTGGCGGGGCGACAACATTATTTTAGAATCGTAGAAGCTTTCGAACGCCACGAATTTCGCTTTGCTCGTCGGTTCCACCTGATTCAGCAGCGCGCTGAGTGGGATACCGATCCAGGGGACAATCATGGACCAACCTTCGACGCAGCGCATGCGGTAAATACGCTCTTCGAGGGGGGCCACTTTCAGGATCTGGTTGAGCGAGAGAGTTTTGGGCTGTTTGACCTCTCCTTCCAGGCGCACGGGCCACTCCGGATTCGGTTTCCAGGCGGGAGCATTCTTTGCGGGCTCATCTTTGCCGGTACCGAACTCGTAATAGTTGTTGTAAGTGGTGATGACGTTTTTCGGCGGCAGTTTGTCTTTAAAGAGGTTCTGTAAGGGGCCAGAGGTGTTGACGCCTGGGAGCGAAGCAGCTTCGCTATAGCCAGGGAAACTGAGGGCTCCTACGGCGGCGGCGCCCAGGAAATGGCGGCGATCCAGGTATAGGCGGCGGGGCGTAACGTCGGAATAGCGCAGGTTCATGCAGGCCTCCGGCACCTATCGTACACCCCCCTGGAGGCACATGGATGGTCATCCAAGTGAGATTGGCATGCACGGAACTTTTCCTGTTGGTCTTCGTCCAATCACAATCGGGGTCCAATCACAATCGGGCGGTTGTGCTCGATGTAAACTGGTCTTCATCAGATCGTTCCGGGAGTTTTCATGCGCCTTTTGCTCACTTCGCTCCTGTTCGCCTCCCTTGCCTCCGCACAAAATACCGGGCGCATCGAAGGCCGTGTGGTTTCTGTTACCGGGGAACCGGTTCGCAAAGCCACGGTGCGCATCAATGGTACATCTACCGAACGCGGCCAGCAGCCTCCTGTGTATGTGGAAATCACAGGGTCGGATGGCAGCTTCATCGCGGAAAACGTTGCGGCCGGGCGTTATGTGGCGCAGGCGCAGCGGTCAGGCTTCACGACCGCGCAGCAGCCGAACGGCAGCGTCAACATCGCGCAATTTACGTTGGCGGCGGGAGAAACGCATCGCGGGGTAGAGATCAAGATGGCTCCGCTGGTGGCGATCAATGGGACTGTGACCGATATCGATGGGGAGCCGGTGTCCAATGTGCAGATCCGGCTGATGCGTTGGACCTTTCAGCAAGGCAGAATACGGCTGCAGAATACGAGCGGTGCGAATAGTGACGATCGCGGCCAATTCCGGCTCACGAACGTGAACGCGGGCCACTACTACGTGGTCGCGGATGACATGTCAGGACGGGCCGTGAATCAGGGCGGCAATGAGATCCGCGGGCGCAGCGCCCAGGACCAGAATCTGGCCACGTATTATCCCAGCTCCGGGGATACCAAAGGCGCAGTCGCAGTGGATGTTGGCACAACGGAAGTTACCAATGTGGCGATCCGCATGCGCCGGGGCCGCATGTTCAGCGTGAAGGGGACCATAGTGGACGGCACCACGGGTGCGCCGGTTCAGGGACAGGTTCAGGTATTTGACCGGGCTGATCCGTCCACCAATCCCAACTTCAATTTTAGCGGTGGCGGTACACCAGGGGCGTTCGATCTGCGACTGCCGCCGGGCGACTACACGCTGATGGTGCGGTCCAATCTGCCTCCTCCGCCACCGCCTCCTCCACCCCCTGGAATTAGTCCAACCCCGTCGGTTCCGGTACAGGTGAACCAGGCGCCTCGCATCATCACTGGCCGACTGGATGTGAGTGTGGGTAACGCGGATATTACCGGCCTAACGATGCGACTCACACCCGGCGCGGAGATTACGGGACGAATCACGATTGAAGGCGGAATGGATTTGGCGACGTTTTTTCAGACCTCGGGCATCCAACAAGCCAATAGAACCGGAGCTATTGCGATCAACGGAGCAGCCGGCGGAATTGGACCGGTCATAGGCGGATTCACGACGGCCGCGCCTGCCGGGCCGCAACAATTCTCGCGCATCGTACTGAATGCTGCGGAAGGCCAGCCCAACGGAGTGACGGGAAATGCGGGTGCGGACGGCACGTTCCGCATCACGGGGGTAGCGCCCAGTAAATATACGATTGCACTTGCTCCGCTGCCTCCGGCCGCCTACATCAAATCCATTCGCTGGGGCGGACAGGAGATCATCAACTCGCTACTGGACTTGAGTTCCGGATCAGGCGGGACTCTGGACATCATGCTGTCTCCGAAACCCGCGACACTGAACGGCACCGTACGCGATAGCCAGGGGCAGGCAGCCCCGCCAAGAACGATGGTCGTAGTGTGGCCGCGTACACCACGTGCCTCGGACGGGAACGGTGGCGTCGTAGTCATTCCCACGCGGGACGATCAGGGGGGCTTTACCTTGGCCGGGATGGTTCCGGGGGAATATTACATTGCGGCTTTCATGAATGCGCCGCAAGACTTCATTCGCGCACCGGAATTCCTGACTCGCTTCACACAAAACGCAACCAGTCTCTCCTTGCGCGAAGGGGAGACGGCCACCGCCGAACCCAAACTGATCTCTAAGGAAGCCGTGGAAAAGGTGACCGCGCAGTTCCCTTAGCCGGGCAGTTAATATCAGAAGTAGCCATGCATCGCTTTCTGCTGCACAACGACGAGATTCGCGATCACACCGAACTCAGCATTTCTCCGGGACAAGTAGGATTTCTCACCGGTTGGGGCGTGTTCTCCACCATCCGCGTGTATGAAGGTGTGATGTTCGCGTGGGAACGCCACTTTGCGCGCATGCGGCACGACGCCCAGAAAATGCGCGTCCCCTTTCCGCAGGATCCGGCGTGGCTGGAAGAGAAGCTTTACAGACTCATCCGTGCCAACGGCGCCAACAACGCAACTTTGCGCGTCAATATCGTCCGCAACCACGGGGGGTTGTTCGAAGGTAGCGGCAAGATGCCGGATTTCGAAGTGGTGGCTTTCACCGCGAATGTCTATCAGTGGGGCGATAGCGTGCGGTTGGGTGTAATTCCGCACGGGCGGCACGCTGCGAATGAATTCGCAGGGGTGAAGTATACATCCTGGTCTCAGAATCTGACGTGGTATGAGCGCGCGCACGAACAGGGTCTGGATGAAGTGGTCCTCTTGAACGAGCGTGGCGAGGTCTCGGAATGTACGTCCGCCAACATCTTTGTCGCTCACGGCAACCAGGTGTTCACGCCGCCGCTCGATTCCGGATGCCTGCCCGGCGTCACCAGGGCGGTCTTGATCGAGGAAATCCGGCCTGCTGGGGGTCTTCAGGTGAGCGAAAGAGTGCTGATGCCATCGGATTTGGAAGCCGCAGACGAGGTGTTCATCACCTCCACCACTCGGGAGCTGTTACCCGTAGTTGCGGTGGAAGGCCTGAAAATCCGCGGTGGCCGCGCGCGATGCGATGAGTTGGTACTGGAACTGAAGCAGTACGTAAGGTCCTACTTGTGTAGCCGTAGCAGTTCAGTACCGATATAATGTTTACAGCGCATGCAGCTCTCATGTCCCAAATGCGGCACCCGTGAAATTCGAGTATCGGCTCGCCAGGGCTTAAGCGAGACCCTTAAGTCTCTCTTAGGCGTCACGCAGTTACGATGCCGGCGCTGCCGCACGCGATGGGAAACGTCGGTGTGGAGCGATGGAGCCTGGAAATACGCGCGCTGCCCGCGTTGTTACCGTCAACACCTTACGACCTGGAGTTTGCAATACTACCGCCCGCCGACGACCATGCGCTGGAAATTGCAGATGGGCGCCACCCCGTATCGCTGCGCGGCGTGCCGATGTAACTTCGCTAGCTTCCGTCCGTGCCGGGAAAAGTTTGCATGGCGGCACAAAACACATGCCGAGCCTGGAGAATCCCGCTCAATTGGGGAACCGTCCGGGCCTGGCGATATGGAGGACCTCGCAGCGCTAGGACGCGCTGTGGGAGCCGCTATCGACGTCGCCACTGATCTGGCCCCCGTTGCATCGCGTCCGGAAGTAGAAGCCGAAGCTCCGCCTCCGGACGCCGTAGCACCGATACGTGTCCCCACTTATCGCGGGCCTAACGAACCATTCCTATAAGCAGCCAGCGTCCAATTTAGGCGTCTAGAGTTTCGCGAACCTTCCCGAGCAAGGCACCCAAGGTAAATGGTTTGGCCAGGAACCGCGAGCCGGGAGGATACTCGCCTGCCCGCACCGCTTCATCCTGGGTATATCCGGAGATATACAGAACCTTAAGCGTGGGGTCCAACGCGAACATATTACGCGCCAATTCTGGACCCAGCATGCCGGGCAGCATAACATCGGTCAGCAGCAGGTGAATCCGGCCCTTGTGGGCTGCGGCTTGATCCAGCGCATCTTCGGCGCTGGCAGCTTCCAGGACATCGTAGCGTTCGCGGCGTAAAATCTTGCGCATCAAGCCGCGAATACCGGCCTCGTCGTCCACCACGAGAATCGTCTCGCGCAAGGGTTCCGGGGCGGGTGCGGCCTCAGGCTCGGGTTCGGGAACTGGTTCGGGGGGTGGGGGCGGCGCCGGGGGTGCGGTTCCAGGCTCCACGTAAGGCAGATAAATCGAAAACGAAGTGCCGCGATTGGGCTCGCTGGAGCAGGCGATATCGCCTCCCCATTGCCGCACCAGGGTATTGGCGCGCGCCAGTGCAACACCGCTAGCCGAGGGCTGGTCGTCCGCGGGTTTCACGGACGTAAAGATCGGATCGAACAGTGCCGCGAGTCGACTCATCTCGAGCCCGTGCCCATCGTCGCGCAGCGTGATGCGCGCGTATTTTCCTGGAGGCAGCGATGCCAGAGCAATTCGCTCTGAGACGCGGTCGGCATCGCACGTAACGGTAAGGCGGGTACGTTCTTGCGCGCCTTCGCGATCGCCGGCAGCCAGCGTGAGGATTACTTCGCTTAATTGCGCAGTGTCGGCGGCGGCCCACACAGGCGCCAGGGCTGGAACCATTTCCAGCGTTACCCCGGCTCCTGCCGCTTGTCCAATTTGCCTGTCCAGGCCGCTCAGCAAGGCGCCGAGGTCTGACGGGACGGCGGCGGATCCCTGCCGCCGTGTGAATTCGGTAAGCTTCGATGCCAGTGCCGAAATGCGTCCAGTGGCTGTAAGGATCTCCGCCGCGTCCGTGTGCAGCGGATGCGCGGCCCCCAGAGACTGCAGCATTTCCTCCCCATAACCGGTGATGATCATGAGCGGATTATTCAGGTCGTGGGCCAGACGGCCGGCCAGGGACTGAATGGCTTCCAGGCGGCTGGCGGTCAGAGACTGCTGCTCGAACTGTTTGCGTTGCCCGATGCCGGTGAGCACCCCGGAAATCAGGCGCGAGGTCCCTTCGGCGCCAGCGGGCGACACGCGAATTGTTTCGCGGCACCACACGCTTTGTCCCGCCGAGCTGACCGCCCGGAATTCTGCGTTCGCGTCGCCACCTTTGGCCAGGGCCTCGCGATACAGATCCATGGTGGCAGCGCGGTCTTCGGGATGCATACGCTCTTCGAAAAACCCGGCGCGTTCTATCCAATGCGCGGCAGCGTAACCTAGCAACTCTTCCGCTGATCCGGCTACAGAACGAAATTCGAAGGATTCGGCGTCCGCTTGCCAGATAATGGCCGGCAAATTGGGCGGCACGGATGGCGCTACAACCAGCGAGACTTCCGCAGTCGTTCCCTTGTCCCCGGTGGGAGTGGGAGCTACGGGTGCGGCTGGGTCGATACCGACTTCCAGCATCAATAAGGTTTCTTCCTCGGATTCATCGCTGCCGCTCGAATCGTAAATGCCGCGCAACGGTACGATGGCCAAGCGCGAATACTGCCCGCCTACTTGAAGCGCGAGAGGTGTTGCCGCGGAACCTTGTGTTTGCGCCGCCCGGATCGCGTCCGCCAAGCCGGCGATCGGCAGGATTTGTTCGATGTCCCGGCGCCGCAAGTCTTCGGTGCGCAGTCCAAACACCCGCCGAAAGCTGCGGTTGGCCCACACCATGGATAGGTCGGCCGATAGTACGGCCAGAGGCACGGGTAGCGCGGCGACCAGTTCCTGGTAATACCGCCGCTCGGTTTCAACTAAGGCCAATAACCGTGCGACCTCTTTAGATCGCCACTGCTCGAAATCGGTACGCTCCATCACTAACTAAGTCTGCGCAATCGACCGCAATAGTAACAAGGTATTTCAGATTACCTAGTAACGGTACGCGCCCCGTACTTGGGGAGTACGGTGATAAACAAGCGAGACGCACCTACGCCCTTCAAGGAGACTCCGTATCGCTAGGTCCATTCTGAAGGTTGCGGAGAGCACGGAGTACTGCTGACGCTGGGACTATCGTTTGATGGAGAGGACCGCCCCGGCGATTGACTGGGTGGCGCCGACGCCGGCGGTGATCGGCCAGTCTCAGTCCGTGAGCGCGGCTCCTAGGGTTGCCGGCACATTGTTGATAGTCACTGTCGGCAGCGTCGTAGTGGAATAGGTTTTATCGGCCGGCACTTGTGCGTCGATGGGAGCGACGGGAGGCGCAATCCTTGGGAATCCCGGGTTTCTTTCTTTACTACGCAGCCGGCACCAGCAGCCAGAGGCATTATCTGCATTGATCAGCACTCTCCGGATGTAGCTTTATACCGATTCACCCGCGAGAAGGCCCCTGACCAGTTCTCCCAGCTTCAGGAAATTTTCGTATTCCGAGGGCTTGCGAAAATACCCGTCACACCCGAGCTTCAGCATCCTTTTCCGGTCCCAGTCGGAATCCGAGGACGAGACGATGAGAACGGGCACAGCGCCGCATTTGGCGCTCTTGCGTATATGCTTCAGGACTTCGTCCCCGTTCATCTTAGGCAGGTTAATATCGAGGATCACAAGCGCCGGACAGAAAGCCTCGTCGCTATCATCCGCTTCATCGAAAAACCGCGCCGCCTTTTGTCCATCGGTCACGATATGAAGCTCGGCCTGGATTTGGGCAACCCGGAGCGCATTGCGTATCAGGAAGACGTCCGAAGCACTATCTTCCACGATCAGGATATGGCCTGCCTTCCTGGCGGTCGGTTGTTCATCTGGGGAGGGTGAACTTGAAGGTTGCCCCTTTCCCGAGCTCGGATTCGACCCAGATCCGGCCATGGTATCGGTCGAGGATGCGTTGACAGATGGCCAACCCAATGCCGGTTCCTGGATATTCGTCGTTGGTGTGGAGACGCTTGAAGACGCCAAAGATTCTCTCCTTGTATTCGGGATCGATGCCGATGCCGTTGTCCTTGACGGAAAACAGCAGGGAGGCGCCTTGTGTTCCCGCGCTGATGTGAATCATGGGCGGCTGATCGGGACTGCGGTACTTCACCCCGTTTGCGATGAGGTTCTGAAATAACTGTTGCAAGTGCAAATGATCCATATGCACGTCTGGCAAGGGATCAAATGTAATGGTTGCACCGCTCTCGGAAATAACGCCCGCCAGGCCCTCCAGCACGTTTTGAAGGGCTTCGTTCGCGTCGACCGCTTCATCCGCTGGAATGTCTGATTTTATAGCGTGCACATAGGAAAGCAGGCCGCGCACCAGCGTTTCCATGCGGCTGGCGCCGTCGCACATATATCCCAGGAATTCATTGGCCTGCTGGTCCAGTTTCTCACTGTATCGTGTACTCAGAAGTTCGCCGTAGATCTTGATACTGCGCAGGGGCTCCTGCAGGTCATGGCTCGCGGAAAACGCAAATTGCTCCAGGTCCTGGTTGAGGCGTCGGATGTATTCCTCAGCCCTCCTGCGCTCGGTGATGTCGCGGGCGATTTTGGAAGCCCCGACGACCTTGCCGCTCGCATCCCTGACCGGAGAAATTGTGAGCGAGATCTCGAGCAGCGCTCCGTCCTTGCGCTGCCGGATGGTTTCGAAATGGTCGACACGCTCGCCGTTCTGTAATTTCCTAAGGATTTCCGGCTCCTCCTGGAGGCGGTCGGGAGGGATCAGGAGGGTAACGTGCTTACCGACGGCTTCTTCGGCGGTATACCCGAAAAGCCGCTCTGCGCTCTTGTTCCAGCTGGTGATTATGCCACTGAGATCCTTGCTGATGATCGCGTCGTCGGAGGAATCGACGATAGCGCCCAGAAGCTGATCGGCATGCTCGCTCTTCCTCCTATCGGTGAGGTCGTGGGCGATCTTGGATGCGCCGACGATTTTCCCCGTAGCATCCTTCACGGGCGAAATTGTCAGTGAGATGGCGAACAGCGTCCCGTCCTTGCGCTGCCGGATGGTTTCGAAATGGTCGACCCGCTCGCCGTGCTGCAGCCTCAGGAGAATCTCGGGCTCCTCATTCAGCCGGTCGCGCGGGATGAGAACCTTGACGGACCTGCCGATCACCTCCTCGGCGGTGTAGCCGAACAGGCGCTCGGCGCTTTTGTTCCAGCTGGTGATGATACCGCTCAGGTCCTTGCTGATGATGGCGTCATCAGAGGAATCGACGATAGCGCTGAGCAATGCGGCCGCTTCGATGGCCTGAGTATCCGGTTTAACGCCTTCAGCGCTCATGCCACGCCCCCGGCGAGCTTTCCGTCCGCTAGATGCGCGGTCTCGTCTCGTGCCTTGCCCACTCCGAGGACACGCCGCATGATGGCGCCGAGCTCCATGAATTCCGCCAGCGTAGAAGGTTTCTGGAAATAAACGAGCGCAGCATGCCCGTCGTCCATTTCCTCGATGATTCTGGATGGCGAGGAGGTCATTATAATGACAGGCGTCTGCGCATACCGTTCGGTGGATCGCAGACAATCAAGAATTGCCGCACCATCGCGTTTCGGCTGATGCATGTCTATAAGAAGGAGATCGAGCGCGGGCGCGGTGGGATCGGCGTCAAGATTGCTGATCAGCGTCAGGGCCTCCGCCCCATCCCGAATCACGCGAAGCCGGCAGTTCAACTGATGTTCATGAATCGCCTGGCGAACAAGCGCCACGTCGACTGGATTGTCCTCGGCCATGATAATTTCAAAAGGCGCTGTGTAGGTCGTTATAGGCATCGAACTTTTTCGCGCTTTCGCTTCAATAGATTATCTCCAACGCTAGACGTTACCGTTGGGCAGCCTTTCGAGTTCTTCCTATAACATTCTGCCCCGGCGGGAAGGCAAAATCGTCACGCCAGCCCTTTTCCGAGGGCATTTCTGCTTTCAGCGTACCTCAGTTCGGTAATCCGTGCCTCATCGTCCTTACGGAGGGGAAGGAGGATACTGTAACCGGCGGTTCAGCCTTAAAAAGCGCTCCGTGCGCCACAGGCAAATGGCCCGGCGTCCTGCTGGGACGTCTTGGGCGCAAGTCATTTGGAAGTCGAAATGTACGCACATTCAAAGCGGAGAACCGAGGATTGCAGCTTTTCACGAATTCGAACTGGGGCGTCAAAGCGCAAGGGATCAAGTAGATGCGATCGAAGCAAATCGAGAGGTCGTTAATCCGTGTTTTGGAAAGATTAGACCGGAACTGAGATCGAGAAATCCTAAACTTACTGAAAATACAGAGTCGTCGTGTTGGCGGTCTCCCCTTCTACCTCTAGAATGACGTCGACCTCGCCCTTGCCTTGTAACGCAGCACGCGAAAGCGGCCCCACGTTGACCTGATCGAGACCCGGAGAGCTGGGTTGCGCTCCGGCATAGAGGGCAGGCAGCGAGACGCCACCGATCTTGACTTTCACGCTTGACCGGTCGCTACGACCCCGAATGCCCGTGCCGTAGAGAATTAAATATAGTTCGTCAGAAGCAGCGTTCCAGGCGATCGGCTTGGGTATGATCGAGGTGCCGTTCAGTTGGTACACATCCTCCAGGGTCTGCTTGCCGTTCGCGACGCGAGTGATATGCGCCGCCGCCAAGGTACCCGACAGCATAAAAACACCGGGCGCGATGCGGGAGACAGCGGCGTCCACCGACACCGCATCCGCTCCGCCTATTGAAATCGTATTGGGTCCGTTTACGCCAGTCGGCATTACGAAGTTCACCAAGTCCGGTGACGCAAAATAGAGATTTGCCGGATAGACCGTTCCCGCGGAATCGCGTACTTTCACCACTGTCCCACCGAGCTCAGTGGGAAGTGGTGGACCCGCCGCAGCCGCTGTTTCCTTGGAAAGGTCTCCGCCAAACGCGGACACAATCGAATCGGGTGCTACCGGCCTCGGCATATACGAAGCCGAGGAGACTAGTTGGAAGGCCGTAAGTACAGGAGCCGGAATCGCGATCGTCGCTGCACCGCTCGGCGGGCGACGTCCACTGTCGCCAGCAAAAGCGCGTACCCGGTCCGGATTTGACGCACCCAGCCGGATGCTGACCAGGACGTCGAAATTCTCGCCGCCTTGCGTCGGAATCTCCGTGCCGGAACCATCCAAAAGAGAAAATGAGAATGCATCGGGCGTGCCATCAGCCTCCTCGTTCGTCGTGAAGGATACGCGGAAGGTCAATTGTGTCCCGGGCTGGAACCGTTGGGTAAGCTGGTTGATTAGGGACGAGTCTGTGAACATCACCTGCGACCCCGTGCCCCCGCTCACTCCTCCCAGCAGCGTCGCCTGTCCAATCACACTACCCCCGCCGAAATTGAATTGGCTCAAAACAACCGTGTTATTGCGATTGCCCGATGCACTGCCATCCGTTAACTGGAACGCGATCCAGAAAGGGCCCGCCGCGTGCCCCATCAGAGCGGTCGTGTTGAGTCGCACCTCGTAGGAAGCCGCGAGCGCGCTGTTTGTCAGCACCGTCACCAGGAACGCTGTCGATAGAAAGCGACGGCCGCTCATGGCAGCCCTCCGATCGCGGTCACCTTAGTATGCATCCCGCCCGAGAAACCTTCCGTGCGATACACCAAAACAAAGGATTTCGTTTCGCCTGCCTCCAGCACGCTTCCCAGACTCACGATGTCCTGACGGTCCGGCGGGAAACACTCAGTACTGCTATGAGGCGAGGTCAAGGTAACGGGCCGGCCACTCAGAGTGTTGTACTCCACTAACAGCGCCGGCCGCTGAATGGGAGTCGTGCCCGTATTTCGCACAATCACGGCTTGAGAAACGCTAGCGAACGTCGTCTGGCTAGCATCTATCGGGTAGTAATACCCGCCGAGCGTGATGGACACCTGACGCAGCGGATAAACCAGTGAAGCGCACGGACTCACGTTGTTCAAGGAAAAGCCATAGGAGATGCCGCCCGCCGACGCGACCACTTCGTAGAGGCCCACCTTTGAATTTGCCCGGAACGTGGACGTCGTCGCGTAGCCGTCATTGTCGGTCAGGATCGTGGTTGGGCTGCTGGTGAATGTTCCCGATGGTCCGCTGGTTGGCGCCTTGAAATCGACCGGCACTCCTTTGGCGGGGCTCCCATTCTCGTCTTTCACTAATACCTTGAACGGATTCGCGAAATTGGTACTGATCAGTGTCGATTGCCCCGAGCCGCCAGCGGCAAAGAGAGACAGGCTGGCGGTGGGGCTTCCCGTGATGATCGAGACCTTGAATTCCCCCGACTCGTCGATGTTCGCAACCCCCGCACCCAAGCTCGTCATGAAGCCGGAGATGAATGTGGTGTAAGGCTTGTTGGCATCGACAGCGTACACGATCCGGCCTGATAGGTTTGCGGCGAAATAACGAATATCCAAACCGTTCAGTTGGACCGTTATGTGCAAACTCGTACCGATCGGCTGATTTGTCTGCCCGGTGTAATCAATAACCAAGGTGCTTGGCACGTCAGAAACAAACGTGTAGTAGAAGCCATTGTTCTTTCCGGTCACACGATCCGCGCCCGACGCAACGACCCCGTTCTTTTGATCTCTTACTCCCGTAATCTGGTCTGCAATTCGGAGTCGCAGTTCAGCCGGACTTGTGAAGGTGGCGCTCCATCGCTGTGACCCACCTCGGCGGTCCTTTCCGTAAGTCGCCAGCGCGGAGGTGGATGCTTCCAGGGGATATAGGGAAGTGCCCTGCGCATCCGTGATTGTCTGCGTCTTAGAGTCCAGCACCGTGCTCTTGGCGTCGGTATCCCAGATCTCCGCCAGGCTCGTCAGCGAAATCGATGAGTTGACTGGCGTGACCTTAGCAAACACCAAACCGAACCCGAAGAGGCACAGAATAAGCAGTTTCATTGGAGACTGTTACGAAAGGAATTTATAGTATCACGGAGTTATCCTGCCCGCCGCGCCGAGGCGGCGCTGATCGTAGCCACAGAATGCAAACTGCAAGGTGGAAATTCACAACCGTGTTCACCTGGTATTTGGGCAAACCGCACCCGGCTACAGGGAGCAGCATATCCCGCGAGCCGGACGAACGCAAGCTCGCGAAAAGCGCAGAACCAAAATGCCCACTCCAGCGTCTAAACTTGAACTTTGGAGGGGCGTCCTACCAGGACGGCCCGCCGCACATTAAAGCGAAGAACGGGAGGATCCATGTGGAAAGCGGTTTGGTTCGGACTCTTTTGTGTATTGGTTGCCGGAACATACGCCCAACAGCCGGTGCCCGTGCCTGGCCCGGGCGCGACCGGCGCGGCGGCGGGCAAACAGAAAGGGTCCCAAGGGACGCTCTCCGTCACAGTAGTCGAAAAGGGCACAAAGCTCCCGATGGAGGGCGCGCTGCTATCTGTCGTCGGACCCAACGGCAGTGAAATCCAGACCCAGACTGACAACCTAGGCAAGTTCACCAGCAGCTTTCCGCCGGGCAGCTACCGGCTGACGGTCCGGCGCCGGATTGCGACAGGCAACGTCGGCATGCCGGCCGGAAAGGTCGCCAGCATCAAGGACAACGAAGAGACCAAAGTCGAGTTGGAGGTCCCCAAGACAGCGCTGGTGCGCGGGACCGTGACGGACGCGCGAGGCCAGCCGGCGAATAACGTTCGCATCACTCTCCTCATGCGAGCCTACGAAGTCTGGAGCGATCGCGCCATCTACCAGAACACGCCGATGATCGTGCAGACCAACGACATCGGCGAGTACACCATGGAGAACGTTCCCACGGGCCTACCGTTTTACGTGTATGCGGAACCGATGCCGTCCGATAGCGAACCCTACGCCGCCGAACCCGCCGATCCGGCTCGGCGGCGTCCCATCAATGCCGCGACGTTCTATCCGGCGGCGACGGATGCAGGCGCCGCCCAAACCGTCATCTTCTCCGAAGGCGAGCAACGCGACGGACTGAATATCACCATGGCCCGTACGGCGTCCTATTGCGTGGAGGACAAGGTGCTGCCGCAACCGCCCGCCGGAATCAAGTACAGCATCAGCGTGGACGTCGTCGAAGTAAACGGAGGCGTGTTCAACGACTACGGCAGTTACCGTTCCGGCCGCACGATTCAGCTGAACGACCCGGGCAAGGCTCGGGTGTGCGGGCTGTGGCCCGGGTCTTACCGCTACACCATCCAGCCGCAGGGCCGCGAGCCACAGGGCACTGCCTTCATCGGATCTGGAGAATTCCAGATCAAGGATACCGACCTCTCGCGCCTGGTGGTGAATTCCTCCACCACTTTCGACACGGAAGGGGAACTGGTGATCGAAGGTCCGCAACCCGCCGAGTCGATCAATACGAAATTCTCTCTGAACATGATCGGCCTGACCACCACGGCCGGCGGAGCAGGCGCGGAGACCGGGATTCCCGGGACGTTCACCTTCCACGGTCTACATGCCGACCGCTACGCCCTGCGAGTCACTCCCGTGCCGGATGGCTGGTACATCAAGAGCATCCTGTACGGCAAGGAAGATCTGGCGCAGCGCACGGCCCGCTTCGTGCTCGACAAGCCAGGAGCGCCACTCAAGGTGGTGATGAGGACGGATGGCGCCCGGTTTCACATCAACGTGACCGATAAAAAAGGCGAAAGCTTGATTGGCCAGAGCGTCCTTGTGGTGCGCGCCGGCCTGATGACCTCGCCGCAGAGACTTGTGGGGACGATGATGACCGGCTACAGCGACGCGCGCGGTGAAATCTCGGCCTTCACCCTCGTCAATCAGCCCCCCAGGGCGGTGCTCGCACCCGGTGAATATTACGTGCTGGCCACCGACATCCCCGTCAACCAGACCGCCGACGTGCTGGAGTCCGTGTGGCGCACACTGCAGTCTGACGCCACCCGGGTGACGCTCCAGCCGAGTGAAACGGGGCAGGTCACCGTGAAGCTGGTGACGCTTCGCTAGGTGGAGAAACTACGCTCGATAGTGGAACGGGAACGGAATAGCCTTGGGCTTTGACCACGACTTCTCCGTAGTCCGTCGCTGCCATCGTCAAGTTGTTGCATATATCCTGGATCTCCTGCGCCTCGAATGAGGTGTGAATGTCGTGAACGAACTTATTTCTGACGCGGCGGAGCGTTTCACATTCGGGGAACTCATCAGGACTAATCCAACCCGTGGCAAATGCTGCTGTCGCTCGGGGTGCTAAAGTTACCTGGCGGTGCGTTGAATCCTTCCACCAACCGTCCGCTTTCTTCGGTGTGGATAGCAAGCAGGCGGCGAACCTGCCACTCGTCTTGAAACTGCAGGGTAGTTCAAAATGGAGAATCCTGCCTTCAGCAAAGGGTGAAAGCATTGAGGTCCGCACAAAGTATTGGTCGGAACTGGATGAAACTCCAGGTTACCGACGCGACTCCGGTGGAGGCACCGCATTCCCGATATTCTTGTCATTCTGGGATAAGAGAATCGAGAAGCAACCTTGGCTAGTGTGTGGCGAACAGGGAACGCCAGATTGCACAAAACGGAAGCGGTGATTACGTGGGACTACTCTTTATCTCCGACCGACATCAGTTCCTCGTAAGGTAGCGCCGGAACTTCAATGGGCATGTCGATCCGATCCAGAAGCGGCCCGCTGAGCTTGCCCATATAGCGCTGGATCATCGCCCCGGTACACCTGCATTGATATCCGCACGGACACCCGCGCCAATAACAACACACCCGAAGTGGACACGCAAGTGCCGGTTCACGTCCTGCTTGGGAAGACGCTCAACGCTCGTTTCCTGAGCAATCACCGCGTTCACCACGCGTTCAGAGGACTAGGTCGACAGATCCGCGATCCTCGCATCGGTGCGCGGCGGAGTACTTGTTACAGGAAATGCCGGGCGTACTATCTTCGCTATCGTGTTGTAACCAGCCAGGTTTAGTCGCAGCAAACGCCTTTATTAAGAACGACTAGCCCTCGGAACACATCATTATTCGCACCCTAGGATCACCTGTGAGTTAGTTCTGTATCTCGGTGTTCCTCCTAGTACTTTCACACTACAACTGTTACTCCCGTAGGATTGACACAAGCCCCCCCAATTCCTAAAATCCGGCAGTAACTTCGATGAAATCTATAAGATACGTTTCGACGGTCCGGCTGTGGGTTGTATTGGCAGGGGTCATGGCATTGCCCGGCTACGCCGCTCCGATTTCCCTCCCAACCCTCCAGTTGGTGGGTACTTCCCAACTTCTGGCTCCAGGTCTCCTGCGGCTAACGCCGAATTTTGACGTCGACCCCGCGGCTGATCCGCCGGCCGGAGCGGCCTGGACGCCCACCACAATGAACGTTGCGAATCCGTTTTCAGTGAGTTTCTCTTTCCGCATGTCTGACGCCACAGGGCAAACGGACCCCGCCGATGGTAGTGGAGGCGACGGAATTGCCTTCGTAATCCAAAACGATTTCCGGGGAACCAGCGCGATTGGACGTGGCGCGGGCGGCATGGGCTTTATGGGTATATTCGATAGCGTCGCCGTTATGTTCGACACCTATCAGAACAACTATGCCTACGGCGATCCCAACGGAAATTATGTCGCCGTCAATACGCGCGGCACGGATTTCAACGTTCCGCACCATTTCTGCACCGCGGGTCAGCTAACCACTGATCCAGCCCTACCGCCGGACCTTCCCGGCGTGACGTGCACCTCGAATCCCAGCCTCGCCATGGCCACGGTAGCATCACCGCTTTTTGGCGACGGCGCGATCCATAACGCTTTGATTGGCTACAACACCGGGCAACTCAGCGTGACCTTGGATGGAATCCTGATCTTGGTTGTCTCGCTCGACCTTCCGAAGACCTTGAATCTCGCCAACGGCAGCGACGCATTCCTGGGTTTCACCGCGGGCACTCGATTCTCATACCAGAATCAGGATATTCTAAGCTTCTCGGTCAACCCCACGCCCGAGCCTGGCACAGCCCTGACCCTTCTCGGTGGCCTCGCCCTCATTGGGACGATCGGCGTCAAGCGGAACTCCTCGGCAAGGCGCGGACCCTCGTCCGGAGCGTGAAGCCAGTTCCCCTCGAAGCAACATGCGCCGCAAGCTAATACACCCCCATCGTAGCGTTCGGTTCATGCCCTTGACTGGGCCACGCGTAGGTGCGGCTATCCTGACTGCGTTGGTATTGACTGCGGCGATTTACTGGTTCCGCGCGGATTTGCTAAATCAGCACAATCGTATTGCGGCAGCGGTGCTGCACTTGGCCGCGGTTCCCACCACTGGATCCACGCATGTGGACACATTTGAACAGGTCGGGTCCGCCGAAGTTGTCCTCACCTCCGTCTTCTCGCCCGGCGAACAGCCTGTTCGCCCCATTGCGCTGTTTGGATTGGCCCTGCTGATTCTTTTTGTGGTCCGGAAAACCGTGGCGCTCGCCAGCAGTTTCCTGATGTTCCTGTTGGTGATCCTGACCGTCACTGCCGGCATTATCCTGTTCTGGCCCAGCTCCCAAATCTCCTCCGACGAATTCTCACAAATCTGGCTGCGCGGGGAAGTGCTGGTGTGGTTCCTGTTGCCCTGGCTTTCCGCGAGTCTGTTGGTTCTGCTGCAGCGGGCCGCTTGGCCGGGTTTTTTATGGGCAGTGGCGCTGCAGGCCTATGCATTTGTTTGGTCGGCCATCCGGCTCGCATTTTGCTTAGGAGTTCTGCACTTTAGCGGACTGCTCTTTATGCCCACGCTGTGGTTCACCCTTGGCCTGCTAGCGGACGTACTCTATATAATCGTGTTCTTGTCTTTGTCCGCGCGCGTTTCAGGACTGCGGGCATGGGGATGGCGGACTTCATGGCAATTCTAACTTTGACAGCGGAAATCATCTTAGGCTTTACGATCTTCGTTCTAACGCTGTACGCGATACGGCACTACGGCATGACCCTTTACCGTCTGTCGCTTCGCCGTCCCCGCGACAAGAATGAGCTGGTTGGCTTTCGAATGCCGCGCATCTCCGTTTTGGTCCCGATGCACAACGAAGAAGGTGTGGCGGGGGATGTTTTGCGAGCACTGACCGAATGCGACTATGACAAGGATAAGTTGGAAATCCTCGCGATCAACGACCGCTCCACGGATCGGACCGGGCAAATTATCGATGAGCTCGCAGCCCGGCATCCGGTGATCAAGCCGATCCACCGGGCCGCGGGCAAGGGCGGCAAGGGTGCGGCGCTGATCGATGCAACAAAACAGGCGACCGGTGAGATTCTGCTGATGTTCGACGCGGACTATTTCCCCGGCCGCGCCATGCTGCAAATGTTAGCCGCCCCGTTCTGCGATCCGGAGATTGGTGCGGTGATGGGCCGCGTAGTGCCGCACAACACCGGCAACAGCCTCCTCTCCGCACTCCTCGGATTAGAGCGCGCCGCCGGTTATCAGATTGGCCAGCAGGCTCGCTACAACCTCGGGCTGACGCCACAATTCGGCGGCACCGTGGGTGGAGTGCGGGTCAGTGCTCTTCGGGCCGTCGGTGGCTGGAACGCGAACTCTCTGACGGAAGACACGGATCTAACCTTCCGAATGGCCGTGCGCGGCTGGAAAATCGGCTACGTCAATCGAGCGGAGTGTTATGAAGAAGCTCCCGAATCGTGGGCCGTACGGGAACGGCAAATTATGCGCTGGGCCATGGGCCATACCGATTGTCTGCATCGGTTGGGAGGACAGGTCTTCTTCAGCCGGTTCATGAGTAAGTTTGAGAAAATGGACGCTCTGTTCGTTCTCTATTGCTACTGGACTGCCCCGATATTAGTGCTGGGCTGGCTGGCGTCGTTGGTGCTTCTTTTTACCCCACAGGCCCACCACGTTCCTGAGTTCTCCGTCGCCCTTGCATTCGTCGGTTACCAACTTTTCGGGAGCCAAGCCACGTTCTTCGAGATGGGCGCCGCAGCGGTTCTGGATGGCAAGAACCGCCCTGCCGATTTGATACCTCTCAACCTATTCAACTTCTTTGCGAGTACGGGAGCCATCTGCAAGGCGCTGTATGGTTATTACACCGATCGCATATTCGGAGCCCCGGGTCCAGGTTGGGATAAAACCAAGCGATTCCGTGAGAATGGATTCCGCAATGGTAACGGGAACGGCAATGGTAACGGCAATGGGAACGGGAATGGCGTGCACCTTTATACGCAGGGCACCAATGGAATCTACACATGCCGGCTGGAGGAACCGCGTCCGTGATCGCCTGGATGTTCCTCCTCTTCACCGCCACCATGGGCGGAATGCTCTATCTCCATTTCTTCTTCGCCCACCGATGCTGGCGTCGCGTACGCGGGGTGGAGGCGGAGGATATCGACTCCAACTACGTGCGCCGCGAGGACTATTTCGGCCAGTCCTTTCGCGCCAAGCTTCACTCCTGGATGGAATTGCCCACGACGGCTTTGCCGGATGGGATGCGAGCCATCCAGCATGGAAGCGAACGAATTGAGCTTGGTCCGGGCCGATCGTTGGCGGATCGCTCGAAATCGGATGACGTCCTGGTGATCGAAGGGGATTTCTCGTGCGGATCCTTCTGCCAGCTGGGGCGCGAAATCTATGCGCAACGCAACGTGGTGATCGGCCAGGCAACCGAGTGTCAGGCGATTGCAGCCGACGGAGACATTAGCCTGGGCCCGGATGTGCAAGTGTCCCGCTGGGTCGATTGCTGGGGGACGTTGCGCTTGGCAAAGGGCAGCATCGTACATTCTCGAGCCTCCTCGCGCACGGCCGCTCATCTCGAATTGGGCGCACAAGCGCTCTCCGTATTTGCGCCTGAAATCATAATCGGCGCCGTAGCTCATCTGCACGTGCCCCCAGTTATGGAAAGCTCTGCGGCGGAAAGCTCTCCGGAGCGTGTGGCTATCCCTCCAGATTCCGACGACTCGCGTGAGGCGCTGAAGAAGGCAGGGGTAGATCCGGAAAAGTTCCGATCCCTGAGTGCCGACTGCTGGATTTATCAAGGCTCGCTGCGCCCCACCAGCGCCGTGCGCGTGACCAGCCATCTGGTGGTGCGCGGTGACTGCGATATTCCTGCCGGTAGTCTGCTGGAACATGATGTGAAGGCTTCGCGTAACTTGCGGATCGGAGCGGACTCCGAGTGTCAGGCGAATCTGATCGCGGAGAAATCACTCAGCGTGGGCGCTCGCGTTCGTTTTTCAGGTGTGATCCACGCCAACGAAGAGATCCTGCTGGGTCCAGAAGTTCGCGGAGAATCGGGAAGTGGTCCGGTCGCCGTGGACGCGGGCTCCTGGCTATACGTGGAAGAAGGCGTCTCCGTCCATGGGAAGCTTTCGAGTGGGGAGCGGGTTCGCGTGGTGGACACGGCGTTTGCCGAATCCTGGCGCAAGAAATTCGAATCCTGGCGAGACAGGAGCTAAGTACCGGATGCTACGACGCTACATAATCTGCGCACTGATGCTACTCTCAGCCGCTCCTTTTTCGCTGGCCGCGGATCCCGATCCGAACGCAGCCGCAGCCGCCGATGGAAGCTACGCGCTCTCCCCTATTCGCGTCGAGTTGGGCGGCTACTCCAACGCAGTGAACAATGGCTTCGGCAATTGGAGCGGAGGACACGCTCAAGTCTGGTATCGCAGCCGTTACTTCACGCCGTCGTTTACAGTGGAGCGGCAGACCCGTCCCGCAGGGTCTCAATACAATTATTCGTTTTTTTCATATCTGAACTGGAGCAAGTCGTTTTACACGGTCCAGGGATACAGTTCGGCTCCGAAGCAGGACCCGGCAACCACGTATTTCGCGCAGCGGCGCTACGATATTCGGGGGTATTGGAAGCTGCCCCCCAATCAAAAGTTGCTGCTGGGCGCGGGCTATACGCGCTTCGATCTAGGGGCAGCGGGACATGGACAGATCTTCTCCGCGGGTATGCTCTACTACCACAACAAATGGGTTGTGGACGCCAATCTATTTACGAACCGGAGCCAGCCAGGGAATCTATACTCCGCGTCTGGATTGCTTGCTGTGCAGTATGGGCAAGAGGGCCACAGCTGGTTTAGTGTGAACGTCGGCGGCGGGCGCGAGCTGTATCAGCTGGCCGGGCAGACTCCGATTGAAGCTCGGTTCATGAGCTACTCGGTCGGCACTTCCTACCGCCGGTGGTTCAATAAACACACCGGATTTGTCGTATCCGGCGATTACCTGGACAAGCTCAAAGCATACCGCCGCGCCGGCGGCTCCGTCCGGCTCTTCTTTGAGTTTTGAGTTTTGAGTTTTGAGTTTTGAGTTTTGAGCTTGTGCGCTCGCGACAACCGGTCCTAACCGTCCCTTCTCGATAGATTTAACGTTCACTTAACAAGAGATCCCGGTTTGTGGGGTCTGCCCTGTCACTTTACGCCGATTCGTTACCGTCTTACCGGTTAGTCCGCCAGCGCTGTGTGGCGATGACCACCGGAAGGAATTCATGACCGTACGTAGTGTTTGCATTCAAACGACAGCCGCCCTGCTTGCCGCCGCCGTGGCTATGCGGCTCACGGCTGCCGAGTATCAGGGTACAGTCCGGTCCAACGGGATTCCCGTGCCTGGCGCAACCATTACCGCCAAACAGGGCGAGCGCACCCTCCTGACAACCACGGACGAGCAAGGCCGGTTCGCATTCGCCGACCTACCTGATGGAAGCTGGGCGCTGACCGTGGAAATGCTAGGCTTCGGCAAAATGGATCGCACCATTGCGACACCCGCCGCCGCGCCCTCCCCTGTGGAATTGAAGCTTTTGTCACAGAGCGAACTGCTGGCCAGCGTCGGCAGCAAGGCCTCGGTGCAAGGCGCCTCGGTTCCCTCCGCGAATCCGGCTGCGGGCGCTGCGAATGCTGGGCGCGGGGCCGGGCGCGCGGGCGGACGAGGGCCAGCCGGGGCGGCAAGCACGGAATCGGCCGGCGCGCGCAATGCCGGTCGAGGAAATGCCCCGGCCCCCGCTACGCCGGCGGCGAATCCTAATAGGGATGCCTTTCAACAAGTGGACGTCACTCAGCTGGCGGACGCCAATTCGCTGAACACTGAAGGCAATCTGAACGCCCAGGACATCTCCAGCCTCACTCAAAGCGCGGCTAATTCGTTTGCCGTACAGGGCAGCCTCAGCAGCGCGCTGGGCTTGCCCGCCCAAGGGGACTTCGGTCCGCAGGGCGGCTTCGGACCTGGCTTTCCGGGCGGTCCCGGTGGCCCTGGCGGTTTCGGCCCCGGAGTAAACGCGCTCAGCGCGGACGGCACCAGCATCCCTGGACTCAATGGGGAACCCGCAAATCCGGCGGCAGCGGGCGCAGCCGGCGGTCCCGGCGGCGGCCGTGGAGGACCCGGCGGCGTTGGCCCGGGCGGTGGACCTGGCGGTGGACCTGGCGGCGGACCGGGTGGTGGTGGACCCGGCGGCGGTGGACCCGGCGGCTTTGGCGGCGGTGGAGGAGGCGGACGTGGTGGCGGTGGCGGGCGTGGCGGTCCGGGCGGCGGTCGCGGTGGACCCGGAGGGCGAGGCCGCCCCGACGCGGTCGCGTTTGGCAACCGCAGGCCGGCCCAGCGCAACCTCTATAACGGCAACGTCGTCTTCAACCTCAGTAACTCGGCATTGGATGCTCGCAGCTATTCGGTCACCGGAGCCAACATCGACAAGCCTTCCTACGGGAACGGACGCGCCGGTATCACGTTCGGCGGTCCGGTCCAGATCCCGAAGCTATTGAGCGCCGATAAACGCGTCAGCTTCACCATCGACTATCAAGCCCAGCGCAACCGCACCGGCCAGATCTCGCAAGCCGTCAACATGCCCACGGCATTGGAGCGCACCGGCGATTTCTCACAGACCCTGATTCAAGGTTCTCCCGTCACCATCTATGACCCCACCACCGGCCAGCCCTTCGCGCAGAACCGGATCCCCATCAACCGCCTCAACCCCACATCGCTGGCGCTGCTGAACTATTTCCCCAATCCCAACATCCCCTACGCCGCGCGAAATTATCAGACTACCTGGAACGGACTGAATAACACCAACAACCTGAACGTACGCCTCCAGAACATCAACCTCACTAGCAAAGACCGCCTGAATTTCGGAATCGGATATCAGACCGGCAACTCGGTCAACCCGAATCTATTCCAGTTCATCGACACCGGTTCCAATCGCAGCTCCAATTCCAACCTCGGCTGGAACCGGCGATTCAGCGCGCGTGTCAGCAATACTCTGGCACTCACGTTCAGCCGCACGCGCCAGACGGCCACTCCGTTTTTTGCCAATACCGTGAACGTCGCCGGCAACCTGGGCATTGTGGGCACCTCGCAGAATCCCGTCAACTGGGGTCCACCGAATCTGAATTTCACCAATTACGGCGGGCTCACCGACGGCACCTATTCGCTGAACCGCAATCAAACGGCGGATCTGACGAATACTCTGACCATCACGCACGGCCGGCATAACCTCTCCATCGGCGCGGAGTACCGCCGGCAGCAAGTGAATCCTCAGACCGACGCGAACGGACGCGGAACGTACACGTTCACCGGATCAGCCACTGCCAACCTGGTGAATGGCGTGGTGCAAGCGGGCACCGGCTACGATCTGGCCGACTTCCTGCTGAGCCGCCCGGCTACCAGCAGCATCCGCTACGGAAATCCGGACAAATACTTCCGTGGTTCCGGCTACGCCGCTTTCTTCAATGACGACTTCCGCATGACCACCAAGCTCTCACTGGTGGCCGGTCTAAGGTGGGATTACTCCACTCCCTTCAGTGAATTGTTCGGCCGCATGGTCAACCTGGATGTCTCCCCCACCTTCGACGCCGTGGCGCCGGTGCTGCCCGGGCAAAGCGGGCTGTATTCGGGTTCCCTCCCGAACACCTTGCTGCGGCCGGATCGCAACAACATCTCCCCTCGTCTGGGCCTGGCGTGGCGACCCTTCACGAAGCGAGCGGTCATCGTGCGAGCGGGCTACGGTGTCTATTACAACAGCTCCGTCTATACAGCCGTCGCGAACAACCTGGCGCAACAACCCCCCTTCGCACAGACTTTGAGCACCTCCAGTTCCCTGGCGAATCCGCTGAACATTCAAACCGGATTCCTGGGAGGCACGAATCAATCGGTCAACAATACCTTCGCGATCGATCCGGATTACAAGATCGGGTACGCGCAAACCTGGAACCTCACGCTGCAGGATAACCTGCCTTTCGGCTTGCAATTCACCGCCGGATATCAAGGCACGAAGGGCACTCGACTGGATCAGCGCTTCATCCCGAACTCGGTCGCCCCCGGAGCTCCGGTCTCGCCGTTCCCGCATTTCTATACCTACGAGACGTCCAACGGCAACTCCATCTATCACGCGGCGCAGTTCCAGTTGAACCGCCGCTTGAGCCGCGGCCTCACGGTTAGCACTTCCTATCAGTTCTCAAAATCGATCGACAATGCCGGCACAGGCGGCCAAGGTCCCATTGCGCAAAACTGGCAGGACCTGCGGGCCGAACGCGCCCTATCTACGTTCAATGTGCCGCATAACCTGACCATCCAATTTCAGTACAGCACCGGCGCAGGCCGGGGAGCCGGAGCCCAATTGCGAGGCGTCCGCGGCGCGCTCGTCAAAGACTGGACCATCAGTGGCAATCTGGTGCGCCGTTCCGGCACGCCTTTAACGGCCACCGTCGGCGGTGCAAGCTCGCAGGTAGCGGGAACCGGCGTCAGCAACACAATCCGAGCTAACGCGACCGGCCTTTCCGTGGACGCGCCCGGGATGAACTTCAACACCGCCGCCTTCAGCCTGCCCCTGGCCGGGACCTATGGCAATGCGGGCCGCGACACCATCACCGGACCCACCATGTTCCAGCTCAACGGCCAGCTCGGCCGTATCTTCCGCCTCGGCGATCGCCGGACGGCGGATCTGCAGTTCCAAGCGAATAACATTCTCAACCGGGTCACCGTCACTAACTGGGGCACGGTCCTGGGTTCCAATAATTTTGGCCTGATCAGCGCGGCCGCACAGATGCGCCGCATCACAACCACTCTGAGGTTCCGGTTCTAACATGCGAAATATCACACTGGCGTTTCTACTTCTCTCTGTCGCCGCGTACGCACAGCTACCGCCGCCTCCTGCCCCGGAGCCCGCCGTCGCCGACGGTGCGCCCGTCTTCCGTACATCCTCTCAACTGGTTGTCGTGAACGTCTCTGTCAAAGACAAAGACGGCAAATTCATGAATGACCTGAAGGTCTCCGACTTCACCGTCACCGAAGACGGCAAGCCCCAGGTGGTCCGCGTGTTTGAGTTCCAACGCCTGGACGCGGTTTTGGTAACGGCGCCGGTTCTTTCCACCCGGCCTCCGGCGGACCGCGTCGAACCCGCTGCTCCCGTAGTGAAGCCCGCTGTCGCCGTGGCCTTCGCGCCCCCGGCTCCCGGCGAAGTGGGCCATAAAGACAAACGCCTGCTGGTATTGTTCTTCGACCTTGCCGGAATGCCGGTGGCGGATCAGATCCGCAGCCAGCAAGCCGCTCGTAAATTTATCCGCGGGCAAATGACCGAAGCCGACATGGTCTCCGTGATGACCTATACCACCGACCTCAATCTATTGCAGGACTTCACCGATGACCGCGAGCTCCTGCTCAGTGTGGTCGACAAACTCATCGCGGGCGACGTGGGGGGCGCGAATGGCGCTACCGGGGCCGATAGTGAATCGGATACCGGCGCCGCGTTCGTTCAGGATGACTCCGAATTCAACCTCTTCAATACGGATCGCAAACTGGCCGCCCTGGAATCCACGGCCAAGATGCTGGGCGTCCTGCCGGACAAGAAAGCCCTGATCTATTTCGCCAGCGGCATGACCCGCACCGGCACGGACAATCAGGCGCAGCTCAGCGCGACCGTACACGCCGCCGTTCGCAACAACGTCGCGTTCTATCCTGTGGACGCCCGCGGCCTGGTGGCCACCGCGCCCGTCGGCGACGCAACCAAAGCCTCTCCAGGAGGGCAGGGACTCTTCTCCGGCGGTTCCCAACGCAGTGCGCAGAGCCAATTCCAGGGGCAGCAGGAAACGTTATACACTCTGGCCTCCGACACCGGCGGCAAGGCGCTGCTGGATTCCAACGATCTGGCGGAGGGCGTCGTACAAGCCCAGAAAGATATCTCCAGTTACTACATTCTGGGATACTACAGCACGAATACCGCTCAGGACGGCCACTTCCGGCGCATCAAAATTCAACTCAACAAAACACTGAACGCCAAGCTGGACTACCGCAGCGGCTATTTCGCCGGTAAAACCTTCAAGCAGTTCTCCTCGTCTGATCGCGACATGCAACTTCAGGAAGCCCTCATGCTAGGGGACCCCGTGACCGACCTGGGCATTGCGCTGGAGGTCAATTACTTCCGCATGGCGCGCGACCGCTATTTCGTCCCCGTCTCCGTCAAAATCCCGGGCTCCGACATTGACCTGGCCCGCAAAGGCGGCGCCGAGAGCACCCGGCTCGATTTCATCGGCCAGGTTCGCGACGCCAAGGGCGCGCTGCAGGGAACCGTGCGCGACAACATCAAGGTGTCCCTCAAGGGCGACTCCGCCGCTGAATTGTCCAAACGCAATCTCGCCTATGACACCGGCTTCACCCTTCCGCCGGGTGCCTATACCATCAAATTTCTCGCGCGGGAAAACGAAACCGGCAAGATGGGGACCTTCGAATCGAAATTCGCGATCCCCGACTTGAGCGGCCCCACGCCAACTCTGCCCGTCAGCAGCGTCGTCCTCAGCTATCAGCGCGAAAAACTCGAAGCCGTAGTCGCCAGCGCCATCAAGGACCGCCGCCTGATCAATGCGAACCCTCTGATTCAGGACAACCAAAAATTGATTCCCAGCGTCACGCGGGTCTTCCGCAAAGACGCCAGCATGTTCGTTTATCTGGAAGCCTACCAGCCGGAAGCGGAGACCACGCAGCTACTGGTGGCCAGCGTTGCCTTCTACCGCGGCAAAATCAAGGCGTTTGAAACCACGCCGCTGGAAATCCGCGACGGGCTGGAGCCGCGCTCCAAAGCGGTTCCCATACGTTTCAGCGTGCCCCTCAACATGCTGGAACCGGGTCGCTACACTTGCCAGGTGCTGGTCTTGAACCCCACCACTCAGAAATTCGCCGTCCAGCGCGTCCCCATGATTCTGCTTCCGTGATCGCGGCCAGAAACACGAGCTGTATCAGCTGGCTGGGCAGACTCCGATGGAAGCTCGGTTCATGAGTTACTCGCCCGCCGGCAGCGCAGTCCGGCTCTTTTTTCGTCCAACGCTATTTGGAAGACCAATGTTATCAACACAGAAATATTTAGCCTCCACACTGGACGCAATTGACCTTTCGCTGTCAAAAATGGCCCGCGCGGAGCCAGCCGGGGAATCTATACTCGGCGTCTGGATTGCTCGCTGTGCGGTATGGGCAAGAGGGCCACAGCTGGTTTAATGTGAACGTCGGCGGCGGCCGCGAGCTGTATCAACTGGCCGGGCAGACCCCGATTGAAGCTCGGTTCATGAGCTACTCGCTCGGCACTTCCTACCACCGGTGGCTCAACAAACACACCGGATTTGTCGTCTCGGGCGATTACCTCGACAAGCTAAAAGCTTACCGCCGCGCCGGCGGCTCCGTCCGTCTCTTTTTTGAGTTTTGATCCCCCCCTATTGGATCGCAAAAGCCCTTCTGACCGCCGCGCCGCAAATGCCATGGCGTACACTCAAACTACATGCTCAACCGGGGCTATGCCTACACCACAATCATCAGCAGCAAGTACCATGGACAAACCCTGCTCTCCCACTTGGCAAGCCTTTACCCCCACTCAA
>JBDTSJ010000081.1:0-12144 GCA_039931205.1 Acidobacteriota bacterium
TGATTTTGAAAATGCGCGTTTTTACGTTCGATACCACTCTCCGCGACGGCACGCAGGGCGAAGCCGTGAGCTTTTCGGCCGAGGACAAAATCCTGGTCATGCACAAGCTGGATGAGCTCGGTATTGACTATATTGAGGGTGGCTGGCCAGGCTCGAATCCGAAGGACAAAGAATTCTTCGAACGAGCCAAGAGCGAGAAACTGAAACATGCTCGGCTGGCCGCCTTCGGCGCGACTCGTTTTGCCCGCAACCGCGTGGAAGACGACGCCAGCGTGAACGCCCTGCTGGCCGCCAACACTCCCGTAGTAACCATCTTCGGGAAAAGCTGGGACCTGCATGTTCATCGCGCACTCGGCATCACCGAGGAAGAGAACATCGAAATCATCACCGATACCGTACGTTACCTGAAATCGCACGGACGCGAAGTAGTCTACGACGCCGAACACTTTTTCGACGGCTACGTAAACAATCGCGACTTCGCGCTGCGCACTCTGGACGCCGCCCAAAAAGCTGGCGCCGATGTTCTGTGCCTGTGCGATACCAACGGAGGCATGCTTACCAGCAAGCTTTCCGAAATCTGCGGTGACATCCGCCGCCGCTTTGATGGAGTGCTGGGTATCCACACTCACAACGATTGCGAGCTGGCTGTCGCCAACGCCCTGGCCGCCGTGGACAAAGGTTTTGCCCACGTGCAAGGCTGCACCAACGGCTACGGCGAACGCTGCGGCAACGCCAATCTGACCACCATCATCGCCAACCTCGAATTGAAGATGGGCCACACCACGATCGGCAAGGAAAACATGCCGAACCTGACCACCGTGGCTCGCTACATCGCGGAACTGGCCAACTTGCCGCTGCGCAATGACCAGGCCTATGTAGGCCACAGCGCCTTCGCTCACAAGGGCGGCGTCCACGTCAGCGCCGTACTAAAAGACTCCGCGACCTATGAACACATCAGTCCCAAGATCGTCGGCAATCGCCAACGCGTGCTGCTGAGTGATCTTTCCGGCAAAGGCAACGTCCTCTACAAGCTGAAACAGCATGGTCTCGAAGACCGTCTGGATGACAACGCCCGCCGCGAACTGCTCGACCGCATCAAGCAGATGGAGTTCCAAGGCTACGAACTCGAAGCCGCCGAAGGGACATTTGAACTGGTTGTCCGCCAGGCCCTCAACCCCGGCGTTCAGCTTTTCGACGTGGTCAGCTACGAAACCATATCCCGCAACACTGGATCTTCCGCAACCGTAACGCTGCGCGCCCAGGATGGCATTCACTCGGCCTCGGCTCAAGGGAACGGACCCGTCAACGCCCTCGACCTGGCTTTACGCCAATGCCTCTCGTCCCTTTATCCGGATATCGCCAACGTTCGTCTCACCGACTACAAGGTACGCGTCCTCGACAACAAGAAAGGCACGGCCGCGCGCGTGCGTGTCCTGGTCGAATGGTCGGATCATCGCCGCAGTTGGGCCACTGTCGGCATCTCGGAAAACATCATCGAAGCCAGTTGGTTCGCCTTAACCGACGCTCTGCGCCTGGAACTGATGCGACTCTCGGAGAAAGACAATTCCATCGAACGCGCGGTCGAGGACTATTGCTGGGGTGTCTAACAGGCCCCCTTCCATTTAGCGCCCGGCCAAGCGCGCGCTAGAATAGTATTTCCCGAATGCGTATCTCTTTCGCTGCGGCTGTTTCCATCACAGTTCTGTTCACCAGTTGCGGTCGCACCGCATCGGGAAACGTCGCGGCCACCATCAACGGACGCTCCATCACTTACGCCGAACTCGACAAGCAATATCAGGTGGCCCAGTTTGGCTCCTCCGGCGAACGCCCCAGCGACGACCAGGTGATGATCCAGCGCCTGGAAATCCTTCGCGCCATGATCGACAACGAGATCATGCTGCAGCGCGCCGAGCGGGAGGGCCTGTTGGCCGTGGATTCGGATGTCGAGGCGCGCTTCAGCGAAATGCGCACGCCCTACACGGAAGAGGAGTTTCAAAAGCAGCTCAACGATCGCAAGATGACCGTCGAGGATCTGAAAGCTCAGCTCCGCCGCGATCTCAGCGCGCAGAAATTGCTCAACAAGGAGACCACCGCCAAGATCAGCATTGCCGACAAAGACATCACCGATTTCTACGAGTCCAACAAAGCCAGCTTCAATCGCGCGGAGCCCCAGCTGCACCTGGCTCAAATTCTGGTCACCCCCGCTAACGATCCGGTTGTGCGCAACCTGAAGGGCGATAACGCGCTGGATGAAGCCCAGGCGCGCCGCAAGATTACCGATCTGGAGTCCCGCTTGAAGAAGGGTGAGGATTTTGGCGAGCTCGCCCAAAACTATTCGGAGGATGCCGATTCCGCGGCTGCGGGCGGCGATTTGGGCTTTATCCCGCAGTCGGCGTTCGAGACATCCGACACCGGCCTCCGCCGCACAATTCTGGAACTGCGTCCCGGCCAGATCACGCCGGTATTAAAAACGGCGGAAGGCTACCGGATTCTTAAGCTGATGACGCGCGAGCCCGCCGGCCAGCGAGCCCTCAACGATCCCAACGTACAGCAGACCATTCGGAGCACGCTGATCACGCGCAAGGAACAACTGCTGCGAGACGCATTCTACGAGGTCGCCCGCAACGAAGCGGAAGTCGTGAACTACTACGCTAAAACCGTAATCTCAGGCACGGCCGCGCCCGCTGCCCCCACCACGCCCGCGGCCAAACAATAGCTAACGCCCCGGCCATCTCTTGGCGTCAGCGGACGGCCGGCCCAGCAAATCCAGAATACGGTCGACGCTGTGGTCCACCAGTTCAGCCACCGTGGCAGGCAGGTGATAAAACGCGGGCATCGGAGGAGCGATAATCGCGCCCATTTCCGCTAGCGCCGTCATGGATCGTAAATGTCCCAAGTGCAACGGCGTTTCGCGTACCATCAGAATCAGCCGCCGCCGCTCCTTCAACATCACATCCGCGGCTCGGATCATCAGGTTGGAGCTTATCCCGGCCGCGGTCGCCGCCATCGTATGTATCGAACAAGGCGCGATAACCATTGCGTCCATCGCCGCCGAACCGCTGGCCAGCCGGCAGCCGATATCCTCCACCGGATAGTGAAAATCCGCTAGAGCTCGAAAATCCGACGCCGATTTTCCCATCTCCAGATACGCGGTTCGCTCGCCGGAGCGCGTCAGGATCAGGTGTGTTTCCACGCCTTCCTGCTCGCGAAGCTTTTCGAGAAGCCGCCAGCCGTAAACGCTGCCGCTGGCGCCCGTGACACCTACGATCACGCGGAATAAGGGGATGGGGTCGGGTAAACTCAAGCGGGTGCCAAACTTCCATGATGCCGGATGCAGTTCGGAAACTCAAGCTGCCTAGGCTCTGTTAATCTGGAACTTAGCGGGAGAAGGCGTGTATCCTAAACTCATTGAAATCGGCAGCTTTTATCTGCCTACCTACGGCGTCCTGGTAGCCCTCGGATTTCTTTCCGGCCTCGCTGTCACTGTCAAATTGGCACGCCGCGCTGGACTGAACGCGGAGCTGATGACAAACCTGGCGGTTTACGTGGCGCTAGCCGGTATGCTGGGCGCCAAGGTGTTCATGTTCCTGTTCGATTGGAAGCAGTATGCGGCCAATCCAGCCCAGATCTTCTCGCTCGAAACCCTGCAAGCCGCTGGAGTGTTCCAGGGTGGCCTGATTCTGGCTTTAATAACCGCCTATTACTACATGAAGAAGCAGGGGTTACCGATCCTCGGGGCCTCCGATGCGTTTGCGCCCGGTGTAGCCCTTGGGCATGCCATTGGACGTCTGGGATGCTTCGCGGCCGGCTGTTGCTGGGGTACCGAAACAAGCCTTCCTTGGGCCATTAAATTTCACAACCCGGTGGCCAATTCGCTCACCGGAGTACCTCTGGAAGTCGCCATTCACCCCGCTCAGTTATACGAGTCTTTCACCGAGGTGCTGGTCTTTGCATTTCTCTACCGACGCTTCAATAAACCTCATGCACCTGGCAGAATCATAGGGCTTTACCTGGTCATCAGCTCGATCATGCGGTTCCTCATCGAGTTCGTTCGATTCCACCAGCAGGCCACTCCGTTCGGGTTGCCGTTGTCGTTGACGCAATGGATCGCGCTGGCGCTGCTGCTGGCCGGCGTGGTTCTACTAGTCAAGACCGGGCGCAATAAACCGGTGGCGCAGAGCGCTCCCCTGCTGAAACAGGCCTAACGGTTTCAATCGCTTCCGACGATCTTACAGAATATGAGATCGCGCCAGAAGGGCTTCGTGCTGATTGCCATGTCCGTGGCGATGCTGCTGATGCTGGCTTCTCTTGGCATGGCCTTCGATTTCGGGCGCATCTACATAGCTCGCAATGAGGCTCAAATCTTTACCGATGCGGCGGCCCTCGCGGCGGCACAAAAGTTGGACGGTACCGCTTCCGGAGTGGACGCGGCTCGCGAGGCGGTACGGCGTTTACCGAACCGCTGGAGTCTAGGGACGAAATCCTTTGAAGGTGTAGTCGTCGAATTCAGCGCCGACGCCAAGAAGTGGGAAGCGAATCCGGCGGACCCTGCGGGTCTGACGTTTACGCGCGTGACGGCTCCCGAGAATCAGGTGAGCATTGTTTTCCTGCGTGCGGTTGGCGGACCAGAATCGTTTACGGTTCCGGCGCACAGCGTGGCTGCCACGGCGCCAACAAGGTTGGTCGAATGATACGCCGTCGGCAAAAAGGTCATGCCATGGTGGAGCTTGCGCTCTCAGCGGGTGTGATGGTTACGTGCCTCAGCGGCACTTTCCAGTTTGGCTACACGTTCTACACTTACAACCAACTGGTGAGCGCGGTGGGCAACGGTGCTCGCTACGCGGCGATGCGGCCCTACCGTGCGGCCACCGAAGAAGACGTGGAGAAGGGTAAAGCCGCGATCCGCAACATGGTCGTGTACGGCGAAGCGCACCCCGGTCCCAATGCCGTGCCTGTGGTGGCGAATCTGACTCCGGAACAGATCGAGGTCCAGTGGACGCAGGAAGGCTCGGCTGCGCCAGCCGCCGTATCCGTGGCGCTGGTGCATTACAACGTCAACGCGTTGTTCGGAGCTTTCGATTTCTCGGGACGTCCCGCGGTCGAATTTCCCTTTGTGGGCACGTATGCTCCCACGGAGAGCGAACCGTGAAGCGCAACCAACGCGGCCAGACGTTGATCGAGGGAACGCTGGTGATGCTGGTGTTCTTCGCGCTGCTGTTGGGCGTAGTTGATTTTGGACAAGTTCTGTTTTCGCATCAATCGCTGGTCGAGCGTGTGCGCGCCTCCGTCCGCTGGGGATCGCTGCATCCTGACGGCGGCGTGGACCCGGTCCGGAATATGGTGCTCTACGGCACAGCGGTCCCGAACGAATCGGCCAAGCCCTACCTGGGAATGAAGCCGGAAAATGTCGTCGTGGAATTCCAGAATCAGCCCGCCGAGTTGCCGATGCTGCACGTGGAGATCGTAAACTACGAAGCCCAGTTATTCGCGCCGTGGTGGTCCGCGGACTCCGCGAATCACCTGGTCAGCCGCCGTCCCGTTTCCGCCAGCGCCCCCGTCACGGTCTCCGTTACGCCGTAAGCTCTCGGGCGTTACGTTATTCTGGTTGTTTGGCAACCGTAAAACCCTTCCAACCCTATCGTTACTCGCCGAAGGCGGGCGATCCTGCGCGCCTGTTGACGCAGCCTTACGACAAGATCAACTCGGAGATGCAGGCCACGTATCTGGCAGCCAGTCCGCACAACCTGGTGCGCGTGATTCTGGGCGAGCGATTCCCCACCGACGACCCGTCGAGCAATGTCTACACGCGCGCGGCGCAACACCTTGACGGGTGGATTGGCGAAGGCATTCTAGAGCAGGACGCGGCGCCCGGATTCTACGCCTATGCGCAGGAGTTCACCGTTCCCGATACCCAGGAACGAGCCACCAGGCAGGGGTTTATCGGGCTCGGGAAAGTGGAAGACTACAAGTCCAATATCGTCTTCCGGCATGAGCAAACGCTTTCCGGTCCCAAGAAAGATCGCCTGGAATTGTTGCGGCACGCGCGGGCGCACTTCGGGCAGATCTTCATGTTGTACCCCGATCCGGACTTCGCCGTGGACCGGATTTTGGAGACGGCGAGCGCCGGCGCCGCGGTGTTGGACGTGGAAGACGAGTACGGCGTGCGCAACCGCCTGTGGCCCATTACGGACCCGGTGGTGATCGCGAGCATGCAAGCCGCGATGGCCGACAAGAAGCTGTTGATTGCCGATGGCCATCACCGCTATGAGACGGCATTGGCGTATCGCAACGAGAATCCCCACAACCCGGCCGCGCAGTTCGTGATGATGACCTTCGTGAATATGCACTCGCCGGGGTTACGGATACTGGCGACGCATCGAGTGCTGCAGAGGCTGGAGAATTTCAGCGAAGATCAATTGCTGAAGCGCGCCTTCGATCAGTGGCAGGTGAAGACTTTCGCCTCGCCGCTGGAGCTTCGGGCCGCGATGGCACGGCCCGACGCAGAGCATGTGCGTTTCGGTATGGTGACGGCCTCGGGGGACAACCTGCTGCAGCGAAAGCGTAAACGCGGCGAATTGGATGTGCCGATACTGCATCACGAAGTGCTGACGGGCTTACTCGGGATTTCCGAGGAGGCTGTGCGGGATGAGCACTTCATCACCTATGTGCGTGGCATGGATGCGGCTGCGGCGGAGGTGCGGGAGAAGGGAGCGCAGGTCGCGTTCCTGCTGGAACCCACACCCATCGAAGACATGGCGCGCATCGCGTTCTCCGGTGGAGTGATGCCGCAGAAGTCCACTGACTTTTTCCCCAAGCTGCTGAGCGGCGTGACCATATACAAACTGTAGGGTGGATGATCCAACTGCGCGGCACTCTGACGCTGGAAGACGTGACGCGTTTTATGTACTTCCACATGCTGCGACGGGTGTGGTGGCTGCTGGTGATTGTCGCCGTGTTGATGTTATTCGGGCTTTCCTTGGCGGGCTTGTTGGCACTGGCAGGCGCTGGGGATGTGGCTCTCGCTTATGGCGTGGCTGTGCTGATTATTCTTGCCTTTGCGGGATTCCGGTTTGGCCTGCTGCCCTACATCCATGCCAAGAAGCTGTTGGCCTCGACGAATCCTTGGGGCGGGGAAGTGACGCGAACGTTTAGCCCTGAACACATTGAGAGCACGGGTCCGGCTGCGCGCAGCGAGTTTGGCTGGACGCGTGTCGACGCGGTTTATGAGACTCGCAGCGGATATCTGATCTATTTAGGTCCGGTGGCCGCAGTGGTGATCCCCAAGAGGTGGTTTGTGGGCATCGAGCAGGAAGCGGACTGGAGAACGCTAGTGGAGCGGCAGATCTCACCCAAGCGATTGATTGCTCCTGGCTGGCTGGGGCGCCGGCTGTAGAGGCTACTTCGCCGGCAAGGGCACGCTGTTGGGCGGCACGATGCCATTCATACGCGCGTAGACCACCATCTGGCCGTAGTGATTGTAAGAGTGATAGGCGATGCCGGCGGCCGCGTCCATTCTGGGCATGGGGCCGAAATACGTGGGTACCGGATCCAGGTGGTTGGCCGTGGTCAGCGAGTTCATCGCTTTGTGCGCGTAGGCGAAGGAATCCGTCAGATACTTGAGGATTTCTTCCTTGGTCTTGAGATTCTCCGGGCCATTGTCGTTCGCGCCAGGGCCGTAGGGAGAGCGCTCGCCCAGGACGATCGCGGCGGTCATGTAGATCATGGTGGCCAGGTGCCGGACCTGCTCTCCGAATGTACGGACGCCTTTGAATTCGCCTTGCGTGGGCGCGAAATTGTATTTATTGGCAGGCATCGCTTTGGCTAGCGACAGCACGTCGTTCTCGACTAGCTCGACTTGATGGTTGTACATGGTGGTGACCGGGTCAGCAGCGAACATAGTTAGGGTTAGTAGGAATGCCAGCAGCAACCGCATGGAATCACTATACCGGAGTGGTTAAGGCGAGGAAGTTCGCGGTGGTCTGGCGGATGATTTCGTCTTTGGTGGTGTCGCGGAGATCGGCTAGCTTCGCGGCGGTGTGGGCCACGTAGGCGGGCTCATTGCGTTTGCCGCGGAAGGGGACGGGGGCCAGATAGGGCGCGTCGGTCTCGATCAGCATGCGGTGGGCGGGGCAGAGCTTGGCGGCGGCTTGGATATCGGTGGACTTGTTGAAGGTCACGATGCCGGCGAAGCTGAGGTGGAAGCCCAGGTCCAAACTGCGTTGCGCCTCCGCCGGGCCGCCGGAAAAGCAGTGCATGATGCCGGAGAGTCCGGTAGGTTTCCAGTGCTGTTCCAGCAGCGCGAACGTGTCATCCCAAGCTTCGCGCGTGTGGATGATGATGGGTTTCCTGGCGTCGGCGGCTACTCGCATTTGTTCTATGAAGGCGGACTTCTGGAGGTCGCGCGGGGAGAAGTCGTAGTGGTAGTCCAGACCGATTTCGCCTAGCGCCAGCACTTTGGGGTGGGCGAGGAGTTCGGCCAGGCGCGGGTAGGTCTCGGAGGTGACTTTTTCGGCGTCGTGCGGGTGGACTCCGACGGTGGCGTAGATTTCTTTGTGAGCGTCGGCTAGACGGATGGCGGACTCATAGTCCGGGGGGCCGTCGCCGGTGCCGATGGCCAGCATGCGTTCCACGCCCGCGTCAAGAGCGCGGGCGATTACGGCTTCACGGTCATCGTTGAACTTTTCGTTGTCCAGATGGCAGTGAGAGTCAATCACTTCAGACGGGCTCCGACAGGTACGTCCTCGATGAACGCAGCCAGGACAGGGCTGCCGCCTTCGAGCGATGCGGCTACGATCATGCCTTGGCTGGTCAGCCCGCGCAATTTGCGGGGAGCGAGGTTGGCTACGATTACGACTTTGCGATCGATTAGTTTCTCAGGGTCGTAGGCGGTGGCGATGCCCGCCACGATCGACCGTGGTTCCGGTTCGCCGATGTCGACCGAGAGGTGCAGGAGTTTGTCGGCTCCTTTGACCTTTTCGGCGGTTTTGATCTGGCCGACACGCAGGTCGACTTTGATGAAGTCGTCGATGCTAATCATGCCGTCGGGTGCGGCTGCGGCAGTGACCGGAGCGGCGGCGGGCTTTTGGCCCAGGAGTTCTTTTTGGCGGACCAGTTCGGCGGCCTCGCCGGCTTGCATTTGTTCGAGCATAACTTTTGCGTCGGCGCGCGGGAAAACGCCGGTTGGATTCTCAGTTTGTTGACCCGCGGCCAGGCGTCCCCACTCAAGATCGGTGGTGCAGATGGCGTCCAAAGGCGTGGTGTAGCCTAGCTGCCTCCAGATGTTGGCTGCGGATTCGGGGAGCACTGGCGACACGATCGCCGTGATGATGCGCAGGGCTTCGGCGGCCGTGTAGAGGGTGGCGTTCAGGCCTGCTGTGTCACCAGCTTTGGCGAGCTTCCAGGGGGCTTTCTCCACGATGAATTTGTCGATGGAGCCTAGGAAAGTCCAGATGGTTTCGAGAGCTTTGGAGAAGTTCAGTTGTTCGTAGGAATCGAGCGCGCTGTCTACAGCGACGGCGGCTGCGGCGGCGATAACGGGATCGCTGGAGCCTTCGGGAATGATGCCACCACAATTCTGATGGATCATCGCGAGAGTGCGGCTGGCCAGATTGCCTAAGCCATTGGCCAGATCGGAATTGTAGCGCGTGATTAAGGCGTCCAGGCTGAAATTGCCGTCGGAGCCAAAGGGGACCTCACGCAGCAGGTAGTAGCGCAAGGCGTCGGCGCCAATGACGTTTTTGATCGGCGTCGCGCGGAGCAGGTTGCCTTTCGACTTGCTCATCTTGTCGTTCTCAAAGAGCAGCCAGCCGTGGGCGAAGATCTTCTTCGGCAGAGGTAGTCCGGCGGCCCACAGGAAGGCGGGCCAATAGACGGCGTGGAACCTGACGATCTCTTTCCCGATCAGGTGCAGGTCGGCGGGCCAGGTGGCGGCATCGACAGCGCTGCGATAGGTGTTGAGCGCGTCGAACCAGACATAGAACACGTGCGGAGCTTCATTGGGAACGGGGATGCCCCACTTGATGGTGGTCCGGCTGATGGAGACGTCTTTCAAACCTTGCTTGATGAAGGCCAGGACTTCGTTGCGGCGCGATTCGGGTTGGATGAAATCGGGCTGGTCTTCATAAAGCTTCAGCAGGCGATCCTGGAACGCGGACAGCTTGAAGTAAAAGTTTTCTTCGGTGACGGTCTCGGTGGGACGGCCGCAATCCGGGCAGGGGTCGCCGGGTTTGGCGTCGGTGACGTAGAGTTCGCAAGAGACGCAGTATTGGCCGGTGTATTGGCTTTTGTAGACGTAGCCGTTCTTCAGGCAGGATTCGAAGAAGTCCTGCACGATCTTGGCGTGATGTTTGTCGGTGGTGCGCTGGAAGCTATCGATGGACAGGCCGAGGTCTTTCCATTGCTGGCGGAACTCATTCGAAATTACGTCCGTGAATTTCTGCGGCGACTTGTTGGCGGCGGCCGCGGCGCGCTCGATCTTCTGGCCATGCTCGTCTGTGCCGGTGGCGAGGGTGACGTTGAAACCCTGCATCCGCTTGAGTCTCTTGATGGCGTCGGCGGCGATGGTGGTGTACGCGTGGCCAATGTGGGGGGCGGCGTTGACGTAGTAGATAGGGGTTGTGAGGTAGTAGTTCACGGGATAGCTTTCAGTTTATACGGACTTCACGGATTGACGGAGCCGCTGATGAACGCCGATGAACGCAGATAGGCATGCATTGCGGCGGCTAAAACCTTTGGAAGCGGGGTGTTGGTGCGCTGGGCGATGGCTTTGCAGTCTTCGTATTCGGGGGTGAACGCTCCTTGGGGGGAGAGTTTGCCGGTTATGGGGCCGTATTGGGTTTCGACGGTGATGATTTCGCGGGTTTGGATTCTCCGTTCTGCGGTATAGATGCGGAGGCCCAGGGTGGAGGATTCAGCGAAGACGATTTGGGCCAGGCGTTCCTGGTCTTCGGGTTTGGCGATCACTTTTAGAAGAGACCCGGGGCGATTCTTCTTCATTTGCAGGGGCGAGAGGGAGGCGTCGAGGGCTCCGGCGGACATCAGTTTTTCCAGAGCGTAGCCCAAAATCTGGGGGCTGGAGTCGTCTATGTTGGCCTCTATCACGCTTACAAGGGTGGATTCGGGAGCGGTGGAAGGCTCGCCGATCAGCACTCGTAATACATTCGCGTGATGCTTGAAGTCCCGGTCGCCAGCTCCGTAGCCGATTGTGGTTATGCTCATGGCTGGCAGGGGGCCGAAGGTCACTGCCAGGGCTGCGGCGAGGGCGGCGCCGGTGGGAGTGGTGAGCTCCATTTCAGGGCCTCGGGCGTAGATGGGTTTGCCTTCGAGCAGGCGGGCGGTAGCGGGGGCGGGAACGGGGAGCAGGCCGTGTTCGGTGTTGACGGTGCCGGAGCCGACGTTGATGGCGGAGCAGTGGACCTGGGTGATGTCGAGGAGGTCGAGGGCTACACAGGCTCCGACGATGTCGGCGATGGAATCGGCGGCTCCGACTTCGTGGAAGTGGACTTTTTTGATATCGACGCCGTGGACGCCGGCTTCGGCTTCGCCGAGTTTCTGGAAGACCAGTTTGGCGTTGGCGGAGGCGCGGGGGGCGATGGGGGCCTTGTCGATCATTTCGAGGATGTGGTGCAGGTGGCGATGCTTTTGAGGGGTGGGGTCGAGGAGGACGCGGAATTTGGAGGCGGTGACGCCGCCGCGGATGGTTTTTTCGATTTCAAAGCGGGCTCCGGTGGCGAGGGAATAGAGGGCGTCGAGGAGGGGGGCGGGGGGCGCGCCGGCGTCCAAAAGGGCACCGACGGTCATGTCGCCGGAGATACCGGAAAAAGCGTCGAGGTAGGCGAGGGGCATGGGGGTGTCCCTATTATCGCGCGAGGGGCTGAAAGTTTCGCGCGGGGAAGGGGCGTGGAAGCAATGAGATGGATAAAAAAGGCTTGGGTTCGTTCCGTAAATTTGGGGGGTGTTTTTGGGGTGGGGAGAGTTTCGTGACATTGCTTTCGCGCCTCGAACCAGGATGCGCTGCCCAAAATCCACCCCCACCGAAATCCCATCCTTCCCCCCACTTACCCATCCCACCACCCCGAATTTCTCCGCCCCCTGTTAGAGAACGTAGTATGGAGTCTCCCCGTCCCCCCGCACCAATCCCCACCC
>JBDTSJ010000082.1:0-33868 GCA_039931205.1 Acidobacteriota bacterium
GGTACGTATTGTCGGGGTTCGTGATCCAGAAGGTGGACGCCGTGTTGTCGGAAGGGAGCAACTGGTCGGTGGCATTTTGTCCTTGACCGCCCGCTCCGCCGAAGACTGCATTGGTCGAATTGCAGGGCCGGGTGGGATGGCACTTGGTCAGCAGCCCCAGGTTTGAAATGTACTGGTTACCGTGTTCCACGCCATCTTCCAGGAAGTAGCAATGACCGACGTTGTTGTAGGCCACATTGTTCTGAACCCGGACATTGTTCGTACCATGGACCGTCACACAGCGGCTGTAGGTGTCGTGAATCGCGGAGTTCTCGATGTATTGCCCCGGCGCATCGCCAGCCAGATGCCAATGGATCGGATACCGCGCAAGGTTCTCGTGCTGACCCATTCGGAAGAACTCGACACCGGAGACCTTCATGGTCGAGCCGACCATCGCCATCACATGCCCGCCACTGAAGGACTGCTCTGCGTCGGGCGAAGCCTGGAGACGGATATTGCGTGACAACATACCTACTTCGGCCCGCTCATCCACGCCGAACGTGACTTGGCCGTAATGCATGTACTCAAGTTTCTGGTCCAGCGTAATCACTTTTCCAGAGACACTGGAAATGGTTCGCCTCTCTGCCTGGTGGGGATCGAAATCCGTTGACGCGAGAACAATCACGTCCCCTTTTTTCCAGTCACCGGCATTCAAGACTTCGATTGTGGTGCTACCCGCGGCGGCTGTTTTTACCAGCTTGGTCCAGGAGTCTTTCCGGTTCCCGTGCAGGCTCAGGGTTCCGCCCATGAGCATGATCCCGCGGTCACCCATGGTTTGAACGTCTTCGCCCGGGACGTTGTTGGTCAGGGTAATGGCCGCATTGCGCGTGTGGGGACGGGCCTCGGTACCAATCTCCAACTCCCCGTGCAACATGATCCACTCGGTGGTCAGTTCAAGATCTTTATTATCTGCAAAGCTCAGTTTGCCGTTGATCGTTAAGCCGTGCAGCTCCGGCGGACTGACATCCAGGACGACGTTCATGTCCTTCTCAATGGTGACAACGGCGTCTTTGCCTGGGACCTTCTTGTCAGGCCAGGTGGCTGCATCAGACCAGCGCTTTGCACTGGCTGGCGTAGGAGCTTTTTGCTGAGCCTTAACGACGGCATATCCGCCGAGGACTAAGAACGCTGGAACCAGCAACGAGAGGAACAAGAGATAATGTTTTCGCATCGTTAAACTCCATGATAAGAGAAAGACAATTGAGACAGTCCACGATAGCAGTTTCCAGAGAGGCTGGGAAGGGACGGGAGCCCCAAAATCTCGATGGTTGTCCCAGCGTTTCTCGCGCAGCAATTTCAACTGTTCGGCGCTGGCTTGGACCGCTTCCCGTCTCACCGAACTGCGCGACACACCCACCGTCTGCACCATCTCCGGAAGAACCTCCTCGTACTCGCGCGTCAGACAGCACCGCGCGAGAGAACACCGCGAGGCTCTTCCGCCCGGTGACGCGCGGATGAGGTCCTCGGCCTTTCCGCCACTGGGGCTGGATGACAGGTGCGCGGATTCGCCTCATGGGTTTTGAATCTTGTGGAATCTGGAGGAGCACTGAATCTAATAATTGCTACAGTGGATTTCGCGGCCTCCGAAAGAAGGCCACATAGGCTTGATTCTATTGGTCGGGGCGGCGAGATTCGAACTCACGACCCCCTGCGCCCAAGGCAGACAACACCGGTTCTCATAAACTCGGCGTTTTCTGCCGCTTCGTTTTTAAAGGCTTCGATGAGCTTCTATGGAATCATGTGGAGACCTGTTGCGCCATGAGGCTCCTTCCATCTACAGAATCATCTACACTGTTCGCCCTCAGCCAGACTCACGCCGTATTAAGGTTCACCCGGCCCCCGGTTACCGCGGAGGTTTCTGCAGCGGCGGACTAGGTGGTTCCGGCTCCGGCTTGATTTGCGTGTGCAATAGAATGCGATCCTGATTGTCGCAGAACGCTTCCATGAGCTCGGTGTCGGGCATCAACGTTAGAGTGGTCTCCATGGTCCAGGGCTTAAGGTATGCCTTGGGATCATCAATCGTCACCGAAAGTGCCATGTGCCCAAAGTCGATGCGGCGGAAGCGCTCAATCACTTGCAGCGCGTCGCTACTCGGCCTGCCCTTGGCTGTATCGATCCACCCGCCATCGCGGAAACCACGTGAATCGATCACGAACGTATCCGCTTCCCAGTGTCCAGTTGAGTAGCCCAGCCAGGTAGGCGCATCGGCTGGAGCCGGGGGACGTCCGTCGGTGAAGACCTGGCGGAAGATCATACCCACCAAGGTTTCATAGAGGATCGCGGTGAGTCCCGGACTTTGAACGATCTTATAAGGTCCTCCGCCGAAATCGATGCGCGGTACGCCTGGAGGCAGGCAGTAGCCGTAGGGATCGTCGATATGATTGCGGCGCGTGCGTTGGGCCGCGACTTCCTCAGCCCAGGGTGTCATTCGGACGGAGCCGGCAGGCAGGTCCTTCGCCAAGTCGAAGTAGTAGCTTTGCACGAAACAGCGGCTGCCGTCGTAGATGCCGCAGGGGGCGGACCAGATGCCGGAAAGGTCGGGTATGCCGTCAGCGAGCTTGGGGGCCTTGGCCGTAAGATTGGGCGAACCATCCGGCAGGCGTGGAATGCCAGGGGTCGGGTAGTTCAGCCACTGCGCAGCCAGCGGCATCGAGGCCAGCAAGAAGACGGTACTAAAATGGGTGCGCATATGGCATGATGATACGATCGATGTGATTGTATACAAGTATGCTCTCAGTTGCCAGCTAAATGAAGCTCGCCGCAGGCGTCCAAACGCGGTTACTTTGCTGGACTAAGCCAGGTGGACACAATGTTTTCCAAACACATCTTCTGCAATCGTCTGGTGGTGGGGTGCCTTATCGGCTTCATGTTTTGGGTCGGTCGCGGTTACTCCCAAACTCCCGCACAGAGCCCGCGACCTGTGACAGATCCGGAACTGCTGCAGCCCGATCCAGGGGACTGGCTGATGTGGCGGCGGACTTTGAACAGCTGGGGCTATAGTCCGCTGAAGCAGATCGACAAGAGCAACGCCGGGCGGCTGCAACTGGCCTGGACGCGGGGCATGGGTCCTGGTGTGCAGGAGGCAACCCCGTTGGTTCGCGACGGCGTGATGTTTCTGCCCAACCCCAGCGACTACATTCAAGCGCTCGACGCCGCCACAGGAGACCTGCGGTGGGAGTACAAGCGGAAACTGCCGGACGATTTAAGCAAGTTTCTTCCCGTGCCCAGCATCAATCGCAACCTGGCGGGCAGCCGGAACATCGGTTCGCTGTTTGCGATTTCCGCCGAAACCGGCAAGACCTTGTGGCGCTACGACCAACGCGCCGGAATGATGTCGGTGGTTGCGACAGGGGGCGGGTTGCTGTTCGCGGGCGACACCAACGGTCGCTTCCGAGCCCTCGATCAGGACTCCGGCAAGATTCTGTGGGAGACGAACCTAGGAGCTCCGGTGACCGGCTATCCCATCACTTACTCGGTTCGCGGCAAGCAATATGTCGCCGTCAGCGTCGGCAACGCGCTGGCGAGTTCCAGCTTGAATCGTTTGGCGGAGGAGTTGAGCCCGGGCAACGCCAGCAACGTCTTTGTATTCGCGCTTCCGTAAATAATGGCCACTTTGAAAGACGCGAGGGAGGAATCCTTGTCACAGTCACTACGACTCGTTGTGTTCGCCGGGTTTGCCGGTCTTGTGGTCGCACAGACCCCGAACTTTCCCGCCGACATCGATCCCGTCTCGATGTCACGGTTTCCGATTGTGGAGCGCGCAGCGATGAAGACGGACGCCGACCGCGCCGCTTACGACTACGTCGTTGGCACCGCGCCCCGCCAGGTGCCGCTCCGTGGACCGGGAGGCGTGTCGCTGCATAGCCCTGGCTCAGCCGAAGCAATTGACCGGCTCAATCGATATTTGCGCAGCGAAAGCGTCATCGGGCGAAAGATTTTTGAATTGTGCGCGATCATCGGCGCGTGGGAGCTTGAGCAGCAGTATGAGTGGACCGGGCATGAGGCCGCGGCGCTGCAGTTCGGCGTTAGCCAGAAGGCGGTCGACGCGATCAAGTTCAACCGCCCGCTGGAAGGACTACCGGAAGACGAGACCGTCGTCATTCAGATGGGCCGCCAGATCCTGCGCAATCACAAACTCGACGCAGAACTTTATGCACACGCGGTCAAGCTTTTCGGGCGGCAAGGCACGCTGGAGGTGGCTGTTAGTATCGGCGACTACGTGCTGGCGGGGATCATGCTGATCACCGCGGATCACCAGTTGCCGCCGGACCGTCCTCCACTTCTGCCCGTCCGCTAAGGCAAGATTTGTTTGGGGAGGCTTATCGACATGAAACGAACGTTCGCAATCGCAACAGCACTACTCGTGGTCGTATGGTTCGGCCTGAAGGCACAGGCTCCGTTGCCCGCGCCGGCCAAGCCTGCGACAGGCGAGCCGGTCGAATACTCTGCGGGCCAGTCGGCCGCAGGCAAGACCGCCTATGATCAGAACTGTATTTCCTGCCACGGGCGGACGCTCGATAACGGAGAGTTCGGACCCGCGCTGCGCGGTGCGACCTTCAACATGAATTGGGCTGGCGGGATGGTGGGCGATCTGGTGGGCTATATGTCGACGAAGATGCCCCCGGCGGCTCCCGGTTCGCTGGGTGCGACTACCTATGCGCAGATTGCTACCTACATCCTGCAATCGAACGGGATCGCTCCTAGCCTGCGCGACATGCCGACCGATGCAACGGCGCTGGCGAAATTGCGCATTCCCGGCGCAGCGGAACGCCGCGGGGCCCCGGGCGGCGGATTGACTCCCGGCGTGGCGTTGCCGAACGCACCTCCGCCGAGCACGCTGCTGGCTCGCATGACCTCGGTGACCGAAAGCATGCTCGCGAATCCGCCCGCGGGCGAGTGGCTCACATGGCGGCGCACACTCGATAGCCAGGGCTATAGTCCGCTGAAGCAAATTGACCGGACCAACGTGAAGAGTCTACGCGTGGCATGGAGCTGGTCCCTTCCGCCCGGTCCCAACACCGCGCCTCCGCTGGTGCACGATGGCGTGATGTTCGTGCAGGGCTACACGGACCAAGTCGAAGCGCTTGACGCCGCAACCGGCGACCTGCTGTGGCACTGGCAGCGGGCGCTGCCGCAAGGGTCCCGGCCTGCGGTGAAAAAGGGGATCGCGATTCTCGGCGATACCATCTTCGCGGCCACTTCCGATGTTCATCTGGTCGCTCTGAATGCTCGCACCGGCCAGGTGAAGTGGGACACCACCGTCGCGCCTCAGAATTGGGCGTTGACCGGGGGGCCACTGGTGGCTAAAGGCAAAGTGATCATCGGCACGGGCGGCCAACAGCCGGGCGGCAATTTCATTGTGGCGCTAGATGCGTCCACTGGTGCGGAAGCTTGGCGCTTCCGCACGATCCCGCTGCCCAACGAGCCGGGCGGTAACACCTGGAATGGACTCCCCACCGAGAAACGTACCGGCGGATCATCGTGGGTCCCTGGCAGCTACGATCCCGTGCTGAACCTTGTGTATTTCGGTGTTGCGCCTTCCTATGACACCGGCCCGCTGCGTCTCAAGTCGACCCAGCCGGGGATGACCAACGATGCGCTCTATTCGGACTCGACGATCGCACTGAATCCGGACACCGGCAAGCTGGTGTGGCACTACCAACACCTTGTTAACGATCAGTGGGATTTCGATTGGGTGTTCGAGCGGACGTTGCTGAAGCTACCGATCAATGGCGTAATGAAGACCGTCGCGATGACGGCGGGGAAGATCGCGCTCTACGATGTAGTGGAGGCCGATACGGGCAAGTACGCCTTCTCCTTCGACATGGGTCTGCAAAACATCGTGACCGGGATCAATCCGGCCACGGGAGCTAAGACCATCAACCCGGCTCTGATCCCAGGCGACGGCGAAGCGAAACTGGTGTGTCCCCATGCCGGCGGAGCACGCAGCTGGATTCCGCCGGCCTACAACCCGGAAACCAAGATCCTCTATTCTCCGCTGGTCGAATCCTGCATGGACTTGATCCCCACAGGTTCCGGCGAACGCGGCTTCCTCACCACGGGCGTTCGCGTCAGCATGCGGCCGCGCCTTGATAGCGACGGCCAATATGGGCGCATTCAGGCGACGAATCTGGAAACGCGGCAGACGGTGTTCATTAAACGGGAGCGCGCGCCTGAGACCTCGGGCATCCTCGCGACGGCGGGCGGCTTGATCTTCAGTGGATCGATTGACCGCTGGTTCAGTGCGCACAACGATCAGACCGGCGAAGAACTCTGGCGAATCCGCCTCAATGATGTGCCAGGCTCAGCACCCGTTTCCTTCTCCGTGGGCGCCAAGCAGTACATCGCCGTAACCGTGGGCAACGGCAGCGCACATGCGACCACGTGGCCCGGCCTAGTGCCGGAGATGCAGAATCCAACCACGCGTGGCGGGTCCGTGTGGGTTTTTGAGCTACCGTGAGCTACTCGTAAAACTCCGGCGCAATCTTACGTTTGATGCCGGCCGTGTAATCGTGCTGGATCCATAACTGCGCGTTGTTCTTCTTGACGAACTCCTCGATCATGGCCCGGCTCTTGGCCGTCTGTTCTATATCGAAATCGAAAGACGGTATGCGCTTGTAGGTCATCTCTTCCGGATAGTGATACAAATCGCCCGAGAGCAAGACCGGGCCGGTCTTGGCGAGTTTCAAGAAAAGCGACTGGTGGCCGGGCGTATGGCCAGGCGTGTACTTGATCACAACAGTGCCGTCGCCGAACACGTCGTGATCCTTCCCCTTGAGTACAATCGTCTTGCTCTTGAGCAACTGAGCAAAGAAGGCGGAATCGACTGCTTTTGTCTTCTTTTCGTTGGAGCGGCTAACGGCGACAATTGCGTCGTGGTCGCCTTGCTGCACGATCCACGTGGATCCGGCAAAAGCGTTGGCATTGGCTACGTGGTCGCCGTGATAATGCGAAAGGGCCAGATACATAATGTTTGCCGGCGTGTAGCCAAGGGCCGCGAGCTGCGGCAGCAGCGGACGATCCACCGTGTACGCTCCATCCTTCTGCGGCCCAGCGCCGGCCTTAAACGCACTGTCGGGAATCTCGCCCGCGTCCCAAATCATGGTGCCCCGAGGGTGCACGATCAGGAAGCACGGTGTGACCATGTTTGAGGTTACCAACTCGCCCGGCTTAAACCCCATGGAGCTGCCATTTGCCACCGTGATCCTCCCGCAATCGAGGACATAAAGCTGCAAAGATTTGGGCGGTGTTGGCTTCTGTGTTTGTGCATTGGCGGAGGGCCAAGGGGCCACACCCACCAGTGCGGTGACCGCGAGGACAAGGTTCACAGTTCGACGGTTCATGTCGGAAAGTGTACCACCGCGATTCGGGCATAGAGGAGCCAGCCGTCTGGTAAGAGCGAAAGCGCCAAGCTGTGATGGGCATCCCGGAGCATGATGCGGACTTTGCTTGTGCTGTCCAAGTCCTTCGATTCGAGGGCCCGTGTGTGTCGCGCGATGCAGACGACGGAAAGTGATGTCACGGTGGAGCTACGCGCAGTTATCGGCATCACTGCACGAAGGCGAGATCGCCGAACCGCTGGGGGATGTGAGGCCACGGCGTCTCCTGTTGCGGATCGGACCAGATGCTCATGCGGCGGTCCGGTTCAATCCCGTCCCATCGATTGATGTTCGCTTTCCACACGGTGCCCACCTGGGGTGGACGGGAGAGCGAATCGAAATTGCTCCAGGGAATGGCGGCCTCCAGGCTCCAGCCTTGATCCTTATCCCCGCGCACATTCATCGTGCCGCGCAAGAAGGTTGCGATCCGGACTCCATCAGCGTTGTATTGTTTCACCAAGGTGCGGCCTCCATGGTTAGCGTAATCGTACAGGATCCCGCGAACATTCATCTCAAAGCCGAAATACAGACCGTCCTGCGAAGGCCGCGGATTAATAAAGATCTCGACCGCGTCGTCCTGATACGTGGGATCATCCCGGTTTTGGAATTGAGCGGTAATATCCGCGTCGTCGCAATCGTAGGCCAGATAGAGGTTCCGATCGTCCCACAGCATGCGAACCGCGGTCTTCTGCTTCGCGCCGGTCTGGTTCTCCCAGAGGAACTGCAGGGTGACGGCCGGCGTGGCTTGCTCCCAGGCTTTTTCGTCCAGCTTGCCATCGATCACCGGCGGCGAAGGCGCTCGTTTCACCTGATAGCGGGGCAGCGGTGCGCCGTTTGCGGCATCGGGCTTGGGCGGAGCCGCGCCTGGCTGTGCCAACAATGTACCAGAGCCTAAAACCACGCTCGCAAGAATGAGTGAGGAGAATGAGGAAGGCATAGAGGAGTATCTACTGCACGAGGCCGAACGCGATGATGTTCGATCCCACCGCCGTAGCGACGAACTGTTTGCTATCGAACATGTACGTCATCGGAGAGGATCGCCACACCTGGCCGGTGGGCCACTGCCACAAACGCTTGCCCGTCTTCGCGTCGACGGCGGTAAACAGCCCGCCATCTTCGCCGAACAACACCACGCCGCCCGCTGTCGACAGAACGCCGCCCCAGGAGTTGGCTGGGCCGGTTTGCGGCAACTCCCAACGAGGTGTTCCCGTTGCGATGTCGAACGCTCGCAGGATGTGTTGTCCGGGCTCGCGGCGCCACGTTCCGCCCATATAGCCCGCCCCTGCTTTCCAGTCGACGTCCCTCTTGACGAAGGTCGCGCAGTCTTCCAAAGTCTGCACATAGTAGAGGCCAGTGCCGGGGTTAAAAGATGTTGAATACCAGTTTGTCGCACCCTCCAGCGTCGGGCAAACGCGAGTGCCTTCGGTGGTGGGTTCCTGGTTAGGATTGACCACGGGACGTCTATCGGGACCGATTTCTTTCGCCCAAGTCAGCTTGTCAACGAACGCCTTGGCCAGCAGGAGTTCTCCCGAAAGGCGGTCGAAAACATAGAAGAAACCATTACGATCGGCGTGTACCAGTAGCTTGCGAGGCTGGCCCTTCCAGGATGCATCGATCAGCACTGAAGGGGCTTGCGCATCGTAATCCCAAACGTTGTGCGGCGTGAATTGGTAGTACCAACGCAGCTTGCCGGTCTTGCCTTCCAGCGCGACCACCGAACTGGAGTAGAGGTTGTCGCCTCCCCGCTGATCTCCCACCATATCGTTACCGGGGTTTCCGGTGGCCCAATATACGAGGTCCGCCGCCGGATCGTAGGAGCCTGTCATCCAGGTGACCGCGCCGGGGTGCTCAATCTCGTCTCCCATCCAGGTTTCTGATCCCGGTTCGCCTGGACGGGGAACCGTCCAAAATCGCCAGACCTCCTTGCCGGTGGCAGGGTCGTACGCAGCGATGAATCCGCGCGCGCCTTCGTCGCCTCCGGCCGTGCCCGAAATCACCAGCCCCCCGGCGACCAGCGGCGCCGACGTGGCGTTGTAGTTCTGATGCCAGTCCGCCATTTCGGTGTCCCAGACCAACTGGCCGGTATACCGGTTAAGCGCGATGATATGGGCGTGGTCAGTCACCATGAAGAGTCGATCGCCGGAGATGGCCACGCCCCGATTGATGCCTCCGGAAGCGTTTCCCACCAAGCCGCGCGTTCTGGCCTGCTGGAAGTGCCACACCTCATGACCGGTGCCCGCATCCAGCGCCCAGCATTCATTCGCCGCCGTGACGTACATCAATCCATCGGAAACGATCGGCGTTCCTTCCAATCGCGCGGCATTCGGAAAGTTGAAGACCCACTTTGGAGCCATGCGCTGCACGTTGGACGCATTGATCTGCGTGAGCTTGCTGTAGCGGTTTGCGGACTCGTCGCCGTGATATGTTGTCCAGCCCGTCTCTGAAGTCACTGTTCGGAAGCGGTCACCGGAAGGGCGCAACAGCACAACGCGGCCATCGTCGGTCCTGATTTGCAACTCCAACGAGTTTTCGTTGACCACAACGCCATTGATCGTCCGCCGGTCGGTGGTGGTCACTGTCTTGCGGACAGCCGGAGGGCCACCGCGGCCGCCGGGGGGAGGCGCGAGGGTACGAAGAAACGCCACCAATGGCGTCATCTCCTCAGAGGCGAGCGAAAACGCTGGCATGCCTCGGCTTGGCGAACCCGTGGCGATAAACGCCGGCAAATCCTGATTCGGGCGCGAGCCGATTCCGCGCAGGATTGACGGACCCAGTTCGCCGCCGCCACCATCCGGGCCGTGGCAACGTGCGCAGCGCGCGTCAAAGATTTGTTTGCCGGCAGCAGGAGCCTGGCCCCAGGCTGTTTGCGCGGCAATGCCGAGAAGGATGATTCCAAATAGGGGTTTCTGCATCGTTGTGGGTTCCTGGGAAAATCAGTTCCTGCGAGGCCCGCCCGCCGAGGCATCCGTCGACTCCATCTCTTTGTGCAGGTCGCGCGCCACGCCGACCGCCATCAACTCCAGCGGCTCTGTCCCGTTGTTCTCGATCGAATGGACCTCACTGAGTTGAATCGGGATCGCGTCACCAGTCCCGATGGCCGCGGTCTCTTGTCCCCGCCCGGCCAACGAAACGGTTCCTTGGCCGGCCATCACGTAATAAAACTGCGCGATGCCTCGGTAGGAAAAGGGACCAACGGACGCTCCTGGCGGGACGACCATATGGTCAACGAACGCCCAGGATGTGTGGAACACCTCTGGCCCCAGTGCGCGCCGGTACTGCACAACCCCTTTGCCTCCGTGGAACGCGCCCACGTTCCGCAAGAGCGCTCGGTCTAGCCTCATGTTCATAAACACCGGCGTTGGATCGAGGGCAGCGTTCTCCCGCTTGTCGCCCAGATCGAAGTTGTCGTACTGCCCTTTGAGAAGGGACACGTTGATGTTCATCCACTGCACCGGCTTGTCGGTGGCGTTATAGATGGCATGGGCGTGTCCGAGCACTGCCGGCGCTCCAGCGGGTCCTTTGAGAACGGACGTGCGTCCATCGACAGTGAATTGGGCTTCCCCGTCTAGAATCACGAACATCTCCTCGCAATTATTGTGGAAGTGATGGCCAATCCCGCTATGTGGATCGATCACTCCGCGGTGCAGAAACTGAAGGTTGGTGTCCAGACTGTGGAAGTCCAAGAGTGCGGTGAACGACATCTTCCCCGCGCCGCCATGCACCGAACTTGACGGCCGGTACTTAGAGGAATCTGTGTGAATGATGCGCGAGGCCAGTGGCTCAAGCGCGAGAAGGGGCGTAACCCAGACGGCCGCAGCGCCTATAGCGACTACGAGTACGACCTGTAGAGCGGTCTTCATGAAACCTCCTTTACACTTCATCGAATAACAGAACGTCATAGTTCTTGTTTCGGATCGTCACTTCGATCATGCTCCAAACCTTCTGGTGGATATCGGACGCGATCCATTTTTGGCGCAGCTCTTCGCTCTCGTAGCGCAGCACGAAGCGGTAGTTGACGCCCTCCGGCGCTCGGCCCACGAAGGCCTTACGGAGCTTGACGATCTTCACGTCCATATAACCGGCGAACTGCACCGCGGCGGGCTTGAAATGAGACTCGAAATCCCGCAGCATCTGCGTCTCTTTCGCGGGGTCAACTGACATGTCGACGTGGATCTGAATCAAGCAATTCTCTCCCTCATATCATTGATAAACCGAAGGCGCTCCAGGAACAAGGAGTTTCACGCGATACAGTCCTGTGATCGCCGTGATGTACAGGGATCTGCCGTCATCGCCCCAGGCGCAGTTAGCTGGCGTTTCCGGAGTATTGATCGTGCCCAGGTGCTTGCCCTCCGGCGAATACACCCAGACTCCGCCGGGTCCGGCAGCGTAGACGTTGCCGTTAGCATCAATCTTCATGCCGTCAGGGACGCCTGGCTCAGGCGAGTCGTCCACGTCCGCGAATACACGACCGTTCCGGACGGTTCCATCGGCGGCAACGTCGTATCGCATCCATTTTTTTGGCCGCTCTGAATTGGCGACGTAGAGCGTCTTGTAGTCCGGCGAAAACGCCAAACCATTCGGCCGATGCAGATCTTCGATGATAAGTTGCAGTTTGCCGTCCCCCAGCCGGTAGACGCCGTTGAACGCGAGTTCCTTGGCAGGATCTTCGTCCTGCCGCGGCAGCCCGTAGGGCGGATCGGTGAAGTAGAGCGACCCGTCCGCATGGAACACCAGATCGTTCGGGCTGTTCAGCCGCTTGCGCTCGAACCGATCCACCATTGTGGAAACCTTCCGCTCGCGACTAATCCTCACAATGCGCCGGTTACCGTGCTGGCAGAGGACCACGCCTCCGTCGCCGTCGGCCGTCATTCCATTGGGACCGTTGAATCCGCCCTGCGGCAGGCTGTTCCCGTCATAGCCACCGGGACGCAAAATTTCGGTCACGGTTCCGTCCGGGTTCCACTGCCGCACAACATTCCCGATCACGTCGCTGAACCAAAGGGCTCCATGAGGACGCCAAAGCGGGCCCTCGGTAAACGTAAAACCCCCAGCCATTTTTTCGATTTGCGCGTCGCGGGGGACCAAGAGATCAAACGCTGTAAGCGTTTTCAGAAAGAACTCCACCGCGTAAGCGTATCATACGGCACGGGCTGCCGTAAGCTAGGAAACGGTGGCTCTATCGTGTTAGTGGATCGGCTAACCTTTGTCGGCAAGCGCTTTCTTCATGATCTCGGCGGTAACCGTTACAATCCTTGCGGTTATTGGCAATGTAGAGGCCGCCGGCGGCGTCCGGCCTAGACGGTTCTTGGCGTCAACCTGAGCGCCCTGCCTGATGAGGTACTCCACGATCGAGGACTGGTTGCAGATTCTGGACAGCTTAGACGCCGCGGAGTTCCAGACCGAAGCCGTTATAGTCCTTGATCCGTAGCAGGTCCACGTCATTGGACGGAAGAATTTCCACGTTGAGAGCCTTCAGTTTCTCCGTAACGGACTTCTTGTCAAACGCCACACAGCGCACGGCGAAGTGATCGATGTGCGGCCTCTCGCCCGCAGCTATTTTCTGGAGGCCGAGCCGTGTTTGCTTGATTTGGAACCAAGCGCGGTCGGGGTTCTTGCTGCGGGTTTGGTTGCCGAAGAAGCGGCGGTAGAATTCCGCTGACTTGTCGACGTCGGCGACGTTCAACATCACATGGTCCAGCCCAACGGGGTGTACTGGTGGGTCCTCCTGCGTGACACGCGTGGAGGCAATAATTGTGGGCAGAAAGCCGCCCGGCGTCGCCATTAACTGCACGCGGTTACCGTCAGGCTTCGGGGAAGCCATTGTAGCCGTCGGTGCCGGTGAGGCTAATGTTGAGGCCTTTCATCTCGGCTTTAATGTCCTCGAGTCGATAATTTTCCACGGTGGCACAAAAGTGGTCCATGGTTGCCGTGCCCGTGTTGTTGGGTCCCCAGGCGAGGTAGCTGATCCCGAGGCGGCAGTAATAGCGCAGAGGCGGCATCATTTCCTGGAAGATCTGCGGGTCGAAGATACGCCCCAGAAAAGCCGCCGACTTCTGCGGGTCGGGAACCGAGAAGCCCACGTGTTCCAGGCCCGAGGCCCGCAGCGGAATCTGCGACTGGGCCTGCGCGAGCGGCGCAAAGGCGGCTGCGGCTAGCAGCTGGCGTCGGGTAACTCGGATAGACATGCTGGCTAGTCTAGCGCGGTCAGATGCGGGTGCAAAGGAAGAATTCATGTGATGCCCACGAGTCCGGGGCGCCGCGCTTTTACAGATTCTCCAGGCGCGTGGCAGCGTCTCCGAAGGAATCGAGTGTCACGCCCATGCGATCCATGATGCCCAGGAACAAGCTGGACATCTTGCGATTCTCGTCGCCTGCCTCGACGTAATTGAGGGTTCGGCCGGTCTTCAGAGTCCCGCCAAGCCCGCCGGCTAGCACCAGAGGCAGCCGCGAATTGTCGTGCTTGCGGCCGATCCACAAGTTCGAGAGCCACATCAGGCAGGAATTGTCGAGGACTGTCCCATCCCCTTCGGGCATGCTGTCGAGTTTGGTGGCCAGGTAGGTAAGCTGGCTCAGGTGGAAGCTTGCGATGCGCTCGTAGCCATCGGAATTATTATTGTGCGAGGCGGAGTGATGCCCATCGGCGACGCCCAAGAACGGATAGTAGAGCGCACCGAGGTCGCGAGCGAGAAGCAGCGTAGCGACCCGGGTTTTATCGGTCTGGAACGCGATGGCAATGATGTCGCACATTAGGCGGGTATGTTCGCGAAGATCCTCGGGGAGGCCGTTTGCCGGACGCTTCATGGTGAGCGCCGGCCGGTTCTTCTCCTTGGCATTGTCGTCGGCCTGGTCCTTGGTCTTGCGCATGGTTTCCACGCGCTTTTCGATTTCGCGCAAGCTGGTGAGATATTCGTCGAGCTTGGCCTTGTCGCCGGAGCTGATCGATTTATTCAGCGCGGCGGCTTCCTCCTTGGCGCGATCGAGAATGCTCAGGTTGCGCAGGCTGCCTCGGTTCTCGAACAAGCTGTCCCAGGCGAGGGAAGGATACAGTTCATTCGGCACCGGCGAATCGGCGCTCTGCCACGATAGGTGCGAACTGTAGGCCAGCGAGTAATTGGTCTCGTGGAAACCGGTCATCGGCTCCTCGCACGCCAGCACGATGCTGGGCAGCGCGGTGTCCTGTCCATTGCGGTTGGCCAGCATCTGGTCGATGGTGATGCCCGCCCTGACGTTAGCGCCCTTCTGAATCAGCGACCCCGACAGAAGGCATCCCGTTTGGGCCGGATGGATGCCGTTGCCCATCGCTCGTTTGTGGAACAGGCCGTGGATGATGGTGACTTTGCGTTTGATGGGTTCAAGCTGGCGGAGCGTCGTGCTCAGCTTCATATCGGGGCCGGAGCCTTCCGAGTCCCAGTGGTCCTCATTGATGCCGTTGCCCATGAACAGCGTGGCGAAGCGCTTGGGGAAAGCATCGGCGGTAGCTCCGCGCGCGGTCATGGATTCGAGCCATGGCAGGGCAATTGTGACGCCCGCCCCGCGGAGGACGGTTCGCCGGGAGATCTGTTTTCTATTGGCACGGGACACGTTAAACATCGTCACTCGGCTCCTTCTTTTGCGGGGGTACCTGCATTGCGCCGGTTGAGGAATTGGGGGCTGGTTACGATGTTTTCGATCAGAGCGCTGAAGCGATATCCATTTGAAGCGAGCTGCGAGCGCAGACGTGCTAACAGCTCTTCATCGGAGAGGATAGGGGTACGGCTCAGCGCGTACGCCCACAGCTTGCGGGTCAGATTGTCGACGTAGCCCTGTTGGCGGCGCTGCTCGATGTAGTTCCGCACGCCGGCGAATCCGGACACTTGCACGCCGCCGGGAAGCAGCGCAGCGGTGTCCACGGGCCGTCCGCCCAGATCCTTCTCGCGGCGCTCGCCCACAGGTCCGTAGTTCTCAAACGCCAAGCCAAACGTATCGAAGCGGGCGTGACAGGCGGCGCAGACCGGAACGGAACGGTGCATGGCGAGTACGTCGCGCAAGGGCAGATCCATCGCGGCTTCGTCTTTGGGCAGTTCGGGAACCGACGGCGGCGGAGGCGGAATCGTCTCGCCAAGTATTCGGCGAACCACCCAGTAGCCGCGCTTCACGGGACTGGTGCGCAGGCCGGGGGCATTCTGCGTGAGGAACACCGCCATCGGCAGCAAGCCACCGCGGTCATACTGTTTCGCGTTATCGACGCGTATCCAGGTATCGTTGCCGCCCTGGGGAACCGGCATTCCGTAATGTTCCGCCAGCACCGGATTGACGAACGTGTAGTTGCCGTAGACCAGATCGAGTACAGAGCGGTCATTGCGAATCGCATCCTCGATCAGGCGTACCGGCTCCTGAAACATAGCCTCGCGCAGATCGTTGGTGAAGGCGGGGAAGCGTTCGCGGTCGACGGCGTTGTGTTGCTGGAAGCGCCGAAAGTCGAGCCAATTGCCGCCGAATTCGAGAGCCATTCCGCGCGCTTTGGGATCCTTCAGCATGCGGCGGGTCTGCGCGAGAAGCACGTCCTTCTTATTCAAGTTCGGCGCGGCGGCTAGAAGCTCTTCGTCGGGAATGCTGGCCCACAAGAAGTAGCTCAAGCGGCTGGCAAGAGCATAGCCGGAAAGCGGCTGATACTGCGCCGTGGCTTTGGCATCGGCGGGCTTGGCGCCCACCAGATCCAGGCGGTAGCAGAACTTCTGCGAGATCAATACGCCGACCACCAGATCGCGAATCGTATCCTCGTGCGACAAGCCGCCATTGTCGCGAAGCGAACGATAGTAGGCCAGCAGGTCGTCGCGTTCAACCTGGGTCAGCGGGCGGCGGTACGCGCGCGCGGCGAACCTAAGCAGTGCAACGAGGTGGCTCGGCTCGGCGTCCATGCGCATTTTTGGTATGCGGCGAAGAGTGGCATCGATCGATTTGAAATGCTCCTCGATCGCCTCGACCGCGAGCGGATCGTTCCCCGGATCGGCCAAGGCCTTGGCGCGATAGTCGTCACGAAGTGCGAAGATCACGGCCGGGTCGTCGATGGCTTTGTCGGCGGGGCGAAGCCGTCCCTCCTCGGGGTCGCCGGTATCGACAGCTCCGGCCTGGTTGAAATAGAACTGCGCCCAAGTGCGGCCCGTGTGGTCGGCGATGAAATCGAACTCATCCCAGAGGCGATCGAGTTCCTTCTGGCCCTTCTCATCCAGAATGAGTTCCATGAGCGGCAGATCGTCGCGCCAGAAGCCCATCACGTTGTGATAGCCGGCACCGAGGAATCGTCCCTTGTCGTCGGAGTCATCCGGAAAATAGCGGCCGCGTTCGCTCACATAGAAGACATCGGGGAACACGGAGGCCAATCGGGCGAAGGATCCTTCGTAGCGCGGGCGCTCCGCGGCAGGAACGATCAGATCCTTGTCACCCGCGCGCTCACGCGCCATCAGCGCGGCCCAACGCGGCGCGGCGTCGGCGTGCAGGCCTGGATATCGCGGGGCGCCCGGAACCGGAGGCTCGGGTTGGTCGTCGTCGATAAGATCCTTCGGGTCAAACTCGCGGCGGTGCGTGTTAAATTTGCGCAGCTTGAAGTTCAGAAGCGGTTGCGATCCGGCCGGAAGACCCTTCACCTGCGGAACCGCGAACTGCATCGACGTATGGAGGCGAATGCGCTTGACGAATTCGCGCATCTCGAGGGTCCCCGCGAGAAGCTGCTCGGGCTGATTCTCGGCAGCGGAAGGAAGGTCCCTCCACATGGCTTGCAGCGTGGCCACGGGGCCCACCTCATACTTGGCGGGTTCGCTAGGTTCCTCGAGGATCTTCCAGACCGTTTCGAGATATTTGGCGCTGACCTTGGATGAAGCGGCGATATCCGCCAGGGATGCCCCGCGCTTGCCTAGCGCGGCACGATTCTTATAGCGCCAGGCGGCTGCGAAATAGGCAGCGTAATCGGTTGGTTGCCGGGCATAGAAGTCGAGGATGCGTTGGATTGTGTAACGGTCGCGATCGGTTTCAGCCAGCATGGTGTACGGGGCGAAGTCGAACCCGTCCGGTTTCAGGACCAGATGCTCGCTGACTTGCCTGGCGGCTTGCAGGTACTTGTTGAATAGGGAAGGCGACATGGTGAGCGATTCACCGGAGTTGTCGAACCCTTCCGTGTTGGCTGGGTCAACTGGGAATTCGCGCGCGGGTTGAATGTCGACGCCGGTGAGATCGCGAATGGTGTTGTTATATTCGGCGTTGCTGAGGCGGCGCGGGAGAACCGGCCCGGGATCGCCGGCATGTCTGCGCGCTTCGTTGGTAGCGACGGCCTGAATCCAGTCGAGAACCTGTTTACGGAGTTCCGCGGGAGGCTGCGGGATACCCGCGGGGGGCATCTGTCCAGCGGTCAAGCGGTCACTCATGAGACGCCAGTGGCCGAAGTCTTTCACCACAGCTTCGATGCTTGAGTACGGGCGCATATCGAATTGGGCAGCGGGCGTATTTGTGCCATGGCAGCCCATGCAATATTTCGATAAAAAGGGACGGATGGTCTGGTCGAATTGGCGCTGGATGGTGGGATTCGCAGGATCCTCGGGGCGCAAGGGACCGATCGCAGCGATTCCTAAAACAAAGATAACGGCAGGTTTACGAATCCGCACAACCATCGTAGCCCATTTATAGCATGCCTTAACACTCATCTGAGGGCGGACCTAGCGAGTCCTTCTGGTGTACTTGTTCGGCGCCCCGGGTGTGGGAACACTGGCCGCTACCTGCGCCCCGCTGCCATGTGCCCTGGTCAATGTGCCAGTGAGCGTGATACCAGTGCCGGAGACCTGCGCGCCTGATGTGTGCGCGGACTTGAGCGGCGCGGTAACCGTCATGGTGGGTCCGGCCCCAGGCGTGCTGCCACCACCACCGCCGACACTCGCGATGACAGCCGTTTCACTCTCAATCATGATAGTCTGGCCGGTGGTGAATCCGGCAACACTGGCGACAGGGACCTGGGTCTCGCCTGCCCCGGTGACGTTACGTACCGTGGTAGCGCCCGCGGTACCCACGGTCGCGATGACTGCATTCTCGAGATTCGCACCGGAATCGATGAGAATCGGCTGGCCGGCCACAAAGTCCGCTACGCTGGCGACTTTGACGTTATTCGCGCCGGGAGCCGAACCGGCCGATAGGGTCGTCGCAGTCTGCGACAGGAAATCGTTGCAGTTGGTATCGGTATCGGCGCCATCCGGGAAGCGGCCCCAACTCCGATTGGGGGAGGAGACCGGCTGCGCGTTCGGACCGCCGCGGCCTGCGGGGGCCACCGGCACGCGGCAACCAGCTTCACCTGCTCCGGAAATGCCGTGGTAACCTTCGGATGCCCAGGGATCCACCAGGAGACCATAGTTGAAGCTGTCGACGACCAAGCCCGCGGCGGCGCGCAGCACCATGTTCCCCGCGGCCGGCGAGAGGGCTGGGCCGCCGAACCATTGGTTGGGCGGCGGTGTGCCTTGATAACCGGCCGTGGTGACGGCGGCGTCACGTACAACCGCGTCGATCGCGTGAGCCTTGCCAAGCGGCTTCTCCAACGCGATCCCGCTACCGAGCGGCTGCACGGGTTCGTTGCTCGAGTGCGCAAATCCCGTTGCCGGCTTGAATGCGATTCCCGTTCCGCGAACGCTGAAGGGGAGGTTCGACGAATGGTTGAACTTCAGTGGGGCCGCAAGGTCGAGACCGGTGCCCAGCTCGTTATCCTTCAGCGGGCCGTTGAAAGCATTCCGAACCGACTGCGTGCCGACTTTGGCGACGGTGACTGTTTCGATCCCGTGGCCGACGCTGTCGATGTCGAGCCGGATCTTATCGCCCGGCGAAATGTTGCTCAGGGACGACACCTTAAGGTTGGTGTCCCCGGCCATCGCAGGCGCCGTCAGCCATGCTTGCGTGCCCGGCTTGCCGATGGAGGTTACGGTGACCAATTCGTACCGCTCCATTGTCTTCGCAACGGTGGGATAGGTGGCGCCATGACCGATGCCGATCTTCTGGCCGACCTCGAAGCCGTTGAGATCGCCGCCGCGTCCCGAGCCCGTGACGGGTACGCTAGTCGAGCCTGCGGGAATCGTGATCACCATTCCGTCGGGAAGGGGTTGCCACAGCGTCGTGCTGTTGCCGGCCGGCGTTCCGACGCTGACAATCTTGCGGGCTTCCATTCCAGCCCCCGCATCGATTTCAATCGTATCCCCGGCCTTCATGCCGGCTGTGCTTCTGACGTGGATGGTGGTATCGCCCGCGCGCGCCGGGGCGGCCAGTCCGGAATTGGAAAGACCGAGCAGGTATAAGCCGCCGGCCGCGAGTTTCGTCCCGGCCGGGATCTTCACCGCCGAGAAGATGGCCTGCTGGGTTGGGTGCTGGGTCAAGGTCCAGTCGGAGATGTCGACGCTAGAGGTCCCGGCGTTGTGGAGCTCAATAAAGGAGTTCGTCGAGTTGCTAGATCCGTCGATCAGGCGGAATTCGTTGATCTTGATCGGGCTGACATTCCGGACCTTCTCAATGGTTGTCTCCGATTGGGATCTGCCGTTCGCGGTCCACGAGGCAGTGCCCATCAGGTCCCCATTGAAGGCCGCGGGCGCGGAAGTGATCTTGAAGGTTGCGCTCACGCTCACCCCGGGGGCCACGGGGCCGGCGATTGTCGCAGTTCCGGTAGGGGCGGCAGTCCATCCCTTTGGCACGGTGATGCCCAGCTTGATCGCTGTTGCGGGCACTCCCGAGGTATTGGTGAACGCTAAAGTGGTGTCCTGCGATCCGCCCGGTGCGAAGGTCTGCAGTCCCGTCAGAGTGGCGGTGGACGAGGCTGGGGCCAGGGTCAATCGCGCCACGTCGTAACTGGCAGCCACGACGTTGGCCTGAATTAACTGATCGGTGGCATCCGAAGGAAATGTGCCCGGGGCCGTCATCGCGCCTTCATAGAAGGTGCCTTGCGAGCCGACGCTGTTGTCGCCTCCATTTCCCAGCAGGATCGCTCCCTGCTTGCGCATCGGATCATAGGTGGCATTGACGCGCGGTCCGTCGAACATGACCGCAAGCGTCCCTTTCTGCGAGTCGCCGCCGAGCGACGTCCAGTGATGCGGTTCCCCCTTTGCCATGGCGGTCACGAACCGCCAGCCAATGCTAGGCAGGTTGCAGAGTTTGGATCCATCCGGATTGACGCATCCCACCAGGTTGTTTTCCTGGTCGGTCATGACCCAGGGGCCGGGAGGGGTTCCTCGATACCAGGCGGTGGCGTTGCCATAGTAGGTGGTTTCCATGGTGCCGTTGCCGTCGTCGCGGCTGTCGATCTCGGCGTTACCGTAGTCGAAGCAGCAGCCCGAGTTGTAATGCTGGCCGTTAATGACCCAGTACTGCCCTTCCGCCTGATCGTCGACCGCCGTTCCCTTAGGGTCGTTCTGACGGAGGCCCATGCCTGGCGCGATGAAGACTCCGTATACCTTGTGGCCCATGATCGTGACCGGCGCCATGTCGGCCACCGGGAGATTGTTGAACCCGCCCATGGCCGGGCCGCTGAATCCGCCGCGCGGGGCCTGGATCAAGTGGTTCTTCTTAGGCGACTGGTCGTAGATGATGCTGATCCAGCAGTACGTGTTCGCACAGAAAGTATCCTGGGCGGCAGCGTCGGCGTATCCACCGCCATCGGCGACCGGCGGCGGCACTACACCGATGTCCAGCTTCTTGCCATCTGACTGACGCAGGACCTGATAGAGCGGGCCGTTATAGGACGCAAACAGCGCGCGCGTCGTACTATGAGCGGCCACGCACGGCGCGGACGCGGCGGCATAAATGTCGCACGGGCCCTGCGGCCTCCCTGCGGCCCCTCGTCCCTGCTGCGCCATCATGTACGTAGCTCCAATCAAGGCCAGAGCCGTTGCCAACTTTACTGCAAGATAGACTTTCGATTTCATGACTCTCCTCCACGGATTGACTCCAACTAGCGATCGAACTCAATTCTGTAGACGTGGCCGGCTTTGAGATCGAGATTCTCGATGCGGGCGAGGCAAGTGCTTAGACGGGCCGGTCACCAGATGCCCATTTTCGTCCGTCGGATTCCTCCCTCGCGTCTTTACCAGAGTGGCCATTATTTACGGAAGCGCGCACACTAAGATGTTGATGGCTTGTCCGGGGAGACCGCATACTTGTATACAACAGCAGGACCGTATCATTATAGGCATGCAGAGAGTTCAGAGGCGGAACCGCCTGATCCTGCTGGCGGACGGGCGACTCTACTGTTGGCCGACCTTCACGTCGAAGCCTTCGGGCACGCGCAAAAACACCCTCTGTGAGCCAGTCTCGAACGTCCGGTGGCCCTTGCCCGATCTACTGCCGCCGGTGTCTGCTGGCCTATCACGACGCCGGATCCATCCTTCCGTGCGTTCGTCATTTGCTCATGGAACCCCGAACGCAAAAAACTAGTTTGACTGTAATGCCCGGTTCCCATTGCACGTTAAAATGGACCCCTATCAGAGGAGGAACTACAATGGCCAGGGGAGGATTTGACATGAAACGATCCCTGAGCAGAATTGCTGCTCTCTTGTTCGTGGTCGCGGGCGCGGTCCGCGTTTGGTCTCAGGCACCTGCGCAGCCCGGGGCACAGACTCCTGGCGGCAAGGGTGGTACACCTCGGCCAGCGAGTGTGGCCACGCTCGAAGACATCGCGGAGATGGCGAGACTAGCTGCCTTGCCTGCCTGGACCGCAGGTTCGGGCGATGAAGACTATTCAGTGGGGCCCGAGTACGCACCCGCGCCGGAACAAAAGCAAAGGGTGGGAATCCCGCATGGGAAGCTTGTCGAGTTCTTCATGAATTCCGCCGAAAGCAAGATCTATCCGGGCCGTTTGAGCGTCTCGTCTCGGTCTACGTCCCACGCCAGTATGTTCCGGGTACGGAGGCCCCATTCATTTTTTTCGCGGACTCCTATGGTCTGCGCGACCGCCAACTCGCAAATATTCTCGACAACATGATTGCCGACCGCCGGCTGCCCGCGATGGTCGCCAACGGTGGTCCCGGGCGCAGTCTGGAATGCGACACCGTGTCCCCTCTGTTCGCCGACTTTGTGGAGACGGAGATCCTGCCTCGCGTGGAAAAGGAGGCCGGCATAAAGCTCACGAAGAATCCTGAGGGCCGCATGACTCACGGGGGAAGTTCCGGTGGGGCTATGGCGCTGACCATGGCCTGGTTCAAGCCGGATCTATTATCATCGCGGGCTGTCGTATTCGGGCACCTTCGTGAATGTTCGGGCGCGTACGCATATACGGAACAGCTTTTTCCAGATAACCCGGTGAAGCCGTTTCTTATTTGGATACACGTGTCTGAAAATGACCTTGGATCGAAAGCGGCGTCGGCCGACCTTCGGAACTGGGTGGTCGCTAATGAGCGGCTGGCCGGTTTCCTGAAAAAGAAGGGCTACCATTACCAGTTTGTCTATTCGAAGAACTCGGGCCACGTGGATTCTAAAGTGATTGCGAATAGGCTACCCCAAGCGTTGGAGTACGTTTGGCAGGGCTATCGCGGCGAATTAGCGGTGCGGCCGGACCCAAACTCCGCTATTGTTTGACCCGTAATTTCTCAAATCGTTCTTCAACCGCGTCGAGCGTTTCGTCCTTTTTTGGAAAGGCGAAACGCACCAGACCGCGGCCCAGATCAGCAGAGGAAGCGTAGAAACTGGAACCGGGGACCGTGGCGACACCGACTTCGTCGATCAACCAGCGGGCGAACGCCATGTCGTCGTCACCGCGACCCAAGTGCCGGAAGTCCGCCATCACGTAGTAGGCGCCTTCGGGAACCGCATACTTGAAACCGTGCTTGTCGAGAATGCCGAGCATGCGGGCACGGCGGGACGCATAAAACTCCTTAAGCCATTCGTAGTATGAATCCGGCGAACCGATCACCACCGCCATCGCCTCCTGTAGCGGCGTGGGGGCGCACACGGTCGTGAAATCGTGGACCTTCCGTAGCGCATCCGTCAGGTCTGGGCTCGCAATGCAATAACCCACGCGCCAGCCCGTCACGGCGAAGGTTTTCCCCAAACCGCAAATGGTTATTGTGCGATCCTGCATGCCGGGATACGTGGCAATCGGAATATGGCGAAGGCCGTCGAACACGAGGTGTTCGTAGATTTCATCGGTGATCGCCACGACGTCGTGCTTCACGCAAAGGTCCCGGATGATCGAAAGTTCCTGCTCCGTAAAAACTCTGCCTGAAGGATTGTGCGGCGAGTTGAATAACACAGCTTTGGGTTTCTGTTCGAATGCGCGCGCAAGTTCATCGGGATCGAATTGATATTCGGGCGGGCGCAGAGGAACCCAGATCGGAATGCCGCCGGCGAACGCTATGCCCGCATGATAGTTTTCGTGGGCCGGTTCCAGAACGACGACTTTGTCTCCCGGATTGACGATGCCCAGGAGAGAGGCAATGACGGCTTCAGTAACTCCGCAGGTGACGGTAACCTGCCGGTCCGGATCGACATTCTGTCCGTAAAACCGCCGGCTCTTTTGCGCAATGGCCTTGCGGAGGCTGGGCTGTCCCCACGTCATTCCATACTGATTCCGTCCGCTGCGCATGGCTTTCTCGGCCTCGGCGAGAACTTCTTCCGGTGGATCGAAATCCGGGAACCCCTGTGCCAGCAGGATCGCTCCCTTGTCAAATGCATAGCGCGTGATCGAGCGGATCACGGACTCCTGCAGATTGTGAAGCCTTTTGGCAGCGTATGTTCTCACGGATCGTCAATTATACGGTTTGCAGATCTTCAAAGTCCACCGAAGCCACATCCGCAACGGTTGGCTGGTTAAACGCCATCACTCTCAGATGGTCGGGGTGTTGCTGATAACTTCGCAGGGCCTTCGTGGAGGCAAAGCGCATGATCAGGATGAGGTCCCAGCTGCGGGCATCGTGCAGAATATCGCTTCCAATCTCCAGATGTTCAATGCTGGAAATGGTGGTTCGCAGTGCCAGCATTCTTCTGCAGAACTCTGCGATGTGTTCCTCGTTGGTGCCCTTCTTGAATTTGAGCAGAATGTAGTGCTGTAACATCGAGGATATCCTTATGTGCAAGTTTCCTAGCGAACTCTGGCCCCCGCTGGAATGGTGGAAGGGGCGGCATTGAGTTTCTCAGCCGCAAAGCCTGCGGCGGTTTTATAGCGCAGCATGAATTCGTCACGCTCAGCCTTGGGAATCACATCATCGACATCGTCGAACACACCGCCGCAACGATCATCCAGGAGATTCAGCAGACCAAAGGGGCCGGCGCCACGATTGCGCAAAACCAGTTGCGACATTTCCGCGCAGAGTAGTGTGTCTTAGGCTTCCAGGGCCCTGGAGTTGACACCATGCTCGAGCACAGCAGCACCGAGAACCCGCGCATCGATAATGGCCTGGCTAGCGCCATTGGAACCTGTGGGGTACATCACATGTGCAGCGTCCCCCAACAGCGCGACATTGCCTGCAACCCATGTCGGAACCGGTTCACGATCAATCATCGGGTATTCAAAGACTGCAGGCGCGCCACGCAACATGGCGGGGATGTCGATCCAGTCGTAATTCCAGTGCTCGAAATGATGCATGAAGTCCTCATGCCGTACCTGTTTGTTCCAGTCGCTATCCGGCCAGCCACCGGAATTGTCCACGGTGATCTCTGCGATCCAGTTGATGTCCGCAAGGCCGGTGACCGGATCGGGGGCCGAGATAGGGTAGAACACCACGCGATGACGGTGGGTCCCCAGACCCACAAAGGACGCGCCACTGCGAATCGGCTTGCCTTTGGTGACGCCGCGCCACATGATCGCGCCTCCCCACTGAATGGGAGGCTGGTCGGGATACATCTGTTGACGCGCCGCTGAATGCAGACCATCGGCCGCGATCAGCAGCGATCCTTCCACCTCGGAACGTGTACCGTCGCGGCTTCGCAACAAAGCCGTCACTCCGTTCCCGTCTGGGTGATTGCGATAGCCCGTCACTTTGATGCCGGTGCGAACTGAATCCGGGCCCAGACGTTCCAGAACAGCGCGATAGAGGAGTATCTGCAGTCCGCCCCGGTGCACGGAATACTGCGGCCACTTGTAGCCGGCCCTTAGTCCCCTGAGTTCAGAATAGACTTCATTGCCATTCAGGCCGACTAGGGCCCATTCTCTGGTTTGCAGTCCGATCGTATCGAGCGATTCCGGGCCGAAACCCAATTCACTGAGTTCGCGGATGGCGTTGGGCTGGATGTTGATGCCCAGGCCGAGGGGTTTGATGCCGGCGACCGATTCGAAGACGACGCAAGGTACACCGATTTGATGCAAAGTCAGTGCAACGCTCAGCCCGCCAATGCCTGCCCCGGCAATCAGTACTGGAGATGTGGTCATTTAGCTTAAGACAAGAATTGTACTTCAATGCGCCCGAGCGCCGCCCGCAGGTTGGAAGAAGTATGGACGAGACCCGGCCCGTTCACCGCCTCGTGTGCGAGATTCAAATGTGAAGCGCTGGCACCGAGCTTCACCGACCCGTGCGACGGGAACAGGAATCGATTCGCGCGCCTCCTCAGCGCCGTTCAGTTCTGCGACGACGAGGTGTGGGCTAGTTGGTAAGTCCTTCGCTTTCAGTACCCGCTCCGCGACGCAGTGCCCTCGGGGATAGGTGCGCCCCATAGGGGCTTCAGCACGATGAGGTTGAAAATACTGGAGATTTGGTCGGGGCGGCGGGATTCGAACTCGCGACCCCCTGCGCCCAAGCCGCGTTCCCTCTGCGATTAGGCACCCAACAAAATCAATGGTTTGCGAGGTGCCATTGTTGTAGCTTGTAGAGCCGATCAGCTACAAATCTAACTACAGCGCGCCCCTGCACTCGTCTCATGGCGGTCGGAGTCGTTAGCGATGACGAAAAGCATTCACCTGCACTTTGGACAGGTGATTGGCGAGGTGCATGAATGGACTCTACCTAACGGCTGGCGGGTACAACGGGTTCGGTACCGAATTTGAGCGTGACGTACGACGCCTCCACCAATCGCCGCAGCGGCGACGTAATCCACACACTCACGACGGATGGTGCCGATAAGCCGTTCACAGTAGGCATTTCTCATCGGTGATATAGGTTATAGCACTGCGCACACTCGTCACCATTTAAGTGTAGCCACCGGATTATCTTCGATGCCGCACGAGCACCCAAAAATTGAGGCAGTTTGCGACCAGAGAATGATAGATCCCTACGGTCCAATTAGCGCCCGTGCACTTTCTCGTTACTGGATGGCGGACTTGAATCGACGGCGATTAGTTCTCGATTAGTAGCCCGCACCTTAACCTTAGGAGTGGGGATAAACTAGATCGGGAATGTGTTTAGAGCACGAGAAATCCCAGATACAACTGAAGTGACCGGTGAGTGCGAAAAGTGCTCAGTCCTAGCCTAAAGTTAGCGGACTAGGCTTCAGTGGTCCCGTGCTGTCGCCGAGTTTTTCGATTGGCACGCCGGACTTGTCCAGAATAGTTACCAGCAAGTTCGCCATGGGCGTGTCCTGCTTGTATGCGTAGTGGGAACCCTGCTTCACCTTACCGCCCATTTTGCCGGCTAGCAGGATAGGGAGGTCAGAGTGGCGGTGCAGATTTCCATTCCCCATGCCACTTCCATACATGATCAAGCTGTTATCGAGCAGGCTGCCATTGGCGTCCTTTGTTGCGGCCATCTTCTCGAGGAAGTACGCCAACATCTGAACGTGGTTAGTGTCGATGCGGGCTTTCTCCGCCATCTGCGCCGGATCTTCCCGGTGGTGCGAGATGAGGTGATGCTGACCCGGTATGCCGATATGGCCGTAGGTTCTCCCGCTGAGTTCGCGTGCCAGGATCATGCTGAAGACCCGGGTCATGTCGGTTTGGAAGGCGGTGACCTGGAGGTCAAACATCAGCTTGGTGTGTGCCTCGAAGGAATCGGGGACGCCTTGAGGACGATCCGGAATTTCCAGAGATTGCGCGCCATGGGCCTCGGCGTTCTGGATTCGCTGTTCGATTTCACGGACGGAATCCAGGTATTCGCTCATTTTCGTCTTGTCACCGGAGCCCAGGGTGCTGGCCATCTTACGGGCTTCTTCGGCCACCGAATCAAGAATGCTTCCGGTACGGCGGTTGCGGGCGGAGCGTTGCGCGGCGGAGCCTCCGTCGCCGAAGAGGCGTTCGAAGATCACACGGGGATTGTTCTCTGGGGCGTTGGGAGTGGTCTCATTGCGCCACGAGAACGTGTTGACGTAGAAGCAGTCGCCCGAATCGCAGGAGCCTTGCGCTGCGGGATCGACGGTCATCTCAATAGAGGGAATCGGGGACTGCGCACCGAGGACTTTCGCGGCGATTTGATCCGCGGTGGTGGCCAGCTTCACTTCCACGCCAGGACGCGTGCGGTCATAGGCGTGAACGCCGGTGAGCCAAGCGGCGGATGCTCTGGTGTGATCGCCGGAGCCGTCGCCCTTTGTATCGGCTTCCAGGTGGCTGAGTCCTGAGAGAATGCTGAACTGGCCGTTCATTTTGGCTAGCGGCAGCAGATTCGGCGTCAGTTCGAAGCCAGGGCCAACTTTGGTCGGCTTCCATTGATCGTAGATGATGCCGTGCGAGACGTAGACCCAACCCAGCCGCAGTGGCCCCGCGGTTTGCGCGGTGAGGGCCGGGATCATGGAATCCAGCATCGGCAGTGCCAATGCGGTTCCAGCGCTTTTTAGAAAGGTGCGGCGGGCTAGGGACTTCTTAGTGATAAACGTCATTTCTTTGATCCTCTCATGTTTACTTCTTCGATCCTCTCCACCTTACTTCTTCGATCCTCTCATCCGGAATGGAGCGCTCTGGACGACGCCTTCGACTAGAGCCTCAAACGTATAGTTGCTGGCCTTAGCCCCGCGGACGATTTCGCGGACCGCAGGCGTGTCGTAGTACTGAACGTTGCGCCCGATCGCGTACATCAGAAGTTTTTCACTGAGGGCGCCGGCGAAGCGCTCGGGGTCCTTCAGGATAAGTTTCTTAACGCCGTCAATGCCGTTTACTTCGGTCCCATCCAGCATTTTGCTCTGCACGTCGATGGTCTGGCCGCCGTCGTGATCACGCCACGCTCCGGTGGCGTCGAAGTTTTCGAATGCGAAGCCGATCGGGTCCATGCGGGCATGGCAGCTGGCGCATGCGGGTGCCGCGCGGTGCAAGGTCATGGATTCACGCAGGGTGCGCGGCTTATCTGCGGATTCCCCTTCGGTCTTCAGCGACGGAACATTGGGCGGCGGAGGAGGCGGGGCGGAAGCCAGCAGATTCTCGAGAACATATTTTCCGCGTAACACCGGCGAGGTACGGATCGAGTAAGACGTAAGGGTCAGAAGGCTGCCCTGTCCTAATAATCCACCACGCTGGATCCCTGCTGGAAATTCTACCTTTCGGAATTCGGCACCCCGAATTCCGGGGACTCCGTAGTGCTTTGCAAGTCGCTCGTTCAAGAACGAGTAATTCGCGGTGATCAGGTCCAGAACGCTGTGATTGCCGCGCAGGACGTCGTTAAGAAAAAGCTCTGTTTCGCGTTCCATCGATCCGCGGAGGCCGGCGTCGAAGTTACGGAAGAGGAACAGGTCGAGTTCCTTGACTCGGATGTCGCGGAGGAAAAGCCACTGGGCAGCGAAATTGTCGACCATCGCTTCGGAGCGCGGGTCGCGGAGCATGCGTTTGGTTTGGGCGCGTAGAGTGGCGGGATCTTTCAGTTTTCCCGCGGCCGCGAGATCGAGGAGTTCGTCGTCGGGGATGCTGCTCCACAGAAAGAACGATAGGCGCGAGGCGAGTTCGAGATCGCTTATGGCGAAGGCTTTCGGTGCATTCGCGGGAGTGCGCTCCGCGCGGTAGAGGAATTGCGGGCTGACCAGCATGCGCTCAATGGCGCCTTGGATGCCATAGTCGAAGCTGCCTTCACGACGGGCATCGTTGAAGAACGGGATCAAATCGTTGACATCCGATTCAGTCACGGGTCTACGATAGGCCTGGCGCATTAACGTCGAAAGAATCTGGCGCGCGCAAGGAGTTTCAGCAGCGGCATCGGCGGGTTTACAAGTAAGGATTCGGGCTCGGCTGGGGGTATTGCCCGGCCCCGTAACGTTGTAGGGTCCGCGGATGTTGAGTGCGCCGACGGCGGGCTGCGTGCCCCGGCTGCGTGGGCGCGTGGAGAGAGTGGATTCGTCCAGCGCCCGGCTCCGCTGGACGAAGGTTACTCCGATCAAATGCGGGCCTGCTGTTACGCGGATGCGATAGTCCGCGGGTTCGCCCCCGCCACGCCGGCCGCCCCGTCCACCTGCGGCTCCTCCGAGAGTGACTAGCTGTTTACGCTCGCCATCGATGGTGATCTCCAGTTCATGTGCGTCACGTCCGCCGCCGGCCGTTTCCACTTGGAAGGCGTATTCGCCGTCGAGCGGGAAGTAGCTGTGGATCGCCAAGCCACCTCGAGTTCCGAAACCGAGTTCTTCAAGCTGGGTGGTCTGCGGACCTTCATCGGGCGTGCGATGCACGTTCACCATGACGGGCGCGGTAGGATCCCCCACTGCCAGCCGTGCGACTTTACGCGCTGAGTCGAGGTAACGCTCCATCGTTGCGGGAGACAAGTAGAGCAGGTCCGCCAGATTATCGAAACCGCTGGATGCATTGTCGGTAGGCAGCAGGAATTCGTAATCCATCTCCTTCGGCAAATTGTCGAGCGCGAACAAATCTCGAATCGCGTTCTTATATTCAGTGCGGGTGAGACGATGCAGGTCGGGAAGATCGCCCGGGTTCGGATTCGCTGCTGCGGCCTTATCCAGAGTGCTCTCTAAGAAGGTCGCCGTGCGCGCGTAGACCGCGGGAGCAGGTCGCGGCGCACCGGCAGGAGGCATGCCCCCTTGGCGGAGTTGGCGGATTACCTTCTCCCACTTTTCCCCGTTCTGCGCGATTTGGTCCATCTCGGCGCCGTTGATCACCATTCCGCCGGTCCGCAGTTGCGGACTGTGGCAACCGGCGCAATACTGTCCAAACATGGCGCCCGCGGCTTGTTGTTCGGTGGGTTGCTGGGTGAACGCGACCGTCGATAGTCCGAGAATGGCGGTTACTGCGAAGGATGCGATGAGGAGCTTTGAAAAATTGCCGCTAGCCTTGTACACGATTCCTAGTCTATACTGTATGCAGGTATACTATCAATGGCCTTAAAGCATAGATTCCCTTTTTTCATCCTGCTAGCTGCAACGGTTCACGCAGCGGACAGTAAATTGATAGACGCGGTGAAGAAATCCGATGCGGCGGCGGTGAAGACGCTTCTCGTCCAGAAAGCCGACGTTCGGGCCGTGGAAGCCGACGGCGCCACTCCGCTCCATTGGGCTGCGGAGACGGGCAACGCGGAGATCGCGGGCCTGCTGCTGGCGGCCGGTGCGGATGCGAAGGCGGCGAATCGCTACAGCATTACGCCCATGGCACTGGCTGCGGAAGGCGGGCACGCCGCGCTGATCGACCAGTTGATTAAGGCGGGCGTAGACGTAAACGCTACATTCGGCGATGGACAGACGGCGCTGATGAGCGCCGCGCTCAATGGCAACGTCGAATCGGTACGCACGCTTCTGAAGAATGGCGCGCAGGTGAACGCGGTCGAGAAGTTCAAAGGCCAGACCGCTCTGATGTGGGCAGCGGGCGAAGGCAACACCGCGGCTACGGCTCTTCTCGTCGAGTTCGGAGCGGACGTAAAGGCCAAGTCTAAGGGTGGATTCACCGCGTTCCTGTTCGCGGTGCTGAACGATCGCATCCCGGCGATGCGGACGCTGGTGGAGCATGGCGCGAATTTGGACGATCGCGCTCCCGACGGCAGCACGGCGCTGAATATGGCGATCATCAATGCGCATCTCGATATGGCTTCTGCGCTGCTGGACCTGGGGGCCGACCCCAAGATTCAGGACCTGAACGGCACGCCGCTGCATTCGCTGATGTGGATGCGCAAGCCGGGCGCGTCGTGGGAAGCAGCGGGAACGGCTAGCGATCCTGTGCCAGTGCCGCGGCTATTCGATAAGACGTCATCTCTGGATCTGGCCAAGAAACTGATTGAAAAGGGAGCCGATCCGAACGCGCGCATCACTTGGAAAGAAACGGTAATGACGAAGGGGCTTGGCACCACGAAGGCCCCCCCGAACATTAACCTGGGCCGGCACCATTTGAGCTTCGTCGGATCCACGCCGTTCTATAACGCGGCGCGCAATGGGGATGCCCCGATGATGCGGCTACTGGCCTCGATGGGCGCGAATCCGAACATCAATACTGAGGTGGGAGTCACTCCGCTCATGGCGGCGGCGTGTCTCGATTACTACGAAGGCGAGAGTCCGGGACCCACGACCGGCGTTTCTGAAGCGGAGCGTTTGGCGGCTGTGAAGCTGGCCATCGAAATGGGCAATGACATCAACGCGCATACCAATTTCGGAGACTATCCCGTTGTGGGGAGCCCTGAGGCCACCATCATGCGGTATCCGGACAATGTCGAAGACCTGCTTGGCTTGGGCGTGGGCGATCCCCGGTGGGACGGGATGACGGCGGTGCATGGGTCGATTCTGTGCAATCAGAATTCGATTCTCGAGTACCTGATCAGCCAGGGCGCGGATTTGAATTCCCGGACCGACTACGGATGGACTCCGTTGATGGTTACCAAGGGAATTTTCATGGCGAACTCGAAAAAGGAGTTTCCGGCTGCGGCGAAGATCATCGAAAAGGCGATTGCTGAAAAAGGATCTCAAAAGCAGGTGTCGCGCTAGTAGATGAAGAGCAATCTCGAATTTGTATCCCAAACGGGACGCACACTTCTGACACTGCGAGAGATGCTGCTGAAGGGCGGCTTTACACCTGGAGAGCGACTCTCGGAACTCGCGTTGGGTGCGAGGCTTGGAGTGTCACGCACACCTATTCGTCTGGCGCTGGACCGGTTATCGCAAGAAGGCTTGCTGGAGGCGTCGCCTTCCGGCGGATTTAGCGTTTGCGAGTTCACGTTGGCTGATATTTGGGATGCGATGGATATGCGCGGTGTGCTGGAAGGTACTGCGGCGCGGCTGGCGGCGGAACGGTTGGTGGATGTATCTGAGTTGCGGGAGATCCGCGAATATCAGCGTCAGATGGACGTGATCGCCCGCCACACGCTGGACACCTTCGCGCGTTACATGGATTTGAACGAGGCTTTCCATTCCGAACTAGTCAGGCTCGCGAAGAGCGCGATGCTCACACGGACGTTAAAACATCTGACCTCACTGCCCTTCGCCAACCCCAGTGCGATGGTGTTTGCGCGCTCCAAGCTACCAGGCGGAGCCGAACTGGTGACGATCGGGCAGGAGCAGCACCACGCAATTCTGGAAGCCATTGAGAGCCGCCAGGGCACGCGCGCCGAGGCACTGGCGCGTGAGCACGTGCGGTTGTCGCGTCGAAATTTGGAATCGGTGCTTAGCGGCGACGCCGGTATTCTGAACTGCGTGCCGGGCGCGTCTCTGATCCGGTAGTGTAAAGCCTCCCGTCAATACAATCAGCGGTTTGCGCGTTCTCAGGGCGGGTGGCGTCAGCCTCCCGTCCGCTAATTCGTCCCGGTTTAGGCGATGCCCCCCCCACAAGGGACGGTGAACTCCACGGCACCTCAGTTTGTCATTGACACTGGCCAAATAACAGGATAAAATCGCCTCCATTGAATACTTGCATGCAGGAATTCAATTGGGGCGACGGTTCATAAAAGGGAGAATTATGACTCTTAGACTGCTTGGATGTGTGGTGTTGGCGGCCTTGTCGGCGTTCGCACAGAGCGACCGCGGTACCCTCACCGGGACTGTGGCCGACCCCGCAGGCGCGGTTGTGGCCAGCGCCCAAATGGAGATCCGGAACGTGGAGACCGGCGCCACGTATCAGGCCGCCAGCACCGACACCGGAAATTACACGATGCCACAGTTGCCTGTTGGCAGTTACGAACTCACGGTGACTGTTCCCGGTTTCAAGAAGTACGTGCGCCAGGGCATTGTGATCCAGGTTGCGCAGACACTACGCCTGGATGTGGGGCTCGAGGTGGGTGCGGTCTCGGATTCGGTGACCGTAACCGGCGAGACCACGATGCTTAAAACAGAAAGCGCCGAACTGAGTCACGTGGTGCCGGTGCAGCGGTTGCAGGATCTGCCCATTCTCGCCATCGGTGGCGCGGCTTCTTCCAGCCAGGGACTGCGGTTCTACCTTGCACAAACCCAACTGATTCCCGGAACATCCTACTCCAATGGCGTGAATAGCGTGCGCGTGAACGGCGCTCCCAATGGGACGTTCCGCACCCAGATTGAAGGTATGGATGCGACCAATGCGCTCATCCCGTTCAGTGCCGCTTCCCTTCAACCTAGCATTGACGCCGTGGAGGAAACCAATATTCAGACCAGCAACTACGCAGCCGAGTTTGGGCAGGTGGGCGGAGGGCTGTTCAATATCACCATGAGATCGGGGACCAATT